>DCKD01000055.1 GCA_002320245.1 Lachnospiraceae bacterium UBA1683
GTGTACCGAACGGTACGCACGGTGGTGTGAGAGGTCGGAAATTTCTCAATCGGAGAAATTTCCTCCTACTCGATTTCATTAATAACGAACCGAAGCCATTTACTGTTTTGTGTCAATAATGAGCCAAGGTTATCTGTGTATTTTGTGCAAGGATGAATTTGGCTAAATGGTAAAGACGTACAGAAATGCGATGAATAGATAGAAGTCGGTCCCTGCGGAATAGTTTCATATTCCGGAACAAGAATGACAGGAAAAGGAGAAAGAAAAATGACACTTTATGAAGAACTAAAAGCACGCGGCCTGATTGCCCAGGTTACGGATGAAGCACTGATTTCCGATTTGATTAATAACGGAAAGGCAACATTTTATATCGGATTTGATCCGACGGCAGACAGCCTTCATGTTGGACATTTTATGGCACTTTGTCTGATGAAACGTCTGCAGATGGCAGGAAACAAACCGATTGCCCTGATTGGCGGCGGTACGGCAATGATTGGGGATCCTTCCGGAAGAACAGATATGCGTCAGATGATGACGCCGGAGACAATTCAGCACAACTGTGACTGCTTTAAAGAGCAGATGAGCAAATTCATTGATTTTTCCGATGGAAAGGCATTGATGGTAAATAATGCAGACTGGCTCATGGGACTGAACTATATTGAAGTATTGCGAGATGTCGGAGCACATTTTAGTGTCAACCGTATGCTGACTGCAGAGTGCTACAAACAGAGAATGGAAAAAGGACTTAGTTTTCTTGAATTTAACTACATGATTATGCAGGCTTATGACTTCTACGCATTGTATCAGAAGTATGGCTGCAACCTGCAGTTCGGTGGAGATGACCAGTGGAGTAATATGCTGGCGGGTACGGAACTGATTCGCCGCAAGCTTGGAAAAGATGCGAGCGCAATGACAATTACCCTGCTTTTGAATTCTGAAGGAAAGAAGATGGGAAAAACTCAGAGCGGCGCCGTATGGCTTGATCCGGACAAGACATCCCCGTTTGATTTTTATCAGTACTGGAGGAATGTAGCAGATGCCGATGTCTTGAAATGCATCCGTATGCTGACATTCCTTCCATTGGAGGAAATCGACAAGATGGATGAGTGGGAAGGGGCGCAGCTCAATACAGCAAAAGAAATCCTTGCATTTGAACTGACCAAACTCGTTCACGGCGAAGAAGAGGCGAAGAAGGCGCAGGAAGCAGCGAAAGCACTATTCAGTCAGGGGGCTGCTGCAGATATGCCAATGAAAGAACTGACAGAAGAGGATTTGACAGACGGAGCGACTGACATTCTGACAGTACTCGTAAAAGCAGGGTTGGTTGCATCCAAATCAGAGGGACGCCGTGCAGTACAGCAGGGAGGCGTATCCATAGACGGCGAAAAAGTATCCGACATCTATCTTTCACTGGAGAAAGATAAATTTACCGGGGACGGAATCGTACTGAAAAAAGGAAAGAAAAACTTCCGAAAAGTTGTAATGAAATAAAAAAGTTGCGGAGGGGACACCCTGATATTCAAATTGGGACGTAGTAAAGTTTAACTTTACTACGTCCCAATTTGACAAAACAGCTACATTCTCAGATACTGTACGCTGTAAGCCGGCATTTCCAGACTTCCGTTCAGTGTTCCTGTCTTTTCGGTTATCAAATTGGTATATTCTCCTGACAATTCTCTGTTTTGGGCGTTGAATGTGCAATCGGAGGCATTGATTGCGACAAGTACCCGTTCGGAATCGCTTTTGCGTTCGAAGATGAGCTGGTGGTTCGTGATTACTATATTGCGGTAGCCGCCGTTGCAAAGTGCATCGCTGTCGCGGCGGACGGCAATGAGTTGCTTGACGAAGCCGGTCAGCTCGTTCGGTGTTGGTTCTTCAAAGCATGGGCGCAGTGCGTAGTCATTATCCGGTACCTTGATGCCTTCCTCACCCCATTCACTTCCATAGTAGATGCAGGGAATGCCAGGCATTCCAAAGAGGATGCCGTAAGTCAGCGGCAAGTGGTTTTTGTTTGTTAAAATACTTGCGATTCTTGTGACATCGTGGTTATCCACGAAGTTCATCAGATGTTTCCCACGGTAAATACACCATTGCTCCGGTCCGTACTGGCGGTTCAGGGAATGTGCAATCTCAAACATATTCATGCTGTTAAAGCTGGAGAAAATACCTTTGTAGCATTCGTAGTTTGTACAGCTATGCAGCATCTCATCATTGACAATCAGGTTGTAATCGCCGAACAGAACCTCTCCTATCAAGGCGAATCCCGGTTTCAGTTCCTCGCAGAATCCGCGCAGACGGCGCATGAAATTGTGTTCCAGACTGTAAGCAACATCCAGACGCAGCCCGTCAATGCCGAATTCCTCAATCCAGAAACGGACGCAGTCCAGCAGATAATCTACAACAGCAGGGTTCTGGAGATTTAATTTTACCAATTCAAAATGACCTTCCCATCCTTCATACCAGAATCCGTCATCGTAGCAGCTATTTCCGTCAAAGCTGATGTGAAACCAGTCTTTGTAGGGAGAATCCCATTTCTTTTCCTGTACATCCTGAAACGCCCAGAAACCGCGCCCTACATGGTTGAAGACACCGTCCAGCATAATCTTCACCTGATGTTTATGCAAAGATTCACAGACTGCTTTGAAATCATCATTGAGTCCGAGACGGCAGTCAATTTTTTTGAAATCACGCGTATCGTATCCGTGGTTGTCTGATTCGAAAATCGGATTCAGAATGATTGAGCCGATTCCTAAATCCTGTAAATAATCACTCCATTCGGCAATTTTACGGATTCGGGGAACGGTTACTCCGTCGTTGTGTGACGGAGCGCCACAGAATCCAATTGGATATATCTGATAAAAAGTTTCATTGTAAGCCCACATGGTTAGCACCTTCCTTTTTTTATTTTCACGGCACCATGTCCGCAGGCGGACCGGGCCCTGAAGAGATACATAGCAGTTTTCTGCGGTTTTGCAAAAGCTATTTAATGCACAACCATCATAATTAATGCTATTATGCCATGCATCATAATTAATGTCATTATAACATAAAAACCTCGCAGTGAGAAACCTTTCCGCCGTGCGCAGCACGACAAACGCATGAATCTTTTCTCCTACCCAAAATGAGATATTGACATTTTTCAAACAGATAAAACCTCTTCC
>DCKD01000006.1 GCA_002320245.1 Lachnospiraceae bacterium UBA1683
TGCGCTGCCGTCCTCTTTTACGGTAAAGGTCATCTTGCCTGTCTCCTCCTTTGCCGTGTTGGATTTCACGGTAATCGTATTGTCCTCAGCCACCGTGAAGGTCACCTTGCCCGGATTCTTCGTATACCCGTCCGGGACAGAGACTTCCTCGATGGTATGTAAGCCCCATGTCAGTGCTTTCACAGATGCCTGTCCTTTTTCATCGGTGGTGACAACCTCCGTTGTGCCATCCGGCAAGGTATGTTTGAATTTCACCCCCGGGATCACAATGTCCGTACCTTTGAGTTTCTTGACGATGTTCAGGTTCAGGGACTGCTCCGGGATGATTGGGTGGTTGTAGGTTTCTACTGTTTCTACTAATCCCTCTGAAGTTATCTGTCTCACAAACACCTCATCATTCAGTAAGTATCCTTCGGGAGGCTTTGTCTCCTGAATGGTGATTGTTCCTAATGGCAATGTTGCAGTCCCACTGGAATTTCTATAAAAATCACCTCCGGACACTTTATATGTTTCTGACAACATAGCAATACCCTGCTCATCTGTTCTTACAACCCACTGTCTTACAGCTTGTATTCCCTGTTCTTCAGGATTCGTGTCATACTGTCCTTCAAAATACCTGACTGCAAATTGCGCACCCTCAAGGCTCGCACTTCCCTGTGGTTTGTTCAAATTTGTTTCCTTATCCACTTTTCCCAGAAGAATAGCAATCGGGTCATTCTGCGGTTTATCCTTCGCATTCAACTGTGCTGTCTCATTGGGCTTTACCTGCACTGTATACACCGTCGGGTCCAGTGCATACCCCTTTGGAGCTGTAATCTCTTTTACAAAGTAAGTTCCCGCATCCAGCGTACCGTTTAAGTCTGCCACGCCGTTCTTATCGGTCGTGAAACTTAATCCAGTCCCTGATGTACACTCCTTATTCTTCCAGATGCCGTAAAATGCACCCTCCAGACTGTAGCAGTCATTTCCGTTCGTAATCTCTGTATTTGCGGATGTCTTCGTCAGGCGCACCGTGCCTTTCTGTTTTGGCTCCAAGTAGAACCGGCATACCGGCTGGGAATAACCATTGACATATACAGTCCCTTTCCCAATATAAGCATCCTTTTCCGGACTGTTGAGTCTTGCCCAGACTTCGCCGAGTATCTGCGACTGGCGGTTCATATCCAGCGACCATGCCGCGATATGGATATTTCCATAATTCCAGTGGTACACCCCATTGAGCAGCCGCCAGATTATCATCTGCGTCATTAAATATTTCTGATCGGTACTCAGGTCATTGTATCCGTTGTACACAAGCGGTCCTGCCATTGCACACTGTGTCAGGGTATCCTGTGGGATTCCATATCCGAGGGCATCTACCGCACTGCATGACGAGCTCTGGAATCCTATCGTTGGGTTGATACAATATGCCTGCACTCCGTTTACACCCAGAAGTCCTTCACTCCAATAGCCATGAACGACATTATTATTATCTGCAAGCACAATGTTGCCTATATTTCCCTTGAGCGCGCTCATATAGTCCGCCCTTGCCGCATAGGTCTCCGCCTGTATGCCGGATGTTCCAGCCTTTTCTATCCACGGGGACACCATGATATTCCCCTCCGGCATCGTAAGCGTATATTCTGCATCTTCCGCCCCATACTTTTTGGCGAACGCCTGTCGGGACACGCTCCCCTTTTCCGTGCCGTCCGTGTTGCTGACGACAATCCCTTTGAAAACATAGCCGTCTTTTGCCATTACTTTTACCACGTAATTTTCCCCTGCATCCAGCGTCCGTTTCCGCTCTGCCGTATCGGTAAAACTGACCGTCCCGTCCGCTACATCTTCCAGTGACACCGTGTAACTGCCCGCTTTTGGGAAAGGCTCTTCACCATCCTGTGCATGGACAATTGACATACCCGATGCAAAACCTATAACACCCAGAACGAATATCGGCAGGAATGCTAACACCGCCCGTATTATCTTTTTTGTCTGCATTTTTCTCCTTTCCTGAATCTGTCCTTTGCTTACAGATTCAGATTTTTTCTCTCTTTACCGGAATATTTCGAAGCCTCCGTCTCCGGACACTCTCTTCTTTCTCATTCTGTTTTATATGCTTTTCCATTCCCTCCGGTAATCAGTCAGTCCTCCTTCGGAAAAGCAAATGGCTGGTAAATAGCAAAAGTTGCTGTCAAAAGTAAACCAGCCTGAAAGAGAATAGGGCAAGCATAGGCATCCCCCCCTGTCTTTGTAGATTCATTCAAACATTGAAATAAGCTGGCGATATGCCAAAGATAAAAGAATTATTAGAATGTTTGATTCGTGAAGACATCGTACCATAAATCCCGCCGCTTCACAAGATAGAAAATTTATTTTGTAAAAAATGCTGAAAATAAAAAACTGTAGTCAGTAATCCCAACCACAGCTTTTTCTCTTTTCATCTAAAACACGGCATAGCCGCACTCAGTTTTATTTTTATTAAATGGAATAACAACCATCACACCTGTACAAACATGAACAAATCTACCAAAGAATATTTTTATCCATTTTCCTGTAAGCCGAAAATCGGACTCGAACCGACGACCCCTTCATTACGAGTGAAGTGCTCTACCAACTGAGCTATTTCGGCATTGGCTAAATAACGAACCTTTGCTATTATATCGTCTTTTGCCCCAAATTTCAACTACTTTTTATATTTTCGCAATAATTTTCACAATAATTCACGATAATTCGCGCGATTACTTGTGTTTCCGCCCGGCAATACACAGATTTATAAGGAACAACTGTGCAAGTCCATCACTGCAGATTATCTTTGTAACTCTGCATATGCACCGTAAGCTGATTATATGGAATATCAATTTCCTCTTCGTCAAACTTCAGCTTAATCTGCTCCAACAATTCCCACCTTGTATTCCAATATCCCTCTGTTTTTACCCACGCGCGTACTCCGAGCACTACCGCATTGTCGCCAAGTGAATCAACAAACACACGCCATTCCTCATCCGTGAGGATGCTGGGATGCCCCTTCAGGAGCTGCTCCAGCAGCAGTTTTGCCTTCTTTAAATCTGACTGGTAGGAAATTCCCACTTTCAAATCCAACTGCCGCTCTGCTTTTGCAGTTACGTTTGTCAGACTGTTATTCGTCAGCGTTCCATTTGGAATGACAATCGTTTTGTTGTCTACGGTACTTAACTTTGTATAGAAAATTTTAATCTCTTTGACCGTTCCCTCGTTCCTGTTCGTGTCCTCTATGATATAATCTCCGACGGTGAACGGACGGAGCATCAGAATCAGCACTCCTCCCGCAAAATTAGTAAGTACGCCCTGTAATGCCAATGAGATTCCGACACCCGCAGATGCAAACAGAACGGTTATGGAAGACAACTCAATTCCGAGATTTCCCGCAACGATAATCAAAAGCAAAACGTAAAGCCCGAACTTTAACATAGAATCGACAAACTGTGCAATCCCGGTATCCGCACCCTTTCTCTGGAATGAATACTGTACGCTCCTGCGAATCCATTTGATCAGAAACCTTCCGATTAAAAAAATGATAACCGCAATTAATGCTTTAATTCCAAAATTGATAAAGTCCGGAATATGGTCTTGAATATAGCTGTTAAACTGACTCATGTTCTGACTCACTTCGTTTACAGATTCCTGTGCCGACTGCTGCAGCTCATCTGCTGTTGTCATATATCTTCCTCCGTTTCCCATCTGTCTGTAATATGTTTCTATTGCTCCGGTTCTGCCCGCAATGCCAAAAATGCCGCGAGATTGCCCCGCTTATCCCCCATTGTCCGATGGGAGTACAAAAGATTGCTGTTGCAATGTGTACACACATTTGTTACCGCCATATGCTCCGGCAGGATTCCCGCTTCTGCAAATACAATCTCATTTGCTTTCCACAGATCCAACTGATATTTTCCGTTTTCTTTTTTATAAAATAAATCCTTCCAGTAAACCCCGGCAAAATTCTCTCGGAACTTCAAAATAACATCTTCACTGACCTCATAACAGTCCATGCAGATGGACGGTCCGATTGCCGCCAGAATATCTGCCGGATTACTGCCAAATTGCTGCCTCATCATACGGACCGTCTCTTTTCCGATTTTTCCTACTGTTCCACGCCAGCCGGAGTGGCTCAGCCCAATCACGCGCTTTACCGGATCCACAAAATACAGCGGCACGCAATCTGCATAGAATGTCACAAGACAGATATCCGGAACATTCGTAACCAGTCCGTCCACATCCGTATACTCCACCGGACGGGTAAATCCCATTCCACGGTCCTGCTCTGTCACGACACGCACATTGATTGTGTGTGTCTGCTGCGAAAACACCATATTTTCACATTTCACACCGATAGCGGCTGCAATCCTGCGGTAATTTTCCCTCACAGCATCTTCACTGTCTCCTCTTGTAAAACTCAGGTTCAATGAAGAATAGCAGCCTTCGCTGACTCCTCCGAGCCGGGTGGAAAACCCATGACGCACGACTCCGGTGTCCGCCAGAAGCGGATATTCCAGAAATGGAGTGTCCGTCTCCACCTCCCGGAAAACGGGTTCCTGATTTTTATAGTTCAATCCAAGACTCATATCATTTCCTCCCGAAACTTTCTGATTGCAAATATACCGATATGCTAAACCCCTTCAAACGCATTTTTGATAAGTGCTATTTTATGCTCCTCGATTCCGACCACATCAAACCTGCATGGCACATCCTGCCGAATGTGGTGTTCCGTCATGTAATATAAGGCACAGTGATAAATCGTCTGCTGCTTTTTCCCGTTAACCGCTTCAAGGGGATTTCCCGACTGACCGCTTTTCCGGTATTTAACCTCACAAAATACAAGGTACTCTCCATCCTTTGCTACAATGTCAATCTCACCGATGCGGCACCGGTAATTATACTCCAGTATCTGATATCCCTGCTGTTCCAGATAATATCCCGCCGCCTGCTCATAAATACTTCCAACCTGCCGTTTATTCATACACTTTCTCCGCATGATACAGTGCACCAGTGTACTGATTACAAAACGTTTTTGATAAATGTCCTGCGATGAATCGGTGACGGGCCATATTTCTTCAACGCTGCAATATGCTCCGCCGAGCCGTATCCTTTATGTTTTGCAAACCCATACTGGGGAAGGATCTCATCATACTGCACCATCAGCCGGTCTCTTGTCACTTTGGCAAGAATACTTGCCGCCGCAATTGACACGCTTTTCGCATCACCCTTGATAATCGGCACCTGGCAGATGTCTACTTCCGGTATCGTCACTGCGTCATTAAGCAAAATCTCCGGCATCACACCAAGCTTCCCGATTGCCTCCCTCATTGCCTCGTAAGTTGCCTGCAGTATGTTAATCTCATCAATTCTCGCCGGGGATGCCATCCCGACTCCGGTTGCCACCGCCTTCTCCATAATCTCGTCGTAAAGTTTTTCCCGTTTTTTTGCAGAAAGCTTTTTGGAATCATTGAGATACAGAATCTCACAATCCTCCGGTAAAATCACTGCCCCCGCCACAACCGGGCCTGCCAGAGGTCCTCTTCCCGCCTCATCAATTCCGCAAATCATCTGACACGCGGCATAACAGTGCTCAAACTCCCGCATTCCCTCCAAACGTTCCCGCTCTTCCTGAAGTTTTTCTTCCTGTTTTTTATATTTGCAAATCAGGTTCTGTACGCCGATTCGTGTGTCTTTTGCATATTTCTGATACAATCCCTGCACCTGTTTTTGGTTAGCACTCTCAAACCTTTGTCTGATGATACTGATTTTCTCACTCATGCTTAATCACTCCAAATTTATCAAACGGCCAGATTCGAATCCATGCCCTTCCCATCAGCTCACTTCTGTGCAAAATACCGACGGACGGGTCCCGGCTGTCCGAACTGTGATTCCTGTTATCCCCGAGCACGAAATATTCGTCTTCACCCAACGTAATTGGCTCTGCTGCTATTCCCGGATCTTCCATCAGCTCATTCCCGTAATTCTCATCCAACAACTCACCGTTGATATAAACATAACCGTCCATTATCTGCACCGTTTCTCCCGGAAGTCCGATAATTCTCTTGATATAGTATGTATTCTGCTCGTATTGGAACGGGAAGACGATGATTTCAAACCGTTTCGGACTCCGGAACCGGTAACTGATTTTATCCACAATCAGATTATCCCCGTCTGAAAGTGTTGTTTCCATCGAATGTCCGCTTACCTTTGTGCGCTGACCTACAAAGGTAATAATCAGCAGAGACAGTCCTACAATTATGATGATGTAAATGAGCCATCCAAACAGCTCCCGAAATATGCTTTTCTCTTCCATGCTAACCTCTTTTTCTGTCAAACTATCTTCGTTTCTGAAAAAAAATTTCCCTTATCTGTGCTCTTCCTAAAAATCACATTGATTCGGGAAATTCCAGTGTAATCCTTCCCAATCTTCCGTTCCTGAAATCATCCAACAGAAGTCTTGCTGCTTTTTCCGTATCAAATTCATTTCCACGGACCAGACAGTGTCTGCTCTCGGCAACACTGCGCAAAAGTGCAAAGCCATCCCCCGCCTCTTCAACCCCGTACTTCTTAGCAAGCACACCGGAGTATTTCTCTATGAGAAAATGGCACAATTCCGCTGCCAGTTCTTCCGTGTTCAGAATCTCGTCTTTGATAGAACCGATATATGCAAGTTTCAGCCCTACATTCTGATCCTCAAATTTAGGCCAGAGAATTCCCGGCGTATCCAGAAGCTCTACATTTTTGTTCAGGCGAATCCACTGCTTTCCTTTCGTCACACCCGGTTTATTTCCGGTTTTCGCACAGGCTTTTCCCGCAAGTGCATTGATAAATGTAGATTTTCCTACATTCGGAATACCTACCACCATCGCACGTACCGGACGATTCAGAATCCCGCGCTTTCTGTCACGTTCAATTTTTTCCTTACAGGCGTCCTGAATCACGCTGTGAATGGACTTGATTCCGCCGCCTTTCTTAGAATTCACCTTGACTGCTGAGTAGCCTTTTCCTCTGAAATACTCAATCCATGCATCATTCCATTTCTCTTCCGCCAAATCTGACTTATTCAGCAGAATCAGCCTTGCTTTATTTTTGCCCAGTTCATCAATATCCGGATTCCGGCTGCTCATCGGAATTCTCGCATCTACAAGCTCAATCACCAAATCAATCAGCTTAATATTTTCCTGCATCATTCTTCTCGCTTTGGTCATATGACCTGGATACCATTGAAAATGCATAATGTCCTCCTGTCTTTGTCACTTTTCTTCGTAACTGTCATTTCACAAATCCAAAATTTCCGCCGAAACTTGTCACGAACCAGACCTTTCCGTAAATATCACTTCGCGTCACATTTCCGACATCTGCCAGCCGGCTGTCATCACTGCCCTCACAGTTATCACCAAGCACAAAATACTCCGTTTCGCCAAGTTCCACCGGTTCTTCCGCAATCCCCGCAAACCCGATATCTGAAACATATACATCCTTTTTGAGCGCTTCTCCGTTGATGTACACCTTTCCATCCTTGATTTGCACCGTCTCCCCGGGAAGACCGACCACCCGCTTAATTGAATAATGCGTATTTTCGTTTCCATTGGGTTTAAATGCAATGATGTCTCCGCGCCCCGGTTTCTTTGCATTATAAACCATTCTGTCTATCAGTACAACATCCCCATTTTTCAGAACAGGCCTCATGGAATCTCCTGCATTGCTGACACGCTGTCCAAACAGGCTTACAAGCATCCACGCCAGTACACAGACCGCAATGATTTCTACAAGCCAGATGATAATTTCCTTCATTTTACCCGCATTAAACGAGCGGTATCCTCTGCGGAAATGCAATCTCGTTTTACGTTTTTTCTTCGTCCGCCGACCATTCTTCACTTTTGACATCTTCATCGACATACCTCATTATACAAAGGGGGAGAGCAGAGGGGACAGTCCCCTTTGCAAAAGGGACTGTCCCCTCTGCTCTCCGTTTTCAGAATTGTTTTACAATTAAGAAAAGGGACAAACTACAAATTTGTAATTGTCCCTCTCTCATCATAAATTATTTTACTAATTCTTTTACTTTTGCTCTCTTACCTACACGTCCTCTTAAGTAGTTCAGTTTCGCTCTTCTTACTTTACCTCTGCGGACAACTTCTACTCTCTCAACATGTGGGGAATGGATTGGCCAGGTTTTCTCAACTCCGACTCCGTTGGAGTTCTTCCTTACTGTGAAAGTTTCTCTGACTCCGCCGCCCTGTCTCTTTAAAACAGTTCCTTCGAAAACCTGAATTCTTTCACGGTTACCCTCTTTAATCTTAGCGTATACTTTTACAGTATCACCTACGCTGAATTCCGGAGCGTTCTCTTTAATCTGCTCTGCTTCAATATTCTTAATAATATCGTTCATTGTGTGACCTCCTTAATATTTGACGTTCTTAACACCTTTGTGTGCCAGAGGACCATCGCTCTTCTTTTCACAAACAACTGTTGTATTTTATCATACTTATCGCCAAGATGCAAGGGGTTTTCCTCAAAAAATATTTGTCGTAAAAAATATTTGTATAATTATTTGCAAAAATTATTCGCATCTCTTAATCTGGTTCAGCGCCGCATTCATTCCGAGCAACTGCTCTTTTGTTACGGTTACTCCTGCTGTTCCCATCATGCCTGTCAGTCTCAGGATTGTGAAACTTCCAAGCATCTTCAGCAGCGCATCATTCAACTGCATTCCTTCTCCGGATGAGGATTCCGCCATCTTCTGGAACATGCCCGTCAGAAGCTGTGCCCCCTCCGGCGCTTTCATGATATCCTCAATTGTATCATTCAGAGAATAGCAGCCTTCCACTTCTGTGATATCAAACCAGTTCAGGACTGCCCCTTTTTCTTTCAG
This sequence comes from Lachnospiraceae bacterium UBA1683, assembly GCA_002320245.1. Taxonomy (GTDB): domain Bacteria; phylum Bacillota; class Clostridia; order Lachnospirales; family Lachnospiraceae; genus Schaedlerella. Next base: position 8,867 of record DCKD01000006.1, read on the forward strand.
ACGATATTCCTCATTAAATGTGTCCACTTTGCGGATGTGGCTCTCGTCTGTACAATCTCCCGCTACCGCCTTCAGCGCTGACTCCCCTGCGTTCGGCACTTCGAAGTAGAAGAAATGTTCTTTACTTTCCTGCTTTCCAAGACTCTGTCCATTTACAAAAAGCTCTATTTCCGGAAGGTTGGAGTATACCGTTACCTTTGTCACATCCTCCACACGGTCAACGTAACGTTTTCCGCAGATATGTACGAACGGCTCGTCAGACAGCCATGCTTTGTATGCATAAAATGCATCTTTCTTATATTTCCGGTCAAATGTAATCAGCCCCTTATGGTTCTGTCCATTCTCCCCGCCTTCATTTCGTGCATCAGCGCCAAAATCAAACATGTTCCATACGTGGGTTGCCCATATATATGGTCTTGTGTAAAGCTGCTTAATCAGCTCCTCGTGGTAGTGCGCCTGATATTCCTCCGTATAATCGCCCTGTTTCGGATTCGATGTATGCCAGTTCAGCGCCTCACACCCATACTCGCTCACGCCAACCGGAATATTAGGGAATTCTTTATGGAAATTGTCAAACCACGGTCCGTTCATCGACGTATTTCCGCCATACCACCCAAAGTAATGGTTGTAAGAAACCACATCCGGAATCTGGATATATGGATCATGGATATCACACATAGATACTACCGCCATAGTTGTCAGCCTTGTTTTGTCCATCTCATGCACCATATCATTCAGGATATTGTGATTTTCAAGCAAATCTTCGGTAGATTTCCCGGACATTGTAATCTCATTGGATAATCCCCATACAACAATGGACGGATGATTGTAATTCTGGGTTATCAGTTCTTTCATCTGGGAAATTGTATTCTCACGGCCAGCCGGCATGTGGTTGGAGATGTATGGAATCTCTGCCCAGATTACCAGTCCCTTTTCATCACAAAGATCATAGAAATACTGGTCATGCTGATAGTGGGCCAGGCGGATTGTCGTCGCTCCAAGCTCGCAGATCAGCTCAATATCTTCCCTGTGATGCTCCGGAAGAAGTGCATTTCCATATCCCCATCTATCCTGATGGCGGGATACGCCGCGCAGCGGGTAGCTTTCCCCGTTCAGAATGAAACCTTTTTCAGGATCAATCTCATAGAACCGGCATCCGAACCGTGTGCTGACAGCATCTAAAGTCTCTTTAGCGTTCTCTAGAGACACTTCTGCTGTATAGAGATATGGATCTTTCTTTCCATTCCACAGATGCACATTCGGAATTACAAACTCTGCCTTTGTATCCGCTGCGGATTTTTTCTCTGCTACTACATTTCCCTCTTTGTCTTTGATTGTATAAACCAGTGTCTGGTCTTCCTTTGCATTTGTAAGGTACACTTTCACCTCAACCTTTGCATCAGTTCCTTGTACTTCCGGGGTTACTTTAATTCCGGGTCCTCCGTAATAATCCAAATCAAAATGAGATTCACTCACCGCAATCAGATTGACATTCCGGTACAGTCCGCCGTAGAATGTAAAGTCTGCCATCTGTGGATACACCGTTTCGTTTGCACTGTTATCTACAGCGATTACAAACAGATTCTTATCTTCCAATACATCTGTGACATTTACTCTCCATGTAGAATATCCGCCGTCATGGTGCGCCAGTTTCTTTCCGTTTACATACACATCTGCAGAAGAATTTGCTCCGCACAGCTCCAGATAATATTGCTCTGCCTCCGGCAGGTCAATACGCTCTGCTTCCTTTGCATAATATGCCGTTCCGCGGTAATAGTCGGAACCCCCGTCCTGTCCGTCAATAGCATTCCATGAGTGCGGCAGATTTACCCAGTACCATTTTTCCGGCATTGTCTGAGGCACCTCTGCCGCCTCCTTTGTAAATGCCCATTTTGTATTGAAATTAATTACTTCTCTCATCGTAAATTTGTCCTCCTTTTATTTCCGGTTCTGCTGTCAGGGACTCCTCTCCCATCACTGCTGCTGTTACTATGTTACCGCAAAACAAAAAGGCACTGTTAGAACAATTTTTCATTATTTTGGTAAATTTTTTAGCCATTTTTTCTCTTTTTCTGTCAGTTCACACTTCTCCAGTAAGTCCGGCCTTCGCTCTTTCGTCCTGAGAATAGACTGCTCACGGCGCCATTTTTCAATATTCGCGTGATGTCCGGACATTAATACCTCCGGCACTTTTCTGCCGTGCCACTCCTCCGGTCTGGAATACTGCGGATATTCCAGAAGATTGTCTTGAAATGACTCAAATTCTGCCGACACGTCATTATGCAGCACCCCCGGAACCAACCGTGAAACCGCATCTACCATCACCATCGCCGGAAGTTCTCCGCCAGTCAGCACATAATCCCCAATGGACACATAATCGGTCACAATTTCTTCCAGTACACGCTCATCAATTCCTTCGTAATGTCCACAAAGCAGGATAAGGTCTTCCTCCTGTGCCAGTTCTTCTGCCATTTCCTGGCTGAAAACATCCCCCTGCGGGGAAAGGTAGACTACCCGGAGTTTTGTTTCATTTCCATTATTCTTACATGCGTCCTCCGTTTTTGATTCTCCGCCGGATTTAACGCTTTCCAGTTCTTCCCGCTTTCTTTTCAGGATTGCGTCCTCCACCGCTTTATATGCCAGGTACACCGGCTCTGCCTGCATCAGCATCCCGGCGCCGCCGCCATACGGGTAATCATCTACACTCTGATGCTTATTAAATGCATAATCCCGGATATTTACCGCCTCAATTGACAGCAAATCCCTATCCACCGCGCGGCCGATGATACTTGTATTCAGCCCATTCATTACCATCTCCGGGAATAATGTTAAAATATGGAAATTCATTACACAAGTCCCTCCAGTAAATGTACGCTCATCTGCATCTTTTCCACATCCACATCCAAAATGCAGTCATGGATTGCCGGAATCAGCACTTCTCCATGTTTCTCAAATTCCACCACATAAACTTCATTTGCCCCGGTCTCAATCACATCTTTCAGTTCCCCGGTCTCACCTTCATCTGTCACAACCTTCATACCGATTAAATCCGCGATATAATATTCGTCCTCTCCGAGCCCTACCGCATCTTCCCTTGTGACAAACAGACCCTTACCTTTATACATTTCTATATCATTTATGTTATCGATGCCTTTGAATTTCAGAATGGCAAACTGTTTAAAAAACTTCACGCCCTGAATCTCCAACTGCATCTGCTCTTTTCCGGTATCCAATATCACCTGTTTCAACATTCTGAACCGCTGTACATCATCTGTTGTCGGAAATACTTTCACCTCCCCACGCACCCCGTGCGTAGACGAGATAACTCCCACTTGCAATAGCTGTTCCATATAAACCTCCTTTATTTGTAACTGTTCATTTACATTTACAAAAGAAAGGGGCAGTCCTCACATGGAAGCCTGTCCCTCTTTTCCCGTTATTGAACGATATCAACAACTACTCTCTTATCTTCTTTGGCTGCAGCAGCCTTTACAACAGAACGGATTGCTTTTGCGATACGCCCCTGCTTTCCGATTACTTTTCCCATATCGCCGTCAGCGACATGTACTTCCAGCACGGTTGTCTTCCCATCCTGTTTTTCCGTGACAACCACGCCTTCCGGGTTGTCCACTAATGCTTTCGCAATTACTTCTACTAATTCTTTCATTCACGCGCACCTCCGCGAAAACAGCTTGTTTTACCTGAACTTAAACAGTGAAATTTATTTCTCGATTCCCGCTGCCTTGAAAATTTTTCCAACAACTTCTGTTGGCTGAGCACCGTTGTTAAGCCATTTTTTAGCTGCTTCTTCGTCAACTTTGATTGCGCTTGGCTCACAGTTCGGATCATATGTTCCGATTTCCTCAATGAATCTTCCGTCTCTTGGAGATCTAGAATCAGCTACAATGATTCTATAAAAAGGAGCCTTCTTCTGTCCCATTCTTCTTAATCTGATTTTTACTGCCATGTTAAAATACCTGTCCTTTCTTTTTTCCTTACTACTTTGGCGGATTGTATCTTCCGCATACTTTTGTTTAAAATTTATGTGTTAAAAAGGTAATTTGAATCTGCCTTTCTTACCACCTTTGCCTCCCATGAGCCCCGGAAGTTTCTTCATCATCTTCCGTGTCTCATTGAACTGTTTCACCATCCGGTTAACCTCTGATATATCGACGCCGGCGCCTCTTGCAATCCGGTGTTTCCGGGATGGATTGAGCAGATCCGGATTGTGCCGCTCCTCGATTGTCATGGAAAGAATCATTGCTTCCATTCCCGCCATCTTCTTTTCATTTTCCTCGGAATCCAACTCCGGTATCTTCTTTCCGCCAAGACCGCCAAGCCCCGGCATCATACCCATGACGCTTGATAGGCCTCCCATCTTCTTCATCTGAGCCATACTATCAAGGTAATCCTCATAATCAAACTGGGCTTTCTTCATCTTTTCCATTGTCTTTTTGGCTTTTTCCTCGTCCAGCTCTGTCCCTGCTTTTTCAATCAGTGTCAGGACATCTCCCATACCGAGAATACGGGATGCCATTCTATCGGGATAAAACTGTTCCAAATCGGAAAGTTTCTCCCCCATACCGACATAGAGAATCGGTTTGCCGGTCACTGCTTTAATTGACAGCGCTGCACCGCCTCTTGTATCACCGTCGAGCTTTGTGACAATCACGCCATCAATCCCAATCTTTTCATTGAAATTGGATGCCACATTTACCGCATCCTGACCAGTCATGGCATCCACAACCAAAATTGTCTGATGTACGGTAACTGTTTCCTTAATCTCCTGTAACTCTGCCATCATGTCTTCATCAATGTGAAGCCGTCCGGCAGTATCCAGAATTACAATATTATTCTTGTTCTTCGCAGCATGTTCCATCGCAGCCTTTGCGATGTCAGCGGGTTTTATCTTATCTCCCATGGAAAAGACTTCCACGCCCTGCTTTTCTCCATTGATTTCCAACTGTTTAATCGCAGCCGGCCTATAGACGTCACATGCAACAAGAAGAGGTTTCTTTCCTTTTAACTTGAACTTTCCTGCCAGCTTTGCAGTAGTTGTGGTCTTACCTGCTCCCTGCAGACCTGCCATCATAATGACCGTTGTCGCGCTGCCCGGCTGAAGCGCAATCTCCGTTGTCTCAGAGCCCATCAGCCGTACAAGTTCCTCATTTACAATCTTGATGACCATCTGACCAGGATTCAATCCATTCATTACATCCTGACCAATCGCCCGCTCCTGGACATCTTTTATAAATCCTTTTACAACCTTGAAGTTTACATCCGCCTCAAGAAGTGCCATCTTGACTTCCTTCAGAGCCGCTTTTACATCCTCCTCTGTCAGACGTCCTTTACTTCTCAGATTCTTAAATACATTTTGAAGTTTTTCTGTCAAGCTGTCAAATGCCATTCTATAACTCCTCTATAATCCGATTGGAAATCTGCCGAATCTGCCGCGTCATCTGCTCCGGGTTCTGTCCGGTCGCCTCATAGGTATCCAGAACGTTGTCAATCTCACCTACTTTTTCCTTAATAGAAAGGAACTTCTCTACCAGATGCAGCTTTTCTTCATATCCTTCCAGTATCTTCTGACACCGTTTCACCAAATCGTGTACACCCTGTCTGCTTATGCCTGCTTCCTGCGCAATCTCGCTCAGCGACAGGTCATCTAATACAAACTGCTCATACACTTCTTTCTGATGGTCGTTCAGCAATTCTCCATAAAAATCATACAATAACGACTGTTCCAAAATCTCATTCATTATTATCACCTTTGCTATCTTACATGAAATCCGCATACCTGTCAAGTATTTTTTCTTGACAGCGGTTTTCTTTTTCCCGATTTTTGTTTTTCCTTTTACTTTTTTACCTCATCAGCCGTTCCATATCCAGCATTCCCCACCCTTGATTTCCTGACAAATCCGGTGTGCAGCTTTCCCGTAACTTCAATTTTACTTCCACATTTGTCATATCCGGATATTTGGATAACAGGCAGGCGATTGCACCGGATACCACCGGGGTTGCCATCGAAGTTCCGCTTTTGGCAACATACGGTTTTTTCCAACGGTTAATGTACCCCCCATTGCAGCTTATAATGTTTGTTCCCGGTGCAACCAAATCCGGTTTCACCACACACGATTCCGTCGGTCCTCTTCCGGAATAATTCCATTCTTTTTCCGTCTTTCTTCCTGCAATCCCTACAGTATTCAGGTTTTTTTGAGAATATTCTGCCGATGCGCCCACCGTAATCACCTTCCGGCTGCTGCCCGGAACCGCAATTGTCCCCTGTTCCGGTCCGTAATTTCCTGCGGATACTACAACCACAAGCCCTGCATCCCACAGCGCCTCCACCCCTGCGACCAGCCGCTCCTCCTCCCGCTCGTGTAATTCCGGCTGCGCGCCTACAGAAATATTGACAATACGGAGATTGTATTTCCGCCGCATATACAATACCCAGTCAATCCCTTCCAATACACTCTTGACTGTGCCATTTCCCATACGGTCAAGCACCTTCGCCACAAGCAGCCCCGTCTCCGGTGCAATTCCTCCATAGAGACCGTCCGACATTTTTCCGCTGCCCGCAAGAATCCCTGCTACGTGCGTCCCATGCCCGCTGTCATCATAAATCTGCTGCCGCCGTCCGACAAAATCTGCAAATCCAAGGATTCTTCTGTCAAAATCCGGATGCAGAATAATTCCGGTATCGAGCACCGCTGCCACGATTCCATTTCCATGAAAATTTCCGTTTCTGATTTCCTTCGTCCAATATCCAATCGATTCTTTTACCCGCTTCATAAAAAAACTCTTTTTTTCACCTTATTCAATAAATGTACCCGTAGTGCGTCCCTTTGCAGGAAAAAGAAAAACTTTTTCTTCACACATTTTCAGGCAGATTCATATTATGAACTGTAAACAATCTTATTTGGAGGATTTACAAGAATGAGTGATTTAACTGCTACAAACTGTGGATGCGACAATTGCGGAGGAAACTGGGGAAATAATAATTCCTGTCTGTGGATTATCCTTCTTCTTATCTTCTGCTGTGGATGTGGAAACAACAGAATGGGTGATGGCTGTGGATGCATGAATGATTCTTGCCTGTGGATTATCCTTATCCTCATCTTCTGCGGCGGATGTGGAAACGGATTCGGATGCGGATGCTAATCATAAAGAAAACTACCTAACTGTAAATCAGAATGAGGGGATGCGGTTTCAATACCGCATCCCCTCATTCCTGTGTCACTTTTCTTTTCCTTTTTCGGCGTTCTTTTCCGCCGCCCGCCTTTTCTCTGATTCTTCTTTATCCAGCCGCTTTTTCAGCATACAATCTTCGTCCAACTCATATACCGCATTTCCATCAATAATCAATTTTCGCCTCATAACAAAATCTCCTGCTGATTTATTTTTCCTCTCTATATAATATGTCGGAACACAGTATTTAGTTTTTCCGTATGTGCATAATCCCATACACGCTTTCATATATATGTATAACGTAAGAATCAGGAGTGCTTATGGAAAAGAAAACAAACCGCCCAATCACACCGTTCGATGAGCTGACCGTTCCGCCGGAACTTCAGATGCTGAAACTGCTGCTCCCATATACTCCTGCATCCAATCAGAAATCACTTGGAATCCTGATAAAATTTCTGGAGCTGCAGCATACCATCCAGTTTTTTCAGCATTTTACAGTAAAACTCCACTCACAGACTCTCAACGGGGATTCCCCATCGCTGACCGGGGTTTTAGAAGAAATCACACCATATCTTCCTGAAAATGAACAGAGCATGCTGTCCACCTTTCGGGATGTCATGAATATGATGGAAATGGTCCAGATGTTTCAGACCACCTCCAATACAGATTCCGATAACTCATCCGGCACATTCAACCCCAAGGACCTGATAATGGGAATGCTTTCGCCGGAACAACAGGAAATGTTTCAGACATATCAGAACATATTTGAACAGGAAGGAGACGCAACACATGAACGAATGGATGAACAATCCTCTTCTGAAAAATATCGATCCGATGAAGTACGAACTGATTCAGATGGCAGCGGCAAAGACAGCCGGGAAATCCGGACGGGAGATGATGCCCATCATGATGGCGCTGATAACGGGAGCAAATAAAAAAGGAATTCAGTTTACGCCTGATGAAGTCAATCTGATTCTCGGAATCTTAAAAGAGGGGAAATCCGCCGAAGAACAGGCACAGATTGACCGGACGATTCAGATGATAACCGGGATGATTCGTACCAAAGGCGGAACTAACAAAGGAGACAAAGGGGACAGTCCCTTCTGACAGGGGACTGTCCCCTGTCAGAAGGGACTGTCCCCTTTGTCATTCATTTTCAGAATATTCTAAATTTTTCAATTCGCTATCTTCTATTTCCAGTCTGTTCAAATCAGAAAAACTGTTGTATGATGCTATTAAAAAGAAAACGAAACAAGGAGCATACGTATGCGCAACATTAAACTGACTATCGAATATGACGGAACCCGCTATCAAGGCTGGCAGCGCCCCGGTAAGAAAGACAATTCCGCAACAATCTCCGGAAAAATAATCGAAACATTTTATAAAATGACCGGCGAATCCATCGAACTGTTTGGAGGAGCAAAGACAGAGCCCGGTGTTCATGCAGCAGCTCAAATCGCCAGTTTTAAAACAAACTGCGCCCTTTCCGTTGAAACCATCCGGCAGGAATTAAACCACTACCTGCCTCAGGACATTTCCATCTTATCTGCCGCGGAAATGCCTGAACGTTTCCACGCAGGTCTCAACGCCCGGTCGCAGACTTACCTGTACCGCATCGACTGCGCTCCTGTGGAAAATGTATTCACTCGGAAATATCTGTATCACACAGTTTCCCGGCTAAATGTTGATGACATGCGACAGGCTGCGGAATTATTTACAGGGATACACGATTTTAAAAACTTTTCCACTGGAAAGAGTAAGAAATCTACTGAAAAAGAACTGTTTGAGATTAGTATTCTTGTTCCCTCGGAAACACCTTCCGGTACAGAATTTCAGATTTTGCTGAAAGGAAATGATTTTCTCCGCCAGATGCCGCGGCTGATTGTTGGCACTTTGCTAGATATCGGAACCGGTCAGCGCAGCATTTCCTGTATTGAACGAATCTTCAGCGGAGAAGAATCTTCTCCCCCGCCGGCTTCTGCCCATGGGCTGTGTCTAACCATGGTGGACTACCTAAATTAATTCTTACCAAGCATTTTTATATTTTATTCTGAATATTCTGACAACCGAACGCAAGGGGGGACAGTCCCTTCTGATAGGGGACAGTCCCCTGTCAGAAGGGACTGTCCCCTCCGTTGTCCCCTCTGTTTACTACACAAAAATCCCAGCAATATGATACGCCACAAAGCTTATCGCCCATGCTACAATGAGCTGGAATGCGATAAATCCGGCTGTCAGTTTTTTACTTCCGACCTCACGGTTTATTGTTGCAATGGTTGCAGTGCACGGCACATACAACAGGCAGAATACCATCATCGCATATGCGTTTGCCGGTCCGAATCCCATAGTGCCGAGTGCCGCAACGAAACTGGTCATCCCATGCGCCGTCGTGATATTCTGAATTCCGAACAATACACTACAGCTTGATACAACAACTTCCTTTGCCGCGATACCGGAAATCAGTGCCACGATAATCTGCCAGTATCCGAGACCGATTGGCTGGAAAACCGGCACGATTGCCTTTCCGATTACAGAGCCAAAGCTTTCTGAAATATCCGTTACATATCCGTTTACACCGAAGTTCAGGATGAACCACATAATGATGGATGCAATAAAAATAACGGTTCCCGCCTTGCTCAGATAATCTTTCACTTTTTCCCACACATAAATCGCAATTGTCCTCGCATTTGGCGCCTTGTACTCCGGCAGCTCAATCAGAAGTGCGTGTTCCGCTTTGCTGCCATCTATCTTCGATATGATAAATGCGGTCACAATTGCAACGACAATTCCGATCAGATACATCGAATAGCAGGCAAGCATCGCCTTTTTCCCGAAAAACATGGATGAAAACAACACGTAAATCGGAAGTCTGGCACTGCATGACATAAATGGTGTCACAAGTATCGTCTTCAGACGGTCTTTTCTGTGCTCCAGCGCACGCGACGCCATAACTGCCGGGACAGAGCAGCCGAACCCAAGCAGCATCGGAAGAAATGCACGTCCCGACAACCCGAGTCTGCTCATAATATCATCCATGACAAATGCTACTCTGGACATGTATCCGCTGTCCTCAAGAAATGCCAGCGCCAGAAACAAAATAAAGATGTTCGGCAGAAAGGTCAGAATACCGCCCACACCGGAAATAATTCCGTCTACAATCAGTGACTGCAGCATCGGACTGACATTTCCTGCCACAAGCAGACCTCCGACCGTACCGGAAATCCATTCCAACCCTATTTCAAAAAATCCCTTCAGCCAGTCCCCCACGGTAAATGTCAGGAAAAACACAAGCGCCATGATTCCGAGGAAAATCGGCAGCCCAAGCCATTTTCCCGTCATATACCGGTCAATCTTCTCGGTCCGTTCCTCTTTGCTGCTTTTATTCACAAGCGTTTCGTCAATGATTTCCTCGATAAAATCATATTTCTGATTAATCAAATCTTTCTCATAGCTGCGGTTCAGGACTTCCGGCAAATCAACGGGGTACTTTTTCATCACTTCCTCATCCTGCTCCAGCATCTTAATCGCATGCCAGCGCTGATTCTCCATCTCCGGATATTTTTTTACCACTTCTTCCGTAATCTGGTCAATCTTATCCTCGATATAATCCTGATAAACCATCGCATATTCATTGTGGTGATTATGTATATGACCGCTTTTCTGTGAATGATGATGAATAAACGGCCCCGGCTTCTGATATTCTTTGTGATGTGCCACCGCATGCATCAAAATCTCCAATCCGCTCCGCTTTCTGGCAGAAACAGGAATCGCCGGTATACCAAGCATCTCCGGCAGACGGTGCAGGTCGATTTCCATTCCCCGCTCCTCCACTATATCCATCATATTGAGTGCAAGCACCACCGGCTTGCCAAGCTCAATCAACTGTAGTGTCAGGTACAGATTACGCTCCAGACAGGATGCATCCACTACATCTACAATGACGTCCACTTCATCACTCATGATACACTCTCTGGATACTTTTTCTTCCATTGTATAAGAAGTCAGACTGTAAATTCCCGGTAAGTCAATCAATTTGAATTCCTGTCCTTTATAGATTGCCTTGCCCTCTTTTTTCTCAACCGTAACGCCCGGCCAGTTCGCCACTTTCAGGTTTGCTCCCGTATAAGCGTTGAATAAAGTCGTCTTTCCGCAGTTCGGGTTTCCGATAAAACCCACATTAATAACATTCTTTCCAAACGTGAGGTTCTGCTGTTTTTCTCCGTTATCGTGACAACAATTCATGCGGCCGCCTCCTTCACCGTAATATGGTCGGCAATCCGTTTCCCCATTGCAAATCTCGTTCCACGGAACTTCACAGTAAGCGCGCCCTTCTTATCATTATTTAAAATCATAATCTTAGAACCGGTTGTAAGACCAAGCGCCTCCAGCCTCCGTTCCAGATTCAGTCCAACCTGAATGTCTATAACTTCATAGACATGATTGTTCTTTCCTTCTTTCAATCTCATCATTCCTACTTCCTTTCTCTATCTGTTTTCCAAAGATTCTTTTTTTCATTTGAAAGTCAAAGCCCCCGCTGCAAGCAACGGGGCATCAAATTTGATACGCCCCAAGGGGCGGGGTATTTGGTCTGCGCTCCGCTTCGGTCGGTGCTAAACGAGTGTCACAGGCACTCAGCACCCCTCGCGGCAGCCGCCAAATATCCATGCAGGCATGGCTGCTTGGCTCGTTGCCCGCGGGAATAATCTTATTGATAATTATTCTCTATTAGAGATTGTATCTTCTTTGACACAGTATGTCAATATAGGCTTGTTAGTTTCGCCTATCGGATTGACTTTTTTCACAAGAACAGGTACTCTATATTTAAAATTATAACAATTCACATTGAGAGGGGACTATCCACATGGACATTTACTATTTATTGCTTTATTTTTTTGTGTATGGATTCTTGGGCTGGTGTACAGAAGTGGGATTTGCTGCCTGTAAAAGTCACCGGTTTGTCAACCGGGGATTTCTGAACGGACCGATTTGCCCGATTTACGGTGTGGGCGTAACGGCCGTAATCGCAGTGCTCACACCATATAAAGAGAATCTGATTCTCCTTTATCTTCTATCGGTTATTCTGGTCACAGTACTGGAGGGCCTGACCGGATGGGCGATGGATAAAATTTTCCACAACAAATGGTGGGACTATTCTCAGATGCCACTGAACATCGGCGGTTATGTATGTCTGCTGTTTTCCCTAATCTGGGGAGTTGCCTGTGTTGCCATTATGGAGTTCATCCATCCTTTGATCCATAAAGCCCTGACCTTTATTCCTCAGATTGCCGGTATCATACTGATTGTCATTTTGGGGGTTCTGCTGTTTGCCGACCTGTATGTAACTGCATCTGCAATTTTCAAGTTCAACCGCCGGCTGGCTGCTATGGAAAAAATTGCCGCTGAGATGCGGGAGATTTCCGACCAGATTGGACAGGAAATCTTCGAGCGGACCATTCAGGCAATCGAATTACAGGAAGCTTCCAGACAGAAACTGGATGCAACCGCAAACGAATTAAAAGAAACCACTGAAGACCTCCGCCGCAGGATTACCGATTTACACAATGCCTATGTTGCATTTGAACCAAACCGGATATCACGCCGCCTGATTGATGCATTCCCGAAAATGGAATCTCACAGATATAAAGAACAACTGGAAGAACTCAAGAAAAAATGGAAACGCTAAGGAAACGCTGATTAATTCATGCAAGCAGTTCACGGCAATATATGGTAAAATATAGGCATCAACTGAAAGG
>DCKD01000093.1:0-71707 GCA_002320245.1 Lachnospiraceae bacterium UBA1683
AAAATACCTTTTGACCCCAACATCTTCATATGAGAATATCAAAAAACAGGCGGCAGCTATTTAGCCTGAAGCAAAAGAAAAATGGAGGGTTTATATTATGAGAAAATTAAAGAAACTGGCAGTGGTTTTGGCAGCGTTTGGGTTGATTCTGGGACTTACGGCATGTGGAAACAGCAAGGATGAAACAGCAGGGACAGACGGCAAACAGCCGGACAGAAAGGAAACATTCCGCACGTTAGATGAAATCAGGGAGGACGGAACCATTAATATCGGCGTATTCTCAGATAAAAGTCCGTTTGGCTATATTGACGAGAATGGAGATTATCAGGGATATGATGTATATTTTGCAAATCGTATCGGGAAAGACCTGGGAGTGAAAGTGAATTTTGTGTCTACGGAGGCTGCAAACAGAATTGAATATTTACAGACAGGTAAGGTGGATTTGATTCTTGCAAACTTTACGGTAACGGATGAGCGTGCACAGGAGGTTGATTTTGGACTGCCATATATGAACGTGTCTCTCGGAGTTGTATCACCGGACAGTAAGGTAATTACATCACTGGATGACTGGAATAAGGGTGATCAGATGATTGTAATTTCCGGGACAACAGCAGAAACTTATCTGACAGAGAATTACCCGGACATCACGTTGCAGAAATACGATTCTTATGCAAATGCAAAGAATGCATTGGAAAATGGAAACGGGGCGGCATGGGCAAATGACAACACAGAAGTAATCGCATTTGCAAGTCAGAATGACGGATATACAGTAGGAATCCCGGAACTGGGAAGCAAGGATACAATCGCACCGGCAGTGACAAAGGGAAACAGTACACTGCTCGGCTGGATAAATGATGAAATTGAATCTCTCGGCGGGGAGCAGTTTTTCCACGCAGATTATGAAGCAACACTTGCAGACACTTATGGCACTGATTTTGAAGAAAGTCTTGTTGTAGAAGGCGGAAAAACAGAGTAGCAGAAAACAAGTGCGCCCAATCCGGCTGTCGGAATTCCTTTACAGACAAAAAAACCTGTGGTATCGTTTAAGAAAAACGATGCGAAGGACAGGTGGATAAAGATGCGGAGAATGGAATTTACAATGGACCGGCCGGGACTGGTCGAGATTGGTCAGGAAGTCAATGTAATTGAAGGAAAACTGCCCAGTTCCTATTACTATACCATCGAGCATGCAATCGCAATGAGTGGAAATTACCGCAGCTATGAGCGGCTGAAGACACGGCGCGGGAAAGTGGTTGATATACAGATGGGGCTGGAGGCAAACAGTGTCATATTGGAGTTTGATGAATAGGGGACAGTCCCTTCTGGCAGGGGACTGTCCCCTTTATACTTTCTTTATAAACTGGACTGGTTAAAAAAAGCATAACTGGATATTTATACAATGCCATATATCCGTTATCATACAGGACATATAAGAAAGAACAGGAGTTGAATATTATGAATCAGGAAAATCAAACGACATTTCAAACGGGTGCGGTGGAGCTCGGTAATTCTCACAGCCAAATGCAGGAGCTGGTCGTCACGGCGATGTTCATTGCGCTGACGTATGTATTTACGGCATTTGTGAACATCCGGCTGCCGATTAATGCGAACGGCGGATTGATTCACCTTGGCAATGTGCCGCTTTTTATCGGAGCGATTTTATTTGGAAAGAAGACAGGTGCCATCTGCGGCGGTGTTGGAATGGGGTTGTTTGACCTTCTCTCCGGGTGGACTGCATGGGCGCCGTTTACGTTTGTAATTGTAGCTCTGATGGGATTTGCAGTGGGAGCGATTACAGAAAAGCATAAGGGCTTTCGATGGAATGTGTTGGCGATTGCCGTTGCATGTATCATAAAGGTCGTCGGATATTATATTGCGGAAGGCCTGCTGTATGGAAACTGGATTGCACCGGTTGCATCTATTCCGGGAAATCTTGTCCAGATTGGTGTGGCGGCAGTGGTTGTCCTTGTCGTCATCGGACGATTGCAGAAATTATTGAAATGGTAAAAGGAGAGTTTACGATGTATAAAATGATGACTCCTGGACCTACACAGGTCCGGGAAAATGTGAGAATGGCCAGAAGCCTTGAATTCCAGAATTCAGATTTTGATGCGGACTTCTGCGAATATTACAAAGAGACATGTATTCTGGCAAGTGAACTCCTTCACACAGAAAATGAAACACTGATTCTGGACGGGGAGGGAATCCTCGGACTGGAAGCCGCATGTGCTTCCCTGACAGAACCGGGAGATAAGGTTCTTGTTCTGGACAATGGGCTGTATGGAGAATCATTTCAGGATTTCGTAAGGATGTATGGCGGTGAGCCAACGGTGTATACGACAGATTACCGGCATCCGGTTCCGGTAGGTGTATTGGCGGAATATCTGGAAAAGAATCATGATTTTAAATATGCCACGGTGGTACATTGTGATACGCCGAGTGCAATGCTCAATGACATTTCGAAAATCTGTCCGTTGCTGAAGTCCTACGGAATTCTTACGGTAGTAGATTCGGTCGCCGCAATGTTCGGGGAAGAAGTAAGAGTGGATGATTATCAGATTGATATCCTATGCGGAGGCTCCCAGAAAGCAATTTCTGCACCTCCGGGACTGACACTTGTCACAATCAGCCAAATGGCAAAAGATGCGATGACGGCACGCAGGACGCCAATTGCCTCGTTTTATGCGAATCTGAAGGTCTTTGAACATTATTACGAAGAAAAGTGGTTTCCGTATACGATGCCTGCCAGTGATATTTACGGACTTCGTCAGGCACTTGAAAACATCAAAGCGGATTCGGGACATCTGCTCCGTCATGCAAAAGTGGCGGAAAAGACAAGAACCGCGTTAAAAGAGATGGGACTGGAATTATATCCGGAATCCGGTTATTCCAACACGGTCACTGCATTCCAGGTTCCCGAAGGATTTACGGCAGCAGAGATTCTGGAGCGGATGCGCAATGAATACAATATCCTGCTTGCCGGTTCTTTCGGATGCTTCGGGGGCAAACTGATCCGCATCGGCCATATGGGCGAGAATGCAAATGAAAAAGATGTGGATGCGGTGCTGGAGGCACTGCGGGAAATATTGACGAAGACATCAAATCAGTTTTCTGATTGAATCCTCCGCCGGCATGGTGTAAAATGATGACATCAACGGGGCGTACAGGAGGGAAACAGTATGTCAAATACAACAAAATATGCATTGGAAGCGTCACTGAAAAATCTTCTTCTGAAAAAGCCGATGGATAAGATAACCATTCAGGATTTGACGACAGAGTGCGGCATTAGCCGTATGGCTTTTTATTATCATTTCAAAGATATCTACGATTTAGTTGAATGGGTATGTCTGGAGGATGCAAAACGTGCATTGCAGGGAAAGAAGACATATGACACATGGCAGGAGGGGCTGCAGCAGATATTTGAGGCGATGGTTGAGAATAAGCCGTTTATCATGAATGTATACCATTCTCTTAGCCGCGAACGGATAGAAAACTATCTGTATCAGCTCACGCTCAATCTGCTTATGGGTGTTGTAGAGGAAAAATCTGTAGGAACAGATATTACCGAAGAAGAGAAGGTTTTTATTGCAAATTTTTATAAATATGGATTTGTCGGAATTATGCTGGACTGGATTAAACATGGAATGAAAGCGGATTACCAGGAGATCACGGAGAAAATCAGTATTGCCCTGGAAGGAAATATTACACGATCAATCGAGAACTTTACAAAACAGGGGAAGTGATAAAATTTTTATCATTTCCCCTGTTTTGTAAATTGCGGCTGAACCAATTCCGCGTTATGATGCACATGAAGGGTAGAAAAACAAAGTAATTTTGGAAAGGTGGCAATTACTATGGCAAAAAAAGGAACAAAACTTGGGGTTACTACTGCAATTGCAGTCGGCGCCGGGGCTGCTGCATTATATGCGAAAAAAATGAAGGACAGCAAAAAGACAGAGGATGGAAATAAAGCCAATGGAAATAAAGCTATAGATGAACAGAATCAGAAAGGGAATGATTACCGGAATACCGAGCGCGGCAAATACGAGAAAAACAGCAAAGGAATTTATTATAGCAAAGGAAATTATGAGGCATTTGCACGTCCGGAAAAACCGGAGGGCGTCGATGAGAAACATGCATATCTTGTAGGAAGCGGACTTGCATCACTGGCAGCGGCGTGTTTCCTTGTCCGCGACGGACAGATGCCCGGCTCCCATATCCATATATTAGAGGCGATGGACATCGCAGGCGGCGCATGCGACGGCATCTATGATGCATCCCGCGGATATGTGATGCGCGGCGGCCGCGAGATGGAAAATCATTTTGAATGTCTGTGGGACTTGTTCCGCAGTATCCCGTCCCTTGAGACACCGGGGATTTCCGTATTGGATGAATTTTACTGGCTGAATAAGAAAGACCCGAACTATTCGCTGTGCCGGGCTACGTTGAACCGCGGGGAGGATGCCCATACAGACGGAAAGTTTAATCTAAGCCAGAAAGGCTGCATGGAGATTATGAAACTCTTCCTGACAAAGGACGAAGATTTGTATGATAAAACCATTGAAGATGTATTCGATGACGAAGTATTTGACTCCACATTCTGGCTGTACTGGAGAACGATGTTTGCATTTGAAAACTGGCACAGTGCATTGGAGATGAAATTATATATTCAACGTTTTATACATCATATTGCAGGTCTCCCGGATTTCAGTGCACTGAAATTCACAAAATATAATCAGTATGAATCACTGATTCTTCCGATGCAGAAATATCTGGAGGATGCCGGTGTCGAATTCCGGTTCAACACAGAAGTGACCAATGTAATTTTCGAGCATAAGGATGGGAAAAAGGTCGCAACTGCTATTGAATGCAAGGAAAAAGGTGTGGAGAAAGGTATCCTGCTCACAGAAAATGATCTCGTATTCGTCACAAACGGAAGCTGTACGGAGGGGACAGTTTACGGAGACCAGAATCATGCGCCGAACGGTGATGCGGAAGTCAGGACAAGCGGCTGCTGGGGGCTTTGGAAAAATATCGCAAAACAGGATTCTTCTTTCGGACGCCCGGAAAAATTCTGCTCAGATATTTCCAAGACAAACTGGGAGTCTGCGACAGTTACGACACTGGATGACAAGATTATTCCATATATTACGAAAATCTGTAAGAGAGACCCAAGGAGCGGCAGGGTTGTAACCGGCGGTATCGTAAGCTGTCAGGATTCAAGCTGGCTGATGAGCTGGACAATCAACCGCCAGGGACAGTTCAGGGAACAGGATCCAAATAAAGTCTGCGTCTGGGTATACGGATTATTTACGGATGTACCGGGCGATTATGTAAAGAAACCAATGAAAGAATGTACCGGAAAAGAAATCACAGAAGAGTGGCTATATCATATTGGCGTTCCGGCAGAACAGATTCCGGAGCTGGCAGAACACAGCGCCGACTGCGTTCCGACAATGATGCCATATATCACTGCATTTTTCATGCCGCGTGCAAAAGGTGACCGCCCGGATGTTATCCCTGATGGCTGCGTGAACTTCGCATTCCTCGGACAATTCGCAGAAACTCCGAGAGACACGGTGTTTACGACAGAATATTCGGTAAGAACCGCGATGGAGGCAGTATATGGGCTGCTTGGCGTAGACAGAGGAGTACCGGAAGTATGGGGAAGCGTGTATGACATCCGGGAACTGCTCGACAGTTCCGTAAAACTGATGGATGGAAAATCTCCGCTTGAGATTTCACTTCCGGGACCTCTGAATGCACTGAAAAAACCATTGATTCGTCTCATAAAGGGAAATGTGATTGAAAAAGTGCTGAGAGATCATGATGTGCTAAAAGGTTATATGTGATGTATCAATGAGAATATTTGCGCCCCGGAAGATACCCTCAGCAGACAAGGAGGTTATTGGGTAATACCGAATTCCCCCAATGACAAATAGAAATAGTGGATGTGGTGCTCTAGATTCGCCCTCTTGTCTGCTGAGGGTAAGGATTTTTTCAGAACACTGCCATTGCCACCGGTTGATTGAGCCGGTAATCAAAACCATAAGCCACGCAAAAAATAAAATTACAACAGTCCGGATTGCCGTCGCTACGTTAGAATTTGTTTTCCGTATTCCGCATTTTGCTAAAATTGAGGTTACGCCTGCAAAAAAAGCAGAGACAACAGCATAGATTATCCACACACAAATTCCTTCTTTCGTATCAGTTCAGCACAGCCTTTTTTAACTTCTCCAGGTCAGTTTCATCCGGATGCGATAATGCCTTATCGAAATTTTCAATCATTGCCTCTAAGTTCGGCATCGGATTCGGGCCTGCAAGCATTTTCTCATAACGACGGCGCACTGACACCGGCATCTTCCCCTGACACATATAGGTTCCCGTAATATTTTCCTCAGCTGTTTTTTTTGCCACCGTGGATAGAATTCTGTCAAAATATGCCTGTTCTCCCCCGAACCCTGCGGTTCCGAACAGGAATACCTTCTGTACCGTTATGGACTGTAGGAACGCAGTCACTGTTTCGTCACAGTTTCCTTT
The DNA here is from genome assembly GCA_002320245.1 of Lachnospiraceae bacterium UBA1683. GTDB lineage: Bacteria > Bacillota > Clostridia > Lachnospirales > Lachnospiraceae > Schaedlerella. Next base: position 6,541 of record DCKD01000093.1, read on the forward strand.
GTCCGTCCAGAATCCGACATATATCATCTCTGCCGCAAGAGCCGCTTCATCCGGTTTCCCAAAATACACGCAGTCTTCCTGCGGAAGAATGGATTGAATGGTTTCTGCCAATTGTTTCGTGTTTCCTGTTTTGCTGCTAAATACGATTGCATATTTCATCTTTTATGACCTCCTGTCAAAAATACAATGAATACTCTGATGTTTCCCTTCCATTTTTCCCAGCAGATGAAATAGCGTTGTCCGCTCGTCTGCTGAAAGAACACTCAGCACCTCATTATCCCAGTCAAAAAATACCCGGTGACAGATTTGGAAAGCCTCTTCGCCTTTTTCTGTCAAATGTAACTGATATACCCGTCCATCATTCTCTGATTTGGACTTCGTCATAAAGCCATCCTGAACAAGCCGGCTGATGCTGCGCTGTGAATGTCCCCAGTCCAAATGCAGTGCGTCCGTCAATTCGGAGGGTTTGCATCCCGGATATTTTCCTACATAAAGCACCAAAAACAGCACCCCGTAATTCAGTCCGATTCCTTTCAGCTTTGTGGCTGTATAAGACATAAACTCCTTATACAAACTTATAGAATAATATGCCAGTGTTCTGTCAAACATAGTTTTCACCTCTGCATTTCCTTGACTTCGTCAAGTATAAGCTATTTGCTTGACGAAGTCAAGTATTTTGTATAAACAGGATTTGTTGCCCAATCCGTTTCTTTAGCAGCAAATTTTTCTGCTGTCCTGCCATTTTTCCAGAATCAGATTAAATAAAGCACAGAATACAAGTGCGAAAATCACACCAAAAACATTTTGGAAGATTCTAAGATGAATCGCTTCCTTTAATCCGAAGGTTTCCGTGGCAATCGCCAAAGCCCCGAAAGTGTTAAATACTGCCTGCCATCCATATTTCACGGAGAATCCGACGCCGATTCCGCCTATGATTCCGATATAGGTATATATGGAGGATGGAAGTAGGAAATACAGCAGCAGAAAACAAATCCCTCCGGCGATATTCCCAATAATCCGATCCCTGACGCGTACCTTCATATCACTCATAAATGGAACGATTGCGGACATTGCTGCAATTCCTGCCCACATTGCCCTCGGTAGGTGACAGATTTCCGAAATGAATATTACAACAGGCACACAGAGTACCAGACAAATCTGCCATCTGCTGCGGAGGGAATCCATGCGGAATTCTGCAAGCACATCCTTCAGCCGTCTCTTATATGTTCTGTCTGCATGATTTCTGTAGAAGACGATTGTTGTCAAAATACATCCGACCGCAAGTCCGATAATCCTGAAACGATAGCTGTTCCCTGTTACATCATATCCGTAAAGCAGCAGATAGCCAAGAACAATTGTTGACTGGTTAGACATCAGAGGATTATGGCATCCCAAAAGCATCATGGCAAGCAGGGAAACGATATTGATTCCGAGTCCCGCAGATGCGCCCGTTTGGTTTGCTGCATGAGGTCCGATAATCAGAATTAAAAAGAACACTCCGAGCACTCCAATAGATTCCTTTGCATTCACGCCAAAGTCCGAGTTTCGAAATACCATAAGGCACAGAAGTACCACGACCCCAACCACACTGTTGTCACTGCCGAATAGTGTACTGTAGCCCGCAACAAACGCAAAACAAAATAGCAGGGTGATTGCAATCTTAGTCAAATATACGCCGATATGATATAACTTTTCCCTTCTGCTTTCACTGTTTCTGATTATTCCTTTAGAACCCGCCTGGTTCAACTGTAATTCCTGATAAAATGTCAAAATAACAACTCCTTTTTAAACCTGATTTTTTCAATTTTTTCTGCACTATTTACAATCCACAGCGCCAGTTTTGATTTTCCTGTTCAGTTCGTCTACGTTATCGGAAATGATGTCAACGCATTTCCTGTAAACCTTCAATTCCTCATCTGACAGGCCTTTTATGAGAAAATCGTAATAATACTTTTGTACTATGCGCCCTTTGTCTGTCACTGAAAATGCTTTATCGGTAACGACCAGCTTTACCTGCCTGCGGTCTCCCGGTACATTCTGTCTTTCGATGTAACCCTGGTTGACCAGTTTTTCTATATGCATGGAAACCAGATTTTTCTTTATGCCGCCATATCGGGTAATGTCTTTGGCAGTATCGAATTCCGGATTATTTGTCAGGAACATCAGAATATCAAACGCAGTCTGAGGGATTCCCAGTTCCATGCATACTGGCTTACACAAATCGGCATATAGCCACAAGGCGCTATGGGACAGTGTAATTAAATTTTTCTTTTTCATTAACAGCTCCTTTGTTCAGATGTGTATTGTTCATATTTGAACTATATTGTAACTCATATTAACGCGAAGTCAATAGAGAAATCATGAAACTTTCATAAATTTTACCATGTCCCATCGACTGACCCCGGTTTCCAATGAGGTAATATAGTACCAAAATGTTAAAAAGGTGCAAATTCAGGACAACCAGACTGCAAAAATTGAAAAAAAGTAAAAATCTACAGAAACTTTGTCCTAATAGATTTTTATTGCCCTATGGTATAGTGATATCAGCAAAGAACAACATACTTATGAAGGAGGAAAAAGTTATGAAATTAAAAAAGGCAACCGCTGTTTTGCTTACAGTTGCTGTGACAGTTGGACTTGCAGCATGTGGGAGTTCTTCTGACGGAAATAAGGACAGCGCAAAGAAAGACGACAACAAATTGACAATCTGGGCATGGGATGAGGCGTTTAACATTCTGGCAGCGAATGAGGCAAAAAAGATATATGCAGAGAAGAATCCGGATGTCGATGTAGAAGTTGTGACAATGGCTCAGGATGATATCGTGGCAAAGCTGAATACAAGTCTTTCGTCCGGGGCTTATGACGGACTGCCGGATATTGTGTTAATCGAGGATTACAGAATTCAGGGATACCTGAATGCTTATCAGGAGGATTTTGCGGATTTGTCCGAGATAGCAAGTCCGGAAGATTTTGCTGAGTACAAGACCGGCGTAAACCAGATAGACGGTAAGATGTACGGGATTCCTTTTGACAGTGGCGTGGCGGCAATGTTTTACAGGACAGATATGATTGAAGAGGCCGGGTATACCCAAGATGACATGGAGAATCTGACATGGGATAAATACATTGAAATCGGCAAGGCTGTGAAGGAAAAGACAGGAAAAGACATGCTGACGCTGGACCCGAGCGAGCTTGGGCAGATTCGTATGATGCTTCAGAGTGCGGGGGCATGGTATACAGATGAGGATGGGAAAGTTAATCTTGCAGACAATCAGGCATTGAAAGATGCCGTTACAACATATAAGAAACTGGTTGATGCAGGAATTACCAAGACAGTCTCTGACTGGGACCAGTTTGTAGGAGCTTTCAATAATGGGGACGTGGCATCTGTACCCGCAGGAAGCTGGCTTTCCCCGTCTATCATGAAGGCAGAGGACCAGAGCGGCAAATGGGCAGTGACAGCATTCCCGAGAATGGCTGAGAATGCGGATTCAGTAAACGCTTCTTCCATTGGCGGAGCAGGCTGGTATGTATTGAAAAAAGTGGGGCATGAGGATGAGGCAAAAGAGTTTCTCAAAGAGACTTTTGCATCTAATACAGACCTGATGAACACGCTGGCAGAAGAAATCAATCTTATAAGTACATTGAAATCCGCAGCCGAATGCGACTATTATTCTAAGGGGATGGATTTCTATGGCGGACAGGAGGTATTCAAGGATTTTGCAGAGTGGACAGCAGAAGTACCGGCCGTTAACTATGGGGAGAACACATATATAATTGAGGATTTAATGACAGAAGTTATGCAGCAGATTACAAGTGGCGCAGATATTGATAAAGTATTAAGCGATTATCAAAAACAGGCTGAAGCAGCCATATCCAAATAAGTTTAAGGTCTTGGATAGCCATTTACTTTCATGTTAAAGAGTAAATGGCTGTCTGTATAAGAGAAAATTCCGGAGGAAAGCAATGAAAAATAAAAAAAGTAACAGCGGCATGTCTCCAAGATTGAATCGGCGGGCATGGATGTTCGTGATACCAAGTTTGATTTTGATTATCGCATTTGTGTTTTATCCGATGATACAGGCATTCATTACCTCATTTCAGTCCGGGGCAGGAAACAGGCTGGAGTGGGCTGGTATAGCGAACTATAAGCGTCTGCTCACTGACTCGACATTTAAGAAGGCAATGGGAAATACCATTCTGTACTTAATCGTACAGGTACCGGTTATGATTCTTCTTGCTCTGGTGATATCTTCGTTGTTGAATGATAAGAAACTGAGGTGTAAGGGATTTTTCCGCACGGCGATTTTCCTACCTTGTGTTACTTCTTTAGTAGCATATTCTATTATTTTTAAGAGTTTATTTGCAACGGATGGTTTCATCAATACAATTTTAATGAAGGTGAATCTAATCAGCGAACCGATTGCCTGGATTACCGACCCGGTATGGGCAAAAATTTTGATTATAATAGCGATTACCTGGCGCTGGACCGGATACAATATGGTGTTCTATCTGTCCGGACTTCAGGGAATTGATGATTCCATATATGAAGCGGCAGAGATTGATGGTGCGGGGGCGATACAGAAATTTTTTGGAATTACCATTCCGATGCTGAAGCCAATCATACTTTTTACGACAATTAGCTCTACAATCGGTACACTGCAGCTCTTTGATGAGCCGATGAATATTACACAGGGCGGTCCGGCAAATGCAACGATTACGATATCACAGTACATATATAATATTTTGTTCAAATATTCACCGGACTTTGGTTATGCGGCATCAGTATCCTATGTTATCGTGGTATTAATCGTGCTGCTCTCTATAATCCAATTGAAAGTAGGTGACAAGAATGAGTAAGAAGGTGCTGAGTGTTTTAAAATATGTATTCCTGGCGGTGATATCTTTTGTTTCTGTGTTTCCGCTTATCTGGATGGTCATTGCCGCAACCAACCGGTCGGTGGATATTACGAAAGGAACGATGATTCCGGGTTCTTACCTTATGGAAAACCTGAATACATTGCTGAGTTCTGACCTCCATTATATGATGGCGTTTAAGAATTCCTTGATTATCGCTGTGATAACAACAGCGCTGGCAATGCTGGTATCATCAGCAGCGGGATATGCATTTGTAGTATATAAATCCAAAAACAGGGAAAGAGTATTTAACCTGATACTGCTTTCTATGATGGTGCCGTTTGCGGCGCTGATGGTACCGTTGTTCCGTCTGTTTACGAAGTTTAACAACATGGGGCCGTTGAAACTCATTGCGCTTAACACTCCGATGGCAGTTATTATTATCGCGGTTGCTACAGCATTTTTGATATTTTTCTTCCGGCAGAATGCGCAGACGTTCCCGAAGGAACTGCTGGAGGCGGCAAGAATCGACGGACTTGGAGAGTTTCAGATATTCGTGCGGATATTCATGCCTACAATGAAGTCCTGTTATGCAGCGGCAATTGTAGTTACATTTATGTCTAGCTGGAATAATTATTTGTGGCCTTTGATTGCTTTGCAGTCACCGGAGAAACGGACGTTACCGCTTGTCATTTCTGCTATGGGAACTTCCTATACACCGGATTATGGGATGATGATGATTGCGGTATTTATTGCTACGATTCCGACGGCAATTATATTTTTTATAATGCAAAAGCAATTTGTAGCCGGAATGACCGGTTCTGTAAAGGGGTGACTTAGTACATCGTTTTTAAAAAGACGCATCGAAATGCGAAGACGGCTTTCCGGTTTTGCCTGTATTTGGGATGGACTTTGAGTTAAAAGAAAGGTATCATACTGTTAAGAAATGTAAAATTTGCGATACAAAGGTATGAAGAAAGACATGGAAAACTACTGTAAAGTATTGATTATTGATGACGAATTCATTATGCGGCAGGGTATGAAACATATGCTGGAGTGGGAAAAAGAAGGCTTTCAGATTGTTGGTGAGGCAACCGACGGTCAGGAAGGTCTTGAGCTGGTTGCAAAGATGCAGCCGGATATTGTACTTGCAGATATCGTGATGCCTGTTCTGGACGGAATCGAATTTTCAAGGATTTTGCAGCAGAGATACCCGGATGTACAGTTGATTATCCTGAGCAGTTACGATAAGTTCGAATATGTAAAGACCACACTGTTAAATGGAGCAGTGGATTATATTTTAAAGCCGACACTGAACCCGGAAATCCTGTTGAAGACATTGACCGGGGCAGCCAGAAATATCCCCGGAATGGTATTACAGAAGGAACAGAAGGCATCTCCGGGGATGCAGATTGAGCGGATGCTGTCAGGGTATCAGGATAAACCGGATGAGGCGCTGTTTGCCGAGACCTTTCCCTATACGCTGTACCGGATGCTTGGAATCAATCTAAAGACGGTATGTGACAGCAGCAAATCGTGTATGATAAAGGTCAGGGAAACACTGGAGGAGTTCTTCACAGACCGGAAAAGCTATGTTGCTGTATCATTTCTGATGGAGGAAGAGATTCTGTGTCTGGTATTTAACTACAGGATGAAAGATGAGAAAAATGTCCTTGCAGATATCGAGGCGTGCATAAGTATAATCTGTAATATGGCGGAGAAGGCATTTTTTATCGTAGGAAAGAGCTTCAGCAGCATGAAACTGAAGAGGAAAAGCGCACCGCAGAGATTCATGCGCTCCAGATGCAGATTAATCCCCATTATATGTATAACACACTGGCAAGCATTAAGTGGCTGGCATTGCAGGGAAACGTGCAGAAGACGACGCAGGTGATTGATGCATTTATCTTTCTGCTCAGAAATACCATAAGCAACACGGCTGAATTTATCACAGTAGACTCGGAAATCCAGAATCTGAAGAATTATGTCCTGATTAATCAGGTGCGGTACGGGGACAACGTCAATGTAGAGTTCTCCGTGCCTCTTCAGTGCGGGGGATATAAGCTTCCAAAGTTGATTCTGCAGCCTTTTGTGGAAAATGCATTCTTTCACGGATTTCCGGAAGGAAAAAAAGGAACAATCCAGATTTTTGTAAAGAAAGAAGGCGATTATCTGCGGTTTGATATCGTGGATGACGGTATCGGAATGAATGCTGAGAAACTGATGGCGCTAAAGAACAAAGACGGGCATAAAGGAGAACACTTTACAGGCATAGGTATCAACAATGTCGATGACAGAGTGAAGATGATTTACGGTGTGGATTATGGAATCAATATTATCAGTGAAGAGAATCAGGGGACAACTGTGACCATCCGGCTTCCGCTCCGTAAATAGAAAAGTCTGATTCATGGAGGGGCGTGCTGATTGAGTCCTGCCGAGTTTCCCGGGCGCGGCAGAGCGTGCGAAGCTTGCAGCATACTACATACTACGGGTCTTTGCGTAACATACATAATATTTCACTTTATACAAGCAGTTGGTCGGTCTTTGGCGATTGACTGCTTTTTCTTTAATACAGGTCTGAGCATTTACAGGTAATTATCAATTAACGGTAATTGCCTTTTCGCATTTCTATGCGTCTTTAAGGGCTTGTGAACCATTGATTTTGCAGGGTTACAAAAAAATTTATAAAAATTAGCACTCGAGGGTTGACAGTGCTGATACCGTGTGCTATAGTACAGATAGAACAAAGGAAGAGGGAATTGGAAATCCTGAATCCGATATGTTCGGCACTCAACACTTTCAGTTATTTGGAAGTGCCAACATAGATTGAGTTTTAAAGGAGAGATGACTTATGTTAAGACCTAGTATTTTTGGAGAAAATTTATTTAATGATTGGAACAATTGGGACAGTTGGATGGACTTTTCATTCCCCGATATTGACCGCAAACTGTATGGAAAACATGCAGCCCGTGTAATGAAAACCGATGTGAAAGAACATGAGAATGGTTATGAACTTCTGATTGATTTACCTGGATTCAAGAAAGACCAGATCCAGATTGAACTGAAAGAAGGATATCTGACAATCAGCGCAGAGAAAGGCTTGGAGAAAGAGGAAAAAGAGAAAGGAAAATACATCAGACAGGAACGTTACTCCGGCAATACGAGCCGTACCTTCTATGTAGGAGAGGAAGTAACTGAAAATGATATTCACGCGAAGTTTGAAGATGGTATCCTGAAACTTGACATCCCGAAGAAAGAGGCAAAGAAAGTTGTGGAAGAGAACCATTATGTAACGATTGAAGGATAATTGAGCAAAGACTCTTCGGGAATTCCCGGAGAGTCTTTCGTGATATTGAATGGGGACTGTCCCTTCTGACAGGGGACTGTCCCTTCTGAATGGGGACTGTCCCCTTTGGATATATCGGAGTCGGGAGGTGATATAGATGGCAGCAAAACGAGATTATTATGAAATCCTTGGCGTGGATAAGAATGCGAGTGAATCCGCAATTAAGAAAGCGTACCGAAGGTTGGCGAAGAAATATCATCCGGATACGAATGCCGGAGATAAGGATGCAGAGCGGAAATTCAAAGAGGTAACAGAAGCTTATTCTGTACTCAGTGATTCGGAGAAGAAAAAGATGTATGACCAGTTTGGGTATGCAGCATTTGATGCGACCGGGGAAGCCGGCAGTGCATACAGCAGTCATGGGGCATATGGCGGAGGCTTTGGGAATGGTTTCAGCGGAGGGTCTTACAGTGGTTCATACAGAGGACCGGATGGCAGCTACCATGAATATCATTTTGACGGAAATATGGATGACATCTTTGATGGTATGTTTGGAAATGTGTTCGGCGGCGGAGCAAGGGAGGATTCAGGAAGAGGATTTGGCGGTTTCGGAAGAGGCTCCGGCGGATTTGATGGTTTTCGAAGAAGTTCCGGAGGTTTTGACGGTTTTGGAAGGACTTCGGGTAATGGATTCGGGCAGGAATTCCGGCAGAGAGGTTCTGATTTATATGCGGAAGTGTCGGTCAGCTTTGACGAGGCGGCTTTTGGCTGCGACAAGATGGTTACATTGCAGAATCCAAATACAGGCGGCAGTACACAGACTTTGAAGGTGCATATTCCCGCTGGAATTGACACTGGAAAGAGTGTCCGTCTGCGGGGAAAGGGTATGAAGGGGATAAATGGCGGCGAAAACGGTGATTTATTATTGAAAGTAACCGTCGGAAACAAACTAGGATTTGAGCGGAAGGGTTCCGATGTTTACACAACGGTCAGCATCCCATATACGACAGCGGTATTTGGTGGAGAAACAAGGGTACACACCCTGTATGGGGATGTTGTGTGTAAGATTAGAGAGGGAACACAGTCAGGGAGTAAGATTCGGTTAAAAGGGAAGGGAATTGTATCAATGAAGGATAAGAATGTGTATGGCGACCAGTACGTTACTATAGAGATACAGGTTCCACGGCATCTGAAACCAGAGGCGCGGCAAAAACTGATGGAATACCAGAGGGTATGCGCATAATATTCCCGGGGGGTCTTATTTTGCGCGGAATAATGTAGATTAGACGGTTTAAAATTAATACTTCAGAGTAATAGAACACAAAACGTATATAAATGGAAGAAAGGACGCTCGGAACGAAAGTTCCGGGCATCTTTTTTTTATGGTATAGGAAAGGTCTTCGGATTTCCTATACCATAAAAACACACTGCGTGTGATGATGCGCAGCTCGCGGAGATGAAATTACTGCTTTGCAGTCTGCTCGCGCGCGAAGATTACGCTTTATGCGCAATCTTTTATATATTTTTTTTCAGAACGCAGGAAAAGATGAAAAATAAAATAATATTTTGGAAAAATATATTGACAGAAAGAAAAGAACAATGTATGATGAACATATGAACAGATGCTCATATGTTAAAAGGTAAAGGAGGGGAAGACATGGCAATCCATGATGTGGAATGTTGCGAGACATTTGAGACGCATGAGGAACTACTCAAGGTAGTCAATGAAAAAATGCCGGATGAAGATGAACTCTATGATTTGGCAGAATTGTTTAAAGTATTTGGTGACTCCACCAGAATCCGCATTTTGTTTGTGCTATTCGAGGCTGAAGTGTGTGTCTGCGATTTAGCCGAAGCATTGAGTATGACACAGTCGGCAATCTCGCATCAGTTAAAGATTTTGAAACAATCTAAACTGGTGACAGGCAGAAGAGAGGGAAAACAGGTATTTTACTCTTTGGCAGACGGGCATGTGAGAACAATCATTGCCCAGGGAAGAGAGCACATTGAAGAGTAAGTCAGATATATAAAGTAAGTAAAATTTGTCTAATGAAAGGAAACGAGAATTATGAAAAAAAAATTTAAACTACAGGATTTAGATTGTGCAAACTGTGCAGCAAAGATGGAAGAGGCAATTAAAAAAATTGACGGTGTGAATGATGCGACGGTTAGTTTCATGATGCAGAAACTGACGATTGATGTAGCAGATGACAGATTCGATGACATTATGAAACAAGTAGTAGCAGTATGCGCGAAAGTAGAACCAGATTGTAAGATTCTGATGTAGGGTGCAAAGGGGACAGTCCCTTCTCAGAAGGGACTGTCCCCTTTGCGCTCGGAAGTCTGAATATTCTGAAAACAAGGAGGCTGGATTATGACGAAGAAACAAAAGAAGATGCTTGGCCGCATCGTTATTACATTTCTGTTATTCATTGGGCTGATGGCTGTCGAACATGCGGGAATGCTGGAGGGGCTGGAGGATTCATGGGCTCTATTCATCATTTATCTCGTCCCGTATCTGGTAATCGGATACGACATTATTTGGAAGGCAGCAAGAAATATCAGAAACGGTCAGGTGTTTGATGAGAATTTCCTGATGATGATTGCAACATTTGGTGCATTTGGCGTAAAAGAGTATTCTGAGGCTGTGGCGGTAATGCTGTTTTACCAGGTGGGCGAGTTATTTCAGGGATATGCGGTCGGCAAATCCCGGCAGTCCATTTCCGATATGATGAATATTTGTCCGGAATATGCAAATATTGAAGAGGATGGCAGGCTTGTTCAGGTGGAACCGGATGAGGTGGAGGTTGGCAGTGTGATTGTGGTGAAACCGGGAGAGCGTATTCCTCTGGATGGCATTGTTGTGGAGGGCGAATCTCTGGTTGACACGGCTGCCTTGACCGGCGAGTCTGTTCCGAGACGGGCGGCAGTTGGTGACGGGATTATCAGCGGGTGCGTCAATGGCAGCGGGACGCTGAAGGTTCGCACGACAAAAGAATTTGACGATTCGACAGTTGCCAAGATTCTGGAACTTGTCGAAAATGCAAGCAGCAAAAAGTCCAAAACAGAGAACTTTATTACCAGATTTGCAAAATATTATACTCCGATTGTTACAATTGGCGCCGTACTCCTGGCAGTTATCCCGCCGTTGGTTCTTGGCGGGAACTGGGGAGACTGGATTCAGAGGGCATGTACCTTTCTTGTAATCTCCTGCCCGTGTGCACTGGTTATTTCGGTGCCGCTTGGATTCTTCGGCGGCATCGGCGCCGCGTCTAAGATAGGTGTACTCGTAAAAGGCAGCAACTATCTGGAGGCGGTTGCCGAGATGACAACGATTGTATTCGACAAGACCGGGACGCTGACAAAAGGTGAGTTCAGGGTAACAGAACTGAAACCACAGAACTGTACAGAGGCAGAGCTTTTGGAAATGGCTGCCATGGGAGAAGGATACTCCAACCATCCGATTGCCGGTTCCATCAAAGAGGCAAATGGTAAACAGATTGATATGGGGCGCGTGTCTGATGCAGAGGAAGAGGCTGGACATGGCGTGTGTGTCAGAATTGACGGTCAGGAAGTGCTCATTGGAAATGAAAAACTGCTCCGTGCACATGACATCTCCTATGTGCCATGTGAAAGCGCCGGAACGATTGTCTATGTGGCAAAAGAAGGCATATTTGCAGGGGCGATTGTCATCTCTGATACGATAAAAGATGGTGCAAAAGAAGCAATCCGTGATATGAAGCGGGTTGGTGTGAAGAAGTGTGTCATGCTCACTGGAGACCGGAAACCTGCGGCAGAGGCAGTTGCGCAGGAACTTGGACTGGACGAGGCACATGCGGAGCTTTTGCCGGGAGATAAAGTAGCAAGAGTGGAAACATTGCTGGATACACAGGAAAACGGTGAAAAGCTGGCATTCGTCGGGGACGGAATCAATGACGCCCCGGTGCTGACAAGAGCGGATATCGGAATTGCAATGGGAAGCATGGGGTCCGATGCTGCAATTGAGGCGGCGGATGTAGTCCTGATGGACGATGATGTGCAAAAGATTGCGGCAGTTGTGCGGATTTCCAGAAAGACGCTGCGGATTGTGAAACAGAATATTATATTTGCCCTGACGGTAAAAGCTCTGGTGCTTCTTCTTGGTGCGCTTGGCATGGCAAATATGTGGGAGGCGGTGTTCGCAGACGTCGGGGTGTCTGTAATCGCAATTGTGAATTCCATGCGGGCACTGAAAACAAAATAAAAGTGAATTTTAAAATCCACAGAAAACAAAATAAAGGCGGAGTTTAGAATCCACAGAAATGCATATCTTCCGGCAGCGGCGCAGTAAAGTCCATCTGCTCTCCGGTAATCGGGTGCACGAACTGCATCCGGTAGGAGTGCAGTGCCTGCCGGGACATGAATTCCATATCCGGATTGTAGAGATAATCTCCAATCAGTGGATAGCCTAAATATTTCATATGAATACGAATCTGATGGGTACGGCCCGTTTCCAGATGAAGGGAGACGAGGCTATGCCCGTTTTTTTCGTCAAGCACCTGATAATGTGTGACAGCATGTTCGCCGTGCTGAAAATCCACGGTGCGCTCGATGATGGAGCCCGGTTTTCGGGAGAGCGGCGCATCAATGGTTCCGGCAGCGGGTTCTACATGTCCACGGACAATCGCACGGTACTCGCGTGTGATTGTGTGCCGGCGGACCATACCGGAAAGAATGCTGGAGCTTACCATATGTTTTGCAATCACTGTCAGCCCGGAGGTGTCACGGTCAAGCCGGTTGGTACAGCGGAAGATAAATGGTTTGCCCTGCTGCCCGTAATACCATGCGAGCGCATTTGCCAGAGAGTGGCGGTAATTGTTCTGAGATGGGTGAATCGGCGTTCCGGCAGGTTTATTTACCACAAGGATGTCTTCATCTTCATAGACAATGTCTAACGGAAGTTCAGTCGGAGGAATCTTCTCAGAAGATTCGGATTCCTGAATGCGTACAGTAAGTATATCGCCTGCGTCCAGTGTTTCATTCAGATGAAGCCAGACACCATTGACAAGGATACTCCCATGCATCTTCTTCAGTTCGGTTAAGTTCTGGCGGGAATATCCGCGGCGGCGCAGAAACTGTTCAATGCGCAAATGCCGGTCCTGCGGTTCGATGGAATAGGTTAGGGTGCGGTTCATAATGATTCTCCTGCAAAATGTTTTTACTATCATACCATGTCCGCAAGCGGAGCAATCCCTCCTACGTCGATTGATGTCAACGCAGCGGATGGAAATTCAGGCATATGAAATAGAAAGGTATTTGCTAGCGTTATTGTATCATAAACAGGCGGAGGGCGCAAAGCGTTCGGATATAGGGAGGGATAAAATTTATTTTTACATAAATGCTCAAAAGGGGGTAGTCCCGAAATCAAGGCTATGTTAAAATGTATGCAGGACAGTGGTGTGAAAAATGTTACCAATGAATCTATACCCTCCGTGTACAGAAAGGGTGTCATGGGATATTTGGAACAGCCGCTGTAAGAAACGAAGAGAGGGATACACAGAAGACATGGATATTAATCAGAAACTGACAGAAGAACTTGCGGTGCAGCGCTGGCAGGTGGATGCCGCAGTAAACTTGATAGACGAAGGAAATACAATTCCCTTTATTTCACGATACCGAAAAGAAGTGACCGGTTCTTTGAATGACGAGCAGCTCAGAAATCTGTATGAGCGGCTGGTATACCTGAGAAATCTGGAAGAGAAGAAAACACAGGTACTATCCGGCATCGAGGAGCAGGGCAAACTGACAGAGGAATTGAAGGAGAAAATTCTGGCAGCGGAAACACTGGTTGTCGTGGAAGACTTATATCGTCCATACCGTCCGAAACGCCGGACGCGTGCAACGATTGCGAAAGAAAAGGGGCTGGAGCCCCTGGCCGCATATATTACATTGCAGCAGGCAAAGGAGCCGCTGGAAGCTGAGGCTGAGAAGTACCTGTCAGAGGAAAAGGAAGTGCATACGGCAGGGGAGGCGATTGCCGGAGCAAAGGATATCATTGCGGAATCCATTTCTGACGATGCGGATTACCGGAACTGGATTCGGAAACAGACGATGCAGAAGGGAAAAATGATTTCGGCAGCGAAGGATGCGGAGGCTGAATCGGTCTATGAAATGTATTATGAATTCGAAGAGGCAATCACCAGACTTGCGGGACACCGGATTCTGGCACTGAACCGCGGGGAGAAGGAAAAGTTCCTGACGGTGAAGATTGAGGCGCCGGAGGAGGATATCCTGCGGTATCTTGAGAAAAAAGTAATCCATAAGGAAAATCCATATACAACACCGGTTTTGAAGGAGGCTGTGGAGGACAGTTACCGGCGTCTGATTGCACCGGCGATTGAAAGAGACATCCGCAGTGAACTGACGGAAAGGGCGGAAGACGGGGCAATCGAAGTGTTTGGCAAGAATCTGCATCAGCTTCTGATGCAGCCGCCGATTACAGGACATGTGGTGCTTGGATGGGATCCGGCATTCCGTACCGGCTGTAAGCTTGCGGTTGTCGATGCGACGGGAAAGGTGATTGGGACAACAGTTATTTACCCGACTGCACCGACGACGCCTGCGAAGATTAAGGCATCTAAAGATTTGCTGAAAAAGATTATCCCGAAGTATAACATTACATTGATTTCTGTCGGAAACGGTACTGCGTCCAGAGAGTCTGAGCAGTTTATCGTAGAGCTGCTGAAGGAGATTCCGCAAAAGGTACAGTACGTGATTGTCAATGAGGCGGGAGCGTCTGTTTATTCTGCAAGTAAGCTGGCAAGCGAGGAGTTCCCGAAGCTTGATGTCGGACAGCGAAGCGCGGCATCCATAGCCAGACGTTTGCAGGACCCGTTGGCGGAGCTGGTAAAAATCGACCCGAAATCCATCGGAGTCGGTCAGTATCAGCATGATATGAACCAGAAGAAACTCGGTGAGTCTCTGAATGGCGTGGTCGAGGATTGTGTAAATAAAGTCGGTGTGGATTTGAATACCGCATCCGCACCGCTGCTGTCTTATATTTCAGGTATCAGCAGTGCGATTGCAAAGAATATCGTTGTTTACCGCGAGGAAAATGGAAAATTCAGCGACAGGAAGCAATTATTGAAGGTTGCAAAACTGGGACCAAAGGCGTACGAGCAGTGTGCCGGATTTATGAGAATCCAGGGCGGAGCCAACCCGCTGGATGCGACAGGCGTCCATCCGGAGTCTTATGAGGCAGCGGAAAAATTGTTGAAGAGGCAAGGATTCCGTCCGGAGGATATTACCGGCGGCAATCTGGCGGGACTGTCCCTTACAATCAAGGATTACAAGAAACTGGCAGAGGAGCTTGGTATCGGTGAAATTACACTGCGCGATATTGTGAAGGAGCTGGAGAAGCCTGCGCGTGATCCGAGGGAAGAGATGCCGAAACCGATTCTTCGCACCGATGTATTGGAGATGAAGGATTTGAAAGAGGGCATGGTTTTAAAAGGAACCGTGCGAAATGTTATCGACTTCGGGGTGTTTGTGGATATCGGAGTACATCAGGATGGTCTGGTGCATATTTCGCAGATTACAGATAAATATATCAAACACCCGCTGGAGGCAGTAAGCGTAGGAGATATCGTAGACGTCAAAGTAATGAGCGTTGACTTGAAGAAGAAACGGATTCAGTTGACGATGCGCGGAATTTCATAAAAGACGGGCTGATACATGGTTATGATATTTCGGGCAAATAAAAAGACAAAATAAAAAACAAATTATTTAACTGGTCGAGAAAAACATCTGACGGATGAAGAGTATGCCAGGATGTTAGAGATGTACCGGGCAGAGCTGGCATAAATTTCAGAAAAGTCTGCATTTGCAAGCCGCACAATAAGAGAAAAGGAGTTGGTATCATGGAGAAGTATCCTCATTTATTTTCCCCAATTAAGATTGGCGGAACTGTAGTTAAGAACCGTATATTCATGCCCCCTTTATCAACGAATCTGGGGAATAAGGGGTATGTCACTGATGAATTAGTTGAGCATTACAAAGCCCGTGCCAGAGGCGGGGTAGGTCTTTTTGTAACGGAGGTCGTGACGGTTGAGCCTACATATGTCTATCTGCCGGGTGACATGTCCATCCATGATGATTCTTTTATTGCAGGATGGAAAAAGCTGGTGGACGGAGTCCATGAATATGGTGCAAAAATCTTACCGCAGTTATTTCACCCGGCTTACATGGCATTTCCGGTTCCGGGAACCCCTCAATTGATTGCACCAAGCCATGTGGGGCCTTATTATGCGAAAGAGGCTCCGCGCCCGGTTACGAAAGAGGAGCTGAACGTAATTATTACTCAGTTTGGCGAGGCTGCAGGACGTGTGCAGAAAGCGGGCGGTGACGGAGTGGAAATCCATGCGGCACATGCCCATGGTTTATTAGGTGGATTTTTGTCACCTCTTTATAATAAACGGACAGACGAATATGGCGGAGATATTAACGGCAGGCTGCGTCTGACGTTGGAGGTGATTGAAGAAGTGCGCCGGGTATGCGGAAAAGATTTCATTATTGACGTCCGTATTTCGGGAGACGAGTACAGCGACGGCGGCCTGAATATCAATGATATGATTTACGTTTCCAAACAGTTGGAAAAAGCGGGCGTTGATATGCTTCATGTATCGGGCGGTACGACAATCGCCCGCGGAAGTTCGATTCCGGCGCCGGGGACAAAGATGGGCTCCCACAGTGCATGTTCAGAAGAAATCAAAAAATATGTTTCGATTCCTGTTGCAACAGTAGGGCGTATTACGGAGCCATGGATTGCGGAAGAGCTGATTGCGGACGGCAAGGCAGATGCCTGTATGATTGGCAGGGCAAATTTATGTGACCCGGAGTTTTCCAATAAAGCTTTTGAAGGAAGAGAAGATGAAATCCGTCCATGCATTGGATGCCTGCGCTGCCTGAATGGTATTATGTTTGGAAAACGTGTTGCTTGCACAATCAATCCATCCTTTGAACTGGAAAACGAAGAGAATCTTACTTCAGCCGATGAAAAGAAAAACGTTTTAGTCATTGGCGGCGGGTGCGCCGGTATGGAGGCTGCTTTTGTGGCAAAGAAACGCGGCCATCATGTTGTCCTGTGTGAGGCATCGGATTCGTTAGGCGGATTACTGCTGGCTGCATCTGTGCCCATTGGAAAACAGGATTTGACGAAAGTAGTCAAATATATGAAACGGCGTCTGGAACAGGAACAGGTTGAAGTCCGTCTCAACTGCCCGGTCACAAAGGAGATGCTGGAAGGAGAGTTCGCGGGTTATGAAGTAATTGCGTCAACAGGTGCAAAACCTATTGTCATCGAACCGTTTACAGCATTCAAACAATGGATGACGGCAGATGATATTTTGAAGGGAAAGGCTTTCCCGGGGCGCAAGATTGTCATCATTGGCGGGGGAAGTGTGGGATGTGAAACGGCGGATTATTTAGCCCCGGTTGTGCATGATTTATTCCCGCGGAACCGGGAAATCATTGTCCTAGAAATGGCAAAAGGTGTAATGATGAACGAAAGCGGACCGGGAAGAAGTCTGCTTGTGCAGAGGATGATGAAAAAAGGCATCCGGATGATTTGCAATGCGAAAGTTGGGAAAGTGGATTCTGATAAGATATATTATGTCCGGAATGGGGATGAACATTGTATTGATGATGCAGATACACTCGTTTTTGCCAATGGATATAGAGTAGAGCCCGCGGTGGAAGAAATGCTGAAAGAGGCAAGGGTGAATTATCATCTGATAGGGGATGCACAGAAAGTTGGAAATCTGAAGGATGCAATCTTGCAGGGATATGAAACTGCGAGACAATTATAAATGTGAAAAAGCTAAAATTGCATGACAATTTTAGTGGAGGAACAGATATGAAATTATTAGAAGAAATTCAAGTGGGAAACCTTACATTAAAAAACCGTATTATGTTTCCCCCATTGACCACGGGATATGAAGAACGTGACGGTTCGATCGGAGAGCGGAGTTTTCACTTTTATGAGAGATTAGCAAAGGGCGGCGTTTCTTATATCGTCATCGGGGATGTCGCTCCTGTTAATACAGCCTCTCCGACACCGAAATTGTGCGATGACCGTCAAATTCCGGCATTTCAGAAACTGGCAGATGTTTTACATGCACATGATTGTAAATTAGCGTTACAAATCTTCCATCCGGAATATGATGTGCCGAGTGTGGGAAAAATGATTATGGGCTCAAGAATGGCGGCAATGGCAGGGCAGCAGGCGAAAGAAAAAGGTGATATGGAAACTTTCGGTGTGAAAATGGCGGAAGCGAAAAAGCTGAGTGATGATGCTTATGCGAAGTTACGCCATGATATGCAGCATTTTGTGAGTGAGGCGACTTTTGAACAGCTCGATGAAATCAAAGAAGCAATCGCGCAGTGCGCCCGAAGAGCAATGGAAGCGGGGGCAGATGCAATTGAAGTTCATGGCGACAGATTATTAGGTTCTATGTGTTCCGTTCTTTTGAATCATCGTGAGGATAAATATGGAGGAACCTTTGAGAACCGTATCCGTTATGCTCTTGAAGTGGTGGCTGCAATCAAAAAAGCGGCCCCGACATTGATGGTTGAATATAAATTACCATTGATTACAAAAAACGCGGATGGCAGCAATCGTGGAAAAGGTGGTTTATTCGAAGAGGAAGGCATTGAATTTGCGAAACGGTTAGAAGAAGCCGGGGTAGATATGATTCAGGTTGCACAGGCGAACCATACGGGAAATATGGGAGATACCATTCCTCCGATGGGGACTGTCCCGTATAACTGGACATTGCCGATTGCGAAAAAAGTAAAAGAAACCGTGAGTATCCCAGTGGCGACGGTTGGGCGTGTCGTAACGGTGGCAAATGGGGAAGCGATTCTGGAAAATGGAGAAGCAGATATCATTGGATATGGACGGTCCTTGCTATGTGATCCGGATATCGCTTTAAAAGCAGCGGCAGGCGAGCCGATTCGTGAATGCCTGAATTGCAATAAAGGCTGTGTAGATGCGGTTCAATCCCGCCGGTACATTTCCTGCGTATTGAATGCAGAAAATGGAGACGAGGCGACAATTTCAATCCGGTCTGCCAGTGACAGGAAAAATGTTGTGGTGATCGGAGCCGGAATTGCAGGGCTGGAAGCAGCAAGAGTGGCAGCTATCCGGGGGCATCATGTTGATTTATATGAGAAGGAAGGGCGCATAGGCGGACAAATCAATATTGCAGGCGTGCCTCCGAGAAAAGATGAAATCTTACGTTCCATTGAATACTACGAAAAAATACTTCCGACGCTGGATGTAACTCTGCATTTGAACAGTGTATGCACAAAAGAAATAATGAATGAAGCGGATGCCGTGATTTGTGCTGTCGGTGCCCATGATATCACGTTTCCGGTTCCGGGAGCTGAAAGCGCCAATGTTATCTCAAGTTGGGATGTATTAGCGAAAAAGGCGGATGTGAAAGGGCATTGTGTTATTATCGGCGGCGGATTAGTGGGTACGGAAACCGCGGAATATGTTTTATCGCTGGGATGTCAGGTTTCTATTGTTGAAATGCTGGACAAGATTGCAGGCGGTGAGTCTCCAACTATTCTTCCGCACATTATGGAAGATTTTGCAAGACATGACGTGAAACAATATGTGAACACGAAGGTGGATTGTATCAAAAATGATGGGACAACTGTTATTGCAACCAACACAGAGGATAATTCGGAAGTTGTTATCAATTGTGATAAAGTAATCATGGCGGTAGGTTCTGTCAAGAATACGTTAGATGTAGAGGGAGTGGCTGCGCCAATTGTTTATGTGGGAGACTGTTCCGGAGAACGGACCGCAAGTATTGCAGAGGCAATCCGCTCGGGATATGCTGCGGCGAATCAAATTTAGCTGCTAACTAAGACAGAAGCTTTTCTAAGGAAGGGCAGTTTCGGCTGCCGCTTAGGAAAGTTTATGTCTTAATTACGAAGTTGATATTTATGCCAATGTCTCTTTCATCACCGGGACGGACGATAGTACCATGTGAGATTATCAAACGCTGCACGACAGATTTTTTAAAATATTAACGCTGTTCCTACGAGAATAGCTCCTTATACTCCTTTGGTGACATTCCATACTCCCGCTTGAATGCCCGGAAGAAGCTGGAATAATCCTTGAACCCGCACAGCAGATACGCTTCGCTGATGTTTGTGTTGCTCAGAATTGCAGCCTGACACATCGCGAGGCGTTTCTTCATAATATACTGGTGCACGGACAGTCCGAGGTTCTCCTTGAAAATATGGGCAATGTGATACTTGCTTACATAGAATCTGCCGGCAAGCCGGTCCAGAGTCAGTTCCTCGTCAAGATGCCGTTCAATATACTGAATCAGGTTTTGGTACAGGCTTAGTTCCTCGTGCGGTGTCTGGGGATGCTCCATCTCATAGATGGAGCGGTTCAGATGGAGAATCAGGTCGTTGACACACAGAGAGAGCTTTGCTGCCTTGCCAAACCGCTCTGAGTGGATTTCTTCAATCAGCCGGAAAGCCTTGGACTGTAGTGCATTAAAAGCGATAATATCATAGTGATGGATATATTTCTTTGTGACAGTGACCTGCTGCATCAGGTAGACATAGTCCGGAGACAGTTCCAATAATTGATTGCAATACTCTTTGCTTATCCAGAATACAAAGCGGCGGTAAGGAATCTTTTCACTGTGTATCAGTGCATAGTGAGGTACATTCGGCGGAATCAGAATCACATCTCCGTTCTTAAGAGGATGAATATCCCCATCAATATTAATCGAGACATCCCCCTCAAGAAACAAATAGAATTCATAATAATTATGGGCATGGCTTGTCACCCCGCAAAAATTACTGTCATTATAGTAATAAATTTCATAATCACGGGACAACATATACTGCCGGGTACTGAACGTAGTCTGCAAATTTTTCTTCATAATAGCCACCTCGCTTGCTTGGTTAAAATCCGGGAATTATAGTTTAAGCATAACACGCGACCGCAATTTTTGCAATGTATACAACAACTATATCAATTGGCTTTTTGCAGAGGAACGAATATAATGAATTCATCAAATAAAACAAGCCTTAAGAAAGAGAGGAACAACCCTTATGGAAATGACATTGAGATGGTACGGATCAAAATTTGACACAGTTACATTGAAGCAAATCAGACAGATTCCCGGAGTGACGGGAGTCATCACAACGCTGTACGACACAGAGCCGGGAGAGGTGTGGAGCAGAGAGCGCATCCGTGCCATGAAAGAAGAAGTCGCAGCGGCAGGACTTCATATTGCAGGTATCGAAAGTGTAAATATCCATGATGCAATTAAGACAGGAGCACCGGAGAGAGAGCAGTATATTGAGAACTATATCGAGACACTGAGAAATCTTGGTGAAGAAGATATTCATCTTGTATGTTATAACTTTATGCCGGTATTCGACTGGACACGTACAGAGCTGGCAAGAGTAAGGCCAGACGGTTCTACAGTTCTTGCTTATACACAGGAAGCGGTTGATGCAATCAATCCGGAAAATATGTTTGAGTCCATTGCAGGCGATATGAACGGAACAGTAATGCCTGGTTGGGAGCCGGAGCGTATGGCCCGCGTAAAAGAGCTGTTTGAGATGTATAAGGATATCGATGATGAGAAATTGTTCGAAAACCTGAAGTATTTTCTGGAGAAGATTATGCCGGTATGTGATGAGTATGACATCAACATGGCAATCCACCCGGATGATCCGGCATGGAGCGTATTCGGACTTCCGAGAATCATCATCAACAAGACAAACATCCTGCGGATGATGCAGATGGTTGATAACCCGCATAATGGTGTGACATTCTGCTCCGGTTCTTACGGAACAAATCTTGAAAATGACCTTCCGGATATGATCCGTTCCCTGAAAGGAAGGATTCATTTCGCACATGTTCGTAACCTGAAGTTCATCACACCGACGAACTTTGAAGAGGCGGCGCACCTGTCAAGCGACGGAACATTTGATATGTATGAGATTATGAAAGCTTTGTATGATATCGGATTTGACGGACCAATCCGTCCTGATCACGGCCGTATGATTTGGGATGAAGTTGCAATGCCTGGATATGGTCTGTACGACAGGGCGCTTGGAGCAACTTATCTGAACGGACTCTGGGAGGCAATCGAGAAAGCCCAGACACGCAAATAAAATGAGTGTTCCGAAAACATCTAAATACTGAAAGGAGTCAGTTAGAAATGATTTTAAGTTTGAATGGAATTTCCGATAACAAGGCACAGTGGGAAGAAAAGGGATATCATCTCCCGAAATATGATGTGGCAGAGATGGCTGCCGCAACAAAAGAAAACCCATTCTGGATTCATTTTGGAGCGGGAAACCTGTTCCGTGCATTTCATGCAAATGTAGTACAGAATATGCTCAATGAAGGTTCACTGGACAGAGGACTGGTTGTTGCAGAGGGATTTGATTATGAAATTGTTGATAAAATGTATGCACCGCATGACAATCTTGGAATTGTTGCAACACTTAAAGCGGACGGAAATGTTGAAAAAACTGTTGTAGCCAGCGTTGCAGAGGCACTTCCGCTGGATTCTGATAATGAGGCTGCTTACGGAAGATTAAAAGAGATTTTCACAAAAGATTCTCTGCAGATGGCAACATTTACCATAACAGAAAAGGGTTACAGTCTGGTAAACGGAAGAGGCGAGCAGCTCCCTGACGTGGCAGCAGATTTTGCTGCCGGACCGGAGAAACCGGCAAGCTACATGGGAAAAGTAACCTCCCTTCTGTATGCAAGATACAAAGCAGGCGAGAAACCGCTGGCAATGGTCAGTACAGATAACTGCTCCCACAACGGAGACAAGCTGTATGCGGCGATTAATACATTTGCTGAAAAATGGGTTGCAAACGGAAAGGCGGAGGCCGGATTCGGAGAATATATCAACTCCGATAAAGTATCCTTTACATGGAGCATGATTGACAAAATCACACCAAGACCGGATGCCTCCGTGGAAGCAATTCTGATGGAAGACGGCGTGGAGGAATTAGAGCCGGTTATCACTTCGAAGAACACGTATGTCGCTCCATTTGTAAATGCGGAAGAGACAGAATACCTTGTAATTGAAGACGATTTCCCGAACGGAAGACCCGAACTGGAAAAAGGCGGCTTGATGTTCACAGACCGTGAGACGGTTGATAAGGTTGAGAAGATGAAAGTCTGCACATGCCTGAATCCGCTGCACACCTGTCTTGCAATTTATGGATGCCTGCTTGGATATGAGAAAATTTCCGAGGAGATGAAAGATACAGAGCTGAAAAAACTGGTAGAAATTGTCGGATATAAAGAGGGACTGCCGGTTGTAGTAAATCCGGGCATTCTGGATCCGAAAGAATTCATTGACACTGTACTTAATGTGCGTGTTCCGAATCCGTTTATGCCGGATACGCCGCAGAGAATCGCAACGGACACATCACAGAAACTGGCAATCCGTTTCGGTGAGACAATCAAAGCTTATGCAGCAGATGACAAGCTCAATGTAGCAGATTTGAAACTGATTCCGCTTGTATTTGCAGGATGGCTCAGATATCTGATGGCAGTCGATGACGGCGGAAAAGCCTTTGAGCTCAGTCCGGACCCCTTGTTGGATACCGTATGCCCATACGTTGCAGGATTTAAGCTCGGAGAAGACGCAGACGTTGAAACTGCACTGAAACCGATTCTGGAGAATAAGAAAATCTTTGGGGTAAACCTGTATGAAGTCGGCATGGCTGAAACAGTATGCGGATACTTCAAAGAACTGATTGCAGGACCAGGAGCAATTCGCGCAACATTGAAAAAATACGTTGGATAATTTCAAATAATAAGGGGACAGTCCCTTCTGATAGGGGACCGTCCCCTATCAGAAGGGACTGTCCCCTTTGTACTCCGTTATCAGAATATTCTGATAACGGAGCGAGTACATGTTTGTATTTGGCTATAATTATGAAAGAATAGGGTGAAGATATGAAAAAATTTATGGATGAGGATTTCCTGTTATCAACGGAATCAGCAAAGAAATTGTATCATGAGTATGCAGAAGTAATGCCGGTGTTGGATTATCACTGTCATATCAATCCTCAGGAAATTTACGAAGACAGAAAATTTGAGAATATTACACAGGTCTGGCTTGGCGGAGACCATTACAAATGGCGTCAGATGCGTTCTAATGGAGTGGATGAGCGTTACATTACCGGTGACGCGACTGACCGCGAGAAGTTCCAGAAATGGGCAGAGACGCTGGAGATGGCAATCGGAAATCCGCTGTATCACTGGAGTCATCTGGAACTGAAACGTTATTTTGGATATGAGGGAAATTTAAGCGGTGAGACGGCAGAGGAAGTTTGGAATCTTTGTAATGAAAAGCTGAGCCAGGATGATATGACAGTCAGAAATCTGATTAAAAAATCAAATGTTACATTGATTTGTACGACAGACGATCCGGTGGATTCCCTGGAATGGCACAAAAAGATTGCCGAAGACGATACATTTGATGTACAGGTACTTCCGGCATGGAGACCGGATAAAGCAATGAATCTGGAGAAACCGGATTATGTAGAATATCTTGCAAAATTGAGCGAGGTAAGTAATGTTCAGATTCACAGTTTTGCGTCTTTGATTGAAGCGTTAAAGAACCGGATGGATTTCTTTGCAGAGAATGGATGCAGCGTTTCCGACCATGGATTGGAATATGTAATGTATGTTCCGGCATCGAATGAAGAAATCGAGGTAATTTTTGCAAAGAGACTGGCGGGCGGGACAATAAGCCGCGAGGAAGAACTGAAATTTAAGACAGCATATATGGTAGCGCTGGGAAAAGAATATAATAAGAAGAATTGGGTAATGCAGTTGCATTATGGAGTCAGAAGAGATAACAACAGGCGTGTATTTGATGCACTGGGGCCGGATGCCGGAATCGACTGTATCAACAATTTCGCCCCATCTTCTGAGATGGCGGCTTACCTGAATGCACTGGCTATTACAGACGAGCTTCCGAAGACTATTCTGTATTCACTGAATCCAATTGATAATGCGTCGATAGGAACCATCATTGGATGTTTCCAGGATTCATCGGCAGCCGGAAAGATTCAGCAGGGAAGTGCATGGTGGTTCAACGACCACAAGACAGGAATGACAGATCAGATGATTTCTTTGGCAAATTTAGGGCTGCTTGGCAATTTCATCGGAATGCTGACAGATTCCAGAAGTTTCCTGTCCTACACAAGACATGAATATTTCAGAAGAATTATGTGTGTATTAATTGGCGGATGGGTAGAAAACGGCGAATACCCGGCAGATTATAAGGCGCTGGAGAAAATCGTAAAAGGAATTTCCTATAATAATGCAGTAAAATATTTTGGGTTTGACTTATAAAAAGGGACACCCTTGCATTCAAAAAGGGACACCCTTGCATTCAAAAAGGGACACCCTTACATGCAAATGGGGACGTAGTAAATGTCGAATTTACTACGTCCCCATTTGCATTTGAATGTATTCTTTTGGCGAATAGCCGTAGAGTTTTTTGAATCTTTTGCTGAAATAGAATACATCGGAATACCCAACCATCTCGGCAATATCGGTAATCCGATAGTTTCCTTCTTTCATTAGTTTTACCGCGGCTTCCATACGTACCTGAATCAGGTACTGTATCACAGACTGATTATTTATCCGTTTGAAGAGTGTTCCCATGTAAGAGGCATTCAACTGAAAATGTTCTGCAAGCCGATTGACCGATAAATCGGGCTCAGAATAATGTTCCTTGATATAGGCGGTAATCCGGTTGTTGAAAATAACATCTGACGGAGGGCTTTCTGTACTTTCGATACATTTCAAACCATAAAAAGTAAGTGTGGATTCCAGATTGTCGAGGGAATATTCCTCGTCTATTGTCATTGAGATAAAATCCTGCATATTTCCGTCATTTGTAAAATTTTTCGGATAGTGGATATTATAGGTCAAAAACAGCTCTGTGATAAGCAGGTACATATAATTTACATTTTTTCTCTTCCTGATTTCGAAAAACAGTTCATGGATATAGCATTTTAGTTCTTCTTTATTTCTTGTATTAATCAGAGATACCAGTTTCTGCCGTATTTTAGAAAAAGTTATATTCGAAGTCTCAGAGAAACTGGACTGATACTCCATGAGCAATTCGGATTTTTGTGAAAAAAAGCGGTGATTCAGCAAGTGTAAGGCCTGTTTATAGGGTTCACGCCAATCATCCTGTACAAGAAAGATATTGCTCAGTGTGATAAAGGTAAAGCACGCTGCCTGATGAATCTGTTGTTCCACAATGCTGCAGCGCTGGATAATGGTTTCTTTCATACGGGCGAGAAGCAGAATCGTATAAGAGTAATTGGACTCCCTGAAGTACTCACATTCTACGTTCGGGGAATTTAGGATATCCATGATCCACTGAACCGGACAGTCGGTTTCATCATTTATAAAAATACCAATACAAAGACCATACCGCATATTCGAGAGGAATGGGTAAGCATCCAGTAAATCAGAGAAAGAAAGCTGCCCTGAAAGTGCCAGCGACAGAGTGGTTTGTTTCTCATGCCGGTAATGATTTTGGAGCTGGGTTTCACGCTGCTTTTCCTGGCAGATTTTTTTGGTGCAGTCCGTCAGTACGGAATA
This sequence comes from Lachnospiraceae bacterium UBA1683, assembly GCA_002320245.1. Taxonomy (GTDB): domain Bacteria; phylum Bacillota; class Clostridia; order Lachnospirales; family Lachnospiraceae; genus Schaedlerella. The sequence goes on from DCKD01000093.1 coordinate 33,369, forward strand.
CAAATCCTCTTTGTTGACCGGCTTAAGCAGATAGGCGACGGCTCCGAACCTCATGGCGGAACGGGCATATTCAAACTCATGGAATCCCGAGAGAATTACAATTTTGATATGTGGATAATTCTGAAAAATAAACTGTGCTGTTTCTATCCCATTCATCTTCGCCATTTGAATATCCAGAAAGAGAATATCAACCGGGGATGTCTTTATGAGCTCCAGAATGTCACGGCCGTTTTCCCCCTCTCCCGCAAAGGTTAAATGTAATTCATCCCAGGGGATGATTTTTTTCAGCCGCTGCCGGATAAAGTATTCGTCATCGGCAATTGCTACATATAAATTCATTATTCCATCCTCCTTTCAGGAATTGTAATTGTTGTGATACATCCTCCGGTCTCACGGTTCCTAATCTGCAGCCCGTAGTCTGCACCGTAGTAGAGCTGAATCCGCTTATTCGTACTTTTGATTCCAAAATGGGAATTTTCGGTCTGTCCGATTTGTTCCAAATCCTGTTCGGCGATACCGGTTCCGTTGTCTGCCACCGTAATATGGATTCTGTCATTTTCGTGAGACACATTTATTTCAAGATGCCCCATTTCACTGATTTCTTTAATGCCATGCTGGATACTGTTTTCCACAATCGGCTGAAGCAGTAATTTGATACATTCGCAGGATTCCAGCCCCTTTTCACAGTTGATGGAAAAGTCGAATTTACCGAAGTTGCGTATCTGCATAATCTGAAGATATGAGCGGGTGATTTCCAGTTCGTCCCGGACGGTAATATAGAATTTTCCATTGTTCAGCGTATTCCGATAAAAATTGGAAAGATTCATTACCATGTCAATCAGTGTTTCCTGTTCCCCGATTTCTGCAAGAGCGCAGATGTTATCAAGCGTATTATAAAGAAAATGCGGATTGATTTGCTGGTGGAGCAGAGACAGGGTAATCTTGTTTTTCTCTTTCTGGTTCTCTACAAGTTCATTTTTTAGTTTTTCCTGAGCCATCAGCATACTGTTAAATGTAGTAAACAGGGTGCGCATTTCTAAATCAGGCGGAATAACGGATTCCGGCAATGGTTTCCAGATACCTTCTTTGATTGTCTGCGTGTGTCTGATTAATGTTTGAAGCGGAGAGGTAATCGTGCGGGCGAGCACGTATGCCACCCGTCCGTTCATGCCGACAAGAAATATGCCAACGCCGATACAGATGCAAAAAGTAACGATGATGGAATATAAAAACGGAATAGTCTGCACACGGTTCACGATGTACCAGTCAAGTTTCGGAAAATAACTGCTGAAAATCACCGCCTTTGGGGTAAAGGAACTCGAAAACTCTTTTTTTGTGTCCATTGTCCCAAACTCTTTAAAGGGATGGCGGATACTCCCATAATTTAAGGTACTTTCGACAATCCCCCGGCTATTCACCAGAAAAAAGGAACTTTGCTCGGTAGTCTGAGAGGAGTAAATGGAGGCTATGGATGATTCCGGAATAGAGATTTCCAGATATCCCAGTTTCTCGCCTGTTGAATAACTGAAAAAGGGACGGAACAAAGACAATGTATGGATTTTTTGTTTCCTGTCTGTGCGGGAGGTCTGCATCGTCGGCAGCCAGGTGCCGTTTACATTTTCGATGGAATCCGGCGCGTCGGTATCTGACGGATACATTGCAGTTGAAAACAGGGGCTTTTTGTCCACACCGTACAGAGTCACCTGATGGATATAGCTTGTCGATTGGATAATGTGTGAAAGCTCATTGGTAACTTCCTGTTTCACCCTTTCAATATCCCAGTTGCCGGTATCATGATATTTGTACGCGGTATGCGCATTCTGGATAGCCGGAGCAGATATAATTGTCCGGGAAAAATTGTCCGCAGAGGTCAGGAAAAAGTCCAATTGCCCGGAGATATAATCCAACTGTTTTTGTGCGGAATGAGTCTCTTGTTTCAGGTAATTGCTGAAAAGCAGGATATTCATAAATAGCAGCATGACAGCGATGACAATTATGGAATTGATAAGCATGGCATAAAAAAATTTGTCCTGTATGGACAGCTTTTTAAAGTTCTTTTTCATCTTCCCTCCGTATGTAACCCTTTAGTTTTCCTTAAGTATAACACGAACAGTATACCAAATGTTATGTATAAATTCTAGATAATGGGACGAAATATAGACGGGTTTCAGAAATCAGCGGAAATACATAGAAAATGCAAAGAGGCATTGTTATAATCGAAACACAGCGGTAAAAAGTCCGTAATTTATTTGACCAGAAGGAGAAGAAAAATGGAAAACCAGATAGTAAAAGAACGTACAGAGCGCACAAAATGGTACAATGATGCAAGATTTGGAATGTTTATCCACTGGGGATTATATGCAATTCCGGCGCGGGGAGAATGGGTGAGAAGCAACGAGAGAATGCCGAAAGAAGAGTATGATGTTTTTATGGATGAATTCTATGCGGAAAATTATAACCCAAAGGAATGGGCGAAATTAGCAAAAAAAGCGGGAATGAAATATGCGGTATTAACGGCAAAACACCATGACGGATTTTGTCTGTATGATTCCCGGTATACAGATTTCAAATCTACCAATGCACCGTGTAAGCGGGATTTGGTGCGGGAGTTCTTAGATGCATTCAGGGAAGAAGGAATCAAAGTAGGCCTGTATTTTTCTATTATAGATTGGAGAAGAGAGGATTATCCCCACTATGGGGACATGTTCCATCCAATGAGAGACAACGAGGCATACAAGGGGATGGAGCATGATTTTGACGGATATTTGACCTACATGCACAATCAGGTGAGAGAACTGCTGACTAATTACGGACATCTGGATTTGATGTGGTTCGATTTTTCCTACGGTCCGATGAATTGCGAAAAATGGAAAGCTTCTGAGCTGATAAAAATGGTCCGGGAGATACAGCCGCATATTATCATTGATAACCGTCTGGAAGGAAGTGCAGAAAATGCCGGCTCCATCCGTACTTTGAACCCGACAGCCTATTCCGGGGATTTTGCATCTCCTGAGCAGATGATTCCGCCGCAGGGAATCCGCGATGCGGGCGGAAATCCCATTCCGTGGGAGGCCTGTATTACACTGAATAACCACTGGGGATATCATGCACATGACAAACATTACAAATCCGCAAAGATGATAATCCATACCCTTGTGGAATGCGTAAGCAAAAACGGAAATCTGATTCTGAATGTCGGACCCGATGCAACCGGAAGGATTCCGAGAGAATCAGTTGAGATTCTGACTGAGGTTGGCGAATGGATGGAGGAAAACGGAAGAAGTATTTACGGATGTGGCATTTCGGAATTTCCAAAGCCGGAATGGGGAAGATTTACCCAAAACGGAAACAAGCTATATGCGCATGTTATGGAAGAACAGGTCGGCGCAATCTGTCTGCCGGAAATGGCAGGGAAAGCGGACCGGTTACGGTTGCTCAAGGATAAATCAGAGGTGAAGGAAACCCATTTCTGGAATTTGAAAGAATATCAGGAAAACGCATTCTTTTTCTTTGACTCTGGTGCTTCCGATTGCTATCCGCTTCCTGATGAACGGGATACAGTTGTAGAAATTCTGTTAAAAGAATAAATCTATATATAAAAAACACAAAAAAGAAGAAAAAGTCCATTCATTATTTGTGCAGTTTCAAGTATACTGCATCCATCAAGAAAACCCACAGAGGATGAAGAAAAGGAGAAAAAGTATGAAAAAGCGATGGAAGAGAATTCTTGCCGTAGCACTTGCCTGTACAACGATTGCAGGACTTGCGGCAGGATGCGGAAGCAACGAAAAAGAAAGCGATAAAATCAAAATCCGCTTATTAACAAGAATGGCAGGTACATCCCCGCAGGTTCAGATTTATAAGGATATTCTGGATGAATTTCAGGAAAAACATCCGGAAGTGGAAATTGTGGATGACTCTCAGGGGGATGACGGCTCCTTTAATAACATTTTGAAAACAGATATGTCATCAGGAACGATGGCAAATATCTTCCGTATTCAGGGTGTTGCGAACTTAGAGAAATATATCGACGAAGGCTATCTGTTAGATTTTTCACCATATCTGGAAGAGGATGCAGAATGGGGCGGCGGATTTACGGAAGGTTCATTGAACTACTACAAAGTTCCGGGGAAAGACGGAATCTATGGAATCCCTTGTGAGTCCGGTCTGATAGGAGTGTACTACAATGAAAGAATCTTCAAAGAATGTGGGATTGATAAATTTCCTGAGACTTGGACGGAATTTTTAGATGCCATTGATAAGATTAATGCGAAGGATTACACTCCGATTGCAATGGGAGCAAAGACTTCTTACATGGCAGGCCATCTTCATGATTTGATTTTCTACAGATGGATGGGAACCGAGGCGGCAAAACTGCTTGGAAACAGAGAATTAAAATGGACAGACAGTGATGTTGTACAGACACTGGAATTCGTAAAAGAGTTAAATGACAGACATGCATTTACAGATGGTGTTGTAGGTCTGAGCGATGACATTGTAAAAGCAGATTTCCAGAACGGAAAAGCCGCAATGATGATTACCGGACCATGGAATATCACAAGCTTCAAAAATCCTGATGAGTGTCCGGAGGCAGAGAATATCCAACTGGCAAAATTCCCTTATTTCGAGGAAAAACCAGAATTCAAAAATGAGGATATGCAGGTGATTTCACCATACATGGTAAACGGCAAATTGGAAGGCAAAGAGCTGGAGTTAACGCTGGAACTGGTGAAAATGCTGACAAATAAAGAGGCGGCAGAAAGATTTGCAAACGAAACTTCACAGTTAATTCCGAGGACTGATATTGAAGTGGATGAGACAAAGGTGGATCCATTGTTTACAAAAAATGTAGAGCTGTGTGCAGAGTCTACAGGAGTGGCCGTAGACGTGTTTGATTTTGACCCGCTGGCTTCCATGCAGGACAGAACGAGAAACTCGATTGTAAGCATGTTTACAGGCACATCCGCAGAGGATGCCGCAAAAGAGATTCAGGCAGAAGTTGATAAAGGGGAATGATATGCAAAGCAGCTTTCGGAAGAATTTTCGAAAGCTGCAATTACTTTAAAGATATGAGGAGGTACACACCATGAAAATACGAAGCAGCAAAGCAAAATGGATAGCCGTGTGTTTTGTTTTGCCGGCACTGATTATTTATACCGTTTTTCAGATTATCCCGCTGATTGGGGCGTTCTATTTCTCCCTTTCCGACTGGAACGGACTTGCCGGCTCACCGATTACATTTGTAGGTCTGGATAATTTCAAACGAATATTTGAAGATGCAGGGTTTATCTTATCACTCAAAAATATGGCGAAAATGGTAATCCTAAGCGTACTTTTCCATACACCGATTGCCTTGCTTATGGCAGTTGCGATTCAGGGGAAGACGAAAGGAGCCAAATTTTTCAAAGCGGTTTACTTTGTGCCGACGGTATTCCCATTGACTGCGGTAGGTCTGTTGTGGTATTTCATTTTCATGCCGAATGGCTCCCTGAATACAATCCTGACCAATATTGGACTGGAAAAACTTGCGGTTCCGTGGCTGGTAGAAAATGCAACTGCCATGAATACGATTATTTTTGTAAATATCTGGGCAGGAGTCGGTTACTATATGGTAATTCTGCTTGCCGGTCTGACCACCATTTCAACAGATGTATATGAAGCGGCAGCGATTGACGGCGCAACACCGGTAAAACGCTTTTTCTACATCACCGTTCCGCTGCTGAAACCGATTATTAAAATGTGTATTTTAATGGACATTATCGGTTCGGTGAAAGTTTTCGATTTGGTGTTTGTTATGACAGAGGGAGGACCAAACGGTCTGACAAATCTGCCGACAACATTGATGTATCAGGAAGCGTTTAAGTATGACCATTATGGAGTCGGAAGTGCGATAGGTATCATTATCCTGCTTATTTGTCTGGCGGGAACGATTTTAAGTGAAGTCGTAACATCAAAGAAAGAAGAGTCATAAGGAGGAAGAACATGAAAAAGAACAAAATAACACCCCTCTCTGTTTTAAAATATCTGTTTCTGATTTTGATGGCGGCAATGTTTATTATGCCTTTGTTGTTTACGTTATTGTCATCGGTCAAGGATAACAGAGAAATATTTTCCAATCCGTTTGGGCTGCCGGAGGTATTCCGGTTTGACAATTATGTGACGGCGTGGCAGGATGCAAATATGAGCCAGTATTTCCTGAACAGTATTCTGATTTCTTTGGCTACAATCGTATTGCTGGCACTGTTTTGCTCGATGGCAGCATTTATCATTTCACGCTTCGAGTTTAAGGCAAGCAAATGGGTTATGGTATTTTTCCTGATAGGTATGATGGTGCCGATGCATACAATCCTTGTACCTGTCGCATATATTATCGGAATGTTCAACCTGAAGAATAATCTTGTTGTACTGGTATTATTATATGTAGCATTTAATATCCCGTTTAGTGTGATGGTCCTTGCTAATTTTATGAAAGGAATCAGTAAGTCGCTGGAAGAAGCCGCGATTATTGACGGCGCAAGCTATTTCCGAATCTACTGGAATGTGGCGCTGCCGCTGACCGTTCCGGCAATTTCTACTATTTCCATCTTCAACTTTCTTGGAGCATGGAACAACGTACTATTCCCGCTGCTGTTCATCAATGACCAGAAATTAAAGCCGATTTCACTTGGGCTGTTAAACTTCAACGGAGAAAGGGGCTCCCAATACGGGCCGCTGATGGCGGCAATTGCAATTACCGTGTTTATTCCGCTTGTTATCTACCTGCTATTCCAGGAGAAAGTAGAAGGCGGGCTTGCCGCAGGCGCAGTAAAAGAATAATATGAAATAATAAGAAGAGCTCTCATCTTTGACAGGCACAGGGATGAGGGCTTAAAAAATAGAAAGAGGCAAAACGATGATTGATATTTGCATAAATGAAAAAAGTGGGGTTGTGGTACAATATGCTGCCCCAAACACTCCATGTTTAAATATTCCTGACAAGTTTTTTAAAGGAGATTATCTGGAAACCCTGTTTCTGCCTCAGCAGAATGGGGGCGGACGCATTGTTATCGGAATGGGTGAGGAACGATTGGGGGAAAACGAAATTCTGGAATTGACAGCAAAAGCAATGAAGATGGTAAAAGAAAAGGAAATCCCGGAAACTTCGGTGGATGTATCCTTCTTCGTACATACACTGGGATGCGGGGTAATAGAGCGTATCGTGCAGGGGATTTATCTCGGACTGTATGCAGTGCCTGCATGGAATAAACAGGAAAAAAAGGATTACCGGGTTTCTCTGGCAGGAATTGACGAAACATATCGGGAAGAATGCCGCATTTATATAGAGAGGGGAGCGCATCTGGCAGAAGGGATATGTTTTGCCAGAGATGTGGTAAATACACCCGGAAATCTGCTGCGGCCGAAAGCGTTTGCAGACGCGGTAATGCAGTTGCTGGAAGATACGGAAACAGAAGTTGAATGTATAGACTACGGAAAACTGTGCGAGATGAAAATGGAAGGTCTTGTCCATGTCGGGAAAAGCAGTAAATTCAAGCCGTGCCTTCTGATTATGCGTTACCGGGGCGATAAGGAAAACAAGACCGTCCGTGCGTTTGTCGGAAAAGGCGTCACCTGTGATACCGGGGGCTACTGCTTAAAGCCGGCATCCTCCATGGCAGGAATTAAAGGGGATATGGCAGGGGGAGCCGCGGCTGCGGGAGCGGTCTATGCGTTGGCAAAAAACAAAGTAAAGACAAATGTAACAGGGATTATCCCGATTTGCGAAAACCGCATTTCAGATGACAGTATGCTTCCGGGAGATGTGATTGGTTCCTATGGCGGCAAAAAAGTCGAGATATTGAATACGGATGCAGAAGGCAGGCTGATTCTGGCGGATGCAGTTTCCTACGCCGTGCGCGAGGAACATGCATCGGAAATGATAGACATTGCAACCCTGACAGGGGCAGTTGTCAATTTGCTTGGATTTTCAATCGCAGGCGTCCTTTCTGATGATGAGAAACTATATGAGAGCTTTTCGAATGCCTTTGAAAAATCCGGAGAGCGTTATCTGCGCATTCCGTATTACAAGGAGCATGAAAAAATGATTCAGAGCGAGATCGCGGATATCAAAAATATGGGGGAATCCTATTGTGGTACGATTACCGCAGGGTTGTTTATCCGGGCGTTTGCGGAATCCAGACCGTGGCTTCACATTGACATCGCAGGGACTGCCTGGGTGGAACAGCCGGTTTTTGAATATCAAAGTGCCGGGGCGACAGGAGCAGGTGTTACAACGTTATATTATTTGGGAGAACAATCGGGAAAGAGGGGAGCGCTATGATACTGGAGCAGAGAAAAACAGAGATTGAAACAAAATTCCAAACACGTATGGAACTTGTGGGGGCATATGGAACACAGATTCAGAAGGAAGTCCGGAAACTGGACCGGGAGACCGGGCTGGCAGTCCGGTATCTGTATGCAACCATGCCGCTCAGCGATATTGCAGATTATGAGTTCCGGATATTCGAAGATTATGCAAGGCAGGGGATATTCCTATGGAATCACGGAAAATTCAGCCGGAGTATACCGGAGGACCTGTTTTTAAATTATGTGCTGTACCACAGAGTGAATGAGGAAGATATCACCGTATGCAGAAGTTTCTTCTATTCACAAATCGAGGATGAAATCAATGCAGATTCTATGAAGGAGACAATCCTGAATCTAAATTACTGGTGTGCACGGGAGGCAACCTACCGAAGTACAGACGAAAGAACAGCAGGCCCGATGACGGTATATCGTTCTGCTTACGGAAGGTGCGGGGAGGAATCCACATTCACTGTCAGTGTGCTGCGAAGCGCCGGAATTCCTGCAAGGCAGGTATATGCACCACGCTGGTCCCATTGTGATGACAACCACGCATGGGTGGAAGTATGGTGCGATGGGGAATGGTATTTTCTGGGGGCATGTGAACCAGAAGAAATCCTCAACCGGGGATGGTTTACGAATGCCGCATCCCGTGCCATGATGATTCACTCCCGATGGTTCGACTACAAAGAAGGTGCAGATGAATTCTGCGGGAAAGAAGGCTGTGTGACACTGCACAATCAGTTAAAGCGCTATGCGGATACAAGAACCCTGCAAGTAACCGTTGTCGATGCGGAGCAGATGCCGGTTGCGGGGGCGGCTGTAGATTTTGAAGTGCTCAATTATTGTGAATTTGTCCCCGTCGCATCGCTGGAAACAGGAGCGGATGGGACTGTCAGCCTGACGACGGGAAAGGGAACGGTTCATCTGTATGTCCATAAGGGCGATTGTTATCAGGAAAAAGTGGTTGATTCCGGCACGGTACAGGCAACGGTAATTTTGAGCAGGGAAAGTAGGAATGAACCTATCTGCGAAGAGTTTGACATGATAGCGCCGCTGGATACTCCGGTTCATACTGAATGCCCGTCAAACGGACAAAAGCTGCGTGGAGCGATACGGCTGAAACATGCGGTCAGGCACAGGGAAGAAAAAGTAAACGGGTTTGTGCGGGATACGGAAGTTCTTGAGGAAAGCCGGGGAAACTATCCGGAGATTAAAAAGCTGATGGAATCTCAGGAACCACTGACAGAAAAAATCTGGCAGGTTTTAAGCAAGAAGGATTACAGGGATTGCAAGAGCAGTGTACTGCTGGAGCATATTCAGGAGTCCCGCGCATTTGAACAGGATTATGAACCGGATATTTTTGCATCGTATGTGCTTTCCCCAAGAATCTATATGGAGCCATTGACTGCTTACAGAAAAGAGCTGAAAGCTTGTTTCGACGAAAAAACAAGAGCGGCCTTCCGCAATGACCCGGTGAAAATCTGGGACTATATCCAACAGACAGTGGAAGAGCTGCCAGAGGAAGAATTTCCTCATCTGACCACGTCTCCGGTGGGGGTAATGAAAATCAAAAAAGCAGGCAGCCTGTCCAAAAAAATACTGTTTACCGCGATCTGCCGCACCTTTGGGATTGCCGCAAGAATCAATGAGGAAACCCTTGCAGCAGAATATTACCGCGGGGGAGTTTTTGTTCCGGTAGAAAAAGGGGATGAGAAGACGGAGCGGCTTCGATTGGTATCTGAAGATACAGAGGTGATTTGGAAATACGGTGAGAACTGGACGTTGGCAAAATTAACCAATGGTGTATTCCGTACATTGAAACTGCAGAACTTAAATTGGGACAACGGTGTGCTCTGTCTGCCGCTTGCCAAAGGAACCTACCGTCTCATTACCGGAAACCGTCTCCCGAACGGGAATATCTTTGCCGTGAAGCAGGTGGTGGCACTTGGAGACGGTCAGGAGAAAGAGTTGCTGGTTCTTCTTCGTAAAGCACAGTTTTCTGATATTCTGGAGGAGATAGCGGTCAATGATTTTGAAGTCAGGACGGAGCACAATGAGTTGGTGTGTGCAGAGTCTTTACTGAGAGGAAAGGATTCTATCGTGATATTCCTGGAGGAAGGAAAAGAACCGACGGAACATATTCTAAACGAGCTCTACGAGAACAGTTCTGATTTGAATCAGATGGGAATCCCAATCTATTTGATTGTCCGCGGGGAAGAGGCGTTTCAGAATCCGGCATTACAGCGGACAATGGGCAGGTTGGAGAACGTACGGTTTTATTTTGATGATTTCACGAATTTGCCGGAAACGCTGGCGAGGAGAATGTATGTGGAACCGGAGAAGTTTCCGCTTGTGATTGTATTTAAGAAAGGGCTTACCGGAGTTTATGCTGCAAGTGGATACAATGTCGGAACTGGTGAGATGCTTCTGAAAATTGTGAGAAATCTCAGGAAGTAAAAAACAGGAATAATGTGAGGTGGTAAGAAGATGGAGAAAATAGCAGAAATATGCTGCGGAAGTTTTGAGGACGCGAAGCAGGCGGCCTTAGGCGGGGCAAAACGGATTGAATTAAATTCCGCGCTTTTTATGGGAGGGTTAACCCCCAGTATTGGTACGTTAAAGCTCGTCAAAGAACAGTGCCATCTTGATGTGGTGGCTATGGTCCGTCCGAGGGGCGCCGGATTTTGCTATTCTGAACTGGAATATGAAACAATGCTGGAAGACTGCCGTATACTTTTGGAGAATGGGGCTGACGGAATCGCATTTGGTTTCCTGAATCCGGATTGTTCGGTTGATGTCGGACGGACAAAGGAATTTACGGCTCTAATCCACTCTTATAGGAAAGTGGCTGTATTTCACCGTGCCTTTGATTGCGTGGAAAATCCATATGCGTCAATCGAACAGATCATTGATGCAAAGGTGGACCGTGTGCTGACAAGCGGACTCAGGGAAAAAGCATGGGAGGGGATTCCGGTCATTGCCGGGCTGCAGAAAAGGTACGGCAGTGCCATTCAGTTGCTGGCGGGCAGCGGAATCCACGCGGGAAATGCAGCAAAAATCATGGAGCAGACAGGGATTTCACAGGTACACAGTTCCTGCAAAGATTGGCATATTGATTCGACAACAAAGGGAAACCACGTGTCCTACGCTTATGCGTGCGGGAAGTTCGAAAGCTCCTATGATGTAGTTTCCCGGGTATTGGTACAAAAACTTGTACGGGTGGTGGAAAAACAGTATGAACATTACAAATAAGAAGAAAGACAGAAAGTTAAAGCGGTATGCAATTACATTTTTTGCAGTATTGGGCTCCGCCCTGATACAGGCTTATGTGATTCAGGTATTCATCACGCCCTCCAATCTGCTGTCCAGCGGATTCACCGGAGTCGCGATTTTACTGAATAAGATTGCAGCGCTGTATCATATGGATTTGTCAATCTCGCTTTTTATGGTCCTTTTGAATTTGCCGGTTGCAATGTTATGCTATCGGAGTATTACTCCCAAGTTTACGATATTTTCATTGCTTCAGGTGTTTCTGGCAAGTATGTTCCTGAAAGTTTTTTCATTTGCACCGCTGTTTGATGACCTTGTCCTGAATGTTATTTTCGGGGGATTTCTATATGGAGTCGGAACGGTAATTGCATTAAAAGGAAATGCATCGACCGGAGGAACGGACTTTGTGGCACTTCTTATTTCCAATAAATGCGGGAAATCCATATGGGAATATGTATTTGTATTCAACTGTGTGATATTGTGTATTTTCGGAGTTATGTTTGGCTGGTCCCATGCAGGGTACTCCATTCTGTTTCAGTTCATTGCCACAAAAGTCATTTCTGCATTCCATCACCGCTATGACCGGGTAACACTATTGGTCACTGCAGAAAAAGGCTCGGAAATCATAGAAGCATATATTGCCGAATACCGGCACGGAATCTCGAAAATCGAAGCGACAGGCGGATACAGTAAAAAGAAGATGGAGCTGTTGCATACAGTGGTATCCTCTTATGAAGTACCGGACATTGTGCGGCTGATGAAGAGCGTAGATTCCCATGTGATTATCAATATGCTGAAAACAGAAAACTTTTTCGGCGGGTTCTATCAAAGCCCGCTGGAGTAGGTCCGAATGGGGACGTTAAAGGCGAATGGGGACGTAGTAAAGTGCAACTTTACTACGTCCCCATTCGCGTGTTAGGGTGTCCCTTTTCGCATTCAGGGGTGTCCCCTTTTGAAGAAATACCTGCCGCCACTTGACATCTCATAGAAAAAACAGCACAATATACTTAAAATATAAGACAACGGAGAAGAACATGGCGATTAATGCAACGGCAAAAAGAATTTTGAAGGCGTTATCTTTTGACGGTATTGAGGTAGAGGCATCCCGGAATCTGGCAGATTTGAAAAAACTGGACCCGATGAAGATTTTTTATAAAACAGTAGACGAGAAGATTTATAACGGCGGTCACGAAGTTCCGGTGCGGATTTTTTTCCCGAATGAAACCGCGTTTCGATGTTATGGCGGAAAGATGAGACAGTCGGAAGAATCGGAAGAGGTAAAAGTGCTGCTTTTTATTCATGGCGGCGGATGGGTTACGGAGAGTATTGATAATTATGAACGCATCTGCGCCCGTCTGGCGAATGCGACCGGACAGTATGTTATGGCAGTGGAGTACCGTCTGGCGCCGGAGCATAAGTTCCCGTCCGGGTTAGAGGACTGCTATGCGGTTGCAAAAGCTCTGTATGCGAGGCAGTTTATTTTGAAGGCGGAGCCGGAAAATATTACGCTGATTGGAGACAGCGCAGGCGGCAATTTGTCTGCTGCATTATCTCTTCTGGCAAGAGACCGGGGAGAGTTCCTTCCGAAACGCCAGATTTTAATTTATCCGGCGACATACAATGATTATTCCGGGAAGTCCCCGTTTCTGTCTGTGCGGGAAAATGGAGCGGAGTATCTGCTGACAGCGGGAAAGATGCAGGATTACATTGATTTGTATGCAAGAGACGAAGCGGACAAGCAGAACCCGTATTTTGCACCGTATCTGGCGCAGAATTTACAAAATCAGCCGGATACGTTGATTCTGACGGCAGAGTTTGACCCGCTGCGGGACGAGGGGGAGGCTTACGGGCGAAAGCTCATGGAGGCCGGAAATCATGTGGAAATGCATCGAATCAAAGACGCGCTCCACGGATTTTTTGCATTGGGGATTAAACATTTCCATGTGCAGGAAAGTTTTGAATACATCAATGAGTTTTTAAGGGGGACGGGCAGTGAAACAGAAGAGACCACACTGGAGAAGGCTTGACAATGCGGCGAAATTATTCTCGGCAGCAAGCACGAAACATGACACAAGAGTTTTTCGTTTTTACTGTGAATTGAAAGAAGAGGTATGCCCGGAAGTATTGCAGCAGGCATTGGACATTACGGTGGAAACATTTCCCATATTCCTGTCGGTACTCAGGAAAGGATTGTTCTGGCATTATCTGGAGCCGAGCAGTCAGCGTCCGGAAGTGAGGGAAGAGTACCGGGAACCTTGCAGCAGGCTTTATATCCGGGATAAGCAAACCTTATTATTTGAGGTTACTTATTATAAGAAACGAATCAATTTTGAAGTGTTCCATGTGCTGACAGACGGAACCGGAGCAACAGAATTTTTGCGGGAACTGGTGAAAAATTATCTGTATCTGGCACACCAGGATGACGGGCTGGCACAGGTCTCATTGCAGCCGGAAGAGATGACGATACAAGACCAGGAGGATGACAGTTTCCTGAAATATTATTCCAAAACCATGAAACGCCCGATAAAAAGGAAACCACGGGCATTTCAGATGAAAAAGCACAGAAAAGATAATCAGCAATTGCAGGTGCGCGAAGGAGTTGTCTCTGTCAAAGAGATACTGAAACGTAGCCGTGAACTTGGGGTGTCGATGACAGTGTTCCTGACGACTGCACTGATTATGGCGATTCATAAAGAAATGTCGAAGATGCAGGAGCGCCGGCCGGTTGTGCTGATGGTACCGGTGAATCTGAGAAAATTTTTCCCGTCGGCATCTATGCTGAATTTCTTCAACTGGATTGAGCCGGGGTATGATTTCTCAAAGGGGACAGTCCCCAACGCAAAAGGGACAGTCCCCTCTGAAGACACCACCTCTGTAGTATCCTCAGAAGTCCCTTTTGAAACGGTGCTGGAGTCAGTGAAACAATATTTTCAGGAGAATCTGACGAAGGAGAAGATGGCAGAGCATATGAGCGAGTTGATTTCTTTGGAAATGCATCCGATTCTGCGTCTCGCACCGCTGGAATTGAAGAACTTATGCATTCATGCCGGAGCAAAGTTTTCGGAGAAAAATGTGACGGCAATCTTGTCGAATATGAGTGTGGTGCAGATGCCGCCGGAGTATGTGTCGTATATTGAGCGGTTCGGCGTGTATACGAGCACTCCGAAAATGGAATTATGTCTGTGTTCCTTTCAGGACAAGCTGTCACTCGGATTCACGTCGCGGTTTGACACAGAAAATATCCAACGGAATTTTTACCGTATTCTGCGGGAACAGGGGATTGAATCGGAAAAAATCAAACCGGACTTCCCGGAGCCGGGTGTGCCGGGTGAACTGGAGATGAAAGTGTACAAAATCTTTACGTTCTGCTGTCTGGCACTGGCAGCGTTTTTGATTGTGACGGACATCAATTATCATCCGCGGGTCCGTTGGACCTTATTTACCGCAGGGGGCGTCGCGAGTATGTGGCTTGCGTCATCCATTGGATTCTTCAAGCGGTATAATCTGCTGAAAAATGCGATGTGGCAGCTTTTGATTGTAACGGGAGCCTGTTTTGTATGGGACTGGCTGACCGGCTGGCATGGGTGGTCGGTGGATTTGGTTCTGCCGATTGTCAGCATTGGCATTTTAATATCGATGGTAATCATTTCGGCGGTACAGAAATATCAGGCGAAGGAATATATGATTTACCTTGTCATGGCAGCAGGATATGGAATGATTCTTCCGTTTATCCTGTTGCTTACAGGGGCAGTGCATAAGCGGATACCGAGTATGTTTGGCAGCCTATTCTGTTTTTTGTTCCTGATTGGGCTGATTTTATTCAAAGGAAAAGAATTTTGGGAAGAGATGCAAAAAAAATTTCATGTCTGAATGAAAAATCTATTTGAAACGGACTGTATCCGGGAATCAATTTATGATATGATGGGATTACAGCGTCAAAAGCTATCTCACACGTCGTGCCTGCATGTAAGTGGGAGAATGGATTTATGGCACGCCCCTACATGAAGAAGTGGAGAAGAGGCTCCGCGAATTCCGAATGTGGGGCAGGATTGTGGGAGCTGCAAAGCAGCGAAACAATCCGTAAGTAGTTTTGACGATTTAATCATGACAGTAGTACTCATAGCAGTATTACGAATAAGAGACTCAATATGTGATAAGGAAGGAAACGAAAATGATTAACAAACTGGTAGAAAAGATTAAGAAAACAAACGCGCCAATCGTAGTAGGATTGGATCCGATGCTGAATTATATTCCGGAGCAGGTGCAGAAGAAGGCATTTGCAGAATACGGAGAGACTTTGGAGGGAGCGGCAGAGGCAATCTGGCAGTTCAACAAAGAAATTGTGGACAAGACTTATGATTTGATTCCTGCTGTCAAACCTCAGATTGCGATGTATGAGCAGTTTGGGATTCCGGGGCTTGAGGCATTCAGGAAAACGGTAGACTATTGTAAATCCAAAGACCTTGTTGTTATCGGGGATATCAAGCGCGGGGATATCGGTTCTACCTCTGCGGCTTATGCAGTAGGACATCTTGGAAAAGTAAAAGTCGGAAGTAAAGAGTATGTTCCGTTTGATGAAGATTTTGCAACGGTCAATCCGTATCTCGGATCTGACGGAGTAAAACCATTTATTGAAGTATGCAAGGAAGAGAAAAAAGGACTATTCATTCTCGTGAAGACATCCAATCCGTCCAGCGGGGAATTCCAGGACCGTCTGATAGACGGACGTCCGCTGTATGAGCTGGTCGGTGAAAAAGTTGCCGAGTGGGGTGCTGACTGCATGGGCGATGAGTACAGCTACATCGGAGCTGTTGTCGGAGCAACTTATCCGGAGATGGGAAAAGTCCTTCGTAAGGTGATGCCGAAATCTTACATTCTTGTACCAGGATACGGCGCACAGGGCGGACAGGGCAAAGACCTTGTACATTTCTTCAATGAAGACGGGCTGGGAGCCATCGTGAATTCTTCCCGCGGAATCATTGCGGCATATAAGCAGGACGCGTATGCAAAGTTCGGGGCGGAGAATTTCGGAGATGCGTCCAGGGCTGCAGTAGAGACAATGGCGGCAGACATTAATGGCGCGCTGGAAAACAGATAAAAATATGAAAAACCAGAGGACAGGAGATGAGGGCGGATGTCCGGCATCTCCTGTGGAAAAGCAGGAAACAGGAGAAAATAGAATGACAAAGCAAAAAGAACAGGCAGTTGTGGCGTCTCAGGAGCAGCTTGCGGATGGAATCTTCAGCATGTGGATTCAGACAGAGGCTGCGGAGACTGCGGTGCCGGGGCAGTTTATTTCGATGTATACGAATGATGGAAGCAAATTGCTTCCGCGTCCAATCAGTATCTGTGAGATTGACAGGGAGAACGGAAGACTCCGTGTAGTTTACCGTGTGACCGGGCAAAATACAGGAACCGAAATGTTTTCAAAGATGAAAGCGGGGGATGTGATTCCCCTCATCGGACCTTTGGGAAACGGTTTCCCAGTTGAGAAGGCAGCAGGAAAGAAAGCATTTCTTATGGGCGGCGGTATCGGAGTACCTCCGATACTGGAACTTGCGCGTCAGATGCAGTGTGAGAAAAAACAGATTGTAGTCGGATACCGGGATGCACAGACATTTTTGAAAAAAGAGTTTGAAGAGAACGGCGAAGTGTACATTTCCACAGAGGACGGCAGTGTCGGCACAAAAGGAAATGTCATGGATGCAATCCGGGAGAATGCGCTGGAGGCGGACATCATTTACGCCTGCGGGCCTACTCCGATGTTACGTGCAATCAAGCAGTTTGCAGAGAAAAATAACATTGTATGCTACCTTTCTCTGGAGGAGCGCATGGCATGTGGAATCGGTGCGTGCCTCGCCTGTGTGTGCAAGTCAAAAGAAAAAGACCATCACAGCAATGTGAATAACAAGAGAATCTGCAAGGATGGTCCGGTATTCTTATCTACGGAGGTGGAAATCTGATGGATATGCGAGTAAATATTGCGGGAGTAGAATGGAACAACCCGGTTACAGTGGCGTCGGGAACCTTTGGCTCCGGCGCCGAGTTTGCAGACTTTGTGGATTTGAACAGGTTGGGAGCAGTTACAACAAAAGGAGTTGCGAACATTCCGTGGCAGGGAAACCCAACGCCGAGAGTTGCAGAGACATACAGTGGCATGATGAATGCCGTAGGACTGCAGAATCCGGGCATTGATTTGTTCTGTGAAAGAGATATTCCGTTCCTAAGAAAGTATGATACTAAAATTATTGTAAATGTCTGCGGAAAATCCACGGAAGATTACTGTGAAGTTGTGGAACGCCTGGCAGATGAAGATGTGGATATGTTGGAAATAAATATTTCCTGCCCGAATGTTAAAGAGGGCGGGATTGCGTTCGGTCAGAATCCAAGAGCGGCAGAGGATATCACAAAGGCGGTGAAAAAGTATGCAAAGCAGCCGGTGATTATGAAGTTAAGCCCGAATGTCACAAGTATTGCGGAGATGGCAAGGGCAGTCGAGGCGGGCGGAGCAGATGCAGTTTCCCTGATTAACACGCTGACCGGAATGAAGATCGATATCAACCGGAAGACATTTGTTCTGGCAAATAAAACCGGAGGTGTGTCCGGACCGGCGATTCATCCGATTGCAGTCCGTATGGTGTATGAGGCGGCGAACGCAGTGAATGTACCGGTTATCGGTATGGGCGGAATTGCATCGGCAGAGGATGCCATCGAGATGATTCTTGCAGGAGCAAGCGCAGTGTCTGTCGGAACTGCAAACTTCTACAATCCGGCGGTAACAATGGAAGTGGCGGACGGAATTGAGAGCTATATGAAACGGAACGGATTCGAGTCGGTATCCGATATGGTAGGGCTGGTCCGCTGAAAATGCGGATCGGCGATTTCTGTTTGAACCGAAACCGCAGAGTCAGGGATGTCCTGCGGAGGACAGATCCGGAGGTAACCTATGAAGGAGGAACGGGCGGTCATGAATGAGAGTTCCGGGAGCGGTATATTATAAAAGAACCGGATTGGCTCCCGCTTGGGACAGCTTAATGACAGGAGAATGATAAAATGGATGAAAAGTATCTTATTGAACAGGCATATAAGGCAAGGGAGGCAGCGTACACCCCTTATTCGGGATTTCAGGTAGGAGCGGCGCTCCTCACAAAGACGGGAAAGCTCTATCTGGGATGCAATATCGAAAATGCAGCCTTTGGACCGACGAACTGTGCGGAGCGCACTGCATTCTTCAAAGCAGTGTCCGAAGGGGAGCGCGAATTTGAAGGAATTGCAATCGTCGGGGGAAAAGCAGGTGAGCGGATCGGGGAGATGTGTGCGCCATGTGGCGTGTGCAGGCAGGTGATGCATGAATTCTGCAATCCGGAAACCTTCTATATCATACTGGAAGACGGTAACGGTGGATATAGAAAATATTTGTTGAAAGAACTTCTTCCGTTTGGGTTTGGCCCGGAAAACCTGAAGTCAAATGCCCCGCAGGAAAGCTGACGTGGCAGGGTAGTTGTTATTATGCGGCAGGTTCTTTTAAAAGATCATTCATGCACTATGTTATAAAATGAAAAATCCATAATATCTACCTCGCAGACAAGGTGTCAGGAATGTTGACACCTTGTCTATGATATGAAATTAATTTCTAAAAAATATATTCAACATAAGTTGTCTTTCGGCGGTAGCCGGAGCTGTGTATGCTCTAAATAATGTCAGACTAAGAATTGACGCGAACAACTTTGAATAGGTTCGAAATAAGAGAAGGTTCTATGATTTCCAGTCAAATTACTGAATTGAAAATCCCTGTCATGTGTGGTAAAATTGAGAAGAAATTTAATAGTTCTTTTTTCGGTTTTGCCAGGAAAGGAGGCAGTGATGGGAAAATCGCTTAACGGGACAGCAGTGGAGAAATTCGGACAAAGGTGTAGTTGAGCTGCAATTGTGTAAAAGTGGCGCAGCAGGGAATAAAAATAGAAAGAAAGGGCAGGAAAAGCCCGTAAATACGGAGGCATAAGAAGATATGGAAGCATATAAACAGGAATTTATTAAATTTATGGTAGAGAGCAATGTGCTCAAATTTGGCGACTTTACGTTAAAAAGCGGAAGGAAATCTCCGTTTTTTATGAATGCAGGCGCATATGTGACAGGAACACAGCTTCGCAGATTGGGTGAGTATTACGCAAAGGCGATCCATGACAATTACGGTTTGGATTTTGATGTGCTCTTTGGACCTGCATACAAGGGAATTCCGTTGTCTGTCGCTACTACAATGGCAATCAGCGAGCTGTACGGAAAAGACATCCGTTACTGCTCTAACAGAAAAGAAGTGAAAGACCATGGAGATACCGGAATCCTGCTTGGAAGCAAATTGCAGGACGGCGACCGCGTTGTAATCATCGAGGATGTTACAACATCCGGAAAATCCATCGAAGAAACATTTCCAATCCTGAAAGGCCAGGCGGATGTGGAAGTGAAAGGGCTGATGGTTTCCCTGAACCGTATGGAAGTAGGAAAAGGCGGCGAGAAGTGCGCGTTGGATGAGATTAAAGAGTTATACGGATTTGATACTGCTGCTATTGTGACAATGGACGAAGTCGTAGAGTGCCTGTATAATAAAGAATGTAATGGAAAAGTTGTCATTGATGATACATTAAAAGCAGCCATTGACGCATATTATGAAACATACGGAGCAAAATAAGAGGAGGCTTTTTCATGGAGAGAATATATAAAACCATGACATCTGCAGGAGCGGCAAGTATTGCACTTGGGATTGTTGTCGTGGTAACGGGGATTGCGGCAGGAATTCTTGCGATTGTAAGCGGGGCAAGGCTTTTGAATGGACGCAAGGAAATTACGTTCTAATCAATATAGTTCGAGGGTGTAATGATTTGAGTAACAGACGAACAAAAAGACTCCGTGCATTCGGGAAGATTTTATTTGTATTTTATCTCGCATTTTTAATTTACTTCCTGCTGTTTTCAGACTGGTACGGACGCACGGGGACAGAAGAGTACCAGTATAATCTGGAGCTGTTTAAAGAGATAAAGCGTTTTTGGAAATACCGGGAGGAACTTGGTGCCTTCGCGGTATTTACCAATTTATTCGGGAATATTCTGATTTTTGTGCCTTATGGATTTTTTATCGCGATGGCGAGTAAATTCCGGGGCTTTTTTAAGACCGTCTGCTCAGGGTTTCTTTTAAGCCTGTGCGTGGAAGTGTTTCAGCTTTTGACAAGGGTTGGAAGTTTTGATGTCGATGACCTTTTTTTGAATACAATCGGAGGGGCAGTCGGATATATTATATTTTTGATATGTAATGCAATAAGGAGAAAACACGATGTTCGGAAACAAAAAAAGCGCTGAGATGAGACGCTTGGAAAAAGAACGGAAGAAATATGGAAAATACGGACAGATACAGATGAAGCATTCTCGTATGGGGGTGTATTCCTGCTGGTATGCCGGCGTTTCCCTTGTCATGTTTCTGGCGGCGGTTTTTGCGGCATTTGTAAAACACGGGGAGTCCGCAGGATTCACCGGAGGAATGGGAATCTTATCCATTGTCCTCGCGGCACTTGGAATACGGACCTCAAAAAAGGGACTGCGGGAGCGGGAGCGGAATTATATTACCTGTAGGATTGGGATGGCAGTGAATATCATAATCCTGTTTTTCCTGATTGTAATATTTATAGGAGGTCTGATGTAGATGGCAGAAAGTGTATGGCAGAAAGAAAGGAACGAGGCGTGTGCCGAGCGGCATGAGCTTACGATTGAACGGATGAAACAGATGGCAGTCGAGCAGATGAAGACTGTACGGTTTCAGCCGTATTTCGAGGAAATGGCGATGTTTATGCTAGAGCTGGAGTCTGTCCGTAAAAAGGTGGAAGACGGTTCTTTTGAGATGCTTAGTCTGGAAAAAATGCAGGAAATGAACCGGATTCTTTATGCAGATATCCTGCCAAAGCGTTATGAGGGCAGCTATGCAAATCCTGTCCGGGCAGTGAAAATATTGGGTGAAGAGTACGGACAGCTCCTGAGTTTTCTCTATGCGGAACTTCGCGGCGGGATTCCGTATGCATTTGAAAACCGGAAAGATTACCTGACGATTCTCAATGAGCTTCTGGTTGAAGTATATACCTGTTTTGAGGAGGAGCTGCCGGAAGTGAAGAATGTCCGGGAGATTCTTTACTGGTATGCCAGCGATTACAGCGATGTTTTTCTGACAGACCGGATTGAAGAGCAGCTCTATCCGGAGTATTCCTTTGCCGCAGACATCATCTGCGAGGCGGATTTGGATGACGTCCGGTATCTCTATCGGTTCGGGGAGTATATTACAGAAAATGAACTTGGAACAGCAAGGCATCTGCAAAGCCTGCCGCAGGAAACATTGCAGAAGATGGCAGACGTTTACACGGAGGGTTATCGGATTGGATTTGTAAATACAGGAAAGGATTTGTCAAAAAAATCCGTGGTCAATATTCGTTACAGCCTTGGCTTTGAGCGTGTGGTGCGTCTGGCAATCGAAAATTTCCGTAAAATGGGACTGAAGCCGGTGATTTACCGTGTGGCATCCAGTGTAATTACAAAACGGGAGCAGTTTAAAATCGGCTTTTACGGCGCAGTTGCAAATCCACAGTATGACTATGACCATCGTTCCGATCAGGCATTGTTTATGGACAAACGGTATATTGAGCGGAAACTGGATGTGCTGAAAAATGTATACGAGAAGAATCAAGAACAGGCAGCACAGATGGCAGGTCCGGCAGTGATGGAGATATTCGGGGAGAAACCGTTTTCTCCGGAAGCGAAGGCAGAGGCTCCGTCTTATACGGAGGCACAGAGAAACCTGAATTTGCTTTATGACAGTAAATCCGGACAGATTACGAACCAGTATATCAAAGGGGAAGAGCGCAGTTTTACGATTATCGCTTATCCGATACCGGAGATTGGTGCACAATATCGGGAAATCTTTGATGCGGTTATCCGTATCAACACATTGGACGCGAAGCTTTACGGGAAAGTCCAGCAGACGATGATTGACGCGTTGGATCAGGGAGAGTACGTGCACATACTCGGAAAAAACGGGAATCTGACGGATTTGAAAGTACAGCTTTATAAGCTTGGCAACCCGGAGCGGGAGACCATTTTTGAAAACTGTGTTGCGGATGTCAACATTCCGGTTGGAGAAGTATTTACCTCTCCGGTGCTGGAAGGGACAAACGGAACGCTGTTTGTCAGCAAAGTATATCTGAACGGTTTGCAGTTCCGGAATCTGAAAATTACATTTCAGGATGGGATGATTGCGGACTATACATGCACCAATTTTGAAAGTGAAGAAGAAAATAAGAAGTACATTTCAGATAACGTACTGCACAATCATCAGACACTTCCGCTGGGTGAATTTGCAATCGGAACAAACACAACTGCATATGTGACCGGAAAGAAATATCAGATTGAGGACAAGATGCCGATTCTGATTGCCGAAAAGACCGGACCACATTTTGCAGTGGGAGACACCTGCTATAGCTGGAGTGAGGACATCAAAGTGTACAATCCAGACGGGAAAGAAATCGTTGCGCGGGACAATTCCGTGTCCGTTTTGCGCAAGGAAGATGTGGGAAAAGCATACTTCCAGTGCCACACAGATATAACCATACCTTATGAAGAGTTAGAAGAAATAAGTGTAGTGACAAAGACCGGAAAAAATATTATACTATTGAGAGATGGAAGGTTCGTACTCCCGGGAACGGAAGTATTAAACGAACCCCTTGATGAAATGTAACAGGGACGGCTGAAAGTGACGTAACGTAGACAGCCCGCCAGAGCGAGTGAAGTGACGCAACGGGGACAGTTCTCCTGAGCGGAGTGAAGGTGACTGTCCCCGTGGAAGCAGGGGAGAACCCAGAAGGAAATAAGAAGGGTAAGGATGGCTGCCCCATGAAAACAAAAAACGCAAAAGCGCTCGTTCCCGGAGAAACAAGAAACAATTCTACAAGTGATAAATAAAGAAAGGTGGATGTGAGATGCCAAAAGTAGGAATCGTAATGGGCAGCGACTCAGACCTCAAGGTGATGAGCAAAGCGGCCAAGATACTGGAAAAGTTTGGAATTGATTATGAGATGACAATTATCTCGGCGCACCGGGAACCGGATGTGTTCTTTGAGTGGGCAAAGGGAGCCGAGGAGAGAGGGGTAAAAGTAATTATTGCAGGAGCAGGTATGGCAGCACATCTTCCGGGAATGTGTGCAGCGTTATTCCCAATGCCGGTTGTCGGAGTACCACTTTCCGGAAGCAAGCTGGATGGAATGGATGCAGTGTACTCCATTATGCAGATGCCGCCGGGAGTTCCGGTTGCGACAGTTGCAATTGACGGAGGCATGAACGCTGCAATTATGGCGGCTAGGATTCTGGCAGTGTCCGATACAGAACTGCTTGACAGGCTCAAAGCATACACAGTTGAGATGAAAGAGACAGTACAGGCAAAGGCAGCAAGGCTGGACGAAGTCGGATACGAAGCCTATTAAATGTAACCCCTTTGAAAAATACATATATAGAGGAGAATAAACATGGGTATGGATTATAAGAACGCGGGTGTTGATATTGAGGCCGGTTACAAGTCGGTGGAGCTGATGAAAGAACATGTAAAGAAAACAATGCGCCCGGAGGTTCTCGGCGGACTAGGAGGATTTTCCGGTGCATTTTCACTGGCGAAGATTAAAGAGATGGAAGAGCCGGTATTAATGTCAGGTACAGACGGATGTGGCACAAAAGTAAAGCTGGCGATGCTTATGGACAAGCATGATACAATCGGTATCGATGCAGTGGCAATGTGCGTCAACGATATTGCATGTGCAGGCGGAGAACCTTTATTTTTCCTTGATTATATTGCGTGTGGGAAAAACTATCCTGAAAAAATCGCTGCTATCGTAAGCGGTGTGGCAGAAGGCTGTCTGCAGTCAGGAGCAGCGTTAATCGGCGGGGAAACGGCGGAACATCCGGGACTGATGCCGGAAGATGAATATGATCTTGCCGGATTTGCGGTAGGTGTATGTGATAAAAAAGAGATGATTACCGGGGAAGACTTAGAGGACAGAGATGTGCTGATTGGTATGGCGTCGTCAGGAGTACACAGCAATGGATTCTCTCTTGTAAGAAAAGTGTTTGAGATGACAAAAGAATCTCTGGAAACCTATTATGATAGCCTGGGATGTACATTGGGCGAGGCTCTTCTGACTCCGACTAAGATTTATGTAAAGGCGCTCCGAGGCATCAAGGATGCAGGTGTGGCAATCAAAGCGTGCAGCCACATCACAGGGGGCGGATTCTATGAGAATATTCCGCGGATGCTGAAAGACGGAACACACGCGGTAGTAAAAAAAGACAGCTATCCGATTCCACCAATCTTTGACCTTCTTGCAGAGACGGGCAAGATTGAAGAACAGATGATGTACAATACATTCAACATGGGACTTGGCATGGTTATGGCAGTGAACCCGGCAGATGTGGATAAGGCAATGGAGGCAATTAAGGCAGCAGGCGAGACTCCATATGTAGTAGGACACATTGAGGCAGGGGAAAAAGGAGTCACTTTATGTTAAAAGTATTGGTTATGGTATCCGGCGGAGGAACAAACCTACAGGCGATAATTGACGGCGTAGAGAATGGCATGATTACAAATACGGAGATTGTCGGAGTCATCAGTAACAATAAAAATGCATATGCGCTGGAACGTGCCAGAAAGCACGGAATCCCTGCAAAATGCATTTCCCCGAAAGCGTTTGAAAACAGGGATCTATTTAACGAAAAATTATTGGAAGAGGTTCATGCATTTCACCCAGATTTAATTGTACTGGCAGGGTTTCTTGTGGTAATACCGCCTGCAATGATTGCAGCATATCGTAACCGAATGATTAATGTCCACCCTTCTTTGATTCCGTCATTCTGCGGAACCGGATATTATGGATTGAAGGTACATGAAGCAGCGTTGGCACGCGGTGTGAAGGTGGCCGGTGCAACGGTACATTTTGTGGATGAGGGAACCGATACCGGTCCGATTATTCTACAGAAGGCAGTGGAAGTACGGCAGGGAGATACCCCGGAGGTACTGCAGCGCAGAGTCATGGAGCAGGCAGAGTGGAAGATTGTGCCGGAGGCAATTGACCTGATTGCAAACGGGAAAGTCAAAGTAGAAAACGGAAAAACAATCATTGAGAGATAAGTGGATTGAATGTAACAGTTCGGCTTTTCGGCAGAACTGTTACGGTTTAGTTACGAAACATTTCGTAAGATTAGGAGGATACAACCCGATGAAAGTATTAATCGTAGGAAGCGGCGGAAGAGAACATGCGATTGCAGCAAGCGCAGCAAAAAGTCCGAAAGTGGAAAAGATGTACTGTGCTCCGGGAAATGCCGGAATCGCAGAATATGCAGAATGTGTGCCGATTGGGGCAATGGAATTTGATAAGTTGGTTGCGTTTGCAAAAGAAAATGCAGTTGACCTTGTGATTGTCGGAATGGATGATCCGTTAGTAGGCGGTCTGGTTGACGAGCTTGAGGCAGCAGGCATCCGTACATTCGGACCACGAAAAAATGCGGCGATTCTGGAAGGCTCTAAAGCGTTTTCCAAAGATTTGATGAAGAAATATGAGATTCCGACAGCAGGATATGAGAATTTTACAGATCCGGAAGCCGCGTTGGCATATCTGGAAACTGCAAAATTCCCAATCGTTCTGAAAGCGGACGGACTGGCGCTCGGAAAGGGCGTGCTCATCTGCCAGAATCTGGAAGAGGCAAAAGAAGGTGTCAGAACCATCATGCTGGACAAGAAGTTTGGTACTGCCGGAAATGAAATGGTAATCGAGGAATTTATGACCGGACGTGAGGTATCTGTACTTTCTTTTGTAGACGGAAAGACAATCAAAACGATGACATCAGCGCAGGATCACAAGCGCGCGGGAGACGGAGATACCGGGCTTAACACCGGAGGGATGGGAACATTTTCTCCAAGCCCGTTCTATACAAAAGAGGTAGAAGATTTCTGCAGCAAATACATTTACCAGAAGACGGTTGATGCGATGGCAGCGGAGGGAAGAGAGTTTAAAGGAATTATCTTCTTCGGACTGATGCTGACAGAGGATGGACCGAAAGTACTGGAGTACAATGCACGTTTCGGTGATCCGGAAGCTCAGGTTGTACTTCCGAGAATGAAAAATGATTTGATTGAGGTTGCAGAGGCATGTATCGACGGAACATTGGATGAGATTGATTTGCAGTTTGAAGATAATGCAGCAGTCTGTGTCGTGCTTGCATCGGATGGCTACCCGGTGTCCTATGAAAAAGGATTCCCAATCAGAGGATTAGAGAAATTCAAGGAACATGAAGGGTACTATTGTTTCCACGCAGGAACAAAGTTTGACGGGGACGAGATTGTGACAAATGGCGGACGTGTACTCGGCATAACCGCAAAAGGAAAAAATCTGAAAGAGGCAAGAGCGAATGCTTATGCTGCAACAGAGTGGGTACAGTTTGAGAACAAATATATGCGTCATGATATTGGAAAAGCAATTGACGAGGCGTAGTGGCTCTATAGGAAGTAGAAGTCAGAAATAGCCTATAAAGACACACTTACAATGTGATTTTATACTACAAATAAAGGGATGGTTCTTCATGAGCCGTCCCTTTTGGCATATTAATATATGCAGGTGTTTATTTAGGTGGGAAAACAGCGGAAAAGACGTATAAGTAAAAAGCAGTAATTAGATAAAGTTATGGATGACTTAAAAGGGGATGGGGGTACAGCGGCTTTTTGTAAAAGTAACAGTGGATTAGTTTTTCTCTAAAAAAATTGTGAACACGGTCAAAAAATGAAGAGAACATGGTATAATAGCGATAGCTATTATACCCGTGCATAAGGCAGTTTCTGCGGAACCGCAGAAAGCTGCTGCGCATCGTCCTGAGGAATCAGTCTGTATGCGGATATGGTATACTGTGGGTAGAATTATTACGAATTGTCCTAGTGCACTGTCTCATTCATAATTAGCATCATTCCTTCTGTTTTTTATTGGACTTCGTTGGCTTCAATCGCCGTAGCCACCGCTTCGCCTCATTCAGCCGCCTTGCCAATGAAAAAATATTCTACGGAATTATACTAAAAATGAACGCGTCAGTACACCGGAAGATAACTTGATAGAAACATGGATTTCATGCAGAAAGGAAACGCATATGGCAGAATTTGTTCAGTTGGAGAATATTACAAAGGTATACAAGATGGGGGAAGTTGAGATTCATGCGGTAGACGGAATTGATTTTGAGATTAAAAAGGGTGAATTTGTTGTAATCGTCGGACCGAGCGGTGCGGGTAAGACAACCGTTTTGAATATTCTTGGTGGCATGGACACTGCGACAAGCGGAACGATTACGGTGGACGGAGCCGATATTACCAGCTACAACGAGCAGAAACTGACCGGATACCGCAGGGATGATATTGGGTTTGTGTTTCAGTTTTACAATCTGATTCCGAATTTAACGGCGAAGGAGAACGTGGAGCTTGCATTGCAGATTTGCAGGAATCCGCTGGATGCGGAGTCGGTTTTGCGGGATGTAGGGCTCGGAGACCGGATGGATAATTTCCCGGCACAGCTTTCCGGCGGCGAGCAGCAGAGAGTGTCGATTGCAAGAGCTTTGGCGAAGAATCCC
This sequence comes from Lachnospiraceae bacterium UBA1683, assembly GCA_002320245.1. Lineage (GTDB taxonomy): Bacteria > Bacillota > Clostridia > Lachnospirales > Lachnospiraceae > Schaedlerella. The sequence continues at coordinate 61,661 of DCKD01000093.1, forward strand.
AAACTGATGCTTTGTGATGAACCCACCGGGGCGTTGGATTACAATACAGGAAAGGCAATTCTGAAATTGCTTCAGGATATGTGCCGGCAGAAAGGGATGACCGTGATTGTTATCACGCATAATTCCGCACTGGCACCGATGGCGGACCGGCTGATTAAGATTAAGAATGGAAAGGTGTCATCAATGGTTATCAATGAGAATCCAATGTCCGTCGAGGATATCGAATGGTAAGAAACGGAAGAATGAGAGAGCCTGATAGGAGGAAAAGATGAGTAAAAAAGCATTGAGAAAAGATTTTTATATGGAAATCAGAAAAAGTCTGGGGCGTTTTTTATCCATCTTTTTTATCGTTGCAATCGGAGTGGCATTTTTTTCCGGAATCCGTGCATCGGAACCGGATATGCGTTACTCCGGGGATGAGTATTTTGACGAAAAGAAACTGATGGATATTCAGGTTATCAGTACGATGGGGCTGACAGATGACGATGTACAGGCTTTAAAAAAAGTGGATGGAATCGAAACGGTTGAGGCGGGATATTCGAGGGACGCAATCTGTAAGTCCGGGGATAATCAATATGTCGTACATATCATGTCACTGCTTCCGACGATGAATCAGGTGACGGTAGAGGAAGGGCGTCTTCCGGAAAAATCTGATGAATGTGTGGTTGATGTGAATTTTCTCGAAGAATATGGATATAAAATCGGCGAAGAGATTACATTTTCATCGGGAACAAAGGACAACATTACAGACAGCCTTAAAACAGACAAATATAAGATTGTCGGAGCGGTCAGCAGCCCCTGTTATATTTCATTCCAGAGGGGCAGTACGACAATCGGCACAGGGACGATCAATGGGTTTGTATGTGTGCCGGAGGACAGCTTTTCGATGGATGTCTACACGGAATTGTATGCAACCGTAGAAGGGGCAGGTGCGCTCACCGCATTTACCGATGCATATGAGAATCGGGTAAAAGAGGTTCGGGACAATGTCGAAGCGATAAAAGAGGAGCGCGAGGACGCAAGGTATTACGAAATTATTGACGAGGCAAATGAAAAGGTAAGCGATGCCGAGCAGGAACTGGCGCATGCAAAAGATGAGGCGAATAAGAAATTAGAGGATGCCAGAGTGCAGATTGAGGACGGAGAAAAGCAGCTCGCTGACGGGCAGGCGCGGATTACGGATGGAATCAGCCAACTGGACAGCGCGCAGGCCCAGATTGACAGTGGCTGGATTGGGCTGCAGGATTCTTCCGCAGAGCTGGTATCAGGACAGCAGGCGCTGGACGCACAGATTGCACAGACAAACGTGCAGGTGGATGAGTTGAACCGGCAAATTGATACACTGAACCAATTGAAGGAGCAGTATCAGGCCCTTTTGGCAAGTCAACAGACCGATGAAGCTACACTTCAGGCGATGGCTCAGCAGATTGCGGAAGGGGATGCCCGGATAGAGGCAGCAAAACAGCAGTTTCAGGGTGCACAGGCACAGTTTGATGCTGCGCAGGCAGAAATCAATAACGGATGGGCGCAGATTGAGCAGGGGAAGGCACAGCTCAATGCTTCACAGACCGAGATAGATACGAGACGGGCGGAGCTTGCCAATGCGCAAAGTGAGCTCGATACAAAAAAACAGGAGCTGATGACTGCCAGGGCGGAGTATGAGGATGCATTGGCGGAGGCAGATGAAAAATTTGCAGATGGACAAAAGAAAGTTGCGGATGCCAAAAAAGACGTCAGCAAGATTGAACATACAAAATGGTATATCTACGACCGGGAGCATCTGACAGAATACAGCGGATACGGCGAGAACGCGGACCGGATGCGTGCAATCGGAAAGGTATTTCCGGTATTGTTTTTCCTCGTGGCGGCGCTCATCAGTCTGACTACTATGACACGTATGGTGGAAGAGCAGCGCACACAGATTGGTACGATGAAAGCACTTGGTTACAGTCGGCATTCTATTGCAGGAAAATATCTCGGATATGCATTTATCGCGACGGCGCTTGGATGTGTGGCGGGAGTCCTTTTCGGAGAAAAGGCATTTCCGTATGTAATCGTAGTTGCGTATAAGATTATGTATCAACACATCCCGAATGTGGTCATTCCATATGATTTGAGCTATGCGGCAATGGCATCCGGCGCTGCGCTGTTGTGTACGATACTGGCAACATTTTTCTCCTGTTTCAGGGAATTGCGCGAGCAGTCTGCTCAACTGATGCGGCCGCCGGCGCCGAAACAGGGAAAGAGGGTGCTGTTGGAGCGTATGCCGTTTATCTGGAGTCATTTGAATTTTACATGGAAGGCAACGATACGGAATCTTGTGCGTTACAAAAAGAGGTTTTTTATGACAATATTTGGAATTGGCGGCTGTATGGCACTGCTGCTTGTTGGATTTGGCCTGCAGGATTCCATTGTAAATATCCCAAAACTACAGTTTCATGAGCTGCAGCTCAATGACGGCAGCCTGATTTTAAATGAGGATGCCAGTCAGGAGGCGCAGGATACGGTGCTGGAGATGCTGCAAAAGGATTCGAGGGTAGAGGACAGTGCTGTGAATCTGATGCAGAAAGTGACGGTAAGCCATGGGGATGAGAGTGAGGAAGTGTACCTGACGGTTCCGGAAGATGTCCGTGATTTTGAGAAACTGTACCGATTCCGCAGCCGCGTGACGCGGGAATTGTACTCTTTGAATGACAGAGGTACTATTCTGACAGAAAAGATGGCAAATCTGCTGGATGTGAAGGTGGGGGACACTGTCACGATTCAGGATGATGCAAAAGGTGAGATAGAAGTGAAGGTTGTGGCAATCTGCGAAAATTATCTGCAGCATTATCTGTATATGACGCCGGATTTGTACGAACAATTATACGGCGAAAGCCCGGAGTATAATTCGGTCAGCTTTTCGGTCAGGGACGGAAACGTAGAGACGGCACAGAAGATTGGCGAGAAACTTCTGAAGGAGGACGGAGCGCTGAGCGTGACGTATTCAAAAGATTTCGAGTCTCAGTTAAATGATATGCTTGGTGCGCTGGATACGGTGATTGTGGTGCTTGTCATTTCGGCAGGCCTGCTTGCATTCGTCGTTCTGTATAATTTAAATAATATCAATATCACCGAGCGGAAACGGGAGCTGGCAACACTGAAAGTGCTTGGATTTTATCCGAAAGAGGTCGCGGAGTATGTGTACCGCGAAAATATCATTCTGACGGTTGCCGGCGCATTGGTCGGAATCGGGCTTGGGAAACTGCTGCATCGGTTTATCATCAGTACGGTGGAAATCGAATCCGCGATGTTTGGAAGAAATATTGATTTCAGCAGTTTTATATATGGATTTCTGATTACGGTTGCTTTTTCACTGTTCGTCAATGGGGTGATGTATTTCAAACTGAAGAAGATTGACATGGTTGAATCACTGAAGAGTGTGGAGTAAGAAGTGGGAAAAAACGTAGATAAAGGAGAATGATACGATGGAGACAACGAAGATTCTTGTGGTAGATGATGAAAGCAGAATGCGCAAACTGGTAAAGGATTTCCTGACTAGGGAAGGATATCAGGTACTGGAGGCAGGAGATGGCATGGAGGCGATGGATTTGTTCTATGAGAACAAGGATATTGCACTGATTATTCTGGATGTGATGATGCCGAAAATGGATGGCTGGCAAGTATGCAGGGAAGTGCGGGAGCATTCCAAGATCCCGATTATCATGCTGACGGCGCGGTCTGAAGAGCGCGACGAACTTCAGGGATTTGATTTGGGTGTGGACGAATACATATCCAAACCGTTCAGTCCGAAGATTCTCGTGGCGAGAGTCGGTGCGATTTTAAGAAGAACACAGAATGCTGATGCGGGGGATATGCTGGATGCAGGGGGCATCCAGATTGATAAGGCGGCGCATATTGTGAAAATTGATGATAAAACAGTTGATTTGAGTTACAAGGAGTTCGAGCTTTTGAGTTACTTTGTGGAGAATCAGGGAATTGCCCTGTCCAGAGAAAAGATTCTCAATAATGTATGGAATTATGATTATTTTGGAGATGCACGTACAATTGATACGCATGTAAAGAAACTGAGAAGTAAACTGGGAGAGAAGGGCGAGTATATTAAGACCATCTGGGGCATGGGCTATAAATTCGAGGTAGAAAGATGAAATATTCAATAAAGCGGCAGATGTTAGGGGTATTCCTCGGATTGGTTACAATGATTATCGCATTGATGTTTGTGCTTAACTCCAGCTTTCTGGAGCGTTTTTTCATCAAAAGCAAGCAGATGGATATGGGTGAAATGTATCAGATGCTTACAGATGCTGTCGAGACGTATCATCTCGGTGAGGAGGAGACACAGGAAGAGCTGATGAAAACATGTGAGCGTAAGAACCTGTCGGTATCGGTGGTAAATACAAATTCTGAAGTCACATTTTACACGGAACAGGATAAACGGGGACGTCTGTTTACGCAGATGCTTGGATATGAGCTTGGCATCAACAAGGGGGATGTGCTTGAGGAGACGAATCATTATAAAATATACAGGCTAAAGGACATGGGAAGAGGCGAAGAATATATTGATATGTTCGGAACACTTTCGGATGGTTCTGTCTTTATCATACAAAGCCCGTTTGGCAGCATCCGGGATACGGTCAATTCCACGAATAAGTTCTTACTCTATGTCGGAATGGTGACATTAGTTTGTGGATTTATGTTTGTGTGGTATTTTTCCAGAAAGATTACAAAACCGATTCTGGAGCTGGCGGATCTGTCTCAGCGGATGGCAAATCTGGATTTTGACGCCAAATATACAAGCGGCGGTGAAAATGAAATCGGAATTTTGGGAGGAAACTTCAATCTGATGTCAAAACGCCTGGAGGAGACTATCTCTGAATTGAAAAGTGCGAACAATCAGCTTCAGAAGGATATCGAGCAGAAAGAAAAGATGGAGGATATGAGAAATGAATTTCTTGGAAATGTGTCCCATGAGCTGAAAACTCCGATTGCACTGATTCAGGGCTATGCGGAAGGATTGAAAGAAGGAATCTCGGACGACCCGGAAAGCATGGAATTTTATTGTGACGTGATTATGGATGAGGCATCGAAGATGAACCGGATGGTGAGAAACCTGCTGACACTGAACCAGTTGGAATTCGGAGAAGAAGACCTGCAGTTTGCGAGATTCGATATTGTCGGTCTGATACAGGGGGTATTGGCAAGCTGTGAGATTCTGATTCAGCAGGCAGGCGCAGGGGTGGACTTCGTTGCGGATGAGGCTGTGTATGTCTGGGCGGATGAGTTTAAGACGGAGCAGGTGTTCCGGAATTACCTGACCAATGCAATTCACCATGTAGATAACGAAAAACGGATTGAAATCCGTGTAATCCGACAGTCGGATACGGTGAGGATTACCGTATTCAACAGTGGAAAACCGATACCGGAGGCGGATATCACGAAACTTTGGGACAAGTTTTATAAAGTAGATAAGGCGCACACAAGGGAATACGGCGGAAACGGAATCGGTCTGTCTATCGTCAAGGCAATTATGGAATCTTTTCATCAGCAGTATGGCGTGAAAAACTATGACAATGGGGTTGAATTCTGGTTTGAACTGGACTCCAAGCTGACGAAAGATTGACAGAGAAATAAGAAAAGCATAACATAAGAGAGTCAAAGACCCCGCTGTAAGCAACAGGGCATCAAATTTGACACACCCCAAAGGGCGGGGTTTTTGGTCTGCGCTCCGCTTCGGTCGGTGCTAAACAAGTGCCACAGGCACTCAGCCCCCCTCGCGGCAATCGTCAAATTATCTATGTAAGCATGGCTGCTTGGCTCATTGCTTGCGGGAATAAAGATAAAGGAGAATTTAAGCATGGTAGCAATCATCGATTATGATGCGGGAAATATTAAAAGTGTGGAGAAAGCATTGCTGCTGTTAAGGCAGGAGGTGAAGATTACAGGTGATGCGGAAGAAATTCTGAATGCGGACAAGGTAATCCTTCCGGGAGTCGGGGCATTTGGCGATGCAATGGCAAATCTGAAAAAACGCGGGCTGGATGAAGTCATCCGCAAAGTCGCGGGGAAAGGGACTCCGTTTCTTGGAATTTGTCTCGGACTGCAGCTTTTGTTTGAAAGCAGCGACGAGGCGCCGGGAGTGAAAGGGCTTGGCGTCCTGCCGGGAGAGATTCTCCGGATTCCACCGGCACAGGGGTTAAAGATTCCTCACATGGGTTGGAATTCCCTGCATCTGGAGAATAACGGAAGGCTCTTCTGCGGAATCGAAGAGCAGTCTTATGTATATTTTGTACACTCCTATTACCTGAAAGCAGGAGAAGAGGACATTGTAAAAGCTTCCGCAGAATATGGGGTACATATCCATGCATCCGTAGAAAAGGGAAATGTATTCGCCTGCCAGTTCCATCCGGAGAAGAGCGGCGACGTGGGGCTGCAGATACTGAAGAATTTTGTGGACTTATGCTAAATTAGGAGGGAGAACGGATGTTTACAAAACGAATTATCCCATGTCTGGATGTGAATGCCGGGCGTGTTGTCAAGGGTGTCAACTTCGTGGATTTAAAAGATGCCGGAGACCCGGTAGAGATTGCAAAAGCGTACGATAAAGCAGGAGCGGATGAGTTGGTATTTCTGGATATTACGGCGTCCTCCGATGACCGCGGAACTGTCGTCGATATGGTCAGAAAAGTGGCAGAGTGTGTGTTTATCCCGTTTACCGTAGGCGGGGGAATCCGTACGGTGGACGATTTTCGCGCATTGCTCCGGGAGGGAGCGGACAAGATTTCCATCAATTCCTCTGCAATCAACAATCCGCAGCTCATCCATGATGCAGCGGAAAAGTTCGGAAGCCAGTGCGTTGTTGTGGCAATCGACGCAAAACGCAGAGCGGACGGCAGCGGATGGAATATTTATAAAAATGGCGGAAGAATCGATGTCGGGATTGATGCCATAGAGTGGGCGAGGAAGGCGGAAAGCCTCGGAGCAGGAGAAATCCTCCTGACCAGTATGGACTGTGACGGAACAAAGGCCGGGTATGACCTGGAACTGACACGGACAATTGCAGACAATGTATCTATCCCGGTCATCGCCTCCGGCGGAGCCGGGACACTGGAACACTTCAAAGATGCATTGACAGAGGGCCGAGCCGATGCGGCACTGGCAGCATCTTTATTCCACTATAAAGAACTGGAAATCCGGGAGGTAAAAGAGTATCTGCGGGGCGAAGGAATTTCAGTGAGATTATAAATGAAAAAGATTGCGCATGAAGCGCAATCTTCGCGCGCGTGCGGACTGCAAAGCAGTAATTTCATCTCCGCGAGCTGCGCATCATCACAAAGGGGACAGTCCCTTCTGAGAGGGGACTGTCCCCTTTGCAGACGGAAGTCAGAATATTCAGACAAAAGAGAGGATGAAAAAACATGTCAGGAATTAACGGAGATTGGTATGAAGCACTAAAAGGAGAGTTTAGGAAACCTTATTATAAACAATTGTTTGACACGGTGAATCAGGAATACCGGACGAGAAAAATTTTCCCCCCGGCGAATGATATCTTCAATGCATTTCACCTAACGCCATTGAAGGATGTAAAAGTTGTGATTCTCGGACAGGATCCGTATCACAATGACGGACAGGCACATGGATTGTGTTTTTCGGTGCAGAAAGGCGTGGATATCCCTCCGTCGCTTGTGAATATCTATCAAGAGCTGCACGATGACCTCGGCTGTACAATTCCAAATCACGGATGTCTGACGAAGTGGGCAGAGCAGGGGGTTCTGATGCTGAACACGGTGTTGACCGTCCGGGCACATCAGGCGAATTCTCACCGCGGAATCGGATGGGAGGAATTTACTGACGCGGCGATTCTGGCATTAAACGGACAGAACCGCCCGATTGTATTCATCCTATGGGGTTCACCGGCACAGCGGAAAGCACAGATGCTGACGAATCCACAGCATTTGATTTTGAAAGCTCCGCATCCGAGCCCGCTGTCCGCCTATCGTGGATTTTTTGGGAGCAGGCCATTCAGCCAGACAAATGCATTTTTGGAGGCACACGGAGTAGAGCCTGTTGACTGGCAGATTGAGTAGGAACGGAAATTTAAGTATTTCCTAAAAAGAGACGGATTCTGGAAAATAACATAATTAAGCGAAAGACCGTTGGAAACCGCGTGGTTATGGGATTTTCCTGTGTCCTATATGAGCATAAAAGGTGTGATAAAATAGTGGTTAAATAGGTCTGGTTAGTAACATATTAGTAACAAATTTTTATCTTCTCAATTTCTTCCCGCAAGTCCTCGAGTTCCCGATGTCCATACACACTGTTTGTGATGTCAGAAAAAGCGTGCCCGAGCATTCTTTTCCGGTCGTTTTCTGAAACGCGGTATTTCTCGCAAAGTCTTGAAAACGTGTGTCGGCAGTCATGGGGAGTGTGCTTTTCAATCCCGATATCTTCGAGCGTTCTATACATGGATTCTCTGAACTTTGTGGTGGTTGTATCGAGCAGTGCGTGAGAGCATTCTAGACGGTGTTTTACAAGTTCATATATTCCAGAGTGAATAGGGACGATTCTGTTTTTACTTGCCTTTGTCTTTACGCCGCCCTGAAAATATTTTTCGTCCATGTCAATCTTTAATGTTTTGTATGCAGCCAAACGAAAACCGGAATAACACATAATAAGAATCATTTCAACCACCTTATCATCTTTGTGCTTCCAGAGTGTGGAAAGTTCACAGTCTGAGAATGGGACTCCATGTTCATCATCATCTTCAATCCCGATTTTCACAAATTGGGAATAATCCTCTTTGCACAGATTATTCTTTCTTGCATATCGATACATCTGATGGAACAGCGTCACAATCAATTCCAGAGATGAGTGCTTTAAAGGACAGTCATCAATCACTTTCTGCAAATCATTTGCCACCAACGATATGAACTCCTTGTCGTATAATTCTGCACAATTCTTAAATGCCGCAGACATACACTGCTCCATACTGCTCTTCTTCCCTTTGTATTTGTATTCGTGTTTAAATCTGTCGAGATAGTATTCTTTAAAGATATCGCTGAATGTCTTCCCCTGCTCTGAGTGTTCCACCCCTTTTACAAGGGAATAATCCGCAAGAATTCTCTGGATTATATTCGGACTGTCATTTTTCAAGTCCGGAGTCAATTCTTTTTCCATTCCTGGCTGATATGTCCCCGCTTTATACGCCGTTAAAACTGCAAACCCTTTTATCCAATCATCTACATAGCAAAGTGCCTTCGGTGTCTGAGGGACTCCGTCAATGTCAAACTCTGTTGTTGGAGGGTGTACGGCATACGGATTTCTGCGACCTTTTCCGAGATACTTTATGCTGCCGTATCCGTTCGGAAGCTTTGGGTACTTCTTACGCTTTGCCATAAAATCATCTTCTTTCTATAAAATTGTATAAAAATAACAGCCGAACAAGAGTTTCTATTGCGCGGCTGCTCCGAAGATGATACAATATATCTGAGTTTTAGTGTATGCATCTCCGGATGTATGTGAGCCGTCTGGTGTTGGTAGCACTGGGCGGTTTTTTAATTTTCTTCATCATCTGAATCATCAAGCAACGGATGGTTTTGTACATTAAGCGGAGAAATAACACTCTTCAATATTTCCAGCTTGTATTCTGCGCATTTTCCAATCGGCAGTAGGCATTACAAGCGGGGTACAAATTGTACCTCGCTTTGAATTCAGCTCGGACCTTTCTGACTTTATCGTCAAAGAAAACATAACTAATTTCTTTGGGCTAGAGATTATATCGTGCATCCGCATGTATGATTATCTATGTGAAACCGTTCCTGTTGGCGCAGGAGCGGTTTTTATTTATTTAATGACACCTTTTACATGGTTCATATCCATTTGCTTGTGCTTCAGATAAAGTCATCTGATAAGATGTATCAGGGTTCATTTGCCCACAATTTGGTTTGCTATGGTATTTATCTCCAGTTGCAGATATCCATACCATTTGCTCCTGCGGTTGTTGAGCAGCCTGTTGTTGAGCAGCTTGTTCCTGTTCTGCTTGTTGAGCGG
>DCKD01000093.1:71757-75273 GCA_002320245.1 Lachnospiraceae bacterium UBA1683
GCGTTCCTGTTCTGCTTGTTGAGCAGCGATACGCTCTTCTTCCGCTTTTTTAGCAGCAAGTTCTTCCGCAGCTTTATCCTTAACGGTAATCGTTTCTTGATTACTCTCAATTCCGTTTACCTTAAAGGTTAATGTCTCGGTTCCGATATTTTTGAAAGTAACTACCGCTGCATTTCCTTCCTGCTTCATTGTTGCGATATCGTTATTAACAAGTTCTATAGATTCTATTTTTGCGTCTGATGGAGTTGGAACAAATGTTACCGTTGTGTTTTCGGATATATCATATTCCGTAGACATCCACTTTGCATCTACACTTGTTAAATCTTGTGTACCTCCGAGCCATACACATACAATAAGAGAAGTTATAATCACAGCAATGGATGCAATAATATTTCTCATTCTTGTATCAGGATGCTTCTTCGAAACTATAAAATAGATAAGTGCGCCAATTGCTGGTATCCATACGAATGAATATACAGCAATAGCCAAAGATAATAAAAGTAATATTATGAAGATGCTAAGGCATCCACCTTTTTTATTTTTCATGTCTTCCCCTCTTTCGTTTACTTCGTGATTGGAACTGGTTAAACCTTTCTCGCCAGAAGATGTTGTGTAAGAAATTCCCGTTCCTGGTATTCCAACAGATTTTGTCCGCTTTCCTTTGGAATTAACCGTGTAATGTGCGCCCTTCGTTCCGAATGTCATTCCAACGCTTTTTTTATTAATGTTGAATTTGACACCGGGGGCAATCTTGAAACTTTTCCTAAATCTGAATCCCATATTCTCCCTTCTTTTCCTATGTATTTGTATCTAGAAAAGCACCACCATTTATATAAGCGCCATAGCGGCTATATCGTTAATAATCCCACAATATTTACTTTTTTCTTGCTTTCTCTATTTTGAACCATTCCAAGTCCAGTGTAAGACTACTCATGTCAAGAAGTTCTTTTAGCTCGTTTAAACGCTCATTGTTAAGTTTTACCCGTTCCATGACAATCCTCCTTCCCAGTAATTACCAGTGGTTTATATCCTGCGGTAACATTACAATATACTTATGGAGATTCTACTATATAAAATCATGCAAAAGAGAAATCTATCAATACGCCAAGTGTCCATCATGACCGGAATCTCAAAATCGACAGTGAGCCGGATTTTGAACAAAGAGGTTTCCCCGACTGCGGATACCTTAGAGTCACTTGCAAAAGGTCTGAACGTGCATATTACGGACCTGATAGAGTCTCCATATAAATAAGTGTCCCGTATATGGGACAATTCCCTCTTTTCGCATAAGGTTTCCTGAATTTCCCTGTTTACTTAGTATAAAAGTTGGTGGTGTATCTCATGTCAAAAAAGTTATTCACACGTTATCCACATACTTTTCAACAAATTAGCAGAACACACGTTCGTAAATCTAATTGATTTTTATTTCCTAAAGGAGTAATATATACCCATAGGAATTTCGAACAAGTGTTTTTGCAGTCAGGAGGGAATCTGCATGGACTACATAAGAGAAATAATCACATTGCTGAACCAGCTCGATAAGAGCAAACTCAAATGCGTGTATCTCTTTATAAAAGGGATGCTGGACTAGGCGAAAGCCTAGTCCTTTTTTGCAAGTTTTTTAGCAATCCCTTCCAAAACTTCCCATTCATTTTCGTTTAGCTGTGCCAGAACTTCAATCAGTTGGCGCTTAAAGGAGTCGTCTTCTTCTTTTAACAATGTTCCTGCAAAACTCGATATTGTTTCACTCCTTGTTAATGGAATGAACATGTCGCCTGTTCCATTTCTAAGCCATTCCTCGTTTACGTTGAATTCTTTACAAATTAACTTATATAAGGATTCTTTTTGGTCTGGACGTTTCAACCTGTCGTATTCTATATTAACAATCACGCTTTCGCTCACTCCAAGCCTTTCGCCGAAAACTCTCCTTGACATACCTAAGTCTTTTCTTAATATTTCAATTCTTTCTCCTATATTCAAAAGGCTTCCCTCCTTTCTTGAGATTAGTATACCATTTTGATACTTGTTAGTCAACAAGAAAACATATTAAATTTTTTAAAAAACATGTTGACAAACAAGATAACAAGTATTATGATTTGTTTATCAACAAGAAAACGAGGTGATATAAGAATGAGTGAAAAAGAACAAAAAATTATGGAGACAATCGCAGATGCACTTCCGAAGATGTCGGATATGAAAAAAGGAGAGTTTCTTGGATATGCTAAAGCGATGGCAGATTTGAAAAAGGAGGACAGAAAGAATTCAAGTAATTCGAACGCAGAGAAAGCAAAATAGGAGGTGAGCAATATATGACGCAATATGTTCCGACGAAGATTGCAGCGCAGGAGCTTGGGTGTAGCCAACAGGCATTACGGGAGAGGATGCGAAGAGGTGTTTGGTCGGATTTGGGGGATTACATCCCAAAAGAGAAAACGGGAAATAAAGTGGATACGTTCCGCATATACCGTGCAAAATTGGACAGGCATTTAGGAATTGAAGAAAGGAGGACAGACACTTGATAGATATTTGATTTGAGAGAGAAAGGGAGTTGCTTATGAGATACCGGATTGAATATGCAGATGGACGGTGCTGTAATTTTGCCAACAGCCGGAAAGACCTTCTGGAATGGCTGAAACTCTTAAAAGATGAAAAAATCACAGACATTCGGAAAATTTATAAAAATGGTGTGACAGATTCCGTATTTGAAAAGTACCGGAACTTTTGCTAATGGATGATTAGGGAACAAAATGAGGGATGTTGAAAAGTATACAAAAGAAACAGCAAAGCACATCGCTCCATTAAAAAGGGCAGATGTTTCATCAGTAAAAGTATTGATATCCTTTTCCAAAGAGTAGTACAGGTTCAAATTGATTATTTGCTATGGAGAATGAACAGAAAGCAAGGAGGTGAGCAACGTGCCAAGATTAACAATCAGCAGGTCAGAAGAGCAGAACCGCGTCATCCGCGGCGGAATCAGGAATGCACAGGCTTTACAGGACATGAGCATTGGAAAGCTGTCCAAGCTGACCGGAATCCCGGAAAAAACGCTGTATGCAAAAGTAAGAGACCCGGCAACATTTACGATTCGGGAATTGCGGGATGTATACCGAGTGCTGAAAGTCCCGGATGCAGAGAAGGAACGGTTGGCAAGGGAAGGGATGTAGAAAGGAGGACAAGCCATGAAAGCAACATGTAAGAGCTGCAAGTATTACAGCCGGTGTCCCGATGCAAGCCGGATGTATCCGTGCTGGGACTATCAGGAGAGAAAACCCAAGAGACAGAAGGAGACATTCAGTTACTGGCTGACAGCCGGAATCGTGGTATTTATCCTGATTGGGGGACCGGTGATACTGTCCATGCTGACGGCGTGGATATAAAAAATGAGCGCTTACATAGCCAGGCAAGGCGTAAGCACTCAGCAAATTATTCAAGTAAATTATATAAGAAATAGGAGGATTTGTAAATGAAAAAGTATGAATTGACAGATGACACTATTACAAAGCCAAATGGTGATGT
>DCKD01000070.1 GCA_002320245.1 Lachnospiraceae bacterium UBA1683
TCAAATGTCGAAAACGGGATTATAACATGTAACGAAGAAGAGATGGTTGTCGTTAGCCATCTTTTTCTCTTTTATGGAAAAATTTCAGGGGCAGATGTGACCTGGTATGAGTCACATCTGCCCCTATTTGGAACTATCTATTTCCCGATAGCCCCTTTATTTGGATATTGTATCCAATAAAAACCCTCCCGCACACTCATCGTATGCGGGAGGGTTAGAAACAAGTCCCAGTTTTTCCGCCAGAACAGGCATCACTCTGTTCAAAACGGTACATACAGGATATTTCTATCTTTTCATAACACTATGAGGGGGGAGGGTTCAGCATGTGTTTATGCAGCTACATACTGGGAAATCTCTTGTTTCAACTGTTCACAATCATCATCATATACCTTCAGGTTGATAACGTTGTTCAGTCCTAAATTCATTATACCGAGGATTGATTTTGCATCTACTACAAATCTTCCTCTCTTCATATCCATCGGGCAGTCATATTTTGTCACTTTTTTTACGAAGTCAAGTATCTCTTCCGGATTTTTAAACGTAACTTTCATTTCATTCATTTTTATTACCTTCTTTTCATCAAACATAACTCTCAATATTTCATTGTTTCCTAAATACTGGTTTTTATTCTTTCCTTGCTCGACAAACATATACTACCACACTTATTCGACAAAAAAAGACGAAATTTATTAAAAAGGTAGAAATTTTTAATGAACTTATGTCTAATGAACTGATTTCCGATACTCATTCGGAAGCATTCCGACTTCCTCTTTGAACACTTTACTCATATATTTTGGATCAGAATATCCTGCGAGCACCGCAATCTGATTCAGTTTCAGATGAGTTTCCAACAACAGCTTTTTTACTTTTTCTATCCGGTATTTCCGCACCGTTTCGGTGAATGTCATCCCTGTTTCTTTCTTAAACTGGCTGCTCAGATATTCTTCGGAAACAAACAGTTTTCCTGCAATCTCTTCCAACGTGATTCCCTGATCATAGTATTTCTTAATCAGTTGCTGTGCTTTCTGCACCATCCCGCTGACAAGGGTTTCCCCCTGCATAGTCCTTGAATCAATATTCATTATGTGGAAGAATTTTTCCATCAGTGTATCGATTTCCTGCCAGCATACTACCGATGACAGTCTCCGGAAAATGTTCTGGATTTCCAGTGCTGATTCTGCAAAATATTCTTCATTTGCCTTGACCAATGCAAGATTAAAACGAATCAGGCTGTTCTTCATCTCCGCCGGACTACAGAGATTCTGCTGGTAATATTCAAATAACTTTTCATATATCTTTACCAGTTCACTCTTGTTTTCTGTAAACAACGCTTTTTTCGCATTTTCTTCCAGCTCAATTGGATATCTCAGTTGGGTAAGAGACAGCTTTTGAATCTCTTCTTTATTAATAATCTTCCCCGGTCCAAATATCAGCCCCCATTCCATCAACGCTTTCATATCCTTTAAATCATCCGGCAGATTCAGGATTTTCTCGGACTCTTTCCATACACATACAATCGGCTGCTCCACTCCGCTGCTGATTTCCGGAATCACCGTTTTCTGATAAAACGGGAACAAGGATGTCCCGGCGGACAATCGGTAGAACACACAAATTAATAACTTCCATGCATCTGCTTTCTGAACATATACCGAGTAGCTGATTTCCCGCCCCGCAGCTTTCTCCATCAGATGTTTCCCCCGGTCTTTCTGTACAGTTTTCTCCACCAGTTGTTCCACCCGGTCTTTCTGCTTTTCATAACCGCTGCCAAGCCAGATAGTCAGGATTTCCGCCCTGTCATTTACTGTAAAGCCATACTTGTGCTGCGTCATGACATGGAAAGCTTCATCAGGCTGCAATTGCCCGTTCACACAGCTTGTGAAAATATTTTCCAACGAAAAAACTCTCTCCTGACTATGGCTTTTTGTCAATTTATTTTCGATATCTTGCAAGGTACATTTTAATTCTGCAATACGAATCGGTTTCAGCAAATAATTCTCGATTCCAAGCTCTATTGCCTGTTTTGCATAATTAAAATCGGAATATGCAGACAGCACAATCGCCTTGCACATGATTTTTTCCTGACGGATTTTTGCCAGCATCTCAAGCCCCGTCATCTTTGGCATCCGGATATCCATGATAATAAGATCCGGCCGGATGTTCCGTACCAGTTCTAACCCTTCAGCTCCATCTTTTGCTGTTCCTACAACTTCATACCCCGGTTTTATTTTCTGTAAAATCTTTGCCATCCCTTCCCGGATGGGTGTTTCATCTTCAATAACCGCAATTCGCATTCCAGCCCGACCTCCCAATCATTCTTTTCACTCTGTGCCATCGCTGTCCTTGTCATACCTGTGCCTGCAATGATTGTTACCTGCTATTTCTTTGGAGCCATTTCTGCTATCGGAATAAACAAATGTACCCTTGTATAGTTTCCTTCCTGACTTTCAAAATATACCGTCGTCTCCTCGCCGTAATAAAGTTTCAGACGTTTTCTTACATTTGCAACGCCGAGATGTCCTTCCATCTCCGCCGTTTCATCGTTTAGCATTTGAAGCGTGCTTTCCTTTATGCCATTTCCATTATCTTCAATCATCAAATGCATCTGGCTTCCCAGACTGTTTACGGAAATCCGGAGCACACACTGCCCCTCTTTCCCTGCAAACCCATACTTCACTGCATTCTCTACAAATGGCTGCAGCAGAAGCTTATGTATCTTGAATCCCATCAGCTCTTCTGGTATATCTGCCTCAATTTTCGGCATCTTTCCAAGCCTCGTCCCCTGAAGCAGCAAGTATTCGGTCAGCCACCCGAATTCCTGCTCCAGGGTAATTGTACCGCCCGCATTATTTACTGTATAACGCAAAATATTTGCCAGTGCAACCAACATCTCGCTGATGTCATACTGTCCCTGTTCAATCGCCTTCCAGTTAATCGTATCCAGTGTATTGTACAGGAAATGGGGGTCTATCTGCGCCTCAAGCGCGGACAATTCTGCATTTCTCTGCTCCAACGATGTTTTTTGACCTGATTGATTAAATCATCCAGATGCTCCACCATCTCATTGAAACCGGACTGTATATTTTCGATTTCCTCCGGCATATTCCTTGAGAGCTTTACTCTCACTGAGAAGTCCCCATTTTCAACCCGCTTAATGGAGTCTTCAAACGTTTCCACCATTCCAAGATACGGTCTTGTAAGTATATAACTCAGACATGCCATGATAATAACCGACACAAGTGATACAACGCACAGCAGAATAATCTGCAGTTGTTTTGTATTGTTATATGCCGACAAATCCCGCTCAACACAAATGGTAAATCCACTTATTTCGTTTACCACGGAGCCATAATAATTCGCCCCTGTATTGCGAAGTTTCCCAAAATTTTTTCCAACTTTGCTGAATGTCGGTGCACTAATCACGGTATCTCCATCCAGAAGATACGTTTCTGCATTTGCCCCGACCTGTATAACATTCGAAAATCGTAAAACACAACCTGACCGTTTTTCAGAATCATGGTAATTCCCTCCACCCCCTGATTCCGGTTGCAGATATGGCTGAACTCATGCCGGATTTTACTTGTATTGACATCCAGTACGTCTTTATTCTGATTGATTTCTTCCACCGTCTCAATCACCGAATCATCAGTACACAAATCAAACAAAATGGTTGCATATTTATCCAGTAAAAGGTCCAGACAGCGGCTTGCACTATCCAAATTTGCTTCCATCCGTTCACTCAGATTTTCCTGCTGCCATTTCTGAATACTCTGTTGGGAAGCAAGTGCAAAAATCAGAACCGGTAACATAGCTACTGCCAAAATACTGAAGAGCATACGCTCTCGGAGATGTCTGAATTTTTTCATTGTACCTCCTCCCTGATTTCCCGGATTTTTTCTGCTGTCTCGGCTAATATCTCCCGCTCGTTAATCTTTCCTACAATCCCATTACAACTCTGCCTTCTCAATCGCATCTGTCACGTCCGCAAGCGGCTGCATATCGTTATAATATTTCAAATCCGAAAAGTCCACCAGCCCGTCCAGTCCTTCTTTGCTGACGGTCTGCGGCATATAATGCCACAATGTAACCGTCTTGCGCTCTCTGACAGCGGATATCTCTTCTTTCCCACAGCCGCCGAGCAAACTCAGCGCCAAAACAATACTCAACGCTCCCGTCAATGTATTTCTGCGATAAAAATATCGTTTTACTTTCACACACTCTCTCCTCATCCTGCTGCAAAAGCCATCACACAATCGCATGCTGTTTCCATTTCCCGCTGAAATACCGCACGGTAAAGCAAAACGCGCGGAATAACCAGTCAATCACCATTGCAACCCAGATGCCGAATACCCCCATATCGAGATATTTTCCAAGCAGATAGCTGAACATTATCCGGAAAATCCACATTGAAAAGATGGAAACCGCCATACATGCTTTTACATCCCCTGCCGCCCGGAATGTCGCCGGCAATGTAAAGGAAACCGGCCAGACCAGCATCACGGAAACCGAATGGAACAGCAGAATCTTTTCTGTTGTCTGCGCCGTCAGGTCCGACAGGTTATACGCCCGCAAAATCAGCGGCAACAGCAGGAAAATTACTGCATTCAGCACCCAGTTGCAAACATATGTAATCAGAATCAGCTTTTTCGTATAATAATGTACCTGCCAGTAATCCCCAGCTCCGACACATCGTGCAATGACAGTCGTCACTGCCAGCGTCAGTGCCATACCCGGCAGAATCTGAAACATTGCTACTGCATTGGACACTGCATTTGCTGCTATCGCATAAGTCCCGAAGGATGACACCAGACTGAGCACAATGATTTTTCCAAGCTGGAACATACTGTTCTCCAGCCCGTTTGGCACACCAATCACCAGAATTTTCCGCACCGCGCTCCAGTCGAACCGATACTTCCATGTCCGCTCCAGATGTACCATCCGCGTCTGGTCAAGCAGCAATATAATCACAAGCAGCGCTGCCGTCATCCGTGATACAAGCGTTGGGATTGCAACACCCTCCGTTCCCCGGTGAAAACCATAAATCAGAATTGCATTTCCACTGATATTAATGATATTCATGACAACGGATACGAGCATCGGCACGCGGGAATTACCCATTGTACGGAAAATCGCCGCCCCTCCGTTGTACAATGCCATGAATGGGATAGACGCCCCTACAATAAGCAGATAAATATTGGCATGTCTCATTACATCCGCCTCAATGGCGCCGAATACTCCCTGCAGAATCAGATTTCTGCACAGATAGACAATCGCGGTTATCACGGCTGCCAGAATGGTAATAAACCAGACTAGCTGCGTGGAAGACTTACACGCTTCCTCCTGCCGTTTCTGTCCGAGATACTGCCCCGCCACAACCGCGCCGCCGGTAGCAAGGGCAGAAAAAATATTAATCAACAGCACCATGATATTATCAACTAGTGAGACTCCTGATACTGCGGCCTCCCCTACGCTTGCAATCATAATGCTGTCAGCCATCCCTACCAGAACAGCCAACAACTGTTCGATAATCAGTGGGACAATCAATGCCACCAAAGTCTGATTATCAAACAGATAATGACTTCTGTCATTTTTTATTCTTCTCATCTCTTGTTCCTCTTTCCTTCTCTCGTCCCTTAATTATAATCCGACTTTATGGAAGATACAACAGGAATACATTTAAACTTTTGTCTTCTCACCTGTAATGACTGCCCGAAAGAATCCTCCTTACCCCTGTCAGCCGTCCTTTTACACATATTCATGCTGGTGTAAATATTTTTCTCTTGTAGCAAGTCCGCCCCGGATATGTCGTTCCGACTTGTTCGTATCCAGCACCTTCCTTGCTTCCTGTGCCAGAGAAGGATTGATTTGCAGCAAACGTTCCGTCACATCTTTATGTTTGGTCGTTACTATTTAGGGCTGTTCGTTTTTCACATTCGTCTGCCACTAAAATGCTTTCATTTAATCCCAAATCACCTAATAATCGAAGGTAAATATCCACATTTCCATCTTTGTCTACTTCTATTTTCTTAATCAGCCTCTTTAACTGTACATTGGTCATCTCATGAACATCCGTAATATCCTCAATCTGCTTAAAGGTGTCATTTAGGATTTTTTCCATCTGATCCCCCTTTGTCAAATTGCTGGATACCATTTTCAACTCATTTTCCAGACGCTCCAGTTCCTGACGTGTACCGCCTAATTTCTCATTCAATTCTTCTCTGGAAATCAAATCATCGGTATACATATCCATATATTTCTGTCGCATTCTCTGTAATCTGGCAACTTGTAAGTTCAATTCTTTCTCATACTCTGCATTTTCATCTTTTGCTTTGTACACTCTTTGAAATTCTTTCACTACATAATCAATCACTTTATTTTTTTGCTGTAAAATCCGATTGAAATATCCCTGTAAAACCTGGATTAATTCCTCTTCATCCACAGCAGTTTTATTTGGACAGCTATCTGCTCCTTTCCCGTTTCTTCCAGAGCAAACCCAACGCACATAAGTATTTTTGTAAGTACGAACTGTTCTTCGGAAAGACCAACCACATTCTTTACATTTAATCAGTGTAGAAAACAGATATTTGTTGCTTTGCCGCTCATGATTCAGATTGAATGCATCGTTTCTTCCACGAAGAATTTCCTGTGCTTTTTCAAACACCTCATCTTCAATGATACGAAGTTCCGGGCGTTCCACAACAATCCATTCCGTCTCATCCTTCTCTCTTCTCTGTCCAGTCAGAAAATCACTGATTTCCTGCTTTCCATTGATAATCTTCCCCGTATAAATCTCATTGGTCAAAATCCGGCAGATGGCATTCTGGCTCCATTTGCAGTTTCTCTTTGTCCGATATCCTTTTTCATTCAGCATATTAGAAATCTTGGCGGCACCGTATCCCTCTTCTGTGTACCACTTGTAAATTTGCTTTACAACCTTTGATTCTTCTTTGTTAATCTCAAGGTTAAAATAATCTCCGATTGTTTTATCGTATCCGTATACAATATTAGGAACTCGTCCTTTTTCTGCGTTTAGTTTCTTTCCAAATTTCACTCGCTTTGATGTATTGGCGCTTTCTTCCTGAGCCAATGCACCAAATATCGTAAGAACAAACTCGCTGTTTCCCATGCTCGTCATATTTGCTGTAAGGAATTGCGTTTCGATACCTAACGATTTCAATTTTCGAACATTTTGCAAAAGATCTACTGTATTTCTTGCAAAACGAGAAATGTCTTTTACGACAACCATATCAAACATTCCCTTTTCTGCATCTGCCATCATACGAAGAAATTCCTTACGATTTTTGATTTTTGTTCCGGAAATACCTTCATCTGCATATAATTTTACTAAGACATCTCCGGTACGTTGCGTATATTCAGAAAAGAATTCCTTTTGGGATTCCAAACTGTTGAGCTGATCGGCTTTGTCCGTAGAAACACGACAATAAGCTGCTATCTTCATAAGATTACCTCTCTGTATCTATTTTATTTTCTGTTACATCTATATTATATATCAAAATAAAAATTCGTAAACAGAAAAACAAGATATTACTGATAAAATCAATAATACCTTGTACATATGTGCATTTACAAATCTATAAATTTTCTGTCCGCTTTTCGTTCAACTAATGTTGCATTTTTCTTTCCATAAGAAATCTTATAATCAACAGGACCTCTACCGTTATTGACTTCTCGATTTACATCTAAAGAAGAGCCATACCATACTAACCGATATATTACCTGCAAATCAGCTTCACGTTTAATTGGCTTACCATTTGCATAAAACAACTTATATCCATCCTGATCCTCAATTACATGTTTCAAAAACTCTACTCTTTGCTTTGCTTCCTTATGTGCATCGGGAATACTATGATAAAATTGGGTTTTCTCATTTAACAATTCAATCAGTTGTGATATTTGATCATTAAACAGCATTTCTACTTCTTTTACTTTTTCTTTACTAATAGAAGTTGCCTCCTCTTGATTATCTTCTTTATATTTCACATAGTAATCTATAAGTTCTGGATGCTGCTTAATAATTTCAGTTGCAATATCATCTTTTTCTGTTTGACTCATCTCTTTTTTCTTTTTAGACACTACATTTCTAAAATACATTTCAAGTTCAAATCGTAATGCATCATCAGAAATAGACGGTGCAATTTCCTGTAAATTTCGAATCATATCAATCCTATTTATAAATGTATCATCTCTCGTAAGCATTGCTTTCGGTGTTAGCAGTACATAATCTCCATCATAACAAGGCAAATAATACTTCTTTGCTATCCAAGATGTAGTCTCCCAGTTAAAACATACTTTTCCAACTGTAAATTCCTTACATTTTTCCGGTTCCAAGTATGTCCTCGCAAATTCCTGTGTATATTCCAGCAAATACTGCTTTGCAAAATTTGTCGTAAAGTCACTGATCTTATCACGACCAACACGTGAACTTATTAAGCAGAGTTTCTCCATATGATGACCTTTTGTTATTTTTTCTTTCCCGAAATCTTTAAAGATAGAATTCAAGCCTTCAAATAAGCTGTTAGCAAAATCATCCCCCATTCCGCATCCCGCATTACCTGACAAACTGAATCCTAGCCATGTTTGTTTTACTTCTGAAAAAGAAAACCATGCCTTTTTCATTCCAGAATTTAATTTAGACATTCGCTCAGACTGTTCTTGTAGAAACAACAAGTAATCTATCATTTCTTTGTGAATAGCTTGAAAATCTGGATTTTCGCTATTAAACAACAGAAATGGATCTATGAACAAAGGCAAGTCATTAATCAATGATATATTTACAGCACCATACTCATCAACAACCTCTTCATCGACTTCATAAAAATCCGAAAAATAAACTTTAATATCTCCCACTATGTTACCCCTTTCATCTAAATGTATCTTGCACTTTCTCTGGCAAATACTTTGCCAGTTCCTCCACCAACTCATAAACCTTCGTTCCCGGTGCTATCTCCGTCGGTGTTTTCCCTTGTCCATCTTTTATAATTCGCTTTGCATATCGTATCGCCAATTTGGGACTTCCATACTCCATCAACAGTTCAAAAATATTAACCATATTTTTCTCATACTTACCAATCCCAAGCTCTTGAAATTTCTCATTAAGAAACTTCTTATACTCAGATCTGTGGTTGTTCGAAGTATAATATGCAAAATGCAGAAGAAACCAAAACTCTATGCACTCGTTACTCCATGCCGTATGATACTGTAACTCCGGATTCTGTTTATTCAATTTTTCAGCACATTCAGCCACACCATTAAAATGCTGCGCCGGAAAACTATCTTTATCATACACGCACCATATCTGTCCTTTTTGAAGTCGGTTCTTTTTCACATATTCTTCTGCCATTCCGATTACACGCATGGTCTCCGCCTAACAAGGCTCTATTTCAATCAAAACCATATCTTTGTAAATCGGATTTTCTTCAATCCATTTTTTGAACCCTTGGAAATAATTCGGTTCCGTTTCCTGACCTTCACAGAAAATGTAATATCTGTATTTTTTCATTTCCAAATGCTCTTGGCGACGCTTCTTTCTCCACGCTTCTGTTCTGGCTTTCTTAGGCATTAACCTTCCCCCAATCTATAATCCTTCTGAGGTATGGATCTGCACCATACTTACCTTCAAGATACTGTTTGTCAAATTTGGCATCTTTACGAACAGACTCGCCCTTCTCATTTTTAAATTCTACAAGAGAATACAATTGAGAATTCTGTGCATTTCCTTTCGCCACAAACCAGATTTCATCTCTACGGAACACCTCACTATTCATCGTAGATAAATCATGAGATGTAAAAATCAGCTGTGCCTTTTTCTTATTGATGCTCATGTCATTAAACATCATAATTAAATGGCGTAACAACACCGGATGAATTTTTGCATCTAGTTCATCAATTACCAGGGTTGCTCCAGATAATAAGCTGTCAACAATAAATGGCATTAACCCAAACAATTTCTTCGTACCGCTGGATTCATCAAACAAATTTAGTTCTGCTTCATATCCTTCTACCATGTGTTTTGTATACACATCAATTCGATCGTTTTCATCTTTCACAACTCGGAAATCCACGATATCCAAATCCATTTCCTGAATCATATCCAACATTAACTGCTTTACATCCTCTGAATTTGATACTGCCATACGGAGTTCTTCGATCGGATTCCCATAGTTTAGGAAATCAATGCCGTATTCAAACCATTCTAAAACGTCTTTTACCACCTCATTTTTCTTATAGGTAATTCCTAAATAAGATAATAATGGCAATGTTTCAGAAAGCTCGTCACTAATCTTTAATTTTGCAAACACACCCTTTAATATTGTTTCCTCTGCATTTCTCTCAAAAAGAGCTGAACGTCTTCCCGTCTCCAATTTCACACGATCCAGGCATTCATATACAACAATCTCTCTTTTCACATGAAGAATATATCTATACTCTGCCAGTTCTGTTCGGAAGAAAACTTCAAATTCTGTCGGTTCATTTTTCATTTCTTCCGAAAATGCAAATGGCTCAATCAGTAATTTTTTCTGAAGAAAAACACGTTCCTCGTTATCTCCTGTTGCATACAACGGGCGTAACACTTTTGCTGCTACAGTATGCAATGCTTCCAAGACATTTGATTTTCCACCACCGTTTGGACCATATATTGCAGAAACTGGTAAGAACTGCTCCCCATTTTTATCTCTTATCACTTTATCTTCATGTTCAGAAATAGCTGCCGCCTGCATATCGAAAGTCACTTCATCTCGTATACTCTTATAATTCTTAACTGTAAATTGACATAACATCCTGTTACCTCCATTTCAGATTTTCTCTTCTTTACTTTCTATTATATGCCGTTTTTAATTTTTGTAAACACTATATGAGATATTTTCTCATATTTTATTTTATAATTTAGCATTTTTTATATTCTTGATCACAAAAAGGTCGGTACAATCACCGACCTTTTTTAACTCTTTGCATCTATTTACCTATTGTTTTCTAATTTATAAGTCCTATTACTATCCCCCCCCATAGCTTGTACTTCTTTTATTTCTTTCAATAACGCTCTTGTTCTAGCCGGACTTAAATTTATATGTTCAGCGATATCATTTGTCTTAGACTCTCCATGTTCTTCAAGGTACCTCTTGATCATTTCAATATTTTCTTTCGTTTTCTTTGCTTGTTTTTTATCGCTTGTTTTTTCAAAAAAGAAAGCGTCAAAATTGTTCTGTCCGGATCAAACCTTTCTTCTATCTCTGGCTCAACAAATCCCTCGTTATCCCATACATTGAAAATATTCGGGACTCCACTTCCGGCACGTTCACCTATATTAATCACGTTAAACATTTTCATGAGTGTGTTGTGGTATACTAAAGTTGTAACATTCCGTTCGGATAAAATAGAATAAAACGAACAAGGAGAACTTACCATGACAAAAAAGTACAACGAGGAATTTAAAAAGCAGATGGTACAGGAATATTTAAAAGGTACCAGCTATCCAAAACTTTCAAAAGAATACCATGTTGCAAAATCCACTCTTGTAGGATGGGTAAAAAAATACAGCGAAGAATGCCAGTTTACAAAGCCGCAAACCTCTCCTTCTTTTTCAGAATCTGCAAAGGAGATACATGAGCTTCAGAAACGTATCCAGGAATTGGAAAAGGAAAATCTTTTCTTAAAAAAAGCAGCGGCATTCTTTACAAAGGAAACCGATTAGAGGCTTATCGATTTATTGATGAAAATAAGGATTTCTTTGGACTTCGCTGGTTATTGAGGCATTTTCATATTTACCCAAATGCTTATTATAACTACCGGAAAAACCGGAAGAAATCCTTTCTGCAATATCGGCAACAAGTTTTTGAACAAATTAAAACCATTTATTATAATAATAATCGGATTTTAGGACATAGACCTATGAGGATTTTTCTGAAAAGACAAGGAATTTCTCTCAGTAAGACCACCATCCATAAATATATGAACCGAATTTTAGGGCTTCATGCAATCGTCATGAGAAAGAAACCTTCATATATGCGTGGAACAAAAAATAAGATTTTCCCAAATCTTTTAAAGCAAAATTTCCACTGTTCAGAACCAAACCTGATATGGTGTACGGATTTTACCTATATCCGTATGGGAAATGGAAAAATGCGCTATAACTGCTCTATTCTTGATTTATATGACCGCAGTGTAGTTGCCACTTTAAATTCAGACTATATCAATACAGAACTGGCAAAAGCAGCTTTAGAGAAAGCACTGATGGCAGAAAAGCCTGCAAAAGGATTGATTTTACATAGTGACCAAGGCTGCCAGTTTACATCTTTGGATTTTATCCATTACTGTGAAAGTAAGGGAATTTGTCAAAGCATGATTAAAGCAGGCTGTCCTTATGATAACGCACCAATGGAGCGTTTCTACAATACACTAAAAAATGAACTGATATATCCCAATCATTTTTATGATGCAGCCAGTTTAGATGAAGCGCTAAACCGATATGTGTATGTATGGTATAATCATGTCCGTCCTCATTCATACAATGATTGGAAAACACCATTTGAAACCAGATATGCCGGATGAATTTTTCGAACAAAGTGTTACAAAAATGCTTGACCACTACAGTGATTTATTTCGCGGATCAGATTCTCCACCCAAACGCATCTGTTTCTTACCGGTTCGGACATAGTCTGGATTTGCAAAAGTAATTTTATCCGCCTCTTTCCTGATTACCACACCACGAACACCATGATAATCCGCATTAATCAAACAATTTGCCAAAGCCTCGCGGAGTGCTTTATGAACCGACGTATCGTCCACACGCTCTCCTCCGACCATTTTAAACGGCACTTTGATATCCTTGATTATCTTATTATAAACTCTGAAATAAAAGTCACAAACATTGCCTGACCACTCGCCTGAACTGGATTGTAATCTGTCAGTCCAACGAATTGCAGAATCCATTTCCTCTCTATAATCTAAGAAGTACTCCGGAAAATGCCGAACAATATCATATTCATTTCCAAACATAAGCATACCCGCTGCTGTTGGATGCAATTTCCCATCTTCTTCGGAAACAGCCGCTGCTCCAATACTTCTTAAATACTCATGATCGTTCAGTCGTTCAAAAGGATGTCCTTCCTTCAAAGTTTTATGACTGTTACGATATCCATAAATTGTATCATAATTCAAATCTTCCATAGGAACCTTTTCCAAAATCTCCATGTTCATCGTTCTCTCTGTCTGATCACGAAGCATTGCCTTTACTTGTAATCTGGTACAATGGTAATCCCCTTCATAGTTTCTACGGAACGTCCCGTTAAAAATATCGTTATTAATATATATCGGCTTTTGCTCCCTCTTTGCCATAGGAACATATATCACCATGATGACATCTTTTCTTTCACCTATTGTATAGGTCTCTATATCATCATCCGTTAATAAATTGAGATTTACTTTCTTTGGATTAATGATCGTATCCCAAAAATCTTTACGCAATTTCGATTCATTTTGCAATCCAGTTGTTCGCTAACTTCCATCTTTTTCCTCTTTAATCCCTAAAATAATGACACCGCCATAACAGTTTGCAAAAGAAGAATATGTGTCCCATAACGAAACCGGCAATCTCCATTCGCTTTCTTCACTTCTCTTCTGTTATCTTCTCTATATTTATCGAACTGTGAAATATCAAATTCTTTTCTCACAATAAATCACCATCCTATTTAAAAATGTAAGCATGACTTTTATCAGTATCTGTACCTAATTTTACCTTGCTTTTTTCCAACAGCACAAGTGGACTTCTAGTCCAAAATCTCTCGTTTTCCGCCATAATCTTTTTCCTTCAAAATGTTCTCGGTCGCTTCCTGCATTGCCCGCTCCACCTTTTTTTCATTCACTTCCACAAAAACCTTCAATATGTAATCGGCGGTAGTTTCTACCGTATTCGGATTATGAAACCGATAGTTCAATTTTTTTCTTGCCACGATAAACAAACTACCTCCCTTCCTGTACTCTTTGTCCATGTCTATGAATTCTTCTGAAGAAATAGTCCTATAGATTCAGAACTTCTTTCATATCATGAATTTTATTCGTCGCAAGTTTTTCCCTTTTACTATCACCATCCATCTTCATCGGAACACACATTTCCAATATCCGATCATAAATTCGACGTTTTCCTGCATCTGTCTCTGATTTCATTTTCACCAACGATAAGTTTGTCATTATGATTAATGGTTTTCCTGAACGATACCTGGCATCTACTACACTAAATACAATTTCAGTAGCATATTCGCTATTTCGTTCTGCTCCGAGATCATCAATTATTAAAAGATCATATTTCATCAGACATCTTATATATTCCTTCTTATCTTCAGCAGCAAATAGATCATTTAGAATTCCGCCAACATTCATCATCTTCACTGTTACTTCACAATCCAATAAAGCATTTGCGATACACCTCGCCAAATAACTTTTTCCGGTTCCAACCGGTCCCCATAGCAAATAACCCATTCGCTTTTTCTTCATTTCTTTCCAATTTGAAACATACTTCTTCACTGTTTGAAATGCAAAATTATCTTCCGTTGAATTCTGAAACGTGCATTGAAGCATCTCCGGTTCCTCAAAGCAATTTTTCCTATTTCGCTCAATTAACTGTTTTCGCTCTTTCTCTCTAAAATATTTTTCCATTTCTTCTCGTTCTTTTCTATCACACGCACATTGCCTTGGATGTTTTTTCAATCCAAACAGAAAGTCTGATGGATAAAAAGACTCCTTGGGCTCTTTGCAAACAGAGCAATAAATCAATCCGTCTTCTCCTAAAAATGTACTCTTCTCATTCATCATAAACTTTCACCTTCCTCGCAAGAATAATCCATTTCCTTCAAGTATTCTTTCTTCCGTTTTCCCTTTCCGCCAATTACTCTATTGTTATTATTTATATTTTCTTTTTCTATTACTTTACTAGATGCCTCTTTTACGACTTTCATACAGTCATCATCTCGACTATCTGAAAGTTGGGATTCAGACTTTATGGCAGCCTTATTCTCATCCGTCTCATTTTTGCCCCTTATATAAGACTCTTCATCAGGAAGAAGAACATATAAATGCTTTGGTTTCGAAAATCCAACAGATTTACAAATTAATAATCCATTCTCCGATAATTCCTTCAACGCTTTCTTCGTAGATGTTTGACAAATCCCCGATTCTTCCGATAACTTATCAAGCGGAAATATAGCAAATACTCGTTTTTCTTCATCCAACCATTTATTCTTTTGAGAAATCCTGGAACGATCATATAAAAGCATGTAAATAATCCGAGCATTTTGGCTCAATTTCATTCTTAATAATATTTTAGGAAACTGATAATATTGGATTTGTTCTTCACTTTCTTTCATATAAGAAAATTTCATACATTTGTATCTCCTCTGCTTTGTTTAGGGAAACGCTGATTAATTCATGCAAGCATTTCACGGCAATATATGGTAAAATATAGGCGCAATACAGCAACAATTATATGATGGCAATATTTTTTGTTTACTTGCGA
>DCKD01000081.1 GCA_002320245.1 Lachnospiraceae bacterium UBA1683
ACCATTGTTTTTTCCAAAACTCAGTATACAGGTAAATCCACGCTGTTACACATGTGAGGTCACTTCATATTGTCCTATATAAATTGTGTGATTTTTCCTTTGCATCAAGTGGGGCCTTCCGCACACTTGCCGGGAGCGGTCCGTTAGCCCTGCTGACATACTACACCGGAACCACTCGTAGATTTCACCGATATATTCTACACTATTTCGCCTGAATATATCCTTTTGCTGTCAATGCCTCAGCACACAATACCGCTCCGCCTGCTGCTCCTCTGACCGTGTTGTGGGACAGTCCGACAAATTTGTAATCGAACAGTGTGTCTTCCCTCAGACGTCCGATAGAAACACCCATTCCATTCTCATAATCCACATCCTGTGTAACCTGCGGGCGGTTATCCTCTTCCAAATACTGGATGAACTGCTTCGGTGCGCTCGGAAGTCCTTCCTCCTGCGGAAATCCCTTGAAATTCACAAGTTTTTCAATCAACTGCTCTTTGGTCGGTTTCTTTTCGAAATTGATAAACACAGCGGCTGTATGTCCGTTCAATACCGGAACACGGATACACTGACATGTAATCTTCGGAAGTTCTGCTTTTACAATCTCTCCGTTTTCAACCTTTCCAAGTACCCTCAGCGGCTCCTGCTCACTCTTTTCTTCTTCCCCTCCGATAAACGGAATGATATTCCCGGCCATTTCCGGCCAGTCTTTGAATGTCTTTCCTGCTCCGGAAATTGCCTGATAAGTTGTCGCAACAACCTCCTTTGGTCCGAATTCTTTCCATGCCGCAAGGCACGGAGCATAACTCTGGATTGAGCAGTTTGGTTTTACTGCGATGAATCCGCGGGTTGTTCCAAGACGTTTTTTCTGGTCTGCAATCACTTCAAAATGGTCTGCATTAATCTCCGGCACTACCATCGGTACATCCGGCGTCCAGCGATGTGCACTGTTGTTGGATACAACCGGCGTCTCCGTCTTTGCATATTCCTCTTCGATTTTCTTAATCTCTTCTTTTGTCATATCAACAGCACTGAATACAAAATCTACTGTTGCAGCAACTTTATCTACTTCATTTACATTTAAAACAACCAGTTTCTTTACAGCTTCCGGCATTGGTGTATCCATTTTCCACCGGCCGCCGACAGCCTCCTCGTATGTCTTCCCTGCGGAACGCGGGCTTGCCGCTACCGTAACGACCTCAAACCATGGGTGGTTTTCCAGCAGAGAGATAAATCTTTGTCCTACCATTCCTGTTGCTCCCAAAATACCGACTCTTAGTTTCTGATTCATTGTACTTCTCCTTTACTCTTCTTTCTTTAATCCTCTATTAGTTACTGTTATTTGTAACTGTTCAGAGCCAAGCAAATTCGTACAAAATGTGTGATGAATGCCTGCATTCGTGAACACATTTTTGTATGAATTTATTTGGCGGATACGCCACACCGAGGAAATGCACAACATTTTCGAGGCTGTCTCTGAATAGTTACTGTTATTATTATTCAGCTTACTCCGAAATCAGATATGCCTCTTCCTGTGCAATGACTTTTTCCATTGCGTCCTCTCCCGGCGCTCCAATCGTATTTCTCATCTCCACACAAGTCTTCATGCTGATTGCATCATAAATATCTTCTTCAAATACCGGTGAAATTGCGCGGAACTCTTCCATACTCATATCGTCCAGCGCAATATTTTTTTCAATACAGTACAGCACAAGCTGTCCCACGATTCCGTGTGCATCGCGGAACGGCACGCCGTGATTTACCAAATAATCCGCAGCATCCGTCGCATTTGTAAATCCGTTCTTTGCACTGGTTTCCATCCGCGCCTTATTGAATTTCATCGTGCGGAGCATTCCCGTAAACAGCGCAAGACAGCCTTTTGTTGTATCAATCGCATCAAACACAAGTTCTTTATCTTCCTGCATATCCTTATTATATGCCAGCGGAATGCCTTTCATCGTAGTAAGTAACGACATCAGCGCTCCATACACCCTTCCGGTCTTTCCTCTTACCAGTTCTGCAATATCCGGATTTTTCTTCTGCGGCATAATGCTGCTGCCTGTACTGTATGCATCGTCAATCTCTACGAACTGATACTCGTTCGAGTTCCAGAGGATAACTTCCTCGGAAAATCTGCTTAAGTGCATCATCATCGTAGACATTGCAGACAACAGTTCAATCAGGTAGTCCCGGTCTGCTACAGAATCCATACTGTTGAGCGTCGGTCCTGTAAAATCAAGCAGCTCCGCTGTATAATCCCTATCCAGCGGATAAGTTGTCCCTGCCAGTGCCCCCGCACCAAGCGGACAATAATTCATTCTTGCATAGATATCTTTCAGGCGGGAACGGTCCCGTTTGAACATCTCAAAGTAAGCCCCCATATGATGTGCCAGCGTAATCGGCTGAGCTTTCTGCAAATGTGTAAATCCCGGCATGAACGTCTCAGTGTTGTCCTTCATAATCTGCAGAAGAACCTCCAGCAGCTTCTTTACCAACTTGTCGAGCTCCACAATTTCATCTCTCGTGTACAGTTTCATATCCAGTGCAACCTGATCATTCCTGCTGCGTCCGGTATGCAGTTTTTTTCCCGCATCCCCTATCCTGTCAATCAGATTTGCCTCCACAAAACTGTGAATATCTTCATATTTATCTGTAATCTCCAGCGTCCCGTTCTCCACATCCCTGCAAATTCCGTTCAGCCCGTCAATAATCTGTACTTTCTCCTCTTCTGTCAGGATTCCCTGCTTTGCAAGCATCGTCACATGTGCGATACTGCCTCGGATATCCTGCTCATAAAACTTTTTGTCAAAGGAAATAGATGCATTAAAATTATATACAAGTTTGTCCGTTTCTTTTGTAAAACGACCGCCCCATAACTGCGCCATTGTTTCTTCCTCTCTTCCTTTTTCTTATTTGTATGCTGTTGTTCAATCCTGCATATGCCGTCCGAACAATAACGTTTGCCAATTAGTTTACCACACTAAAGTGTCAATGTCCACCTCTTTTTCAAAGGGAACTTGCAAAGGGGACAGTCGGTTTTCAGAATATTCTGTCTTCTTACGTTCCATCTCTCATTGAAAACACACATCCACAGTAATCCTGACGATATAGGTCATACTTTTCCGACAATTCTACTGACCTCTTATATCCATTCTTTTTCTTAAAATCGGACATTAAGTAAGAAACACCAAATTCCTGTGCAAGTTTCATTCCGATTTCATTGAGCTTCTGTGCATTCTTTAGCGGACTGATACTGAGTGTGGTCGTAAAATAATCAAATTTTCCTTCCACCGCTTTCTTTGCCGTTTCTCTCAGCCTGAGCTCGTAACACCGGAAACAGCGTTCTCCGCCTTCCTTTACATCCTCCATCCCTTTTGCCATCTCGTAGAACTTTTCTTTATCATATGCCCCTGCCATAAATGTGACCGGATGCCGGAAATACATTTGATGAATCAGTGTCTGTTGCTCCAGTACACGTTTCGTATATTCACTTTCCGGATAGATATTCGGATTATAATAAAACACCGTGATTTCAAAATACTCTGACAGATATTCCAGAACATAACTGCTGCATGGCGCGCAGCAGCTGTGCAGCAGCAGTCTTGGCACCAGCCCTTCCTTCTGTAATTCCTCTATCTGTTTATCCAACTCTTTCTGATAATTGATTTTCTGTACATTTTCATTCGTACTCTTCCATTTTATGAAATCCATACTTTGCTCTCCTGTTTTATCTTTGTACATAGAAAGTATAACATATTCAAAGACAGATGCACAGTACAGATTCTGCCATTTCTTCCAAAGCTGCGTTCTGTTTTTCTATGCACCGTTCTGTCTTTTTTTCATAAAATGGCTATATACCGGATTGATTGGAGTGCCTGCATGGAACCGATTCTGGAATTGAAACACATACATTATGCATACCACACACCGGAGGGTGAGACAACTGCTCTTTGTGACATATCATTTTCCGTCGATTCCGGAGAATTTATCGCAATTGTCGGTCCATCGGGATGCGGTAAATCTACCCTTCTTTCTATTATATGTGGGTTGCTGGAACCGGAAAGGGGACTCATAAAACTAAATGGAAAATACCTCCGGCAAAGTACCACCAATATTGGCTATATGCTGCAGCATGACCATCTGTTTGAGTGGCGCACAGTCTACAATAATGTATTGCTCGGTCTGGAAATCCAGCATATGCTTTCCGCAAAGACCCGTGCAAAAGCACATGAGTTACTGGAGCTGTATGGATTGAAACAATTTGAAAATGCCAAGCCTTCGGAACTGTCCGGAGGCATGAGGCAGCGGGCAGCCCTGATTCGGACACTTGTTCTTGATCCGGATATCCTACTGTTAGATGAACCTTTTTCCGCTCTGGACTACCAGACACGGCTAACCGTTGGAGATGACATCGGACAGATTCTGCGTCAGGCCGGAAAGACCGCAATTCTTGTCACTCATGATTTATCCGAAGCAGTCAGTCTTGCCGACCGGATTCTCGTACTGACTCCACGCCCTGCCACCATCGCCTCCGCCATTCCGGTTACATTCCATCTGGAACACGACACTCCGATGCAGCGCAGAAACGCTCCGGAATTTAAAACTTATTTCAATCAAATCTGGAAGGAGCTGAACCCATATGCTTGAACTTTCCACCGGGCAGCAACATTATCTGAATCAACAGAGAAAACACCGCCGCATCGTCCGCGTGTCCCGCCTCGCTATTTTACTTGGCTTTCTGTTTCTCTGGGAATTCACGGCAAATGTTGGAATCATTGATTCCTTCATTTTCAGCAGTCCCTCCCGTATTGCACTCTGTTTTTGGGAAATGGCTCTGGACGGTACTATTTTCATGCATCTTTGGGTGACGCTTTATGAGACACTTGTCAGTTTTCTGCTTGTGACCGCCATCAGTATCCTGTTTGCTGTTTTGCTCTGGTGCAG
This sequence comes from Lachnospiraceae bacterium UBA1683, assembly GCA_002320245.1. GTDB lineage: Bacteria > Bacillota > Clostridia > Lachnospirales > Lachnospiraceae > Schaedlerella. The sequence goes on from DCKD01000081.1 coordinate 4,942, forward strand.
CCTAAAACTATCCGAAATATTAGATCCATACCTTGTCGTCCTGAACAGTCTGCCAAAATCTGCACTTGCACCACTTTTAATCGTCTGGCTCGGAGCAAACCATACAACCATTATCGTTGCGGGTATGTCCGTTGCAATTTTCGGCAGCATTCTGAATCTGTATACCGCATTCGTCGGGGTTGATTCGGAAAAACTGCGGCTCATTTACACACTTCACGGCACGAAATTCCATGCCCTGACAAAAGTCGTACTGCCCAGTTCCATTCCGGCAATCATCAGCAATATGAAGGTCAATATCGGGCTGTGCCTTGTAGGTGTAATTATTGGAGAATTTCTCGCTGCACGGAACGGACTGGGATATCTGATTATCTATTCCAGTCAGGTCTTTAAAATGGATTGGCTTCTGATGTCCATTGTTCTTCTGTGCATCATGGCGATGATTCTCTACTCCTTAATTAATCTGTTGGAAAAACTTTATTATCAAAAAGTGTGATACAGACAGGGTTGTCACAATGATATTCTCCCTTCCAGGTAGACAAGTGAAAAAATAAAAACTTGTCACTTAGGAGGGAGCATATCACAATGCCCCCGCCAGCCCTTTTCTGATTTTATCTGCCATCGTTTCTCTTCTTTTTCTTTCCTGCCGCAGCGAGGATTCCGACCGAAGCCAGACATCCGGCCGCGCCCGCAAGGTAATACAGCGTATTGTCCCTCCATCCGGTCTTTGGTGCGCTCACTCTCAGCGTTTCCGTCTTCGGCGTGTGTTTGGGTTCCATGAACACATCGTAGAGCATGACCCCCTCTGCATCCGACCATGTCGGAATCGTTATCATGGACGGCTCCACAGCATCATCGTTTTTTGTATCCTCTGCCTGAACCAGATATACACCTACATCCAAACCGGAAAACCGAACCTCGCCGCTGCTGTCCGTCGTACCAGATGCGGATTCGCCCGTATTTTCCTCTTTTGCCTTTTCCGCCAGTTTTTCCGCTGCTGCTTTCAAATCATTCGCATTTCCGATAGCGTCCAATTCTACCCCGGCATCCCTGTATGTATCCAGCAACCTGTACTCTCCGTCCGCAACGTCCGCTATCTTTGTGCAGCAGAACAGGACACCTTCTTTCGAATTTCCTGTTTTCCCATCCGTAAGCCGGACGGTGATAGAACCTTGCCGGTCTTCGGATGCATCTGCTACAACAGCAGCCGATGTGCATAAGGCAATCACCACCGCAGCCAGTGCCAGCATCCGTTTTATTTTCCTGAATTTCATTTCACTTCCTCCTGCCCTTTCTTTCTGTCCTCTCTTCTGTTCTTTATGTACCCTGCAATTGCGATTACAATAAACAGGAACGGCAATGCCGACAGCAGGATTTCCCTTACCGACGGAACCCCCTGCTCTATGGAATCATAGCCGGCTTTAGAATACTCTGCCCGCTCCCCTGTCACTACCAAACGGTGGGTATTAATGCCGTATGGTGTACAGGTCCTGTTTCTTACAACTCTTTTTCGTCTTTCTCATGCCCTTTTCCCTCTTTCTTTCCTTTTTTTACGGAATAAGCCAACGCCCCCGCCATGCAGCATCCTCCTGCAATGACAATCAGCAGCCTCCATGGTGTTCCTGTCTCCGGCATCTTGATTCCGGTATGGTTCTCAACCGTCAGGTTCACCACCCGGTCTGCCGTTGTGCCTGTGATTGCATAAGCCCCATCCTTCTCTGTGTGCTTTGTCCCGTTCACGTAAGATTCAAACGTATCTTCGAGCGGATTGCTCTTCGTATAGATTTCCGTCACGATGTCACTGCCATCCGGATTGACCGGGATACGGTAGCCCTCCGGAGCCTTCGTTTCCTTCAGGTAATATTTGGTCTCTACTTCCAGTTCGGCAAACTCCAGTGTACCGTCTTCCTTGGTTGTTCCCTTTGTGAGTTCTTCCGTATATGCCTTGTCCGAATACAACGTGAACTCGGCTCCCTGTAGTGCCTTACCCTTTTCGTTGTTCTTCCTCAGGAGCAGCCGATACGGTGCGTAGGTATCTTCCACTGTCAGACCTGCGCTGCCGTCCTCTTTTACGGT
>DCKD01000071.1 GCA_002320245.1 Lachnospiraceae bacterium UBA1683
ACAGCCTCTGGTAAAGCCGCCAATAACTCACCTTGCTACTTCATTGTTTCAAACTTTCTCATTCCACTTTTTGTAGATGCCTTCAATTGCATCTGCCACACCATCCAGTCCCAGTAAGCTGGAGTTGAACAGCATCTGGTGGGACTCGATGGTTCCCCACTGACGCTCCGTATGCTCCTCATAATATGCCTTTCGCGTCCTGTCCACCTGCTTAATCTTCTCCCATGCTTTTTTCTCATTCAGCCCGTAAAGTTTCATAATTCTGCGAATCCGGTCATCCTTATATGCATATATAAATGTATTGATGCAGTTTGAATAATCCCCAAGCACGTAATCTGCACATCTGCCGACAAAGATACAGGAGCCGCGGCTGGCAAGCTTCTGAACAATCTGCGCCTGCATCTCATATACTTTGTCCGTCAATGGTTCTTCATATTCCTTGCCGTTCATAAACAGGATGTAATCTCCTGAACCAAGCACTGCGGATGACATGTACCTGCCAAGCAGATTCTCATCTACACGCTGTGCCTCTTCCGGTTGAATCTTCAGTTCCTTCGCCGCCATACGGATCAGGTTGTGATCATACAGCGGAATATTCAGCCGCTCTGACAGGCGGTTGCCAATCTCATGTCCCCCGCTGCCGAATTGTCTGCCAATTGTAATAATAATGTTGTCCGTCATAAAGCATCTACCTCCATCTGACATTAAATGTTGATTACAGCGTCAAAAGCCATCTCATGCGTCGTGCCTGCACGTAAGTAGGAGAATGGATTTATGATGCACCCCTACATGAGGAAGAAGTGGAGAAGAGGCTCCATGAATTCCGAATGTAGGGCAGGATTGCGGAAGCTGCAAAGCAGCGAAACAATCCATAAGTAGTTTTGACACTCCAATCAATGTTGCTCCCTCATAATAATTCCCGATAATGAGCATTGTTGTATGTCTTTATTATAACGCAGCAGGATGTGAATTGCTATGATAATTTGTTGGCTCTGAACAGTTACGATAATTTTCCTTGCCTCCCAAACACCAGTTATGTTACAATGAATACACCTAAATCATTAGGACACATTTCAAACATTCTTTTTATCTATTACAGATGGGAGTATCTCTCCCATTCAGACAGGCAGACTCGCCTGATATTCAATGTTTGAAAACCGGTAGCAGTTCAGCTTTCCGGCAGAACTGCTGCGCATCCTGTCATTTTGAATTGCCTTTGACGATAGGCAGGATGCACTCAAGTCATAACGTGCATCCTTGTACTCAATCAGTGTTATGATTGAGTACGGGTTGAACCGTTACGAAAACAGGACAATTTTTGTCATTGGTACGGAAGTACCGGAAAGCACGAGGTGTTAACAAAATATGGGAAAAAGTAACGTTGTAATCAGGCAATGGCTGTCGAACAAAGAGCGGTTTGCCAGTTTTGTCAATGGAGCATTGTTTCAGGGAATGCAGGTTTTTCATGCAGATAAGCTCAGGCAAGACGATGGGCAGCAAGGAGTTGTGTTAAAAAATGCCGAAGGGAAGTCAATCGCGGTGGAACGCTACCGGGATATCACAATGACCGCACAGGACGAAACAAAGATTATAATTCTTGCCTGTGAAAATCAGGAAGAGATCCACTATGCCATGCCGGTCAGGAATATGCTCTATGACGCGCTGAGCTATATGGACCAGATTCGTGAAATCCGACAGCAGAGGAAGTCCGAAAAGCAACTACAGGGAAATGCCGAGTTCCTGTCAGGTCTGAAAAAGGCAGATATGCTATATCCGGTAATCACAATTGTATTTTACTACGGTGAGGAAAGCTGGGATGGTCAAAAAGACTTGCATGGCTTACTTGGCATTGAACGAGAGGAATATAAAATGCTGAGAAAGTTTATTCCGAACTATGGGATCAATCTAATTGCCCCAAAAGAAATGGAAGATTTAAAATGTTTCAGGAAAGATTTACAGATGGTGTTTGGGATGCTACAATACAGAAAAGACAAAACAGATTTAATAAACTATGTAAAAAGTCACGAGGATTTTTTTGCAAATGTTGATATTGAAACTGGAAATGCTGTAAAAGTTCTGCTTGGTTCAGAGAAACTCATGCAGAATATAGAAAAGAATGAATCGGGAGGAATGAATATGTGCCAGGCGTTGGATGAACTATATCAGGATGGTGTGAATCAGGGATTTGAGCAGGGCGTAAAAGCATTGATAGAAACTTGCCGGGAACTGGGAATGTCCAGAGAGGACACGTTCACTAAGGTCAGAGAAAAATGTACGGTTTCCAAAGAAACTACGGAGGATTATTTAATGAAATATTGGAACTGAATTTTACTAGTACATCGTAAACTAAATACGTGCTGCATATGCGCAGGATGACTTTTTGAGAGCGCTGAGGCTTTTATGTCAGTGCAATCGGAAAGCCAGACAAGTGAGTGTGGTGCCTATTTAGCAGACGATGTACTAGGTAATCCTTGTTCCGCACGGCAGTTGACGAATCAGATAGACGCATCCAAAGGATATCATCAATATCACCAATGTCAGCGCCGGTATAGCAAGGTACGCCGATACCGCCTCCGGCTCAATATATTTTTTATAATTATCCAGAAAAAGAATATGAATCAGGTAGATGCCAAAGGAACACGTGCACCATGTATCTACCGCTTTTTCTGTTCTTTCTTTTAATCGTATCTGTCCATTTTTAATCCGAAGCATCAGTGCAAAGAATGATGCACCGCTCAAAATCACAAGCGGACAGCCATATTCCAGAAATCGTTCGTAATGCTCCCCTGTCCATGAACTGACACTTGCAGTTAATATGATATTCAGTATATTGCTTACAAGAAAAATTGCAAACAGAACTTTGGTTGATATATGTTCCTGTGTTCTGTATTTATATAGGAAGTAACCAAGAAAGAAATAGAACGTATATACTTTGTCTCCAATCAGCGGAAGGTCATAAAAAAATTCCACGTTCATCATAGACATATTATACATAACAATAACTACTACACTTATAATCCCGCACAATGCCAAATCCAGCTTTCGGTTCATCCCTCTGCACATAATCTGGAAAAAGGGCAGTACGACATAAATCGGAATCATTGCGTACAGATACCAGAGATGCGGTTCTGCCGGCACATACAAAAGTTCAAACAAACTGCACGGCGTTCCCATATAAACCCGGTTATGCACACAATACACGAGACTCCAGAACAACAGCACAACAATAAATCTTCCTGTCCGCCTTATGTTTTTCTCAAACGGCTCGTCCCTTCCGAGCAATAACGCCCCGCTCAGCATAAAAAAGGACGGAACGCTTACTCTTGCAAATGTATCCATGATTAACGCAAACCAGTATTCTCCTGTGCTCACTTTGCCAAATGCGCGGCAAAAATAATTTGTAACATGGATGACAATAACCATAATGAACGAGATGGTACGAATCAATTCTAAGTTGTAATTTTTTTGTTTCTTTTTTTCCGTTTTCATTTCTTTCTTCCTGATTTATTTTTATCTGGAGAGGTATGATACAGCGTACTGGCTTTGACAACTGCATCTTTACCGAACCGGTTTCGGATTTCATCCATTGCCGCATTTAATTTCTGATGTTTCTCATCCGGTGGTTTTGGCAGGTCAATGTCGAATATGGATAATTGTTCCGGCTCCGATATATCTACCAGTTTTGATGTCCGGATTCCGAGCAAACGTACCGGTTCCCCGCTCCACGATTCCCGAAACAATTGGCAGGCAGTCTCATAAAGAACCTTTTCTTCATCCGTCGGTTTTAGCAACTGCATCTGATGAGACATAGTCTGAAAATCATGATACTTTACTTCCATGCTAACCATGCTTGCTTTCTGTCCTGCCTTCCGCAATCTGGCACTCACACTTTCTGCAAGTTTCTGAAATACCGGCTGCACTTCCTCATATGTCTCTGCATCCTCACACAGTGTTGTCGAATTCCCGATTCCCTTTGCCTCTCCACGCTCCGACTGTATTTCTGAATTGTCTATTCCATTTGCAAACCTCCACAGCATTCTCCCATGGCTCTTTAGATGCAGTTCAATCAACTCCGGATTGGACCGTGCCAAATCTCCAATCGTGTAAATCTCCAGCTTTTTCAGCGTGTCTACACTGGAGTGTCCCGCCATAAATAAATCGTTAACCGGCAGCGGCCACATCTTCAGCGGCACCTCCTGAGGAAATAAGGTATGCACTTTATCCGGCTTTTCAAAATCTGACGCCATCTTCGCCAATAATTTATTGGAGGAAATTCCTATATTTACCGTAAAACCAAATTGTTTCTTTACTCCGTTTTTTATTTCAAGCGCAGCATCCACAGGAGATGGATATTTATCTGCAATTCCGGTAAAATCCATGTAGCATTCATCTACACTGACCTGTTCAATTTCTGATGTATACGTGCGAAGGTAATCCATCAACCGGGCACTCTTCTCCCGGTACATCTTATGGTCCGGCGGCTCCATAACCAGATTCGGGCACTTTCGAAAGGCATTCGCCACTGGTTCCCCGGTACGAATGCCATATCTTTTTGCCGAAATAGACTTCGCCAGCACAATCCCATGCCGCGACTTCTGATCCCCGCCGATAATTGCGGGTATCTCCCGAATGTCTATGTCCGAACCATTCTTTAATTTTTCAACCGCCGTCCAGCTAAGGAACGCAGAATTTACATCTATATGGAAAATGATAGTTGCCATGCACTGGGTGTCCTTTCACTGCGTTATTTAGTTTATTCGATTGGTTTTGCCCTTTCTGTATTGTAACATCTCAAACACCATCTGTAAATCTGATCGCTATGATTATATTAAACAATCACCCCAACCAGCACTTCCCTCTCGTTTGTCTCTCCTGCTGCACAGGTGCTCAACATTACAATCCGGGCTTCCGCAGTTACCCCTGCCGCCCGTTTCTGTATCGCACGTGACTGAATCTCTGCCAGCAGGCGCTCCCTATCCTCTTCCGCCGCATCCCCGGGACTGTAAATCTGATTATCATACGCATCCGTTTTAAAAAATGCAAAGAATTCTAATTTGTATTTTTTCTCACCGGAATAAAGCGTTCCGCCCGGATGGCTCTGAAAATATTCTGCATCTGCAAACTCGGTCAGTTCCCCGAACATTTTCTTTCTTTCCATATGATGACCGTAGATAATATTATTAAAATCCGAAAAATCCTTTTGGTTTCTGCAATCGAGAAACAAACTCCCCGACAGGGAGCTGTTTCCTTTTGCATCAGTATTTACATATTTTGAATTGTTATCTGCCTGCGTCAGCGGATAATCGATATTGGTGTTATCAATTGTCAGCCATCCGATTACTTCCGGATTCTGCCGCATCAGCTCTGTATAGGAGTCGCCGTTTTCCGGATGAAAGGCCGCGTACTGCTCCGGGGATGCATCTGCATATACTGCATGGGTATCCCACAACGTATAGCCGCCATAGAGAAAAAGTACAATTCCCAACAGATACAGGATGACGTTTACAACGCAATCCGCAGCCTTTATCATTCCCAATCCCAGTTTTTCTTTCATTTACGTTTTGCAAGGAACGTCACTGCAATTATTGCGGCAGCTCCCACAAGCATCAGGATATACGGCAGCAAATTCACAATTACGCCTGTAATCGGCACATTGTCAAACGTATTTGTATAGACAACTGCGTTTTCATTTTCTCCAACCAGATTTGTATTTCCAGCTTTTGCTGTTGCCAGGGATTCTCCCTTTTTTGCAGACTCTTTGACTGTCTGTGTTCCATTTTCTACGACGGTGACCTCCGGCGTATAGTTTGCTGTTCCCTCTTCTGTTACCACATACCGTGTCCCGGCGGGAAGATTTTCAAACACAAGGCTTTCCCCATTGTGCAATTCAAATGATTTTTCCTCGCCTGCCGCACATATCACTGTCTCACTTCCGATTTTTCCGGTAAAAGTATCCGAATCTGCAGTTGCTGATTTGAGAAATGTAATCGTAAATCCGAAGTCCTTTGTCTTGTCAGCCATATCTCCCTTTGTATTCTTTTTTATACTTAAAGATGTATTTTCGTTTTTTAATACATTTGTAAATGACATATCATCCACTTTCACACCTGAGCTGCTTTCTGCTGTAATATCACTGATATAAAGTCCGTTTTCCCCATTCATTACACGGACCCGCATCGTATATGTTTCTGTTGAATACACCATGACTTCTCCGGTTTTCAGGTTGTAGGTATTCGCATTTTCAATTACAGTATATACATATTCGCCCGCATGTGGAAATGTACCGAATGTGATATTTCCGGTCTTTTCAAGCTGATAGATTCCATTTGACAAATCACCTTTTTCATCGGAAGACGAATACCCGATTGGCGCAATTTCCGCCTGTGGTGCATCTGCCGTAATACTTTTAGCGGTAAATGTAAACGAACCGGTTGGTACAGTAATCCCCTCTGCCATTTCCAGAAACTTTGTCACATGTGCGGACGCATCACTTCCATCACTTCCCCCGGTTCCGATTGTTGGTGTGTCTGCCGCCGTTACGGTCATTGTCCCCATACAAATTGTCATCGCCGCAACTCCAACGCTCACCACTGATTTCCAAACATGTTTCTTCATTCTTAAAACCCTCCGTTTTTCTACAGTCTGCTCCGTCGTATAATTGTAATCACTCTTCCATATGTGTCCTCTATATTCACCGGTCCGAAAATCCGACTGTCCTTAACATGCTCACGGGCATCTCCAAGCAGGAACACCTGTCCCTCTTTCAAGGTGACAGGAAATGAAATTCCATCTTGCAATCTTAATGTTTTTTCGTAAATCTCCGTTTCCTGAATTAATGCCCCATTCACCAGAAGCCCCTCTTTACTGATATCTACCGTATCGCCTGCAACGGCAAGCACGCGGAGCACTTGTTTGGTACCGTCTGTTTTGTACACAATAGCATCCCGAAACCGATAGTCTTTATCCAGCCGATAGCACAAGACGACATCTCCCTGTTTCACTGCCGGATTCATGCCGCTATCTGAGCATCGAAAGATGGAAAAGCAAAACCCAAACAGGATAAAAACGGTTCCAATTAATAAACTAATTTTTATCAAAAGAATGATTAATCTTTCTTTCATATATTATTTCTTTCTTCCATACGTTATTTTTTCATGTTATTTTTCCTTCACGTTATTCTTCTTCATGTTATTTTTCCTTCACGTTATTTTTCTTCATGCTATTTTTCCTTCACGTTATTTTTTTACATGCAATTTTTCTGTACGCTATTTTCTTCTCTTTCTTCTATATATCAATTGTGAAATACATCCTAATACAAGCAAAGCGACAGCCGCAATCAGAATTCCCGGAAGAAAATCTGTCGCAGAACCGCCTGCATCTATGCCTCCTGTTACAGGAACGGTTTCCTTGTCATTCACTACATTTACCGTTTCATCCTGATTCAGTATGCCCTGCGCGGACTCCGTCTCATTCCCGTTATATGTAACCCGATAGCTGTCTCCTTCTATCTTTTCCTCATGCACTGTATAAGATGTCCCAAGCGGAAGTCCCTCGATTCGAATTCCCTGCCCGTGTGACAGGTGAACCGTCGCTTTTCCATCCACAAATGTAAGCGTCCCATCCGCCGGTGCTGAAGTTTTCTCCGATCCATGTTCAGATGTTCCGTCCTCCTGCTTTACAAGGATCCCTTTATATTGGTACGTCCCGTCAACTGAATCTCCGCCTTTTCCCTGCAAGACAATCGTAAACTCAAATGATTTTGTCTGGTCACCCATCTCCCCACTCACTTCTTTTGTCACGGTAAGTGACGGCAATTTTGTATTTGTAACAACAAAACCTTGATTCATGTTTCCAGTGACTGCACAGACAAATCCATCCGGAATATTTTCTTTCATATAGTACTCGTGACCTTTGGCTACATTTTTGAAGGAATCCTTCCATTCATTTTCCGCATTTAACTGTAATTCCTGATACGGCTCCGTACTTCCACTCTGGAACAGAGACACCGTAATCCCCTGCTTTTCCGACTCTTCCGTATTCTGCCAGACTTTTTCCACCGGAATTGTCATTGCATCCACCTGAAGAACCGGCCTTTGCTCATAAGCCACAGTCTGCGCCGGTGCATCTTCTTTTCCAAATGTATAGGTAAGTTCCGCATCCGTGTTGGTGTAGAATCCCGGCTGGCCGGAGCTTGTTGTATTTCCCTGCGCATCACTGTCTACGCTGCCTGCAATGCCGCCGTACCCGCCGCCATTCGCTGCGAACTCATCATATGCCTGCTGCGTCGGCTTTACCTCAAAGCTGGCAGTATAGGTTACATCCTGCTCAAGCACATAGTTTTCCGGGAACGAAATCGTTACCGTTCTATTTTCTGCATCATAAGCTACTGTAATCCCTACGCCTGTGACGTCAACTTCTGTCCCGTCACTTCTGCGCGCTGTAAGAACAGCATTTACATTTTCCGGATTTGCAAGCTGCGCATACTCGCTCAATGTGTCTGTGATTATCACATTTCTGCACGTATATTCCGTCAGGCTTCCGGTAATGTTTACAAATACATTTGCCAGCTCATCCGCACTCGCTGCCGAATAGAACCGGCTTGTGGAAATTGCCGAAACCTCTCCCGCAAGGTTACTGAGAAAATTGTTATCAGCGCTGTTTGTAAATCCAATCGTATAGAACTGGTCTACACCTGTAACCGTCCCGGCCTCTGCGTATGCCGCAGCCGCATTTTTTCCATCCCAGTCATGCTGCCCGTCCCCTTCCGTATATCCACCTTCACCATATCGGAATGTTGGCAGACCGTCTGACAGGAATATCATGATTTTCCTTGCATCTGCCCGCGCGCTTGCCAGCACCTCTTTTCCGGTTCGCAGACCTGCCTGACAGTTTGTCCCTCCGTCCGCCTCTTTTCCGGTGATTGAGATACCATTTACCACAGCATCCAACTGTTCTTTTGAGTCAGTCCATGACTGTCCGTTTAACCAGGCGGCATCATCCCATTGTTTGTCATTCTCTTTTCCACCGTAATAAGTAACAACTGCCATTTTCGCATCTAACTGGTCATTGTTCAGGATGGAATCACTCAGCCCACCGCCTTCTGTCACTACCCCTTTCAAAACCTGAAGCCGTTGACTCGGATCCCCGTTCCCCATGCTCTCAACCATACTGTTTGAGCGGTCAATCACCAGCACAACATCTACTTTCTGCCTGCTTGTCTCAGAATCATACTTGCCGGTTACATCCAAACTCAGCGTATACGAATCTCCGCCGTTGTACCGGATGTATTTTCGGTGTGCCGGGGCAGTAGTATCCACTGACGCTCCTGCCGGATTCACCGAATCCGTTTCCACCGTTGCCCCTTCTGCGATACCAGTCTCGGCATCCGCAGCACTTGAGACACTTGACCAGACGCCAAACAGCAGCATCAGCACGAGAGAAAATGCCAGACACTTCCGCTTCAGCAAATGCTCCCTTTTCCCTTCATACATTCTTTTCCCTCCTTTGTCGCTTTGTTATGAAGCCAGACTAAATACAATATGCCATATTTAATCCTATTATTTTTTATATGCTTGTCCCAAAAGAGGTATTCCACAATTCATACATAAAATTCCGACATAATCTTATAAAATAAGATGCCACGGTCAAAAGGTCATGTGTTTCATGCCTGCATGAAAAGACATGGCTTTGGAATCTACTTTCCTATACAAAAAAAGACGGGCTGTTTATTATGTGAAAAACAGTCCGTCTTTTTGTTTCAAGACATACGCCAGCCCGGTAAACTACAAATCCATCTTCTATTATATTACAGTAACTGCCCAGAGCTATCTCAAAATCCTACGGATTTTTCGATGTGTCGTATCCGCCATATGCATCTGCACCGATTTATGCCTATGTATGCAAGCATCCAACGCATAAAGCCGTTGCAGATACGCATGGCTCTGAACAGTTACATATTACAGGATATCCACCTCTGTCCTCTCACGGATATGTGCAGTTAATTTGCCCGCTTCGACATCTAACTCAATCACATCTCCTGTGCCGACATTTCCTTCCAGTATCAGTTTTGCTGCCAGCGTATCTACATATTTCTGTAAATATCGTTTCAATGGTCTTGCGCCGTATATCGGGTCATATCCCCCGTCAATGACAAATGCTTTTGCCGCAGGCGTCAGTGCAATCCGAATTTCTTTATCGGCAAGACGCTTATTCACATCTGCAACCATCAGGTCTACGATAGAACCGATATCTGCTTTTGTCAGCGGCTTAAACATAATAATCTCATCCAGCCGGTTCAGGAATTCCGGACGGAAATGCGTCCGCAAGTCCTGCATTACCATTTCCTGATTTTCTGCTTTTATCTCTCCGTTTTCTTCAATACCATCCAGCAGATATGAAGAGCCTATGTTGGAAGTCATAATCAGAATCGTATTCTTAAAGTCTACGGTCCGTCCCTGAGAATCGGTGATTCGCCCGTCATCCAGTACCTGCAGCAATACATTAAATACATCCGGATGCGCCTTTTCAATCTCATCAAGCAATACAACAGAATATGGTTTTCTGCGGACTGCCTCGGTGAGCTGACCACCCTCATCGTATCCGACATATCCCGGAGGAGCTCCTATCAGACGGCTCACGGAATATTTCTCCATATACTCACTCATATCGATACGCACCATGTTGTTCTCATCGTCAAACAGGCTTGCCGCAAGCGCCTTTGCAAGCTCTGTCTTACCAACCCCGGTCGGTCCGAGGAACAGGAACGAGCCGATTGGCTTGGTCGGGTCTTTGATACCTGCTTTGGAGCGGATGATTGCCTCGGTTACTTTTGTGACTCCTTCATCCTGTCCGATAACACGTTTATGAAGTTCATCATCCAGATGCAGGGTTTTGCTCCGTTCGCTTTCATTTAATTTTGCAACCGGAATGCCTGTCCATCGGGAAATGATACGTGCAATTTCATTATCTGTAACACTTTCGTGTACAAGCCGCAAATCTTTTTCTTTGATACGTGCTTCTTCTTCCTCCAATTGTTTCTGTAATTGCGGCAGTCTTCCATATTGCAATTCCGCTGCTTTTTCCAAATCGTAAGAGCGCTGCGCCTTCTGAATCTCATTGTTGACCTGCTCTATCTCTTCACGAATTTTCTGTACATGTTCTACAGAATGTTTTTCGTTATCCCACTGCGCCTTCTTTTTCGAGAATTCATCCCGCAATTCCGCCAGCTCCTGCTGCAAATGTTCCAGGCGTTCCCTGCTCAGCCGGTCTTCTTCTTTTTTCAACGCCGCCTCTTCAATCTCAAGCTGCATAATTTTTCTGCGCAGCTCATCCATCTCTGCCGGCATAGAATCCAGTTCTGTCTTAATCAGCGCACACGCCTCATCAACCAAATCAATTGCTTTATCCGGCAAAAAACGGTCGGAGATATATCGGTCGGAAAGTGTCGCCGCCGCTACCAGCGCGCCATCCGTAATCTTAACGCCATGGAATACTTCATAGCGTTCCTTCAGCCCGCGCAAAATAGAAATGGCATCCTCAACCGATGGTTCATCCACCATAACGGGCTGAAAACGTCTCTCCAATGCGGCATCCTTTTCGATGTATTTTCTATACTCGTCCAATGTCGTGGCGCCGATGCAATGAAGTTCGCCCCGCGCAAGCATTGGCTTTAACATGTTTCCCGCATCCATAGAGCCTTCTGTCTTACCGGCTCCGACAATGGTATGCAGTTCGTCGATAAACAGGATAATCTTGCCTTCGCTGTTCTTCACTTCTTCCAGAACTGCCTTCAGACGTTCCTCAAACTCCCCACGATATTTGGCTCCTGCAACCAGCGCGCCCATATCCAGTGCAAAAATAATCTTATCTTTCAGTCCTTCCGGAACATCTCCGCGAACAATTCTCTGCGCCAGTCCTTCTACTGCCGCCGTCTTACCAACGCCGGGTTCACCAATCAGCACCGGATTATTTTTGGTCTTACGTGAAAGAATCCGAATGACATTACGAATCTCGGAGTCACGTCCGATGACCGGATCCAGTTTCTGTTCTCTTGCCCGCTCTACAAGATCCGTACCATATTTCGAAAGTGCATCGTACGTTGCCTCCGGGTTGTCGCTGGTCACTTTTTGATTTCCTCTGACACTGGATAATGCCTGAAGAAATGAATTTCTATCAATTGCAAATTCTCGCAGCAACGCTTTCATATCGAGGCTCGCATACTTAATCAATGCCAAAAACAGATGTTCCACCGATACATACTCGTCTCCCATCTGGCGTGCTTCATCCTCCGCATGAATTAGCACATTGTTCAATTCCTGTCCGACATATACCTGTCCCCCCTGTACTTTCGTGCGTTTGGACAATGCCTCCTCTACACGGTTCACGAACAGTGTGCCCTGAATATTCATCTTTTCCAATAATTTCAAAATCAGACTGTCTTCCTGAGTCAGCAGTGCATACAACAGGTGCTCCTGCGCAATCTCCTGATTGCCATAATCATACGCCAGCTTCTCACAACTCTGGACAGCCTGCAATGAATTCTGAGTAAATTTATTTATGTTCATAACAACACCTCCTCTAAATAAAAGAATGCTTTTTACTATAGTTTCTATAGCCTTTGTTCTACCAACAATATAACAATACTACTTGTTGTTAGCACTGTCAAGAGGTGAGTGCTAATTTTTCGTGAAGAATTTGTGAAGCCTTGATTTTACGGGCTTCACAGGAGTTTTTCACTTGCTTTCGCACTCGATTTTCTTGATTTGACCACATTTTTACGACAAATCTTTGGAAAAATATATTCGCCTGATTTTCTTACCACATTTTACGACAACGACTTTTGGTTTATACCACAGCAGGTACGGTTTCCGGCAGGTTCATTTTGGACATCTCATTCTCCACATGAGACATTTCAGCAATGTGATTATAGATATTCATTGTGATCTGTGCATCAGAATGTCCCATTACATACTGCATAACCTTTGGATTGATATTATTCTCACCCAGTCTGGTACATCCTGTATGCCGGAGAATATGAGAGGAAATATGAGGCATCAGCTCCGGTCCTCTGTTTTCTTTTTCTGCCAGTATGGTTTCTTTCTTATTATAGGCATTAACAATGTTTTTCAGAAAACTGTTTACTCCTGCTGGCATGATTGGTCGTCCATGCTTTGTATTGAAGATAAATCCACTGCGTCCACCAATCTCCACATTGCTCTGCAATCCAAGCATCAGGTTCAGTTCTTTTTGCTTGCGGAACGCATCATATACCATCTGTGTCATAGGAATATCTCTGATACCTGCATCCGTTTTGGTTTCTGAATCATGGAAACAGTATCCCGCATCGCCTTCATAATATACAAGCTGTCCGCCTACATGGATTTCCCGGTTCTTCATATCTACATCTGACCAGGTTAAGCCGATTGTTTCGCTCACTCTCAGGCAGGCTCCAAACATGACCTGCATCATTTGAAGATGGGGCTTGTACACTTTGCTCTGTTCTACGAACTTCAGCAGTTTTTCCTGCTGTTCCAGCGTCAGGGCTTCTTTCTCCTCGCATTTCTATGCGTCTTTGCTATTTACCAGCCATCGAGCCCCATAATCCCCAAGTGTTCCTGTTACCGGATTCTTACGGATAATTCCATCCTCCACTGCCATCTCAAAACTGGGATTCAGCAGACCATAAAAGCCTTTAATCGTGCTGTGTGCCAGTCCTTCATCTGACAGTTTGGAAAAGAATGTCCTTACATGGGATGTCTTAAAATCCACGACACGAATATTTCCCAGTGTATCTTTTATTCGATAGTTCCACTTTCGCCAATAATCCTTTTTCGTTTTTTCCCGGATATTCTTCGTTGCCATGTATCGTTCAAACAACGTATTTACTGTCAGCTTCTTAACCGATGCATCTGTAATAAGCTGATCGTCCATATCCTTATTGATTTTCTTTTCCAGTTCTCGCAGACTTGCCAGATCTGCCGCATAAACAGAATTACGTTTTCCAGTAATCTCATCCTTGTAACGGTACTCATATCGCCCATCTGGACGCTGGTATTCACCTGTCTTTAAGTTTCTGCCTTTATTATCTTTTCTTGCCATATCAATCATTCCTTTCACTTTATTTCTTTTTGTTATTCGGAATGATTTTTGTCCTGTCGGTATCAGTCATTCTCTGTCTGATATCTGCTCACAGATTAACATAATATTTTATAATTTCCAAGGGTAACTTCCTGCAAAATGCTAATTTTTTATTTGCCTGTTTTACAGGAATATTTTGCCCCTTTTTTTTCCGAAGGAAAGTTGTTGTATTTTATCCTTTTTTCATTCATTACACTGCCATTGCATCAAGATATTTTTTTATCTTATCCACGTTATAGAGAACACGTCTTCCAACAATCACTCTTGCCTCTGCGTAGTCCGCAATCTTTTTTGCGGTCACTTCTCCGCAGGATAACATTGCCATTAAGCCTTCAATATCTACCGTCAGACGATTCTCTGCATTATATTCTGTTGTTTTCCTCATGATGCACATACCTCCTTTCCTCCGTATTCTTCTGCATCACCTCCCGGACAGCGGTTTATGCCCGTTGTCAGTACATTCTACTTTTTGATCGGATTGCTTACGATGATTTCCCATTCTGTTCGGCGTGTTGGCTTCCATTTGTATATGGCGGTGTCAACGTTACAGTTGACCTCTATCAGAAATCTTTCTGAATGCTGCCAGCTTCTTCTCAAGCATACCAGCCGTTGCCGGAGTATCTTCGGTTCCCACATACTACTCTCTGGTACAGCGGTGGAACCATGTGTTACCTTTAAGCCCCAAAAGGCACCTATACAGCTCATTCAATTTTCAAGGTTCAGTAATCAAAAGTTGCACATTTTTGCAGGTATACTTTTTTGTACCTATTTTGATTTAATGCCATTATATCCCCCCTCCACTGCTAATGTCAATACCACGCCACACATTTTAGGTTCTTTTTTGTACTCTTTTTTATTGAATTTCTGTTAATTTATGTTATAATATGGACAAATAGTTATTCATTTCTTGATTTTACTATGTTCGATGGGTATTTATCAGGACTAATACAGAGGTGGATTTATGAATTTTAATCTGAAATTAAAAAAAATCCGGACATTCCGGAAAATGACACAAAAAGAACTGTCAGAAAAGATCGGACTGACCGATCAGCATAGAATTGTACAATATGAAAAAGGGGTTCGTGTCCCGAAAAAGGATCTGGTTGATAAGATGGCAAAGGCACTTGATGTCAACCCATATACACTCTATGATACTGTTGGACGGGATGTTTCTGAAATGATGGAACTGCTTTTCTGGTTGGATGAATTTAATCCAACTGCATTGCATCTGTTCCTCCCTCGGAAATTCCCCGGAGAAAAATGCAATGAAGTAGCTGATACTTCCGTTTACTACCATGACAATGATAGCTGGCCTGCCCATGCTCCCGTCTGTATGTGGTTTAATTATGGAGTTCTGAATGATTTTCTGAAAGAATGGGTGGTTCGGATGGATGAATTGAAATCCGGTGAGATTACCAGAGATGAATATTTTGAATGGAAAATCAATTGGCCTTACACTTGTGATGGATGTGGTAAATTTGAGCCTAAGAAACACTGGCGTTTATCCAGTATTATTAATGTATAATTTTACAAAAGCACTGAAATCTCCATAAACCAAATGTTCATTTCAGTGCTTTTATCATCAATCTTTTCTCAACCCAATGTCTATATATTCTAATTCCACGACGTATAAATCAATTGTCTTTTGTCAAATGCTTCTTTTCCACCCTCCATAATATCAACAATTTGCTTATGCGTAGATTTGAGATCGATATTCCCCTGCGATATATCAATTTTTGTATCTTGATAATCAACCACAAAAATTCTTTCAGCATCACCCAGAACCGGAATGTTAGCATTATGTGTAGCAAAAATAAATTGTATTTCTTGTTTCTTTTTCGCAATTGCTGTAATCACTTCATCGTAAATAATTTTATTATCCAAATCATCTTCTGGCTGATCTATAAGAATAATATCATTATCGGACTGCATGAGTATAAATAATATAAGAGCCGACGCACGCTGACCTATTGAATGGTGTCGTAATAATTTTTCATGATAGTATATTTCTACCTTATTTGGAACTTGATTCTTCAAAAGTTCCGAATATTGATCTTGCAATTTTTTATCAAGCTTTGTATATTCTGAAATTGAAATGATTTCCTTAATTTTTTTACCGTCACATAATATCCAATCTTCTATAAGCTCTACATAGTCTCTAAAAGTATCACATAATGATTGATACTTTAAATCAGAAATACCTGAGCCTCTAAAATCTGACTTCATCTGCGTTTTAAAGCTTTCTCTGTCACCTTTAAAATCAATAGTAATTTTTAATTCGCTTTGCGACTCATTAATCTTTTGAATTTCGAATTCATATGCATTGAACTGCGCCAACAATATATCATTTCTCTCACGTGTTGCCTTTTTAAACGCACTTTCTATTTGCTTTCTCGATTTAGCTCGTTCATCTAGTTGTTGTAAGTTCTCTTTATATTTTTCTAGTTCTTCTGTCATTTTGACAAATCCGTCAATATCTAATGTATCATCTTGAATTTCTCTTTTAATTTCAGTAAATTCATCTGAAAGACCTTCTATTTTTTTCGACAATTCTGCTATTACACTTGCAAATTCTGACGATCTACTTTCTATCTGCGTGACAGCTTCTCCAATTTTTGTAATTTCATTGCCAATCACACTTAAAATATTGCTTGCCTTCTTTATAATATCGGGATTATAAATGCTTTCCGCACCTTGCAAGCTTAAAGCCACATCTTTATTTTTATCATAGCACTGTTTTAATTCTCGTACTGTTGAATCAATTCTTCCTTTTACAGAATCTAACTTTGTTTTATCTGTTGTGTATCCAGTTTGTTTTTTTAATTTTTCTGCAACCCCTTTTTCCTTGTAAATAGACATTTTATGCTCAACTTCAGATTTTCTAACTTTACACTCTTCAATCTGCTCTGGAATTTTATTTGCATCTAATAATTGAGAGATCGCTGTTGTCAATTCGCTCACACAAGATGTTATTTCTGCGCTTTTTCCAATTTTTCCACCAACAAGTTTCTCAAGGAGTCCATTTTCATGATCAGCACTATTTGATAAATCTTTTTGTCCAAAATATTGAATACCATCAAACAAACTTGACGGTTGTATATTTAAGTCGATTCCATTTTCATCTATAACATTACTTTGTTCACCATATATACGGCTGATAGTATAACGTTTGCCATGTTTATCAACAACAGATAAAGTTGCTTTTCCTCCTGAACCAAAAATATTTTTTATTAATGATTCTTTATATTCCTTATCTGTTTGTAATGGCAAATCAAATATATAACGAATTGCTTCAAGTACAGATGACTTTCCACTTCCACGAATTCCAATTAACGAATTAAGTTCTGATGAAAACATGATAGTCTGTCCATCAAATTTTCCTCCTTGAAAGCTTATTGCCTCAATGTACCCATGTTTTTGTTCCGGCAATGTTTCTGAAACTCTATTTTTATAATCCTGTAGAGCAAACTTAATCGCTGCATATGAGTATTCACCAATTTTTAAATATGTGTGTTTATCACCTTTTCCAATGTCCTTCAATGATTTCGGATCAGCTCCCTCTATAAGAGCTGGAATATACCCAAAGCAGTGATTAAATTTATTTATATTATCTCTTGTCCTCGACTTTTGTATTCCTAAAACTCGTTTTCTGAACGGAGCAAGCCCTGAAAGTGATTCTAAAAGACCGCCTCCACATTCATTAAATAAACCACTGTTTTGGTCAACATGAGCAAATATTACAAAATAATCTTTTCCATACTCTTCAAGTTTTTCCAACGTATTTTTCAAATCATAACAACATTTTGTATTTCTGTTTTCAGGATTTGATATTGTCGCAAATGCAGCCGTCAAAAATGTCTGAATATGATTATTACCATTTTCTAACCATTCATCGGGATTGAAAACAATAAGGGTATGTATACCATTTGAACCTTCTTTAACTGTCAGTTCCACGCCTGGTAATATAAATATTTTTTCTTTACCTGCTGCCTTTTTTAGTGCTTTATATTCATCCTTGTCAAATTTATTATGATTTGTAATAACTCCAACAGAAATATTTGCCTGTTTTAGTGCTAAAACATATGATTTTATAAAATCATTTGGCTCTCCACTATATGAAAATTCTTTATCTTTTTGTGTATGCAGATGAAAATCCGCTCTTAAAAATTCAAGCCCTGCTTCAAACATTTTATCCCTCCTAGTGTTTATTCTACCCCAAGTGCCTTAAACACAGCATCCTCCGCACTCTGATATGGAATCAACTGAAATGCACTCATCAGATCAGCCGGAACACTTGCGAAATCAACGAAAGAGGTACTCGGAATCAGCACCTTCTTTGCACCGCTGTCCAGGCTCACTTGAAGCGTATTGGCAAGCTCATCCACCTTTATCATCGTGCCGCTGATTGTAATATCTCCCAGGATTGCCAGATTGCTGACCACTGGCTTTCCCAGCGCAATCGAACAAAGAGCAATCAACGTAGGCAGTGCCAGCTTTTCAGTCATTCCGATACCCTGCAAATCCTGATAATTGATGATATAGTCTTTGGTCGAGGTACTGATAGAACCGCTGATCCGGTTGCCATTTGCTTTCAAATAGTTAAATGCCGTATTCACAGCTTCCTTGCATTTAGAATCACTGCCCAAACCTGTCCGTTCAATCTTGCCATTTCCGGGAAGCATCTGGCTTTCCAGACGGAATACGCCAATCATGCCGTTTTTTCCTCTGGATACGGTATAAACCTGTCCCGGATTGCACATACCGTCCGGGATCAGCTTACCGCCGCCCTGTTCCGGTACAGAAACATAATGCTCTGACATATCCTCCAGGTCAATATAAGAGAAGTTCACATCGTAGAACTCCATACCGCCCAGTTTTTTCAGCTGTTCTTTTACACGGCGGCGCATTTCCAATGCAATCTGAATGACTTCTTTTAGTTCTTCTTTGGTAAACTCACCATTCGGGTACATCAGCTTCAGATAACCGTCTACCATGCGGCGGACTGCAATCGTATCACGCTGATTCAGATTTCTTCCCAGACGGAAATAGTGGTCAAGTGCGTCACCATACTGTTCCTTACGAAGTTCCCGGATAAACTCTGCCAGATAATCACTGATAAAGCCGTAATCATCGGTAAAATGCTCCGGTCTAAATTTCGGAATTTCCCAGCCTGGAAGATAGCAGTGCATACGGTCAAGAAATGCCGTATCCGTTCCCATTTCCGGCGGGAAAGGTGCAAACAGACTGGAAGTTTTCAACAGCACATCCACGCTCTGATCGATGTTTCCAACAAAGACCATAGAAGCAGTAGCAGCCTTTTCTTCCTTGCCACGGGCAAAAGAACCGGATGCCATATAGTCCTTCATTATCTGGATACCATCTTTATCTTTGAATTTGATACCAGCCACTTCATCAAAGGCAACACAGTCCCACAAGCCGACCAGTCCGACCGTCTTGCGTCCCATATTGTAAAACAGGTTTGCAACTGTTGTCTGTCCACCGGAAATCAAAATACTGTTCGGAGAAATTTCTTTGTAAAGATGGGACTTACCAGTGCTTCTCGGTCCCAGCTCACAAAGATTAAAGTTATTCTCGACCAACGGAATCATACGGGTCAAGAGCAGCCATTTCTCACGGTATGTAAATTCATCCGGCTCCATGCCGATAGAACGAAGAAGAATATCCAACCATTCATCTTTGGTAAAGGCTTTTCGTCCCTGTTTCAGCTCGTCAATATCAATGTGCGGCATCTGAATCGGTGTCAGCTTACGGATACTGATTGGAGAAATATCTTTCTGCTTTTTTTGCTTTGAACGAAGCGGATTTCCATCAATATCCTCAATGCCAAAGTTATTGTCGCCTTCAACCTCATAATCCAGCTGAACAATACACCAGATACCGCCGCAGAGCAGACGATCAAACTTTTCCGGGTATTCATCGGCAATCGGTACATTGCCGACTCCCAGATTAGAAAACTCTGCAAAAAAGCAGTCCTTTTTCATATTCAGTCGGACAGTCACCATATCAATGATCGTGTGACTGCCTTTTTTACGCAGCTGAGACAGAATCTTCTGTGATTCATCCGGGCGTACAAAGTTGTCAGCAAGAATCCTCTTTACATTCTGTACGCCTTTTTCAATGACAGTTTCATCATCTGAGCTACAATACTGACCCAACAGAAACTCAAGGACATAAACCGGGACATTCGCTCCTTCCTTGATTTTCTTTGTCAGGTCTTTCCGAACAATCTTACCGTCAAAGTTCTGGCGGAGCTTGTTCTTTATTTCTTCACGGGTGCTTTCACCCTCTGTAAATTGCTCCATCTTTCTATCCTCCGGTATTAACTAAAGAAATCAAACTCATCCACCGCAAAGGCGATGTCAATCTGGAACGGCTCACGCTGTGACATCTGCAATCCCTGTTCATCTGCAATTACCAGATAGTAAGTAGCGGTATTGCTGTATTTCAGAGATTTCAGATTAAACTGGCAGCGGAAAGTTCTCTCTGCACCGTTGTCGCTTGTCTTATCTGCAATAATCTTCTGAACATCACTGATCTGCTTGCCGTTTTCGTCCGTAAAGTAAACCTGATAGGTTGCCGCTTCACGGTTTGCGCTGACGGCATCCCTCTGATAGAAGTTCAGCGAGAAAATCATATTGCTGATTTTTCGGTTTGCTGACAGCAGATTGACGGTTACCGGCTTGGTATCATATTTCTGCTTATTACGCTTGTATTCCATAGAATCATTGCGGAGATAGTGGTACTCGATCACCGGAACAACCATTTCCTGCAAGCTGATACCGCCATGCACAAAGTTCATGCCGCCGCCATTCATCTTGATACGAATACTTTCTCTCGGTGCAAATCCATCAAATTCCGTATTGCCGCCCAGGAACTTCACAGGCAACAGATAGTTCGGCTGTGCGCCTTTCTGCATGATTGCATAGCGTCTGCCGTATTCCACGTCCATGCCGTTAAAGCTGGTCTTGTCCACCTTATCATCCTCAGTCAGCGGACTGTATGTATAAAGGAATCCATGGTCAGCCGTAATCAAAATATTCGTACCGCCAAATTCATTTACAATAATACGCACAAGGTTCTTCAATTCTGAAATTGCTTTATCACAAACGGCAAAAACAGCAGTGTCGGAAGTATGGCTGGCTTCATCAATGGTATCGTGATAGATATAGACCACATCCATACCCTTTACCAACGCACTTCGTTCTGCTCGCTTCATAGCAATAATGTCATTATATTTCAGTGCTACACTTGCCGGATCTTCCGATTTCAGAACCTTATCCCGGTAAGTGCTTGCCGTAGACTGACCATCTGCCAGAACCGTCAAGCTATCGTTCCGAACTTCTACCGTCAGTTCTTTGTGTGGCAGTAACGCTGCCATACCGAACTTTGTGATAGAGGGGAAGATGCTCTGCATACTGCTGATAGAAACCTTGCTCTGCGTTTCTCTCTGAAGCTGGTCTGCCATAGCAGCCGCCACTTCATAACGCATGGCATCCGAAATAATCACGAACACCTTGGTATCCGAAGTCTTAATGCGGGAACGATAAAATTCTTCCTGTTGAGGTACTTCCAGAACCTTACCGTAAGTTGCCAGTTCATCTGCACACACATCCGACCAGTTATTACCCAGCTCACCTAAGAACCAATGTGTATAGAGTCCTTCCACCTTATCAACAACGTGCTTGAACAAATCGTCCAGCAGAATATTGGAAGTCTCCAGACTCTTTTGGAAGCTCAGATGGAACAAACGGTAATAGGTGTCCATCTGATAGTAGCTTTCCGTATATTCTTTCCAGATTCCTTTTGCTTCTGCGGTATGAAATCCGGCAGAGTGTTCCTTAAAGAAGCTCTGCATATTTGCTACTTGCAAAATGCCGTCATAGAAGTTCTCAAACGGCTCATACCAGGCACAGGTTCTCCGCTTTTCAACAGTTGAAGTAATGGTATCCACATCAATGATATGGTCACTGATCTCTGTCATCAGTTTTGTCAGAATCACTTCGTTGATACATGGGAAACACTCTGTTCCTGCCAGATCGTCCACAGTCAGCTTCTCAAACCGCTGACGCAGACGGGCTTCATCTTCAACATACCGCGCCACATCGTATAACTGCTGAATATCCTCACTATGAAGCCATTCGGAAATAAAATCATAGCAATATGCCTGATGCGGCATGGAAATAAAGCTGTCCAGTCCGGCAAGATACTCTTGCCGCATGGTTCGAGTAGCAGCGGTCAAAAGCAAATGAATTGCCAGTCGTCCGAGGTCAGGTTCTTCCTCAGCGAATCCGCATCCCAGGCGAACCATCGCCCAGAAAGCACCGTCTGCATGATATTTTACGAAATCCTGATAAACAGTATTGTTCTTCAAATCCAGTCCAGCACGGAACACACTGCGGAGAATCATATTCGGCTGTGCGTCTTTCAATCCGCAGATTGCCGCCATGACAGCCATGTGCAACTGCGCCGAAGTTGCCGGAACTTTATTCTGTGTGCTAACTTTCAAGCGGCGGTCTTTCGCATTGAAATAAGCACGATAATTCTTGACCTGCTTCCGCATGGCCGGATTCGATGCAAGTCCCATCTCATCCATCCAAATGGAAATCAGGTCTGCCCGGAACTCCTCACTGTAAAGCTCCACATCCAGAAGCCAGTTATCATCCAGGCGATTATATGCTAAAGGGCTGTAAACCAGATAGTTTGTGGTCAGATCATCTACCGAAAGCAGTTTCTTCACGGAAAACGCATTATTGCCAGTTAAAGCAATCACCTTTGCATTTTCCAGAACCACTTCGTTCAGCTTATCTTCAAATTCCTTATCTTCATCATACCAGAAGATAATACGACGCTGATAAAACTCCGGCAGAGGAGCCGCAAACCTGCGGTTTAAGTCTTGTATTACTTTGTCTGTATCCATGCTGCATTATCTCCCTTCCGTATTTTTTACATAAATTGTGCTTCGTGCCGCACCCTCTTTTCTCAAATAAGCGCCCTCAACCATATTCATTAAAACGGCTCTTGCTCTACGATGTTTTACTCCTAAAAGCTCCACTGTCTCAGCAGTAGTAATAGAGCCATTTTCCAATACATATTTATAAATCTGTTGTTCTTGTTCATTATTCGGCAGTCCTTCTATCGTATCCGGCATTTTACCGGCACTATCCGGCACTTTTTTGATAGTATCTGGCACTTTATCGGCACTATCCGGCATTTCATCGGTATTATCCGGCACTTTATTGGCGTTATTGAGGTCATTATGGGCATTGGGAACAACCTGACCTCGATAAATATTGATACGCAAATCAACTTCGCCGCCAATGAACTCCGGTTCCCGCAATCCGGCAGCTTTTACTTTTCCTATAATTCTCGGAATACCGCTTCCCCAATGCTCAATCAAATTCATATATGAAAAGGCATGAGCAAGTGCTTCATTTCTGATTTTGGAATAGCCTTCTTTCATCCGTTCCAGGGTTTGTCCCATTGGTAGCTTTCCTGGAGAAGTGATTTCCAACCGATTATCATACACCGCAACTTGTATCGTACCGTGATCCAGATAACTGCGATGCACCATCGCATTGATAATCAACTCACGAATGGCATCCAGTGGGATTTCATAAACATCTTGGCGATAAATTCCCACAATGTTAGCACCTAGATGAATATTTCGCAGAACAAACTGAAATGCTTCGTCTATTTGTTCCCATAGTGGTCCCGTATACTCACGCCGATCAACAAAAACTTCTTTAGTTGTTCCCTTAAACACACCACATTGCGTTGCAACGTGAAGTCCTCCGTTTCCTGTCAAAATAGCAAAGGCATTGGACGGATAATCTTTTCCATCACGCTCAATCAAAACACCCCAGGAACGTAGCTGTTGTCTGCCAACATCTTTGATGGATGCTTTCTGTTCTTCCGTATGAGCGTTTTTGATTGCCTGTTCCTTCATAGCTTTGCAAAGAGCATCAATATCTTCGTCTGTAATAGTCAATCCAGTACACAAAGCCTGATCAAAGTAGCGGTTACTGCCCTCAAACAGCAGCTCTTTTATCATATACTCATCAGCAAGGCGAGTTGTTCCTGCAACACGGACATATACACCGCCTTCTCTGCCAAGGGCTTTGATATAATATGGGCGTTGTCTGCCCTCAGAAACCTCTACGACAATAACCGTCTTACCATCAACGGTCTGTAAAGTAATATCCGGGATAATTGCTGGTTCACAGCTATCTGATACGGCATTGGCAATGGCATCCATTTTCTTGAATACATCTTCCTTGTCAAAGCCGACTACTTCTCTTGTTTTATCAGCAATTCCGAAAATGATTTTTCCTCCGGTTCCATTTGCAAAGGCAACCACAGACTTCATATATTTGATACTTTTCTCCGGCAGGCTCTCTTTGAACTCCACATTCTTAGATTCTCCTGCAAGAATTTCTTCTATGGTCATAATAACACCTCGCTTTCTTTGGCAGTGTTAACCACCACTTTTGTTACTTAATTATTGATGTTGTTATTGCACTCAATGCTTTACTTAAAGCTGCCTCATCAGCCTGTTTTTTTCTTAGACTTTCCCACATACCAAGTATCTGATAAATACATTCTTTCACAACAGGAAAATACTTTTGGCATTCTTCTTCGCTTAACTCATGAATACCTTTACTCAGAATCCCATAAATAGTTGTATTTTTGATGAGTATCTCTGGCAGATAGCCCTCTAACATCTTAATTCGTTCAGCCACCCTTGCCTGTTCAAATTCCGCGTCATTAACCGTATCGCCCGCTGTTGCTTTTGCCTGATAAACAAGCCTTTCAAGGATTCGTCTCAAATAAACATATGAACCTGCGCCAACACCACTTGCAAATAGTCCTATCGCTGTTCCAAGTTCTTTCCGATCTTGTTTAGAAATCACATGCTTATAAGTATCTAATTCTGGAAATGTCATATCTGCGACAGATGGATACTGCCCAATTTTCATCATAGAATTATCTGTTGTTAGAACGATATAATCTAAATGATGTTCCTCATCCATGCTGCAAGCAAATTTAAATACTAAAATCCTTGATACATCTTCAATTTGCCAGTTCTTCCACTTCCATGATGTATTTTCTTTACCTGCAAGACTACCAGGCGATGGGGTATTCTCAAGAACATACCCCTTCTGAACTCTCAAAACTTCTTCTGAAAGTTTTAATGAATAACACTCATTAGGTTCATCTACAAAGTGAATATACGGACTCATTGAAAAAACACGCTCCTCCTTACATTCCTTGCAATACGCACTTATTCGAACTTTTCCATCAAGTAAAAGAATTAAATCTTGGATATTATCTTTGTTTATTTCCATGGAATCATAAAGTCCAGCTGTCTGCAAAAAATTTGCAAATACATTATCCTTGCCAGAAACTGTATTTGATGGTATTGAATCAAAAATATTATGTCTCACTCCATTATCTCCTTTACTTTATTTTAGCCAAAACATCCTGGAAAATTGCATAATTCTTCTTCACACCATCGTCCAGGTCAATGGAAATCATCTGGTCGGCAAGGTGGTGTATCTTTTCCTCGTAAGTTCTAATTTCGGTATCCTGTGCCTGCAAGGTAGTCAGCTTCTTATTCAGCTTCACACGCCCGCCGGTGGAAGCATTGGCAATACGCTGTTCCAAGCCGGCAATGGCAGTGCGATAACGTGCCTGCTGTTCATGCACATAATCGGTACGGATACGGGCGATGGTGTCCGGCTGATAGCGGTGCATATAAATCAGAGCCTTAAATCCATTCTTCTTACCGCTGTCAAACAGCCAGTAAATCGGGCGTTTCTGATAAATCTTGCAATGGTCAGAATAGAAATCACTCAAGAAGTAATTCCGAATCACATCCTTCGGCTGACCTTTACCGCCCAGTGCATCGGCAATGAATTTCAAGTTTTCGTCCAGAGTCTCTGCACCGTAAACGGCTTTCACGAACTCCACAAACAGACCGACAATATCATCCTCAAAGTATTCATCATCGCAAATCGGGATAATGTTATCCTTGTCAGCAGCGAAAGAAGCATACTTGCTGTTGTCCCATTCGCCGCCTGCATAAGCAAGACCATCCATATCCAGAGAGTAACGACCAAACATACAGCCAACCGCATAGGAAATGAACGAGCGAATATCTCTGCCAAGGTCAGCCTTGCGGACAGTGACATCCTTATCCTCAACCTCCGGTGTCAGCTCATCCTGTAAACCGTAAATGTCGATGAAAATACGGTTAAGTTCTTCCTCGTTGGCTTTCAGCTGCTTAAAACGGTCATCACATTCAGCCTGCCACTGGTCAAAGGCTTCGGCAATGGTAGGAACTTTGCGGAGTAATGGGTGGTGCTGGAAATCCCATGAGGTTTCAAAGGAATCCCAATCATTTTTTTCCTTTTCAATGTTTTCCTTAACACTATTTTCAATATTTGTAGCTTTATCCTGCTCAGAAATAATAGGCAATTTATTCATATTTCCGGCAGTTAAATTAAGCGTCGGAGCAATAAACTTAAATATTGATAGTGCCACATTCGTATTGACAAAACCAAGTACATAATATAAAACATTTCTATTTTGAAAAAACATTGAGTCTCCAGCTTGGTCAATAATAAAACCCTCTGGAAAGTATCTCAGAAAGAAATCTGAACTTCCTATTCGTTTCCAGCTAATTCCCTCTTGAAAGAAATGAGATTCATTTCTTATAACAGATCCCTTTTCATGTTTTACAGAATATCCATTATTTTCCCAATTTATTACTCTCCAATGATTTCCATACCATTTGCGACTTTCACCTCCACAATTATATTTAATCCATTTATTTCCAAACGATATATCATTAGAATTAAAATCGCACGAGCTTACTTCAAACCAGTAACGAACATATTTGTCATTGTTACCAGTTTGCATTCCTGTACAGCAATCTGCGATCTGTTCCAATGATTTTCCATTTTTGAAAATACCAAGAACATTAGAACTTGCCCAATACGCTATCGGACTTCCTGGAATTATTAAAAAATCATCTTGTTTTGCTATATAACAATTTATTCTGGAAAGAAACATATCTTCCTTTCCCTGTTGTGAAGTCGGTTCAATCAAACGATAATAACTACCCTTATAACTTGCAATATGGCTTTTTCGCATAACAAAGCTTGTAGTTTGAACAACTTCACCACCAATTTCTTCAAATGCTCTTGGTCCTAAATGAGCCATATTTATGGTATCAATCCTCTGTAATTTGGCACGGAGTTTTTCAAAACTGGACAAAAACATCCATGCGTGCTGGGTTATCATTGCTTGATAACAATTATTTTTAACCATTAGCTCACAACGTTCGATAAATACTGCAAACAGGTCACTCTTACTATCAGAATAACCTTTCTTTACATAGTCATTTAATTTAATCGAACAATCTGTTAATGCTCGGTACGGTGGATTCGTCACAACCGCATCATATTTCTGTGCCAGTGCTTCAGCCACCTGCACCAAAGGAAGAAGCTCTCTGAGTGCCGTTTCACGGGACATATTTATATCTTCCATAATCTCCGCAAAGCGGTCATACATGGCAGACCAATCCTGCGGTGTTACGGTCAGAATAGAGCCATATTCCTTTGCATCATGCAGTTCACTGATAATGGTATCCATAGCCGCTGTGAGCTTCATATCGCCATTACAGAAATAGTCTACCGCAAATTTGTCTACATGGTTGCTCTCTACAATGGCATACACATGGGGCTGAATGCCACGGCTGAAGAAGCGGCGGTCATACTGACGGGCTTTCATCATTACCGCAAAGTAAGCCAGCTGTGCCGCACGGTCATCAATATCCAGTCCGTAAAGATTGTTCTCTACAATGCTTGCCACCGCTTCACGGGTGGTATAGCCGTAGGATTCATAAATCTTCATCAACACATCGAACATATACGCAAGGATATGACCGGAACCAGAGCAAGGGTCAATGACTTTCAGCTGATCCGGTGTCAGTGCGGCATATTCTTTGCGAATCTCGGCAAGCTGTGCCTGTACTTCCGGCTCCTGCTCGGCTTCTTCCAGATAGTAATGCCATTTGGTATCTTCCGGATCACGGTTTCCGGCAGCATAAGCAGACTGTTCTTCCTCTGTCGGCAGAAGCTGTTCTTTCGCATCAGGATGTCCCTCCAGCCACAGGCGACCAAGGCTATTCTCTACCATGTAGCGAACAATCCAGTCCGGTGTGAAAAGCTGGGTTGCTGCAGGGATGTTTTCTTTTGTGATTTTCACATTCTTTTTCAGAGCTGCGAAAACATCGTCCTTTTTCTCGCTGTTATAATACTGATACAGCCAGCCGATGATCTGGACAGCATCTTTCCAGTCGTCCTCTGGTATCAGCTCAATCATCTGCTGAATGACACTGCCTTCACGAAGCAGATTGTCCGGCAGAAGAAGCTCCGTGTAATCCGCAATCTTCTGGAACATCCCCGGCAGAATCTTATTCAGGGCATTGCACTGTACGATCAGCAGATATTTATACAGTTCTTCGGTCTTTTCGGCTTCTTTCAGCTCATAGACCTTTTCCATATCCAATCCATCCAAATCCAGATGAATGGCTTCGGCTATAATCTGCGGCTTAAAGTTGTTTTCCTCGTCCGTGAACACACGCACATGGGAAGGAAGATAGCCATTGACTTCCATGAATCGCAGAGCAGAGAAGCGGTTGAACCAAGTATAGGCAACCTCCTCCATGACCTGCTTATATCCTTTATCATTAATCTCGGCAATCAGAGCCTGACGCTGTTTCTTTTCATCGGCAGTGAGGACTTTACCGCCAACGCTGTCCGCATTGGCATCCTCAATGTTGTCCTCTATGATACCGTATTCCACGCCTTTCAGGGAAACACGGGCGATCAGCTCTGTTCTTGCCCAGACAGCAAATTTTTTAATCGCATTCTTATCCATACTCGTCTCCTTAGTTCAGCTTGATCTCGTCACAATTCTTCAGCAACTGTTTCAGCTGAGAACGAATCTTCTCTACATAATCATCAATGTCCGCTTCGGTCTGTAAGGTCTTTGCCTGGAATACGACCTGGCGGTTATAGGCGCGGACTACTTTCTTCTTTACAGGAGCAACTTCTTTCCCCGGCTGTGTCGGCTGTACCGGCGGCTTCGGTGCAGGCGGAGTCAGAACGGACTCGATATTGCTGACCGTATCATCCTTATACTGGCACATCGGCAGGAACATAGCATCCAGAAGGGCAAGGCTCTTTAACTCTGCAATTTTCTCCTTGCACTGGCTGAAATATCTATCTGATTTTTCAATCAGATGAGAAGCCTTGGAATCGCCGTTGGCGGCAGTGTGGGTTGCTTCCATACACTGAAGAACCGTTTCCAGAACTTCCGCACGTTTTTCTTCCAACATCTTGTCATGGGCAGTACGAACCGTATCCATCAGCGGATTCAGTTCACGAATCCGATTATAGTTGAACTTGCTTCCGGTCTGAACCATGGTAATCAGACGAATGGTATTCAGTGCCTTGTGTGCTTCCTCATTTTCTTCAATACGGTCAAAGTCATCATGCAGAGATTTCTCAAACTGCACTGCCTGGTCGAATACTGTCACCTGTGTCTTGAAAAAGTTTTCAATGCCGTTGCTCATGGCATCTTTATTATCAAACAGAGCATCCTCTTTTTTCAGCACACGCTCGATCAGGGCAATGTTGTCTTTCTTCTGGGAAAGAACATCGTCCATCAAATGAATGGCTTCCTGCACCAATGCACGATCCGGGTATTTGTGTCCATCATAACGCTTATCAAGAGAATCGTAGTAATCACGCTGTTCGCTGAATTTCTCGGTCACAAAGCGAATCAGACCATCTTCATCGTCCGGCACATCCATAACATCGAAATAATCACGGAGCATTGCTTTTACATCACGCATCATCGTAGCGGAAATGGTTTTACGCTTGCTGATGGAAGTCTTGCCAATCTCGCTCTTTTTACGAAGCATATCCGGCAGTTTCGGGTCGTCCGGCTGAATTGTATTGCCTGCATACTTGATGGTTACTTTCTGGGAATAAATCAGCTGTGCCGCAACCGCAGCAATGTCGATTTCTTTCCAACCATACGGAATCGCACTGTATTTGCTCTGAACATCTGCCATAGAAGTCGGCAGTTTCTTTGCATCCTGCATTTCCAGATATTCTTCCATAGCGGAAGCAGCGTCACGGTTCGGTTCCATGCCCGGAAGTGCTGTTACTGTACCTGTCAGAATCGCAATAATATCTGCATCACTGCCTGCATTTTCTGTAATCAAATCGAGCTTGCTATATACATGAGCAACCAGATATTCCAGAGACTGGTCAATCTTGCTCTTGGCATTTCCGGCTTTGATTTCAAGATGTTCACCATCCACATAGAACTGCGCCCCTTCAATGGCATTCTGTAATTCAGTCCTGGCACTCAGCTCATATTTTCCGGCTTCATCCTGCTGGTCGCTGATGATTTTCTGCACACTCTTTGGAAGCTGGCTTACATTTCTCTGCTTTACATACTTGCGAATTTTCATGGCAGATTCCAGAGATTCATAGTAAGGAGTATCAGCCAGAACAACGATTGCTTCATTTCCTTTGGATTCTGCCATCAGGCGGTAATCTGTTTTCTCGATAGCATCGGTAGCAACAGTCAGGAAACGCAGACGCATACCGCCTGTTGCCACACCGACGGTAATACCGTCTACCATCTGGTCAAAGGCAAAGTCATATTTTCCATAGCGGAACTTCTTGGTTGTGAAAATATCGCCGTAAATCATCTGGGCGATACGCTCCACGATAGAAGCAGTGTCCACATTGGTGTCTCTGATTTCACGCTGAATATCCTGTTCTTCATCGGTCAGGAAGTTATAAGTGTCTCCAGTTCTACCGATATAGTTCTGGCTCATCAGACGATCAAGGCATCCACGGACGGCTTCACGCATAATAATCTTATCTACACGAATATCGTCTGCCATAAGGATAACGATATTGTCCAGATTGGAAGGAATATCATCAATATATCGAATCAGATACAGAAGTTTCAGTACATCCACATCCTGCTGTTCAATGCCATCGCCGTTGTCTGCGGCTTTCTGGCAACGCTCAATTACCCGGCGGATAGAACCGTCAAGGAAAGTATGTACGGTATCATAAAAGCGGAAGAACGGAACAAGTGCATACTCATCCTTCTCCTGAATTTTCTGTGCAGCTTCCTGGAAGCCGGACAGCATAGAACGCTCACCGCCAGAAAGGTGCTTGCCGGAATTTCCGTGCTTACGGATTTCAGCAAATACTTTCTGCATGATGATAAACTGATACGGCACAAACGGGAAGTTCTCTGTAAATTCCCTCGGACCGGAATAACCTTTAATATCCAGAATAGAGCCGCTGAAACTGAACAGGTTACGCAGGACAGAATCATTCTGCTCATAAACTGTTTCCAAATCCTGCGCTGCTTCTGGTTCCTTTTTCAAAATACGCTTCTGGATGACTTCATCCACGGAGGAAGAAGATAAGCTCAGTCTTGTTTTGAAACGAGCCTGAATACGAGAGAACTCGTCGGCACGAACTTTGATGATTTCATCAATGGCTTCCTGTCCGGTGCAGATCACCCAAATCTTGCCTTCGCACTCACTTCCGATTTTCTCGGTCAGGGACTGGAGGTTCAAAAGCATATCGGTATCTGTGCCAACATACTGACCAACCTCGTCAATCATAAACAGCAGACGGAAGTTGGCAGGCTTTGTATCTACATAGGCTTTCATATCTTCCACAAGCTGTGCGATAGAAATTTCTGTTGCGGTTTTATCATTGAACCACGCCTTGGCATCGTCCTCACTCATGTCCAGAACTTCCATCAGAGTCGGGATGATAAACTTGCCGTTGAAAGCAAATGCACGGCGCATTTCCAGCCAGGACTTGCCTTTCTTTTCTTCAAAAACTCTGCGGAACTCCTCGGTTTTGCCCTGCTGGTCAATATACCGCTCCATCATGGCAACTTTCAGATTTTCGCCGTAAAATCCCAGATGGTTATAGAACATCTTTGCAAAAACACGAAGCACAGCGGTCTTGTCTTTATTGCTGAATCCCTCAATATCAATATTAAACAGAATTGTCTCTGTCGGTCCCTTGGTAGCACGGTCTATCAGCATAAAAGTTGCCGGATCGTCCTCAAACTTTTTACGGAAACGCTCTACACTGCGAATGCCTTTTACTTCTTTATTCTCCAGAAGATAAGAAAGCATTTTCAGAAAGTGAGATTTACCACTTCCAAAGAAACCGGAAATCCAAACACCCATATCGGCGGTCGGCTGGTCAAAGGCGTCGCCGTAATAATTGAAGAATGTAATGAAATGTTTCTTCAATTCTCTGGTGATGACATATTCATTTAACTCCTGCTCGATTACATCGTCAGCAGCCTGGTCAACTTTAATAACACCATTGATTTTGCGGTTGATGTCGTCCGCAAACATATCTCGAATTATCATGGCTTTATCCCCCTTAAATCACATTGAATGCCCGGTAATAATCATTTGGTGTCAGACGATTGAACAGTTTTACATGACGACCATCAAACTCGCCCGGATACATAACCAAAATCGGAACATCCGAAAAATACGGTTGCAAGGCTTCCAGTAAAGTATGGATTCTCATAAACGGGAATACCTCGCCCACACCCGTCAGCATCAGTACATCGCCCGGTTCATGCGGCTCATACTGAATTTTATCAATGAACTCTCCATTGCCGATTGCGGAGTTGAGCTGTTCCAGAAGATAAGCACTTCCGTCGGCTTCTTCCATATCGGGAATCGCATCTGTGATGTCCATATCATCGCAGATAGAGAGAAATGTTTTATATAAATTACAAACCTTCAAATGGCACTCTAAGGACTGATCTGTTTCCAGCTGATTCACAAAATGGCGGACAACCATTTCATTCTCCGGTTCATAACAAAAGATTCTGATATTCACTTCATTGCTGAGTCCTTTACCTTCCAGGAACTCCGGTTCCTGAATCAATGCCCGAACTTTGTCCAGGCGTTCTTTTATATCACTCATCGGGCTACCTCCTATGAAAAGCAATTAAACGCCGGCAGTACCGCCGTATCGCCATTGCTTCTGATGGCATTCTCCAAAACAGGATGCAGCCATACTGGATTTAAATGATCTGCCTTGAGGTTGTCGAGATATTCTGTTTCAACAAGCACTCTGGCAATAATCTGTTTTAACTTTGTTATTGTGCTGTCGCTCCAGGAAGCTACGGTATCATTCTGCTCCTGCAAACGCATAAAAAATGTATTCAAATCTATCTTACCAAAAGACGTGTCCCTTAATCTGTACTTCTCGCCAATCACTGTCAGCATAAATTCCCAGATCAGTCGGCTCTGCTTCATCATTGCATACAGACAAATCTGTTTTGCTACATCCGTCGGCTGTGATGCAATCGAAGAAACCAGCGAATCATCTTCCAGAGCATGAAGCCGTTTGATACAGGCTTTTGCCATGCGTGTGATAGATTTCTCCGTTGGATACTGGAAAATATTCTGCTCTACAATTTCTTTTACAATCGCATCATCTGGAAAGCCTTCTGCCATCAGCTTTGCGGTGGAGCGCATTTCATAAAAAAGGAACGGTTCTCTGGTCAACGACGCTATATAAGGATAAGAATGATCCATGATGCCGTACCTCCTTACTGTTCCTCTTTTTTATCCGGCACAAATTCCATGATGTCTCCAACATCGCAGTTTAAAACCGAACAAATTTTCGACACAATCTCTGTACTAACATTTTCATCTTTTGATAATCGAGACATTGTTGTTGTACTAACACCTGTCATTGCACGCAGATCTTTCTTCATCATGTCTTTATCAATCAACAATTTCCACAATTTCTTGTAACTAATTGCCATTTTTTCACCTCAGTCTTATTTGTTTAAAATATCTATTCACATTGTATTTATTATCATATCATAGAAATGCGTTTTGAACAACCTAATATATTAAAAATCATAATTAGATTCTGAAATATCGCATTTTTAAATCATACAGTTATAGAAAACATATCTCAATAAGACAGACAGCAAATACAACCGCCAAAATATATCCGATTCCACAGAAAAATTTTATTTCGTTTATTTTCTCTGATTGCAGTTTCATTCTTTTTTTCAGTTTTTGTATTCTTTCTCCGCCTTCGCTCTTGCTCGCTCCTGCTCTTCAAGCCATTTCTGTTCCTCAGATCGTCGTTGCTCTGCTGAAGCGATTGATTCAGCTTCTGCGTTTCGGACAGTTCGGTTGTCAGACGCCGAATTTCGACGTTTAATTTCCGAATTTCTTCTTGCAATTCGTGATTCTCGAAGAAGAGTTTCTGTTTTTCTATCTTCAAATTGTGTGTTCTTTCCTGAAACTCCAGTATAAACTCGCTCAACTTCTGATATTTCACCTGCAATTCGTTTTTCTCTGTTGTCACTGTATTCAGAGTCTTTTCCTGATCCTGTGCAAGCAACTTCCACTTGTCTATAGTATCCGGCAAATTCATTTTCTCTTCTATTATCTCTGGCTTGTTTCCTATTTTCATTAAATTCATTCTCTAAGCCCTCCTTGCTGATATCCAGATGGAATGTTTTAGACAAATTGCTGTCTCGCACTTTCTTCCCATCCTGATTCTGGAATGTAATGTGTTTCCGCTTCTCCGTCCAATTTACGTTCCATCCGAACTGTTTCATTTTTTCTATAAATTTCTCTTTGCTGATACAATTTTCCAGTGCTTTTAACACTGCCATTGCACAATCCGCTACAAAACTGTCCTTTACCTGCTGTCGGAACAGATTATATTTGTCTTTGCTCCATGCAATGACTTCCCCTTTTTCAATCTGACTTCCATCAAAGTGTTTTCCTTTTTCTGCAACTGTCAGACCCCGTTCCCGGCACATCTGGTTAGTAAACTTTTTCATGCGTTCCAGATCTTTTCTAGTATTATGCAGCTTTCTTCCATCTTCGTAACTCACGGAATTCGTGACCAAATGGCAGTGGATATGGTCTTTATCCTTATGTACCGCTACTAAGGTCTGGAATCCACTGAACCATTTTTCTGCAAATTGTTTTCCAAATTCAAATGCCTGCTCCAGAGTAATCTGTTCATCCTTATGCCAGGAAATAATGTTGTGGGCGTACATTCTCCCGGTATCTTTATCCCACATCTTCTTTTCTTCCAGAAAGGTTCTGTACACCAGATCATAATTGATCTCATCATGGCAGTACGGGCCTGTTACATAAGCAAGCAACTCACTGGTCTTGTCCTGCCGCAAAATATATTCGATGCAGTTTCTCATTGCTCCATGTGTATTTGTCCGCTTATTAATCGTCTTATTAACAGCCATATCCTTTCACTCTCCTTCCGATACTTGAGGATATTTTTATTGAGGAAATACAAAACGTTGTCATTTGGAAGTAACCCATCTGTATTCAATTTTCTTGCAATCTGATTGATATTTATAGTAGCTCCTCGAAGCTGACAAAGGATATCTGCAAACATCTGATTCAGTTTTTTCAGTTCTTCTACTTCCTCTGCTGATGCAATCTTTAAATCTGCGATTGCCTTTATCACAACTTCCTGCTGTGTCCTTCCTGATTCTTTGACCTTGCTCTGAAGCAGATCGTATTCTGCTTTGTTCATTCGTATGGTTACTGTATAATTTCGTTTTCTCATAGGCTTTCTGCTCCTTTCTTTGCTCGATTTCAATTCTTTATTAACAGCCACAGCGTTCTGGCTAATAAATTATAGGGGATTCCATAAGGGGCAATGCAGCCCCTTTGGTGGGTGCAGGGTGAAACCCTAGTCAATCAGTAAATATTCCGTAGGAATGTCCGGTGGACATTTCACAGGGATACTTACGCTATTGACGTGCCGGGGTTCCAAGGGGCATAGCCCTCTGGCAAGTTTAGGAACAGCCCAAAGGCTGGTTCCGGTGCATAGTGGCTTGCCACTTTGCGAAACTTGCCTGTCATCTCCCCACTACTGAATCAATACCAGACAAGCAGCGTTTCCCCACTACATTGCCAAATTCCAATCAAGATGACAGTGGTTTTGTGGTGCAGGAACAGACTGTGGAAGAGATAGAAAAGCTCCCCTTTCCACAGATTTTCCATTTCTGAAACAGGCTGGTCATGCACCACTCCGATGCGAAGTATCGGACAATCATGTGCCGTATCCGACACTCTATACCTTTTCTTTGCCTTGCCTATGCAACATTTCCCATCTGCTAATGCTTTCTGCCATATTTTCCTGTTATTTCTGTCTTTCTTTTTCTGAATTGCTTTCCATTTCTACTAAAAGACATAAAAATAGCAGTCATAAACATTCCGTTGGTTTTCACCGATAGAAATACTATCACTGCCATTGCCTTTTTCTGCTATTCTGTTTTCGTAAAGTTACTCCGTACTGTCAGTCTGTTTCCCTGTTACTGTTATTTTATAATCAGTTAAAAACTGTCCGCAAAATCCAGTGCTGCGTCCATATCTGCCTCCTTCTCCCAGTCCAGAGTATCTTCTGTAATCTCATTATCTTGCTTTCCCGTTGTCATGGACATATCTGGCAGACCATTTCCTCCTACCGATTCTTTTACAAACGGTGCAAGCATTTCAAGCAGATTCTTTGCCATAGCCATCGGGACGGATTCCTTTACTCCATCCCGGATAGCTGTTTGTACTCTTTCCAGAAACGCATCTTCCTTTTCTCTGGTTTCCAGATACGGGTCTGCTTCATTCCTGTACTCTCTGGAAAAATAATCGTTCAAAGCTACTACAACAGCTCTGGTATAGGATTTATATTTCTCCCTGTCCATCGTCTGCAAATATTCCCATGCCTGTCTGTCCTGTTCGTCACAGAGATTCAGTCGGATATTTGTATTGATGATTTTCCGTTCTTTTCTCATACAAGCATCCCTCCGTTTCTCTGGATTTTTCTTACAGTCATTGCTTCATAACCTTTCGCTGTGGCACAGATATCCCGCACGATTGTTACCCGTCTTTTATCATATTCGCCAAAGTTCTGGATCATACAACCGCCACCGCCGACTACATACAGACGCATCAGTTCCGGATTGTATTCCCGTTCTCTCAGCTTATGAAAGATTTCTTTCGTATAATCTCCTGCAGCTTTACGAATGACTGACAGGTATTTTTCACCAATGTCCGCTGTTCCGGTACGGATCACCTGCTCAATCACCAGATCATCCACAACCGTTCCCAGTTCTTTCAGCAAGGATTCCCTGACTGCAAGCACACACTGGTGCGTTCCATATTTCTCTGTAAAGCACTTCTTCTCTAATGGACGGGAATTATTGATATACATGATGTTCATAGTCCCGTTCCCAATATCAGCCAGCATGTTGATACCTTTAAAATCCTGTAAGCGGTAAAAGGCTGCTGCAAATCCCTGTGGGTAAATATCAGCTCCTGCAAAATCTACATGATATTCTTTATTACGGAATATAAAATCCACGCTTTCATTCTGGAGAAGATATTTCTGGAAATCTTCTTTCTGCGTGGTCACCCAGGTAAGGGGAAGTCCTGCTGCGATATGTACCTTTGCCCGGTTCATTCCTTTTCCGTCCAATTCCTTTGCAATAGCTGCTAATGTCAGCACATAATAGTCCTCGTCCTGCGTTTTCTCTGCACGGAACTCCTTGTGTTCCTCTCCGATCTGGTAATACATATCATTATAAACAAGAAGATTATTCTGGAAGATTGGCTCCTTGTCATATCTGGCTACACCGGATGGAAAGCATCTGGTAGCCGTTTTCATGTTTCCATAACCATGATCGATTCCGATCACCATAATGGTTTCATTATTGTTGTTTTTCATTGTTCGCATAATCATACCTCATTCTTTCTTTTCTTATCGAACGCTATTAATATTTAAGTGAATTGATAAGATAGATAATATAGCATAGAAGCGGGAAACGGAAAAACAAATTGGTCGCTGACCTTACAGAATCAATTCCATCCCGGCTCAAAGATGCCAGACCCCGCATATTGTAATTCCAGTCCTCTGGCAGACTTAACATCAGCGATAACAGTCCCTTTGCCTTTAATGACAAGTCTTTGTTCTTGAAATGATGGTTACTCATCACAGTAAAATTCTTGTTTCGTTCTACACGAAAGATCTGTGCCATCCTATCTCACTTCCTTTCCAGACAGAAAAAGACGCAAGCCACATTTCTATGACTCACGCCTTTCTCTGCAATTATTCACTTTTCAATGCTTGTTCGTTTCAATTTGCTACGCACTGCGTAGCCTTTTAGAGCTTCCATTTAAACATAAATCAATTCCTTGAGAATAATCTCTTCTGCAATCGCTCTGTGCTGGTTGGCTGCTCTTACCCATGCCATCTGATCTGCTTCTTTATCCGGCAATGGTTCTTTTTCTTCCAACTGCTTCAAGATTACTTCTTCTCTTTCTCTGGCTGCCTTGTCTACTTCCAGAAGATGCTCCCCGATGGTGTCCTTCAGAAGCATGACCTGATACAGAGAATTTTTATGGTTCTTCAGATAATCTCTGCGTAAGAATCCATACTTTCCAAGCTGCTCCATCTGTTCACCGGATTTATAGGTAAGGTTCGGAATTAAGGAAACACTGATTAAAAATCAGAGTAGCACGCTTAATTGCTATTATCTGCATTTTTTTCGGTTTAATGGTATC
>DCKD01000061.1 GCA_002320245.1 Lachnospiraceae bacterium UBA1683
AATAGAAAGCGAAAGCCAGTGTAACTGTTTCATGACGCATTGGTGTCTTTCGCAGAAAGACGGGTTATATAAATGAAGAAGAAAAAGCAGTCGGGAACGATTCTGGGAAAGTTCAGGAGTATACAGAATACAATGATGGTTTCTTTTTCTTTTCTGATGGTCATTGCAGTGTTAATCTTTCTTATGATTGCACTGAACTTTACGAAAAAGACCATTTATGAAAATTCCATCAATTATACGACGCAGATTATCCGTCAGGTGAACTATGATATTGACAATTATATTGATTATATGGAAAATACTTCATCTTTGATTGCAAAGAGCAGTGATGTAGCAAAATATTTTTTTGATGAGCAGCAGACGGATGAAGAGTTGAAGGAAGAAAAGGGACGTATTCTGACACAGTTCAATACGATTATGGAAAGCCGTGGAGACATTTCCAATGTGGCGGCAGTTGCGGATAACGGACGCTATATTGTCAATGGAGACGACGGAAAACTGACAGACTATATTAATATAGAAGATTTAGATTGGTATCAGGCTGCAATGAGTTCGAAAAATGGGATTGCAGTTTCTTCCTCCCATGTGCAAAATGCAATTGCGGACAGCTATAAATGGGTGATTACACTGAGCCGTGCCCTTGTGAATAATCAGACCGGAGAGCGGGAAGGGGTATTTTTTGTTGATTTGAACTACAGTGCCATCAGCGACTTGTGCAATAATAACACAATCGGTACAAAGGGGTATATTTTTATTCTGGATGAAGACGGGAATGTAATCTATCATCCGAAACAGCAACTAATGTATGGAGGGCTTCTGGTTGAGCATATAGATGATATTATGGCATGTGGTTCCGATTATCTGGAAATTGACAGTAACGGGGAGAGTAAACTGTACACGATGTCAAAATCAGATAAGACCGGGTGGATTGTCGTGGGGGCGGCAGATACGACGGAGCTGATGAAAAACAATAAACAGGCGCAGCTTATGTATTTTATTGTTGCGGCATGTCTGCTGCTGGCGGTTTTGTTGATATCCAGTCTGCTTTCAAGGGAAATCACTCGGCCGCTCCGCCGGCTCCGGGATTCAATGAGCATGGTTGAAAAGGGAAAGTTTGATAAGGCAAATGTGGCAGTGACAACGGAAAATGAAATCGGAAGCCTAACGAAGTCATTCAATGTGATGACAGAGCGGATTCAGAGCCTGATGGAGCAGAATGTATCGGCACAGCAGGAGAAACGAAGAAGCGAAATGAGGGCGTTGCAGGCGCAGATCAATCCTCATTTCCTGTATAATACGTTGGACTCTATCATCTGGATGTCGGAGGCAGGCCAGAATGAAGAGGTTGTATTGATGACCTCCGCTCTCGCCCGTCTACTGCGTCAGAGTATCAGCAACGATAAGGAGCAGGTGACAATACAAGAGGAAATGAACTACGTTCAGAGCTATCTGATAATCCAGAAGATGCGGTATAAAGATAAACTGGAATATTCTATTGAGGTAGACCGGGAAATCCAGAATGTACAGATTATAAAATTTGCAATCCAGCCGCTGGTGGAGAATGCTATTTATCACGGCCTGAAATATAAGGAAACAAAAGGAAATCTGAATATCCGGGGATATGCCCGCGGGAAGAAAGCGTATATCACGATTACAGACGATGGGGGCGGTATGGATGAAGAAACGCTTGCGCACATTTTTGATGAGAAAGTAAAAAAACAGAAGTCAAGCGGCGTCGGTGTACCGAATGTGCAGCGCCGTCTGCAGCTTTATTATGGCGCGGATTATGGAATATCCTATATCAGCAGAAAAGGTGCCGGAACAGTAGCAACGGTGACGGTTCCTTTAAAGGGAGGTACAGACCATGAATAGACAGAGAGGCAGGCATCTGATGACGGCAGTGATTCTCGTATTGACGCTGAGTGTTTTGGTTGGCACGATGATTGTGATGATGCGCGAAGAGGCAAAGGAAAAGAAACCCTATCGGTTGATTTTTGTGTCGAAGACACTGGATTCTTCCAATGACTTCTGGACCTCGCTGGTAGAAGGAGCCAAGCTTGGCGCGGAAGAGTTTGGTGCAAAAATCGAGGTGACCGGAGGGCGTTCCGAAGCAGATTTACAGGCACAGGAACAGAAAATACGAGAGAGCATTAAGAAAAAACCGGATGCGATCCTGGTTGCGCCGTGTGACTATTCTGCAATGGATGATGCGCTTCAGGAAATCATTGATGCAGGAATCAAGTTGATTCTGATTGATTCTACTACGGAAAAGGACATTGCAGAGACAACTGTCTCAACGGATAATTACCGCGCCGGAAAGGAATTGGGAGAGTATGCGAAAAGATTGCTGGCGGGAAATTCACGGGTTGGGATTATGGGACATGTAAAAGGCTCTTCGACGGAAATGGAACGTGAGGACGGAATCCGTGCCGGATTGGGAGACTATGAATCCCAGATTGTGGATGTGGTATTCTGCGATTCTTCCTATGATAAGGCCTATAGCCTGACAACGCAGATGTTGGAGGAACATCCGGATATGGATATGATTATTGCGACAAACGAATATGGGGCAGTCGGCTCCGCGCGTGCCGTACAGGATATGGGAATGACCGGGAAGGTGAAAATGGCGGGATTTGATAATTCAGTGGAAGAAATCCAGTTGCTTGAGGCCGGTGTGTTCGAAGGCATCATCATACAGAAACCATTTAATATGGGGTATCTGGGTGTGGAACAGGCAATCCGCGTGCTGGAAGGGAAAAGCGTAGAGAAAACACTGGATTCCGGCTGCAAACTGATTACCAGAAAGAATATGTATGAGGAAGAAAACCAACGGCTTCTGTATCCGTTTTCCGGTCAGTAGAGAGCTGCCGCCGTGCTGAAATACAGAGAGTGGTTGGTCAATGGCAAAGAAAAAGTCAAAAAATTACAATCAGTAATTTTTTGACTTTTTTTAGTAGAATATTCAATTTCATAAAATGTTTAGAAAGGTTATACTTATCATAAATCTTAAGAGTGAAGATAAGATTAAAGAAGTAGGAGGAAGAAAAGTGGGAAAAATTAAACAAAATCCTTTCGTACAAAAGGTAGGGTTTAACAGAATTGTGTTATGCTTTGTTTTGTTTCTCCTGTATGGATTTTTCTGCGCGATGACGCAGGGGAGATTCGCAGGAATGAACCGAATTCTGAGCGCCCTGAATTATGCGTATTTTCTTGGATTTTTATCATTGGGGGTTACTTTTGTAATTGCGACAGGCGGGATTGATTTCTCCATCGGGCCGGTTATGTTCTGCTGTGCGCTGATTTCAGGATACAGTCTTGTGAATCATGGAATCCCGATGGCAGCAGCAATGATAATCAGCCTTGTAGTGGGACTGGCATTCGGTCTTTTCAACGGTTATCTGGTAGCGTACTGGTCAGTACCTTCGTTCATCACTTCAATGGCAAGTATGAATATTGCAAAAGGTGCTGCATCTGTATTTACAAAGACACAGTCCGTAAGCTGGCCGCAGGCATCTGCTGAGGGCGGCTGGTACAGAAATATTATTAAGATGGGAAACATTCCGGTTGGATTGATTATTTTCCTTGTAATAGCTGTTATCTGTGCAATCATACTGAATAAGACAAGAATCGGACGTTATATCCTTTCTCTTGGAAGTAACAA
The DNA here is from genome assembly GCA_002320245.1 of Lachnospiraceae bacterium UBA1683. GTDB lineage: Bacteria > Bacillota > Clostridia > Lachnospirales > Lachnospiraceae > Schaedlerella. Next base: position 3,662 of record DCKD01000061.1, read on the forward strand.
AGAGGCGGTAAGACTTTCCGGTGTAGATGTTAAAAAATGGGAGATGATTGCCTACATTATCTGCGGACTCCTTGTTGGAATCAGTGCAATCTTCTATGTGGCAGCGTACACCACGGTTCAGCCGGGATATGGTGACCAGTACAACAACGAGGCAATTGCAGGATGCGTAATGGGTGGAACATCCATGGCAGGCGGACTTGCATCCATAAGCGGAACTGTAATTGGCGTATTTATTATCGCGTTGCTTCAGGAAGGCATTCTGGCTCTTGGCTTTACAAAAGATTATCAGCTTATTATTACAGGTATTATTGTTATTGTCGCAGTGTTCAGTGACGTTGTTGCAAGACGCAGAAAGAACTAATAATGATACATGGAAATCTGAGAGTGAAATATAGAAAGGCAAGGGTAAAAGAATGGGCGAAGTTATTTTAACAATGAAAGATATTGACAAATCTTTCCCTGGTGTCCATGCATTGGACCATGTAGATCTGGAAGTCAGAAAAGGCGAGGTCCTTGCACTGATGGGAGAGAATGGTGCCGGTAAGTCAACATTGATGAAAGTGCTGACAGGAATCTATACAAAGGATTCCGGTACGATTACATATGAAGGAAAAGAAGTAGAGTTTCATAATACAAGAGAGGCACAGGATGCAGGTATTGTAATCGTGCATCAGGAGCTGAACATGTTGGGACACCTGACAGTTGCACAGAACATCTTTATCGGGCGTGAGTTCAAAAAAGGAATCCGTATCGATGATAGAAAGATGAATGAAGAGGCGAAGAAACTGTTTGACAGAATGAACATTGGCATTGACCCGACGGAGACAATGAGCAGGCTGACAGTCGGAAAGCAGCAGATGTGTGAGATTGCAAAGGCAATTTCTCATGATGCGAAGATTATTATTTTTGATGAGCCGTCTGCGGCACTGACAGAGACGGAGATTGAAGAACTGTTTAAGATTATCCGTGATTTGAAAGCAAAGGGACTTGGTATCGTATATATTTCCCATCGTATGGATGAGATTAAAGTCATTACCGACCGTGTTACAGTCATGAGAGATGGTACATATGTAGGAACATTGATTACGAAAGACAGTACAAAAGACGATATCATTAACATGATGGTTGGACGGGTGATTTACGAAGATCCGAAGACACAGAATATGGTTCCGAAGGATGCACCGGTAGTATTGAAGGTTGACCATCTGAATGCAGGAAAGCTTGTGCAGGATGTAAGCTTTGAGCTGCACAAAGGAGAAATACTGGGTTTCTCAGGACTGATGGGGGCCGGACGTACCGAGACGGCAAGGGCGCTGTTCGGAGCAGACCCAATTGACAGCGGCGACATTTATATAAAGGGGAAGAAGGTTACAATCAAGAGCCCGCAGGATGCTGTCAGATGCGGCATCGGTTATCTGTCAGAGGATAGAAAGCGGTATGGAATTGTCGTTCAGAAGACGGTTGCGGAAAATACAACGATGGCGTCTCTTGAAAATTACATGAGCGGAATATTCATTGACAAGAAAAAGGAAAAAGAAGTTGCGGATAAATATGTAGAGTCTCTTGCAACAAAGACACCAAGTGTAGACCAGTTGGTAGTCAATCTGTCAGGTGGTAACCAGCAGAAAGTAGTTATTGCAAAATGGCTGACGAGAGATTGTGATATCCTGATTTTTGATGAGCCTACCAGAGGTATCGATGTTGGAGCGAAGAATGAGATTTACAAGTTGATGAATACACTGGCAGAGCAGGGCAAGGCCATTATTATGATTTCCTCTGAGATGACAGAGATATTGCGAATGAGTGACCGAATCGTCGTAATGTGTGAAGGAAAGAAAACTGGTGAGCTGGATATTTCTGAGGCTACACAGGAAAATATCATGAACATGGCTACACGAGAGATTGGTTAGGGAGGAAAATGTGATGGCAAATAAAACGACTAATACGGCAGGCACGAATAAGTCGGCAATTGACAAACTCGGAGGACAGAAGTTTATTGTTCTTCTGGTAGTAATCGCATTGTTTATCTTTTTCTGTGCAATGAGCCCAAACTTCAGAAAATATACAACAATTGTAAACATACTTGATTTTTCATACTATATTTCATTGATGGCAATCGGGGTAGCATTTCCATTGATGACAGGTGGTGTAGACCTTTCCATTGGTACCGGACTTGTTTGTTATTCACTGGTTGGCGGATACCTGATTACCCATCAGGGATGGCCGACGGCGGCAGCAATTCTGGTAAGCATTCTGATGGGTGTGTTAATTGGTGTCTTGAATGGATGCCTGGTGGCAATCATGGATTTGCCGGCATTCCTGGCAACTCTTTGTACCTGTATGATTACGAGAGGACTTGGATCCATCATCGTAGGCGGTTTCGGAATTTCATGGCCGGCAGCAGGGACTCCGGGAGGATGGTTCCGAAAAATCTTTAAGATTCAGATGAACGGGACAAACATTCCGATTGGTTTCTTGTGGATTATCTTGCTCGTAATTGTTATGACATTTGTACTGAACCATACAAAAGTGGGACGTTACACACTGGCTATCGGAAGTAACAAAGAGGCAACAAAGCTGTCTGGGGTAAACGTAAAATTCTATCACATTTTTGCATATGTGATTTGCGGGTTCTTTGCAGGGCTGGCATCCATTTCTTACGCTGCAATCTTTGCAACGGTTCAGCCGGGGAGCGGTGCGGGATTTGAGCTGGAGGCAATCGGCGGGGCAATCATCGGCGGTGTGTCCATGACCGGTGGAGTAGGAAGTATTACAGGAACACTGGCAGGTGTATTTGTTATCTGTCTGCTGAAGACAGGACTTCCGTTTATCGGGCTGACAGCAAACTGGCAGCAGATTGCGATTGGTTTCGTGCTGATTGCAGCCGTACTTGTTGATATTCTGAAGAGAAAATCAGAAGGAAATTAAATTGTTTATTGACAGGAAACTGTCACAGAAAACCAAGATAGATAGCAATCAAGACAGTGGATAAAGTTGATTGTTACTATAGAAAAACATTTTATGTCAAGGAGGACAAAAATATGAAAAAGAGAGTATTGGCAGTATTACTTGGTGGATGTATGGTAGCGGGACTTCTCGCAGGATGCGGTGGAGACAAAGCTGACACTACATCAGCTGACGCGAAAAGCGACAGCAAAGATTCCGGAAAAGGTTATCACTTTGAAGTAGTTGTAAAGAGTTTCCAGTCATCCTACTGGCAGGCAGCTGTTCAGGGAATCGAGCAGGCAGAGGAGGAACTTGGTGTTACAACCAACACAACAGGGCCAAATGCGGAATCCGATATTGCTGACCAGGTAAACATGCTGAACAATGCAATCAATCAGAATCCAGATGGAATCGCTCTTGCAGCTTGTGACCAGAACTCTGTTTTGGATTCGTTACAGACAGCCCTTGATAAAGGTATCCCGGTAGTTTGTTTCGACTCTGGCGTACCGGATGCTCCGGAAGGCTCTGTATATGCTACAGTAGTAACAGATAACGGTGCTGCGGGTGCTATTGCAGCAGACAAGATTTATGAAACAGTAAAAGACAAAATTGCAAAAGCTGACGGACAGGTTCGTGTCGGTGAAGTAAACCAGGATGCAACATCTGCTAACATCACAGAGCGTGGTATGGGATTCATCAACAGATTCATCGAGCTGGCCGAGGCTGATGGAAAGACCTGTGCAGTAGTAGGAAATGACTACTATGTAAACCTTGTAGAGAACAATGGTGATTCAAAGAAGGCTGATATCATTCTTGAGGTTGCTGTACCTGCACAGACAACAGTTGAGTTGTGTGCTACAGAGGCTTCCAATATCATGAACAAAGACGATACAATCGCAATGTTCGGTTCTAACCAGGTATCTGCGGAAGGCGTTCTGACAGCAAACCAGAACCTGAACAAATTGGGCTCAGATGCTGAGAAGAATATTATTGCCGCCGGATTCGATGCTGGTTCAACGATCAAAGCCGCTGTAAAAGATGGCACATTTATCGGAGCAGTTACACAGTCCCCTCTGATGCAGGGTAAAATCTCTATCGAGACTCTGTATGATATCTGCGAAGGAAAAGAAGTAAAAGACCAGACAACAGATGGTTACTGGTATGATGCTACAAATATGGAGGATGCTGACATTTCTCCAAACCTGTATGACTAATCTATAGTAAAGCAGGGGTTGCGGATTCCATGTAAGGCGTGAAATAAAAGGGAGCCGGGATAAAAAGTCCCGGTTTCTTTTTATGGTATAGGAAATTCGAAGAACTTTCTATACCATAAAAACACACTGCGCGTGATGATGCACAGCCCGCGGAGATGAAATTACTGCTTTGCAGTCCGCTCGCGGGCGAAGATTGCGCTTTATGCACAATCTATTTTATATCTACAGAGGTACACCGTGCGTGTGTCCCTGTCAAGTGAGGGTAGAATTATTGCTGCAAATCATGTATAATTGTGTTTAGCGTAAAAGGCAATCTGAACGACAGAAAAGATACAGGAGGAACAAAAAAGATGTTTCAGGGAATTATTACAATATTTGACAATAAAGACAAGATGCTGTCGCATCTGAAGAAAAAGTCCTATGAGGCAAATATGGCAGAGTTTCAGAATATGCATGGGCATTATTTTGAAGAGATGGTACAGTACGTGGAAGATGCAGAAAATAAAGAAGATGCAGCACAGGAAATAGGGGAGTGCCTGGCAAAAGAGGTTGGCAATGCCTACAAGAATAAAAAGGGGAAGATTTCCCCGCGTGTCCAGTCAGACCTGAATTTCTTCATGATATATTATGTCTTTCCGGCAATTCTGCTGACTGAGCATACCGATGCAAATATGGTGGCAGATGGAATCTGCGAAGTCTGGAAGAAAAGTTTTGAGGACAGTAATATCGGATATACCGATTATGATTCCCTGTACAATTCATTCCGCGAGAAAATCTTTGGGATATTCTAGAAACCTTCAAACCGGGGAATGTGAAATTCATACAGCGGACTACTTCAGATATTGCTTTGGGGTAGTCCCTTTGTATTTTTTGAAGGTCTTAATAAAATAACTCAGGTCATTGAATCCGGAATTATAGGCGACATCGGTGATGGAGTCATTGGTTGTCAGCAACTGATAACAGGCACGTTCAATCCGGTAATAATTCAGATACTCTACCGGTGTCCGGTGTGTCATCTCCTGAAAGAAACGGCAGAAATATTTGGGGGACATCTGTACCGAATCTGCCATCTCCTGTAGGCTGACTTGCTTATTGTAGGATGACTCTATGTATTCCAGAGCCTGCTTAAGCAGCACAATACGCCGGTGGTCGCGGGGCGGCTGCGCAGGTACCGGATTGTAATAATCTTCTGAGAAAATTGTTCCAATCAACTGATAGAGTGAGCCAAGCACAATCATCTGATAGCCACTTTTCTTTGATGCAATTGCGTCGAACATCCGCCAGACAATCGGATGGATATCGTTATATGTCCCGGTATATACAGAGTTCAATTCCACTTCATGGTCGATAATTTTCCGAATCATCTTACAGCAGGAATCATTTTTATTCATCAGCATATTGATGTCGAATACAAGGCATTCGTATTCACAGCCGATTGGGGTTCCGGCATGGAGTGCTCCGGCAGGAATAAAGATGAAAGAACCGGCGGGGACGAGTACGTGCTGTTCATCAATGGTGAGCTGCAAGGAACCTTTCAGTATCCGGATAATCTCAAACTCCACATGCCAGTGCAGTGCCATGACATACTGTGGGTGGGAAGGGGAAACATGATGATATTCCAGAGGAAAGTCGGCAGTCCCCCGCTGTCTGCTCTCCCGGTAGTTTAGATATTGCATAAATCTCCTTTAGGTGAATATTGTTATACTTTTTATCATTATAGCACAAGTATATTTGGGAAAACAATGGTAAAATGTAGCTATCAAATGAGGCGATATGTCTTATCTCTTCCCGGTACTGCGGTTGCAGCATGGAAGAGGGGAAAGGAGGTTCATCAGTGGGTGACAAGAAAAAGCAGGTTCTGGCGTTTGATTTTGGCGGCGGAAGCGGAAGAGCGATTCTTGGAAGACTGGAAGACGGTAAGATTCGGATGGAAGAAGTATACCGGTTTTCTAATGATCCTGTCACAATCGACGGGACCATGTATTGGGATACACTGAGACATTTTTTTGAGATAAAGCAGGGTATCATCAAGGCGAAACAAAAAGGTGGATTTGAGAGTATCGGAATCGACACATGGGGCGTTGATTTCGGGCTGCTGGACGAGCATGGCGCATTGTTGGAAAGTGCGGTCCATTACCGCGATGACAGAACATTAGGAATGCAGGAAGAAGTATTCAAGGCAATTCCAAAGGAAGAGGTTTACAACCTGACCGGTTTGCAGTTCGAGAATTTCAATACGATTTTTCAGTTGTATTCACTTGTCCGGAAGAGACCGTGGATTCTGGAAAAAGCAGACAAGCTGTTGCTGACACCGGATTTGTTCAACTATTTCCTGACAGGAGAGAAGAAAGCAGAATATACAATGGCAGCGACAACGCAGTTGCTCGATGCGAAGAAGAAAGAATGGTCGGACGAGATACTGGAGGCGCTGCGCATTCCGAAACAGATTCTTCCGGAGATTGTACCAAGCGGTACGGTAGTCGGTAACCTGAAAGGGGATATCTGTGAAGAGCTTGGAGTAGAGCCGGCGAAGGTAATTGCAATTACCGGACATGATACACAGAGTGCTGTTGTATCCGTTCCGACACAGAATAAAGACTTTATCTTTATAAGCTGCGGAACATGGAGTCTGTTCGGGACAGAGCTGGATGGCCCGGTTATCGGAGAAAAGTCATTGGAGTGTAATGTAAGCAATGAAGGCGGATATGGCAATACCACGACACTGCTGAAAAATATTATCGGTCTTTGGCTGGCACAGGAAAGCCGCAGACAGTGGATTCGGGAAGGCGAGGAGTATTCTTTCGGAGAGCTGGAGCAGATGGCATTGAAGGCGGAACCTTTCCAGAGCTTTATCGACCCGGACTCACCGGAATTCGTTGCTGCAGGAAATATCCCGGAGCGTATCCGCGAATTCTGCCGCAGGACGGGACAGAAAGTACCGGAGACGGTGGGAGAAGTAATGTGCTGTATCAATCAGAGCCTTGCATTAAAATACAGATATGCACTGGAACAGATAGAGGCATGTACCGGAAAGCATTATCCGGTCATCAATATGATTGGCGGCGGCATTCAGAGCAAGCTTCTTTGTCAGATGACAGCAGGGGCAAACGGACGCAAAGTCATAGCTGGTCCGGTTGAGGCAACAGCCCTTGGAAATATTGCGGTACAGCTTATGGCACTCGGGGAAATTGCAGACGTCAAAGAGGCAAGACGGATTATAGCAGATTCAGAAACTACATATGAGTATGTTCCAAAGGATGAAGAAAAATGGAATGACGCATATGAGAAATTTAAAACATTTATTCAATAAGGAGGATAAAAAATAATGGCAAACAGAGAACTTATTGGCGGATATCCGGTAATTGGTATCAGACCAACGATTGACGGCAGACGTGGACCTTTGAAACTTCGCGAAAGCCTCGAAGAACAGACAATGGCACTGGCAAATGTAGCAAAAACATTATTCGAGGAGAATCTTCGGTATTCCAACGGAGAGCCGGTAAAGGTTGTTATGGCTGATTCAACAATCGGACGTGTTACGGAGTCTGCTGCATGTGCAGAAAAATTCCGTAAAGAAGGCGTTGACATTACACTGACTGTTGCTGCATGTTGGTGCTACGGTTCAGAAACAATGGACATGGACCCGCATACAATCAAAGGGGTATGGGGATTCAACGGAACAGAAAGACCGGGAGCTGTATATTTGGCATCCGTTCTTGCAACACATACCCAGAAAGGACTTCCGGCATTCGGTATTTACGGACATGAGGTTCAGGACAGAGATGATGTAACCAAGGTACCGGAGGACGTAAAAGAAAAACTGCTTCGTTTCGGACGTGCCGCAGTAGCTGCTGCATCTATGAAAGGTAAATCCTACCTGCAGATTGGCTCTGTATGTATGGGTATCGGCGGTTCTATCATGGATCAGGATTTCATGGAGAAATATCTTGGACTTCGTGTAGAGTCTGTTGATGAAGTTGAAATTCTCCGTCGTATGGAAGAGGGTATCTACAACAAAGATGAAGTTGAAAGAGCACTTGCATGGACACGCGAGCACTGCAAAGAAGGACGTGATGACAATCCGGACTTCGTAAAATTCAACCGTGAAGAAAAAGATAAACAGTGGGAATTCACAATTAAGATGTACTGCATTATCAAGGATCTTATGAGAGGAAATCCGAATCTGCCGGACGGCTTTGAAGAAGAAATGGTAGGGCATAATGCAATCGCAGCCGGATTCCAGGGACAGCGTCAGTGGACAGACCATTGGCCGAACTGTGACTATCCGGAAGCAATTCTGAATTCTTCTTTCGATTTTGAAGGAAAGAAAGAACCTCTTGTATTGGCAACAGAGAACGATATTCTGAATGGTCTTGGAATGCTGTTTATGAAACAGTTAACGAACAGAGCACAGATTTTTGCTGATGTTCGTACATTCTGGTCACCAGAAGCAACAAAGAGAGTGACAGGTTACGATTTGGAAGGAAAAGCAAAAGAGAACGGCGGTATTATCCACCTGCTGAACTCCGGTGCTGCCTGTCTGGATGCTTGCGGCGAATGTAAAGACGAAAACGGAAATGCTGTTATGAAACAGTGGTGGGATGTAACAGAAGAAGATATCAAGAAGATGACGGACGCAACGGTATGGTGCGAGGCTGGATTTGATAACTTCCGTGGAGGCGGATACTCTTCTCACTTCACAACAAGAGCAGAGATGCCTGCAACAATGATTCGTCTGAACCTGGTAAAAGGACTTGGACCGGTTCTTCAGATTGCAGAAGGATGGACGGTACATCTTCCGGACGATGTTTCTGACACCCTTATGGAAAGAACAAACCCGACATGGCCATGTACATGGTTTACACCAAGATGTACAGGCGAGGGCGCATTCAAGTCAGCTTATGATGTAATGAACAACTGGGGAGCTAACCATGGCGCTATTTCCTACGGACATATCGGAGCAGACCTGATTACAATGGCTTCTATGTTAAGGATTCCGGTATGTATGCACAATGTACCTGAAGAGGATATCTTCAGACCTACAGCATGGAATGCATTCGGAATGGACAAAGAGGGACAGGATTACAGAGCTTGTGCAGCGTATGGCCCATTATACAAATAAGAATCAGATTACATACAATCTTTTGAAAAATAATCCCTAAGGAGAGGGCGCATGCCGTGTAAGGTATGCGCCCTCCTGCAAAAAGAAAGCAGAGGAGAACGACAATGTTAAAAGGAATTCCGAAAATTTTATCACCTGAATTGTTAAAAGTATTATGTGAAATGGGGCACAGCGACCGTATCGTAATTGCAGACGGAAACTTCCCATGCGAGTCGATGGGAAAGGATGCGGTTGTCATTCGCTGTGACGGACATGGCGTGCCGGAGATTCTGGATGCAATCCTTCAGGTAATTCCACTGGACGCTTATGTAGAGAAACCGGTAAATCTGATGGAGCTGATGCCTTGTGATATTGGCAGGATTGAGACGCCAATCTGGGACAAATATAAGGAAATCGTTGCAAAACATGATGAGAGAGGCGAAGCAGCAGTCGGTAATATCGAGCGTTTTGCATTCTATGAGGAGGCAAAAAAAGCTTACGCAATTATTGCAACAGGCGAGTCTGCCGTATATGCAAATGTAATGCTGCAGAAAGGTGTTGTGGTTGAGTAACATCCGGCTTATGAGTGTTTAGGTTATCCGTTGTCCTGATTGGAGATTTGTCCGGTAAAACAGGCGAAAACTGAGAAGACCGTAAGAACAGAGGGGCAGATATTATGCTGAATAGAGAGAATATGTTAATCCTAGATATTCTTTCAACAGAGGACTATATGACCGCTGCTGTATTGGCGGAAAAAGCCGGATGCAGCAGTAAGACTGTGAGAAACAGGATTAAAGAAATCAATGAGACACTTGTACAACTGCCGGGTTTTCCGGCAGTTGTTGTATCAAAACCAAGATTTGGTTTTCAGTTAATACTGGGAGAAGGAGAAACCAAACATTCTCTGTATAAAGTATTAAATCAAGAGGTTCGGCGTGAAATACCGGCAACTCCGGGAGAGAGGACAGATTATTTATTGTTCTTTTTATTGGAACAGGAAGAATATGTCACAATTTCTCAATTGGCAGATCAACTATATGTCACAGATAGTGTGGTAAAAACAGCGTTGCGTAATACGGAAAATATTTTATTGAAGTATGGAATTTCCCTTTCCAGAAGAGCTGGCTATGGAATCAAAGCAATTGGAGAAGAAATCAATATTCGGGATTGTCTGGTTGACTTTTTCGCAGAGTCAAATTACGCAAGGAAATGTCATAAGAATCTTCCCAGAAAAGAATTAGACGAACTTGGGCAAAAGGTATGGGAATTGCTGGGGAAATATCAGATTCGGATTCCTGAGATTGTATTTTATAATTTTGTGAAATATATTTATATTTCTATTCAGAGAATTAAAAAAGGAAGAGGAATTCGGTTTTGTAAAGACCAGCAGGTACAGATTGATGTCTCCGATATAGAAGTATCTGTTCGTCTGGCAGAACTGTTACATCAGCGATATGGAATTGAGCTTTCGGAGGAAGAACAAGATTATTTTTCCATTTTACTGGCAGGAAAGCGGGTAATTGGAAACAATGGAGAGGGCAATCTGGTTATTCCGGAAGAACTGAATGCACTGACGGAACAGATGGTGGAAAGCACATTGGAAGAGTTTAATCTGAATTTAAAGGGCAATTTTGATTTGTTGATGATTTTAAATCAGCATATGATACCTCTGGATATTCGGCTACGTTATAATATTCCAGTGACGAACCCACTATTGGAAGATATTCAGAAAAATTATCCGTTTGCATATACCATTGCAAAACGGGCTGCGGTGATTCTGCAAGAATACTATGGAACGCAGGTATCAGCAGATGAGATAGGTTATTTGGCAATGATATATGCGTTGGCATTGGAAAAACAGCCAGAGAATCGAAAACAAAGCAATATTTTAATTGTCTGTAGTTTGGGAAAAGCAAGTTCTAATCTGTTGACCTATAAGTACAGGCAGGAATTTGCTGATTACATTGGTAACATTCAAGTGTGCAATCAAATGGAATTAAAACAGGTGAATTTTGAAGAAATTGATTACGTGTTTACAACTGTTCCGATTAAAATGCCCATACCGGTTCCGGTTTATGAGGTGGGGGTATTCCTAAACAATGAAGATATTACGAACGTCCGAAGTATTTTGGAAAAAGGCAGCAATGGATTTTTGAAATATTATTTCCGGGAGGAGTTGTTTTTTACAAATGTATCGGCGGCTACAAGGGAAGAGGCTATAGGACGTCTTTGCGAATTAGGGCGGCAGGTGATTGATTTGCCCAAAGATGTAGAAGAATCTGTTTTATATCGAGAACAATTGTCTTCTACTGATTACGGCAATCTGGTTGCCATTCCGCATCCATATAAAACGGTTGTGACGGATACAACGGTAATTGTAGGAATTTTGGAGCATCCGATTGTATGGGGAAGGAATCAAGTGCAGGTAGTGTTTTTGTTTTTAATCGGAAGCAGGCAAGACAGAAATCTTCAGAAATTTTATCAGGAAACCATGCGCATTCTGATGGACGAGGAGGCAATTACAGACATGATTAAAAATCAGAGTTTTGAACAATTTTTTAATAGAATATAGTTTGCTCCGATCATATCAGTGATTTATTAAAAAGAATGCTATACAAAAAGAATCCACATTCAAATTTTCCAGATTGAATGTGGATTCTTTCTGTCTGGAGAAAAAATGGCATTGTGGTAAGATAAAGGAAACAAACAGGAGGAAAAGAAAATGGCTGAATCATGGGAAATGTTGGATAAAAGACCAATCCCGGAATGGTACCAAAAAGCAAAATTTGGAATTTTCATTCATTGGGGACCATATAGTATTCCGGCGTATCGTTCTGTCAATGATGAACTGTTTGGCTCTTATGCAGAATGGTATTATGCTTCTGTCTACGGACTTTATCGGAATCAAGATCCGGAGTTTCATCAGAAAGTGTATGGAAACATGGAATATCGTGAATTTGGAAAACAGTTCAAGGCAGAATTATTTGATCCAAATACAATGACGGAATTAGTGAAAAAAAGCGGAGCAAAATATATGGTGTTGACGACAAAACATCATGATGGGTACTGTCTATGGCCAACAAAAAATGAGCACAAAAAAGAGTGGAATTCAGGGGAAACCGGTCCAAAGAGAGATTTGGCAGGGGAATTAAAAAAAGCAGCAGCGGACAAAGGCATTGAATTTGGAATTTATTATTCCATTATTGATTGGGAAAGCGTGCCTTCTCACAGGTGTGACGGCGGATATTTTATTCCGGAAAAAGACGTAGAAAAATATGGGATTGGAAAGACGCGTTATTTGGAAGAAGTTTTAAAACCACAGCTACAGGAGCTGGTAGAGACTTATGAGCCGACAGTGTTGTTTTCCGATGGTGGGGAATGGGATTTGACGGAAGAAGAAAGTGGAGTTCGCGAGTTTTTGAGCTGGTTGTATAAGGAATCTCCGGTGCAGGACAAAGTCGTTGTAAATGACCGGTTTTATGCAGGGATGCCAGGCTGCCACGGAGATTATTATTCTACGGAATATCGGGATAAAACAGTAGGAAATCATCCGTGGGAAGAAAGCCGGGGAATGGGAAAGTCTTATGGTTACAACCGTGCAGAGAGGCCGGAAGATTACAAAACGCAAAAGAACTGATAGCAGAACTGGCTTCGATTGTAAGCCGAGGCGGAAATTTTCTGTTGAATATAGGTCCTATGGCAGACGGAACGATTCCGGTACATGAGGAAGAACGCCTGCAAGAAATAGGAGCGTGGATGGAAGTGTGCGGCGAGGCAATTTACGGTACACATGCCTGTAAATTGGAAGAAATAAGTGCAACACAAAAGGGAAATTGCATTTACGTGTTTCAGAATCAATGTGAGTGGAGAGAAATCTCCATCCCATGGAATTCAGAAAAAATTCGTCAGATTGACATTTTGGGAGTGCAGGAAACATGTTCTTACCATCTTGAAGATGGCGTTTTGAAAATTCAGCCGGGAAATATAGAAGCCTATATCAGACGGTCAGAACGATTTGGAGTAAATGTAATAAAAATTACAGGATAAATGAGGTTGAATCAAAAATAGGAGGTACGCGGGCATGAATTTGTTAAAAAACAATAAATTAGAGGAGTTTCTCGATGCAAAATTGATTCCTCTAGGAAATAAAGTTTCTTCACAGAGACATTTGAAAGCAATTCGTGATGGTATGGTGGCGGCAACACCACTTGCGCTGCTGGGAGGTATGACATTGATTGTAACATCCCCTCCAGTAAATTTAGATATAATGAAACCAACCAATTTCATTTTCAGTTTTTTGATTACATGGAAAAAATGGGCGATGGAATATGGAATGCAGATTGAGCTTTTGCAGCGAGCATCTATGGGGCTGATGGCATTATTTATTTGCATGGTAATTGCTCATTCTCTGTCAAAATCTTATAAAATGGATCCGATAGGCCCTATGATTATTTCCGCAGTTTGTTTTATGATTGCATCTGCACCATCTAATTTGGGTGTTATGTCTGCTGATATTACAGCAAATATGACTGGAGAAGAGGTTTTGGCAAATCAGGCAGCGTTGATTCCGACGGGCTTTTTAGGAGCGGAAGGAATTTTTGCGGCAATTATTGTGGCACTTTTGACAACGGAGATTACGCGCATTTTGAATGAAAAGAATCTTATGATTCGTATGCCGGATTCTGTGCCTGCACCGGTGAAAGCATCCTTTGCCTCCATTATTCCAATGATTGTCAATGCAGTAGGTATCTTTTTAATCAGCCTTTTGGTGCAGAAAACAAGTGATGGACTGCTGATACCGGAATTGATTAAAACACTGTTTAGTCCGCTTGTCATGCTGGTGGATTCTCCATTTGGAATTATTTTGATTTCTATTATTACACAGTTGCTCTGGATTGTGGGACTGCATGGTTCTTCGATTGTAAGTGGTGTAGTTGGTGCATTTGAGCTTGGAAACTTAACTGCAAATGCAGAGATGGTAACACAGGGAATGATGCCAGAATACATTTACACAGAACCATTCCGTGCATTCTTTATGATTTTAGGTGGAGCGGGTGCTACGATGGCATTAAACATTTTGATGCTTCGAAGCCGTGCAAAACAGTTGAAAACACTTGGAAAACTGGCAATTGTACCATCCATGTTCAACATCAATGAGCCATTGATTTTCGGAACTCCTCTGGTACTCAACCCGACGTTGGCTATTCCTTTTATTTTGGCACAGACTGTAAATGGAATTCTGACATATTTGATTATGTACTTTGATATCATAGGAAAAACATTTACATTGGTACCGTGGACAACCCCGGCACCAATTGGAGCAGCATTGTCTACTATGGATGTAAAAGCTTTCATTTGGGTAATATTTTTGGTTGCTTTGGATTTGATTATCTGGTATCCATTCTTTAAATCCTATGAAAAACAGGTGATTCGGGAAGAAAAGGCGGGCGAATAATTCATGACAAGAGAAGAAGCACACAAAAAAATTCTGTGGGGAGCGGCAACCGCTGCTTATCAGGTAGAAGGTGCAGCATTTTGTGATGGAAAAGGAAAAAATTCATGGGATGAATATTACGAATTAAATGATTTGGGATACGATGGTACCGTTGCAGTAGATCATTATCACAGAGTAGAAGAAGACCTGAAATTGTTTCATGAAATAGGATTGCAGGGTTACCGGTTTTCGGTTTCATGGTCCAGAATTTTACCGGAGGGAACCGGAAAAATCAATCCAAAAGGATTGGAATTCTATGATTACATTGTAGATTCACTCAATGCGTATGGAATTGAGCCGTATTTGACGCTGTATCATTGGGATCTGCCACTGCCGCTTTTGAAAAAGGGCGGCTGGCTGAATCCGGAAGTGATAGAAAACTTTTTGGAATACTGTCGGATTTTATTTGAACATTTTAAGAGTAGAGTCAGATTGTGGGCGACGATTAATGAACCGGCATCGGAAGTGATGGAAGGATACATTCAGGGAACTCATCCGCCGCAGGAAAAAAATTATGCACACGCGATTCAAGTTTCCCACCATTACAATGTGGCAAGTGCGTCTGCAATTCGATTATTCCGTGAAATGAAAATGGAAGGAAAGATTGGAATTGTATTAAATCCAATGCCAGTGGATATTTTGGAAGAAACAGAAGAAAACAAACAGGCAAAAGAAATTGCGTATGAGTATTTTTCTGATTGGTATATCCGGTCGGCATTGATTGGAGAGTATCCGCAAAGGATGTTGGAATTTTGCAAAAAAACATACAGTGCACCGGAAATCCGTGAGGAGGAGCTTGCATTGATGAAAGAGAATATCGGCGATTATCTGGGTGTAAATTACTATATGAGGCGTGTGGTAAAGGCAGAAAAGCTGGACAGTCCTGACATAGAAGAAAAATTTTCTTATGTGAGAGTTCCGGGTGGAAATTACACCAAGTGGGGATGGGAAATTTATCCTTATGGCATTGCAAATCTTTTGAAACAAATATATAATGAATACGGGAAAAAAGAAATTATAATTTCAGAGAATGGGATTGGATTCGATGATTGTATGGATGAAAACGGATATTTTGCAGATGATGAACGAATTGCGTATCTAAAACAGCATACAGACATCATAGAGGAACTTTGTACACAGGGAATTGACATCACAGGGTATTATGTATGGTCTGCAATTGATTTGCTTTCATGGACAAACGGATATCAGAAACGATATGGTCTGGTTGGAGTTGATTTTGATACAATGAACAGATCAATCAAAAAAAGTGGTGAATGGTACAGAAAATTCATCAGACAGGAGTGAAAAAGATGGAGGGAAATGAGGAAAATCTGTTGGAAATCATTGTGAATTCGGGAGAATCAAAATCATTGGCATTTGAAGCAATCCAAGCGGCAAAAGCAGGGGCATTTGAAGAAGCGGAGAGAAAACTGGAAGAATCAAAAAAAGTACAGTTAAGGGCTCATCATGCGCAGACAGAACTTTTGGTGACGGAAGCGAATGGGGAGAAGAATGAATTCAGTATACTGCTGATTCATGCACAGGATCATTTGATGAACAGTATTACATTTGCAGATTTGGCAAAAGAAGTAGTGGAAGTATATAGGAGGCTGGAGAAGTGAAACAGATTTATTTGATATGTGCAGCAGGTATATCTACCAGCATGATGGTAGAGAAGATGAAAGCGGCTGCAAAAGAGCAGGGATTTGAATGCAGCATTCAGGCAGTCGGAATTCCGATGGCGGAAAGCATTGTTCCGAATGCAGACTGCATTCTGTTGGGACCACAAATTCGATTTGAAAAAGAAAATATTCAAAGTATTGCAGGAGATGTCCCGTTGGATGTAATTGACATGAAAGATTACGGCAGAATGAATGGGGCGGCGGTTATTCAAAAAGCAAAAGCAATGATGGGAATTACAGAGTAGAAAAGTCCCGGCATAAGGAATGGCTTGTGCCGGGATTTCCATCTATTTGTACAGGATTGCATGAGCGGTATGAAGAACAAGATTGGGGATTTTATAGGAACAAAATCTGCAAAAGTCAGAATACGTGTGGATAACTGTACATAAGGTGGTTATAGGAGCGAAAACAAAGAATGGACGAGGAGCGAACGGAAAATTGCAGATGCGTTTGAAGACAAATAGGGAAATGAAAAAGGTCTATATGGAGATTGGACTTGCAGTGTTGCTTGCAGTTCTTCTTGGTATCCTTGGGACAAAATTCAGCGACGGAAATCTGGCAAATGCAGAGGAAGAGCAGATGGCACAGAAGGCAGTGGAGGAGAATCAGGCAGCGCGGGAAAAGAGTGCGGAAGACTCGGATTCCGGACAGGCGGGCTCCCCGGACGGTGCAGACTCGCCTGTTACAGAAGAAGTAATTGCAGATGGCCAGTATCCGATTATGGGAACAAGCCCGGTTACTGCAGAGCAGTTGGTCGCATATTTTCATTCGGGAAATAAAGAATATCCGGCGGTGGTCTTATCAAAAGGCGGTGCGGATACCATCGAGACATTCGCACAGATGTATTATGAGGAAGCGACTGCGGAGGGCGTCCGGCCGGAAGTTGCGTTTGTCCAGACAATGAAAGAAACCGGGTGGCTCCAGTTTGGCGGTGATGCTTCGATAGAACAGTTTAACTTTGCCGGACTTGGCACGACGGGAGGCGGAGAGCCGGGCAATTCCTATCCGGATGTCAGAACCGGAATCCGGGCTCAGATTCAGCACCTGAAGGCATATGCGACAACAGAGCCGCTTAACGGAGAGTGTGTGGATGACAGGTATGAATATGTACTGAAAGGGTGTGCACCTTATGTTGAGTGGCTGGGGCAGAAGGAGAACCCACAGGGAACCGGATGGGCAACGGCAGAGAATTATGGGTATTCTATTGTTGATATGATTCAAAAGATGAAAAAAATGAATAATTAACTAAACAAAACAAATCTTAAGAATCCCTAAACTCCTTGACAAATGCACCTTCGAAAGATATGATATAATTTAGTTAATTGGAATTAACAAGTTTGTAAAATATAAAAGGTGATGAGAAAGAGGAGTACATAATTACTTCTGCCAGAGAGAACTGTCCAAGGGCTGTAAGACAGTTCCGGAACAGGATTATGGAAGGTAGCTTTTGAACCGGATATCTGAAGATGAGAATGCAATAGTAAGATGTCACGTGGTCGTTTACGTTACAGAACGAAGAGATGTATGTTCCGGAGACAACGGGGACTGTGTCGGATGTGCAGATACAGGAAAGCTGTCCATATAGCAGGAATATGTAATTAAGGTGGTACCGCGATGCATTCGCCCTTTACTTGTGTAGAGGGCTTTTTTCATGTTTTAAAATGTGAAAAAATGGTGAAATGATATCCGGAAATGCCGATGCCGAAAACCAGAGGTTATGCTGACATCAGGAGTAAAGAAAAAATTGAGGGAGAAATGAGGAGAAAACATGGGCAAAGAATTAGCAAAGACTTATAATCCGAAAGAAATTGAAGAAAAAATGTATGAGAGATGGTGTGAAAATCAGTATTTCCATGCTGAAGTTGACCGCAGTAAGAAACCGTTTACTACGGTAATGCCGCCTCCGAATATTACCGGAAAGCTGCATATGGGACATGCGCTGGACAACACACTGCAGGATATCCTGATTCGCTACAAGAGAATGGAAGGATACAATGCACTGTGGATTCCCGGGACAGACCACGCTGCAATTTCGACAGAAGTAAAAGTTACCAATCAGTTAAAAGAAGAAGGGATTGATAAAAAGGAACTGGGACGCGAAGGATTTCTGGAGCGTACATGGCGGTGGAAAGAAGAGTATGCGGGAACGATTGAGAACCAGTTGAAGAAACTGGGTATTTCCTGTGACTGGGACAGAGAGCGTTTTACAATGGACGAAGGGTGTTCCAAGGCTGTCGAGGAGGTATTTATCAGTTTATATGAAAAAGGATACATTTACAAAGGTTCAAGAATCATTAACTGGTGTCCGAAATGTAAAACTTCCCTGTCCGATGCAGAGGTTGAGCATGAGGAGCAGGATGGGCATTTCTGGCATATCAAGTATCCGATTGTCGGAACAGACCGTTTCCTTGAGATTGCGACGACACGTCCCGAAACAATGCTTGGAGATACTGCGATTGCCGTACATCCGGATGATGAGAGATATAAAGATATCGTAGGAAAGAATGTGCTTCTGCCTCTTGTGAATAAGGAAATTCCGATTGTCGCAGATTATTATGTAGACAAGGAGTTTGGAACCGGAGCTGTTAAGATTACACCGGCACATGACCCAAATGACTTTGAGGTTGGGAAGCGTCATAATCTGGAAGAAATCAACATCATGAATGATGATGCGACCATCAATGATAAGGGCGGAAAGTATGCAGGTATGGATCGCTATGAGGCAAGAAAAGCCATCGTTAAGGATTTGGATGAGCAGGGATATCTGGTAAAAATCGTGCCGCATTCTCATAATGTAGGAACACATGACCGCTGCGGAACAACCGTAGAGCCGCTGATTAAACAGCAGTGGTTCGTAAAGATGGATGAGCTTGCAAAACCGGCAATCGAAGCGCTCAGGGCAGGAGAGCTCCGTTTTGTTCCGGAACGTTTTAATAAGATTTATCTGCATTGGCTGGAAAATATCAAAGACTGGTGTATTTCCCGCCAAATCTGGTGGGGACACCGGATTCCGGCTTACTATTGCGATGAGTGCGGCGAGTTTGTTGTAGCAAAAGAGATGCCGGAGAAATGTCCGCACTGCGGGGCCACACATTTTACACAGGACGAGGATACACTGGATACATGGTTCAGCTCCGCCCTGTGGCCGTTTTCCACACTGGGGTGGCCGGATCAGACAGAGGATTTGGATTACTTCTATCCGACGGACGTGCTTGTAACCGGATATGATATTATTTTCTTCTGGGTAATCCGTATGGTATTTTCCGGTATCGAACATACAGGAAAATGCCCGTTCAATACGGTACTGATTCACGGTCTGGTACGTGACTCTCAGGGACGGAAGATGAGTAAGTCTCTTGGGAATGGTATCGATCCGTTGGAAATTATTGACCAGTATGGGGCAGATGCGCTGCGTCTGACACTGGTTACGGGAAATGCGCCGGGAAATGATATGCGTTTCTACAATGAGCGTGTAGAGGCAAGCCGTAACTTTGCGAACAAAGTGTGGAATGCGTCCCGTTTTATTTTGATGAATATGGAAGAAAATGTAGTAGACGAGCCGGAGAAAGAGCTGTTTACCGCAGCGGATAAATGGATTCTGTCCAAAGTCAATACATTGGCGAAAGATGTGACGGAGAACATGGATAAATTCGAACTTGGAATCGCCGTACAGAAAGTATATGATTTCGTATGGGATGAATTCTGTGACTGGTACGTTGAGCTGGCGAAGAACCGTATTTACCACAAAGAGGAAAACCCTGCGGCAGCAAACTGTGCACTGTGGACATTGAAGACCGTTCTCGGCAACGCGCTGAAACTGCTTCACCCATTCATGCCGTTTATCACAGAAGAGATTTACGGGGCACTGGTACCGGAAGAGGAATCTTTGATGATGTCTTCCTGGCCGGTATACACAGAAGAATGGGAATTCCCGGAAGATGAGGCGTTGCTTGAGCATGTCAAAGAGATGACCCGCGGTATTCGCAACATACGGGCGGAGATGAACGTCCCGAACAACCGAAGGACAAAAGTATTTGTTGTAAGTGAGAATCAAAACCTGCTTGCAGGCGTGGCGGATTTGAGTGAATCTGTAAAACCACTGATGCTGGCGAATGAAATCATTACCGGGACAGATAAGAAAAATATTGCAGAGAATGCAGTATCTGTTGTAGTTCCGGGTGCGGCTGTATATCTTCCGCTGGAGGATTTGGTTGATTTCGAGCAGGAGCTGGAGCGCCTGACAAAAGAGGAAGAAAAACTGACAAAAGAAATCGCAAGGGCAAAAGGAATGCTTGCTAACGAGCGGTTTGTCAGCAAAGCGCCGGGGGCAAAGGTACAGGAGGAAAAAGACAAGCTGGAAAAATATACGCAGATGCTTGTAAAGGTACAGGAGAGACGCAGTGTACTCCAGATTCAATCACAGCGCTGATTAGGTCTGAGGATACAAGTGATAATCTGAATGCATCCTGCCTCGCCGAAGGCGGTTCTAAACGGCAGGATGCGTATTAGTACCCAAGGGCGTATGGCGGTTTTGAAACGATAAAGGAAAATGCGGAAAAGGGACCGCTCTCCAGAGCAGGATGAGGGTGGTGGGTCCCCTTTCGAAAATATATAGAACAGTAAGAGAGAGGTAAGGATGAAAAGACTCCGTATAAAAAAGCCGGATGTAAAGGGCTTTTTTCAGAAGATAAAAAGTTTGAAAAAAGAAGATATAGTGGCACACTGGAAGGCAAAAAAGGAGAGACGGGAGCGGATTCTGGAAGAACGCAGAAATGGAAAGTTTGCGAAGAAAATGCAGCCTGTATACCGCTTTATGAACAGGTTCTCTCTTGTATTCCAGTTCCTGTTGGCGTGCGTCCTGAACTTCTTCATTGAAGTTGTATCCAGACACTCGCTGATTCAGGCATGGTTTTATATGGTGGAGACACCGAAAGTATTTCTGTTTAATGCGTACCTGATTTTTGCCACCCTGTTGATTGTTTACATGGTAAGGCGAAGGGTGTTCGCACGGATTTTGCTGAGTGTATTCTGGCTGTTTCTGGGAACCTGTAACGGTTATCTGCTGTTGAAGCGTGTCACGCCGTTTAATGCACAGGATTTGAAAGTATTGTCGGATGCACTGGCATTGACGGGAAACTATTTTAATACATTTGAGTTGATTTTGTTGATTATCGGAATCGTGTCGGTTGTCGTGTGGGTGATTTCCATGTGGCGCAGGGGCGGCCAGTATACCGGGAAAATGCATCGGCTCATCGCACTTGGCGGTGTGGTTGCCGGATTGCTTGGGTATGTTGTGCTTACGGACGTAGCGATTGATAAGCGTGTTATTTCCAATTATTTCGGAAACATTGCGTTTGCCTATGAGGACTATGGATTCCCCTACTGTTTTACCGCCAGTGTGTTCAATACCGGTATTTCGGAGCCGGCGGGATACGGCGAGGAGACGATGCGGGCAATCAGTGATAATGGTGCAATTACGGTCAGTGAGACCGGACGTTCCGATGAGGAACTTCCAAATATTATGTTTGTACAATTGGAATCTTATTTTGACCCGACGGAAGTGGAATGGCTGCAGTTTTCCGAAGACCCGATTCCAAACCTGAGAAAACTGTACAGTGAGTTTTCTTCCGGATATTTCAAAGTACCGTCTGTCGGTGCAGGGACGGCGAATACGGAGTTCGAGGTATTGACCGGAATGAGTATGCGTTTCTTCGGGCCCGGGGAATATCCGTACAAGACGTACGCGAAGACAAAGGTTGTCGAAAGCGCGGCATCCGCATTGGAAAAACTGGGGTATGGAGCGGAGGCGCTGCACAACAACGGCGGTAATTTCTATAGCCGTGCAAAAGTCTACAATAATATGGGATTTGACCATTTTACAAGCAAGGAATTTATGAATATTCTGCAGACAACCCCGAAGGGATGGGCGACGGATGATATTCTCGTTCCGAATATTATGGAGTCGATGGATACGACGGAGCAGCAGGATTTTGTCATGACAATCAGTGTACAGGGGCATGGAGATTATCCGACTGAAAAGGTGATTGAAAATCCGGAGATTACTGTCAGTGGAGTGGAAGACGAAGGAAAGCGCAATGCATGGGAATACTATGTAAATGAAGTACATGAGATGGATAAATTTGTCGGGCAACTGATTTCCGCCGTACAAAAACGTGGAGAGCCGACGGTACTTGTGTTCTACGGTGACCATCTTCCGACGATGGGGCTGGAGGCAAAGGACTTAAAGAGCAGATATTTGTATAATACCAATTATGTAATTTGGGACAATATCGGGCTGGAGAAAAAAGACGGGAACTATGCGTCCTATCAGATTATGGCGGAAGTATTTGACCGTCTGGATATCCATACCGGAACGGTGTTCAATTACCATCAGCAGAGGAAGGACACGAAAAATTATCTGGCGGATTTGGAACTGCTGCAGTACGATATCCTCTATGGCAAACAGTATGTCTATAAAGAGAGCGGAAAACCGATTACCGAAGGTCACATGGCTATGGGCGTGAAAGATACCTCTATTACGGATGTGGTTACCCAGATGGACGGCTCATACAGTATTTACGGTGAGAATTTTACAAAACAGAGTAAAGTATATATCAATGACGAAAAACAGACGAGCACATTTTTAAATAATACGCGCATTGATTTGAAGGACTCTGAGCTGAAAGACGGAGATGTCATTCTGGTTGCACAGGTTGGCTCCAGCAATACAATTTTCCGGACGTCAAAGAAGTATGAGTATAAAGACGGAAAACTGACAGAGCTTCCGGACACAGAGGATGAAGTGGAAACCGGGAGAAATGCGTTTGTCGGGGAGACAAGCGAAGAGGATGCAGGCAAATGACATACAGTGAAGCGATAGAGTATATCAATGATATTCCGAAATTTACAAAAAAAAATACACCGGAGCATACCAAAGAGTTCCTGAGACGTCTCGGCAATCCACAGGATGAATTAAAAGTCATCCATGTGGCAGGGACGAACGGGAAAGGCTCTGTATGTTCCTATATAGATATGATACTTCGTGCGGAGGGGAAGACGGTTGGACTGGCACTGTCTCCTCATCTTGTGAAAATGAATGAGCGGATCGTGATTAACGGCAGAATGGTCAGTGATGAAAAATTTCTCGAAGTATTTCACATCGTATTGGAGAAGGTAGGTGAGATGGTGGAACAGGGACTTCCTCATCCTACCTTTTTTGAGTTTTTATTTGGTATGGTCGTGCTGGCATTTGCGCGGGCGCACGTAGAGTATGCGGTACTGGAAACCGGGCTTGGCGGCAGGCTGGATGCGACAAACTGTGTCAGACATCCAATCTGCTCTGCCATCGCGTCTATCGGATTGGACCATATGCAGTATCTCGGAAACACACTGGAGCAGATTGCGGGTGAGAAAGCCGGGATTCTGAAACCGGGAGTTCCCGCATTTTATATAGAAGGAACAGAAGAAACCGACCGTGTGATTGAAAGACGGGCGGGGGAGTTGGAAATCCCATGTAGAAAAGTAGGGAAAAATGCGTTCGAAATCCTTGAAATTGCGGAGAAACATATTGCATTTTCCTGCATAAATGCGTATTATGAAGATGTTACATGGAAACTTTGCAACACCGGAATTTATCAGGTGGAGAACGCGATGCTTGCGCTGGAAGTGATGCGTGAAGTGCTAGGGGAGGACGGACATCCACAGTTATGGCGGCGGGCGTTGGAAGAAGGCGGACTGCCGGGCAGGATGGAAGAAGTGCTTCCGGGAGTCTATATTGACGGGGCGCATAACATCAGTGCCATTGAACGTTTTGTGGAAAGTGTTGCAGAAGATACTGGCGGAATCGGTATTTTATTTTCCGCAGTAGAAGATAAAGATTATGAGGACATGATAGCCTGTCTCTGTCAGCATGTGAATGCCGATTTTTATGTAGTGACGCACATTGAGGACAAGCGGGCGGCGGATACAGAGAAACTGGCGGAGACATTTTCCAGATATACGGACAAACCGGTTCTCGTGCAGGAGTCATTGAGGCGCGCATGGGATTATGCACTGTCAAGGAGAGAGGGGCGGACGATATACTGCCTTGGTTCCCTGTACCTGGTGGGGATGGTCAAGGCGATGATAGAGGAGGATTCATAAATGTTGGATTTTGATGAGGAACTAAAGAAGTTTAAACCAAGTCTGGATGTGGAAGATATAGAAGATGCTGTTTACCAGGAAGACTTGTTCGATGTAACAGATCTTTTGAAACAGGTAATGAGTCAACAAACAAATTAGAAAGATTATGGTGAGCATAGATGGACTATACGAAGAAAATCGTGCGCTATTCAAATTACTGGTACAACGATGGTCTGAGAAAAGCGCAGATTCGGGATTTGACGGGGGCAATTCTCTCACTTCGGCGAAGTTTACAATTTAATAAGGGAAATATTGCCGCCAGAAATCTGCTTGGGCTTGTGTATTACGGCAGGGGAGAGGTTGCCGAGGCGCTTGTTGAGTGGATTATCAGCAAAAATATGCGGCCGAGGGATAACATTGCAAATGAATACATCCAGCGGGTGCAGGATGCATCGAGGCAGTTGGATGTGATGAATCAGGCAATTAAGAAGTACAATCAATGTCTTGTGCTTTGCGCGCAGGGTGGAGAGGACATGGCGGTTCTGCAATTGCGGAAGGTGATTTCCGCGCATCCGTCCTTTGTGAAGGCATATCAACTGCTGGCACTGCTTTATTTGAAAAAAGAGCAGTATGCAAAGGCAAAACCACTTTTGCGTACGGCGGCAAAGCTGGACACGACCAATGAAATGACGCTGCGTTATCAGCATGAGCTGTCACTGCATAAAGGAAGCAGACCGCGCAGAGAAGAGAAGAAAAAAGAAAAGAAAAAGAAAACAACTATAGAGTATAAGCTAGGTAATGATACTATCATCCAGCCGGCTTACCACATGGTGAAAAGCCTGGCGGGCAAGTTCACACTGATGAATATTGTTGTGGGGGGGCTGATTGGCGCTGCCATCGTCTGGTATCTTGTTGTCCCCACGGTCAATGAAGCGAAAGCGAACAGGACGAATAAGCAGATTATTGAATACAGCGAGCAAATTAATGCGATGGATGCCCAGATAAGTGCGATGACAAGAACATTGGATAATTATCGTGCTGCGGATGCTGATTCTGAGGCGGCAGCGCAGACGGCTGCAAGTACATCAGACAGTTACGAGAATCTGATGGCTGCATCGGAACAGTATAATTCCGGCAGCTATACATCCGATGCCATTGCGGATACATTGCTCAATATCAACCGTGATGTCCTTGGTGCATCCGGACAGGCGGCATATGATGAACTTGCCGGAGAAGTATTTTCCGCAGCGTGCGATACAAAATATGAGGCAGGCATCGAAGCGCTGAATGTTGCAAATTATGACAGTGCCATTGACAATCTGTCTAAAGTCGTCCGCATGAAGGAGTCATATGATGACGGAGGAGCGCTCCTGAATCTGGGGTTGGCTTATCTGAGAAATGGGGATAACGGAAATGCGGCAGCCTATTTGAAAAAGGTGACCGAACAGTTCCCGGATACAGAATATGCCCAAGAGGCGGCAAACAACCTGAATACCATTTCGCAGAATGCGGATTCGGATAAATCGAAGGATTCAAAGGAATAGAATAAATGTCCGTGTACCGGTACAGGGGAGATTTTGATAAGATACGAAAGAAAAAGACGTGCAGAAAACTGCATGTCTTTTTTATGGTATAGAAAAGTTCTTCGGATTTTCTATACCATAAAAACACATTACGTGAGAGGATGCGCAGCTCGCGGAGCTGAAATTACTGTTTTGCAGTCCGCTCGCGCGCGAAGATTGCGCATAATGCGCAATCTTTTTATAGTATGCCTTTGGGGATACGAAAGGGAGGATCGTATATGAAATATCAAGTTCAGGAAAATTGCCTGACGATTTTTCTGCCAAAAGAGGTAGATCATCACAATGCGGAGGAAATCCGACGGGATGCGGATGCCGTGATTGAGAAAAATCATATAAAATATGTCATTTTTGATTTTGGAGAGACTGAATTTATGGACAGCTCCGGGATTGGGGCGATAATGGGGAGATACCGCCTGATTCAGTTGATTAACGGCGAAGTATGGGCAGTTCATACAAATGCCCGTATCAAGAAAATATTGACCATGTCTGGAATGACAAAAATAATGCAGATTTATGAAGATGAGGAGGACAGACAATGAAAAACACAAATGAAATGGAAATCGTGTTCGATAGTTGTTCCGCAAATGAGAGATTCGCAAGGGTTGCAGTGGCGTCGTTTCTGACGCAGTTGAATCCTACGGTGGAGGAAGTTGCCGATGTAAAGACAGCCGTGTCAGAGGCAGTAACCAATTCCATCATACATGGCTATGACAATGAAATACATAAAATATCCGTCCGCTGTCGGATTTGTGATGACAAATTTTATGTGACCGTGCGGGATGAAGGCAAAGGAATTGAGGACGTAGAGCAGGCAATGCAGCCGATGTACACAACGAAACCGGATGCAGACCGCTCCGGAATGGGATTCTCTTTTATGGAGGCTTTTATGGACCAGGTGGAGGTGGAATCTGAGCCTGGAAAGGGGACAACGGTCAGGATGGAAAAAACAATCGGAAAAGGAAGAAATCTATGGACCACACAATCGCTTTGATTCAGAAATCACACCAGGGAGATAAAGCGGCGAGGGAGCAGTTGGTGGAGGAAAATGTAGGGCTTGTCTGGTGCGTAATCAAGCGCTTTTATGGGCGGGGGCTGGACAACGAAGACTTATTTCAAATCGGAAGTATCGGTCTGATTAAGGCAATTGACAAATTTGACTTGTCTTATGACGTTAAATTCTCAACCTATGCGGTGCCGATGATATCCGGAGAAATCAAGCGGTTTCTGCGGGATGACAGCATGATAAAAGTCAGCCGCAGTCTGAAAGATTTGTCCTGCAAAATTTTTCAGACAAGAGAAAAACTAATCGGAATCTGGGGGAGAGAGCCAACCGTGGAAGAACTCTCCGAAGAACTTCATGTAGAAAAAGAGGAAATTGTCCAGGCGATGGAGGCGGGCAGCGAGGTAGAATCCATTTATAAGCCGATTCATCAAAAAGAAGGCAGGGAAATCCGCCTGATGGACAAGCTGGAAGAAAAAGAACAGCAGGAAGAAAAAATACTCAACCATATGCTTCTGCAGCAATTGCTGGAAACATTAAATAAAGAAGAACGACAGCTCATATATCTGCGGTATTTTCAGGATAAAACACAGTCCGAGGTCGGAAAACAGCTTGGTATCTCACAGGTGCAGGTGTCAAGGATGGAGAAACGGATTATGGAGAATCTTCGCCGTTTGGGGACGTAGTAAAGTGCAACTTTACTACGTCCCCAAACGGCGTTCGGTGTGTCCCTATCCGATTCGAAGGGCGTCCCTTTTTTTTATTAGGCCTGTCCCAATTTGAATATTTCGCCGGTTTTTCCACATACTACATTTGATTAAAAAATAGATTGGATGTGGAGAAAAATGGATAAAGGAAGAAAAATTGTTCGGATTTGTCTGCTTACGATGATTGTAGCGGCTGTTTTAACAGGGATTTGTTATTATTACGGAAATAGTTCATCACAGCAGGACAATTCGGAGGGAACTTTGGTGAAGTGGGAAGAGGAGAAAAGCGATGGCTGCTAATCAGGAGACGTTATATATCAAAGGAGATCGGGATGTCGAGGTGACGAAGACAGACATTACTTTGGGGGATATTGTGTCAATGGAATGCAGTAACAAGGAGGTCATTCCTAAGTTAAAAGCAATGAAAATACTGAAGATACCGGATAATGGAAGACAGCGTTTTGTTATTTCGATATTGAAAATCATTGCATGTATCCATGAAAAATATCCAAACATGGATGTTCAGAATCTTGGCGAGACGGATATTATTATTACCTATGAGAATCAGAAGACAAAGGGAATGGCATCCCATCTGATCAAAATCGGTTTTGTCTCGGTGCTGACTTTCGTTGGGGCAGCATTTTCAATCATGGCGTTTAACAATGACGTATCTATTGTTAAATTATTTTCTAAAATATATAAGTTTATGACAGGCGCTGCTCCACAGGGGTGGTCGATTTTGGAAGTAAGTTATTCAGTAGGCATTACAATCGGAATTCTTCTGTTTTTTAACCACTTTGGAAAGAAAAAATTTACTGTAGACCCAACACCATTGGAAGTGCAGATGCGTACCTATGAAAATGAAATTCAGACTACCCTTGTGGAAAATGCTTCGAGAAGGGGGGAAGAGCTGGATGTTGGTACGTCAAATTATATTGGCACTCATCGGTCTTAGTGCCGGAGTGGCAGTCGCTGGCGGTTTGTTTGCATTTATCATCGAGTTAGGGGTGATTGCGGACTTTGCAGACAGGACGCACACAGGAGAAAAAATTCTTCTATATGAAGATTGCACCGCGTTGGGAGGAATTATCGGAAATCTTGTGTATATCTTTCATATCCGAATCCCATTTGGCAATGTATTGTTGCTGCCGTTTGGATTGCTGGTAGGAATTTTCGTCGGTTGTTGGGCAATGGCACTGGCAGAAATACTGAATGTATTTCCGATATTCATCCGCAGGCTGAAAGTTACCCGTTACATTACGGCATTTGTGTTAAGTATGGCACTTGGGCGGGGACTCGGCGCATTACTGTTTTTCGTGAAAGGCTGGTAAAGGGACACACGTAATGTAAAAAAGGGACAGGGCATAGCTTGAATGGGGACACGGTAAGGCTCGAATGGGGACGTAGTAAAGTGCAACTTTACTACGTCCCCATTCGAGCCTTTTGAATTAAAGTATCCAATACACCACCCCAAGCATGGCACTTGTGAGGATGCCGTACAGGATTACCGGACCTGCGATGGTAAAGATTTTACATCCGATGCCGAATACCTGTCCTTCTTTTTTGTATTCAATTGCGGGAGCTGCTACGGAGTTAGCGAATCCGGTGATTGGAACGAGTGCTCCGGCGCCTCCCCATTTCGCAATCCGGGGGTAAATGTTGGTGCCGGTCAGTAGGACGCTGACCAGAATAAGGAGTAGCGCAGTCCAGCCGCTGCAGTCATCCTTTGACAAGCCTTGCAGTTCGCAGTAATTGTAAATGACCTGACCGAATGTGCAGATAATCCCTCCGGTAACAAATGCCTTTGCCATATTCAGCCAAACATTGTGAACAGGAGTTTTTTCTTTGACGTAGTCCTTATATTGCTGTTCTTGCTTTATTTTTTTTATTTTGTCCATATTTGTCACCTCGGAGTTTTAAGATTTGTACATCGTAAGTTAACAGGCAAATGGAAATATCTTGTAGACGATGTATTGGTGTTAGTATTTGAAAAACATAGTTGATTATACATAAAATACAGAAAGAAAAATAAGGGAAGAAAGCATTGGGAAATCTCTGTATATTCTGTTTTTACGGTTGGGAATAAACAAAACAGAAAATGCATAGTTCAGGCGATTGGAGGGATACTAAGAAAATCAATTAGAAATGGGGAAGCAAAATGGAACAGGATTATCGTGCAACGGAAAGGAGTCAGATACGGGGAGCTCAGAGTATTGCATTTCGGGTTTCACCTTATATTATAAGTGCAGGCTCGGTAGTTGGCTCGAAAGAATTGGAGGGGCCGCTTGGAAAACGGTTTGACATGGCAAATAAAGATGATTTGTTTGGCGCAAAAACATGGGAAGAAGCGGAAAGTAAGATGCAGAGAGAGGCTTGCGTGCTGGCACTCGGAAAAGCACATATGAAACCGGAGGAGGTGCGCTACCTTTACGGCGGGGATTTGCTGCGGCAGGGGATTGCGACTTCTATGGGAATTGAAGCACTGCATATTCCGATGTTTGGTTTGTACGGTGCCTGCTCGACTTCGGGAGAGGCACTTGCACTGAGTGCGATGGCGGTGGCGGCAGGGTATGGGGAACAGATGCTTGCAGTGACTTCCAGCCATTTCGGAAGTGCAGAGAAGGAGTTCCGGTTTCCGCTTGGGTATGCCAGCCAGCGTCCCCTCAGCGCGCATTGGACGGTGACCGGAAGCGGGGCATTTCTTGTGGGAACAGAGAAAAGCCATGTGAGGATAAGCGGTGTGACAGTTGGAAAAATTGTGGATTATGGGCTAAAGGACTCCCAGAATATGGGGGCATGTATGGCTCCGGCGGCGATGGATACGATTTTGAGGAATCTACAGGATTTTGAGCGGAGTGTAGAGGACTACGACCGGATTATCACAGGAGATTTAGGGTATGTGGGACAGGAAATCCTGCTTGATTTATTATATAAAAAGGGATATGATATCCAGAGTCGACATCAGGATTGCGGGATACTCATTTTTGATCAGGAGAAACAGGATACCCATGCCGGAGGCAGTGGATGCGGGTGCGCAGCAGTGACACTGGCTGCGTATATTTTGCCGAAGATTATAAAAGGAGAGTGGAAAAGAGTACTGTTTGTACCCACCGGAGCACTGATGTCCACTGTCAGTTTTAATGAGGGGGAAAGTGTGCCCGGAATCGCACATGGCATTGTGTTGGAACACTGCTAAAATTATGTCTTAGTATTTCCGATGCATCAGTGAGAGAAACGGTGTATCTGTAGGGGGATATGATGTATCAGTGCATGACACGATGCATCAGTAAGTAATATGATTCATTAGCAGGCGATATGGTGTATCAGTGAGAGAAATGGTGTATCAGTGAGTGGAAAGCAGAGATATGAAAAAGGAGGAAATCAGATGGATTATTTTCATGCATTCTGGGTAGGGGGGCTTATTTGTGCTGTGGTACAGGTATTAATGGACCGTACAAAACTGATGCCGGGGCGCATCATGGTGCTGCTTGTATGTATCGGGGCAGTTCTTGGATTCTGCAACTTGTACGAGCCGTTTCAGAAATTTGCGGGGGCAGGGGCGAGCGTCCCGCTGCTCGGGTTTGGAAATACATTGTGGCAGGGAGTCAAAGAGGCAGTAGATAAAAGCGGCTTTCTGGGAATCTTTCAGGGTGGATTCAAGGCGGCGGCAGTGGGAACATCAGCGGCACTGATATTCGGCTATCTGGCTTCATGGATTTTTGAGCCGAGAATGAAAAAATAAATTTAAAATAATGATATGAGGTCGGAGCCTATATGTTAAGGTTAACAAAGTAAAGTCTGTAGAGTAAAGTTTATGTAAAAAATATGTTGTTTTTTGTAAAGTATAATGTTATCGTAATAAAGTACAGAGATTTTTCGTGCGGGTTTGTATGTGCAGAAGGCACAGAAAAGAGGAATGTCACAGGAGGAAAAGTATGAGTTACGTGAACATTATTATCCCCTTTATCGGGGGACTTGGTATGTTTATCTATGGAATGCAGATTATGGCACAGGGACTGGAGAATGCGGCGGGCAGCAGGATGAAGACGATGCTTGAAGCACTGACCAGAAACAAGCTGATGGGAGTTGTGCTTGGCGCATTGATTACAGCCGGGATTCAGAGTTCATCTGCCACGACTGTTATGGTAGTTGGTTTTGTAAATGCCGGAATCATGAATCTGACGCAGGCGATGGGTGTTATCATGGGAGCGAATATCGGTACAACCGTAACCGGATGGCTCGTGTCCAGTGTGGAATGGGCAAAGTTCCTGAGTCCGGGCAATCTGGCGCCGATTGCAATTATGCTTGGTGTAATTGTAATGCTGACAGGAACAAGACGTTCTACAAAAGATGTTTCCAGCATCATCATCGGATTCGGTTTATTATTTGTCGGAATTACGACAATGTCCTCGGCGGTTGCACCATTGCAGGAAGTGGAAGGATTCCGGAATCTGTTTGTATCATTGGGACACAATCCGTTTCTTGGTATTATTGCCGGTGCTGTAGTAACCGCGATTATCCAGAGCTCATCCGCATCAGTCGGTATTTTGCAGAGTCTTGCGGCTGCCGGGCTGGTACCGTTTAATGCCGCGGTGTATATTATCATGGGACAGAATATCGGTACTTGTGTAACGGCGATTATGTCCAGTATCGGTGCGAAGAAGACTGCAAAGACGGCGGCAATTATGCACCTCCTGTTTAATATTATCGGCACAATCATTTTCAGCATTATTGCGATTGTTCTGTTCAAGGTTGTTTTTCCTACTGCGGGTATGGATATGATTACACAGACAGAAATCAGTACAGTTCATACGATATTTAATATCGGAACCACGATTTTGCTCTTCCCGTTTTCAGATTGGATTATTAAGCTTGCGAAAAAACTGGAAAAAGCAGATGACAGTGAAAATGATGAAAGCAAGGTTCTTCTGGATGACAGAATGCTGGAAACTCCAGGTATTGCGCTTCAGTCTGTTATCAGTGAGATTGGCCGTATGGGAAATATTGTCCTTCGCACAGTAGATAATGCAAAAAATGTTATGTTTACAAAGGATTATCAGCAGATACTTGATATCAAGGAAGAAGAGAATGTGGTGGATGGTCTGTGCAAAGGCATTACGGATTATACCATTCGGTTGAGTTCTCTTTCTCTGAATGAAAAGGAACACCAGCATGTAGCGAGCCTGCTGCAGATTTTGTCCGATATGGAGCGAATCAGTGATTACTGTGAGAATATATCCGAGTTCGCAGAGGCGTTGAAGGAACATAAGGCAAAGTTTACAGAGACAGGAATTCAGGAACTCGGAGAGATGATGGAGGTCTGTGCGGACAGTTACCGTTATGCCGTGGAGGCATTTACAGAAAATGATAAAGAAAAGGCAATGAAGGTAATTGAAAAAGAAAGTCAGGCAGATGATTTGGAAATCCGCCTGCGTTCTGAACATATGAAACGGCTGGCGGATAACCGGTGCAATACAGATGCCGGAATTGTATTTTTGGATGCTCTGGTAGCGCTGGAGCGTATTTCCGATCATTCCAGAAACATTGCGGAAGAAGTATTGAACGTATAAAATGATGAAGGCGTCAAAACTGCTTACGAATTGTTTCGCTGCTTTGCAGCTTTCACAATTCTACCCTGCATCCGGAATTTGCGGGGCCTCTGCTCCACTACTTCCTCATGTAGGGGCGCAAGTCAATAATCCGTTCTCCCACTTACGTGCAAGCACGACGTGCGAGATGGCTTTTGACTCTGTAATCATAAAATAGCAAAAGATGCAAAAGGCGGGAACCGGTATCCCGCCTTTTGCATCTTTACATATATTTAACATTCTGCCGATTTTACATTTTACATTTGCCCTATATGATAGCTACTGTGAAGAAAACAAACACACAACAAAAAGAATCAAAGCAAACGGAGGTTTTGTAAGATGAAAATGAAAAAGTTTATTGCAACATTGGCAATGGTAAGTATGGTAGCAACGATGGCAGTTGGATGCGGCAGCTCTAAAGATGATGTGGCAGATACAAATGCGGATGCAAAAACAGAGGATACAAAAGCGGCAGATTCATCTTCTTCTGATTGGGATAGCTCAAATGATATTACAATCGTGTCCCGTGAAGATGGTTCAGGTACAAGAGGAGCTTTCATCGAGCTGTTCGGAATCGAAGAGAAAAACGGCGATGAGAAAGTTGATATGACAACAGAGGAAGCTCAGATTACAAACAGCACATCTGTTATGATGACAACCGTAGCCGGTGATGATTATGCAATCGGTTATGTATCTCTTGGTTCTCTGGATGATAGTGTAAAAGCTCTTAAGATTGATGGTGCTGAGGCTACAGCAGAAAACGTGAAGTCAGGGGATTACAAAGTATCCAGACCATTCAACATCGCGACAAAAGGTGAGACAACAAATGAAGTGGCAAAAGATTTCATCAACTTTATCATGAGTACAGAAGGACAGAAAGTCGTAGAAGACAACGGGTACATCGCAGTTGATGATGTAAAAGATTTTGAAGGAACACAGCCTTCCGGTAAAGCAGTAGTCGGCGGTTCTTCCTCTGTATCACCGGTAATGGAAAAACTGATTGAAGCTTACAAATCAGTAAACCCAAATGCTGAAATTGAACTTCAGACAACAGATTCTACAACAGGTATGACATCTACAATCGACGG
Source organism: Lachnospiraceae bacterium UBA1683 (assembly GCA_002320245.1). Lineage (GTDB taxonomy): Bacteria > Bacillota > Clostridia > Lachnospirales > Lachnospiraceae > Schaedlerella. Next base: position 38,186 of record DCKD01000061.1, read on the forward strand.
AAGCTATGACATCGGTATGGCATCCCGTGAACTGAAAGATACAGAAACATCAGAAGGTCTTGTTCCTACAGTAATTGCAACAGATGGTATCGCAGTAATCGTTAACAAAAACAGTACAGTAGATGAGTTGAGCAGCGATCAGGTAAAAGCAATTTACACAGGTGAAGCTGCTACATGGGATGAGGTATTGAACTAAATGAAATCAAAAGCATGGACTGAAAAATTCATGCAGGGAGTGTTCTTCATTGCCGCCTGCACTTCGGTGCTGGCGGTAGCTCTCATTTGTATCTTTCTTTTTGCAAATGGTATCCCTGCAATGAAAGAGATTGGATTTGTAAAATTCCTTACTGGAACGATGTGGAAACCGAACAATAAGATTTTCGGAATTCTTCCGATGATTGTAGGAAGCATCTATGTTACCGCAGGAGCAATCATTATCGGAGTTCCGATTGGAATCCTGACCTCTGTATTTATGGCAATGTATTGTCCGAAACAGATTTACAAGCCGCTGAAGGCAGCGACAGAGCTACTTGCAGGAATTCCTTCTGTTGTATATGGATTCTTCGGGCTGGTCGTTCTTGTTCCGGTAATCAGAGATTTAGGACAGACAATGAAAAATGCAGGGCTGGTAAAGTCAGCGGGAAACGGAAGCAGTATGCTGACCGCTTCTGTATTACTTGGAATGATGATTCTCCCAACCATTATCGGAACAACGGAGGCAGCTATCCGCGCGGTGCCGACACATTATTATGAAGGTTCTCTTGCTCTTGGAGCAACACATGAGAGAAGTATTTTCAAGGTCGTGATTCCGGCAGCAAAATCTGGTGTTATTGCAGGTATCGTTCTTGGAATCGGGCGCGCGATCGGTGAGACAATGGCTGTTATCATGATTGCAGGAAATCAGCCGAGAATGCCGCAAGGGCTTCTCAAAGGCATCCGCACACTGACTGCAAACATCGTAATCGAGATGGGATATGCAACAGATTTACACCGTGAGGCGCTGATTGCAACAGGAGTTGTGCTTTTTGTATTTATCCTGATTATCAACTTCAGCGTAGCCTTACTGAACAGGGGGAAAGATCGTGAGTAATCAAACAACATTCGGGCAAAAATTAAAGACATATTTGAACCATCCGGGTTCATTTATTACGATGCTGCTTGTCATGCTTGGAGCCATCCTTACATTCTCCGTTTTGATTTTCCTGATTATTTATATACTCATAAACGGAATTCCATACATTAAACCGTCACTGTTTTCTTTTCACTATACATCGGAAAACGCGTCTCTGATGCCGGCGTTGATTAATACAGTGATTATGACGCTGCTTTCCTTATTGATTGCGGTTCCGTTTGGTATATTTGCAGCGATTTTCCTCGTGGAATATGCAAAACGCGGAAACAAATTTATGAATGTAATTCGTCTGACAACAGAGACGCTTTCTGGAATTCCTTCTATCGTATACGGTTTGTTCGGAATGCTGTTCTTTGTCAATACACTTGGGTGGGGATTTTCACTTCTGGCAGGTGCATTTACCCTTGCAATTATGATTCTGCCTCTGATTATGCGTCAGACAGAAGAGTCTCTGAAAGCTGTGCCGGATTCATACCGTGAGGGAAGTTTTGGACTGGGAGCAGGAAAACTTCGTACTGTGTTCCGTATCGTACTTCCGTCTGCGGTTCCCGGAATTCTGGCGGGCATCATCCTTGCAATCGGGCGTATCGTCGGTGAGACAGCCGCATTGATGTACACAGCAGGTACGGTGGCAAAGGTGCCGTCCAGTATCATGGGTTCCGGCCGTACACTTGCGGTGCATATGTACAATCTTTCGAGCGAAGGTCTTTATATGGATCAGGCATATGCAACAGCAGTTATCCTGCTTGTGCTGGTCGTTGTAATCAATTCAATTTCCAGCGTGATTGCAAGAAAACTTACAAAAGCATAATTGGGGACGTAGTAAAAGCGACAAGGGGTACGTCCCCAAATGAGGGAAGGGGTGTCCCCAAACGAGAGAGAGGGTGTCCCCAAATGAAGAAAGGTAAATAAAATGTCTAAGATAAGTATTAAAAATCTTGATTTATATTACAGCGATTTTAAGGCACTTAAAGAAGTAAATCTGGAAATTGAGCAAAATAAAATCACTGCTTTTATCGGTCCGAGCGGATGTGGAAAATCTACATTGTTAAAATCAATCAACCGCATGAATGACCTTGTGGAGGGCTGCCGCATTGAGGGGCAAATCCTGCTGGATGGAGAAGATATTTTCAAAGGAATGGATGTCAACCTTTTGAGAAAGCGTGTCGGTATGGTATTCCAGAAACCAAATCCGTTTCCGATGAGCATTTATGATAATATTGCATATGGACCGCGTACACACGGTATCCGCTCAAAGGCAAAACTGGATGATATCGTAGAGAAATCTCTGAGAGATGCAGCAATATGGGATGAGTGTAAAAACCGTCTGAAAAAGAGCGCACTGGGAATGTCCGGCGGACAGCAGCAGCGTCTTTGTATTGCAAGGGCGCTCGCAGTAGAACCGGAAGTCCTTCTGATGGATGAACCGACTTCTGCGCTGGACCCGATTTCAACTTCTAAGATAGAAGACCTTGCGATGGAACTAAAAAAAGATTATACTATTGTCATGGTAACACATAATATGCAGCAGGCGGTTCGTGTATCCGATAACACAGCATTTTTCCTTCTTGGGGAAGTTGTAGAGTACAATGAGACTGAGAAATTGTTCTCCATTCCTTCAGATAAGAGAACGGAAGATTATATTACAGGGAGGTTCGGTTGATAAATGCGTAATCGATTTGACAGACAGTTACATTTATTGGATGAACAGCTTACACATATGGGTGAGTTGTGTGAAGGCGCAATTGCAAATGCGACGAAGGCGCTTTGCGAGGGAGATAAAAAGCAGGCGAAAGCGGTTATCGAGGCAGACGAGGAGATTGACCAGATGGAAAAAGATATTGAGCGCCTTTGCCTGAAATTATTGCTGCAGCAGCAGCCGGTTGCAAAAGATTTGCGTAAGATATCTGCTGCTTTAAAGATGATTACAGATATGGAGCGTATCGGTGACCAGACTTCGGATATTGCTGAGATTGTGATTTCCTGCAATCATAATACGGCAAATGATATCGTCGAAATCAGTGAAATGGCATCTGCTGCGAGCAAGATGGTACGTGACAGTGTCAACGCATATGTGTCCAAGGATTTGGAACTGGCAAAGAATGTAATGCTTGATGATGATACGGTAGACCGTTATTTCGAGGATATCCGCGAACAGATGGTTTCCTACATCAAAGAAGAAAAAGGGCAGAACGGTACAGAGATATTTGATTTGATTATGGTTACAAAGTATCTGGAGCGTATCGGTGACCATGCTACCAATATTGCAGAATGGGTTGAATTCTCTATTACAGGAATCCACCGCAGTATCGAGGTGGTCACGGAAGACTAATAGAAAGATTAAAGGAGAGTTAAAGATGATATATTGCGTTGAGGATGACGATAACATCCGAGAGCTTGTGATATATACATTGGAGACAACAGGACTGAAAGCCCGTGGCTTCGCAGAGGGAACCGCATTTATGGAAGCTCTGGCGTTTGATACGCCGGAGCTTATTCTGCTGGATATCATGCTGCCGGGAGAGGATGGACTGGAGCTCTTGTACAAGCTGAAAAATTCGTCCAAGACAAAGGATATTCCGGTAATCATGGTGACAGCCAAAGGTGCTGAGTATGATAAGGTCATCGGACTGGATTCCGGAGCAGATGATTATGTTACAAAACCATTTGGGATGATGGAGCTGGTATCCCGTATCAAAGCAGTTATGCGGCGCAGCGGAAAAGTACCGGATAAGGCGGACTTGGAAATTAACGGTGTAAAAGTGAATGTAAAGAAGCATGAGGTGACTGTAAACGGCAAGACAGTAGTCCTGACACTTAAAGAGTTTGAGCTGCTGGAGCGCCTGATGCGAAACCAGAATATTGTGCTCACAAGAGACCAGCTTCTGGAGGATATCTGGGGGTATGACTTTGACGGCGAGACGAGGACCGTCGATGTGCATATCCGGACGCTCCGTCAGAAACTTGGTGAAAGCGGCAGCATGATTGAGACTGTGCGCGGAGTCGGATATCGGATTGGAGGTAAGGATGAGGGCTAGAATCCAGAAAAGCATGATTCTGATTCTGGCTGTCACGCTTTTGATTTCTTATGGTCTTGTATCCTTAATTGTATACAGACAGAGTCTGGATATTTTAAAATCTGACGTACGTCAGGAAGCACGTTACATTCAAAAAGCGATTGAGATTTCCGGAACACAGTATCTGGAACAGCTTGATGAGGTGGATGTGGATACCCGTGTAACACGCATTGGCACGGATGGGAATGTACTATATGATTCCCGCCGGGATGAAAGTACGCTGGATAATCATAAAGACCGGGTGGAGGTGCGGGCGGCATTAAAGAGCGGAACGGGAGAGGACGTGCGCATGTCCGATACTGTTCGCAAGGAGCTGTATTATTATGCGGTTTTGCTTGATGACGGTACGGTGCTCCGTGTCGCCAGAAATGTAGACAGTCTCGTAAGCACAGCGCTGCAAATGTTCCCGGTTATGGTTGGTATTGCATTGCTGATGCTGGTTCTGGTATATCTGCTTGCCAGATGGCAGACTGCCAAATTGATTCAGCCAATCAATGAATTAGACATTGAACATCCGCTTGATAATGCTATCTATGAAGAGCTGACACCGCTTTTGTCGGCAATTGATAAGCAGAATAAAGAAAAAGATGCGGTTGCCAATATGAGAAAAGAATTTTCGGCAAACGTATCGCATGAGCTGAAGACGCCTCTTACTTCAATTTCCGGTTATGCGGAAATTATGAAAAACGGGCTTGTACGCCCACAGGATATCCAGAATTTTTCGGAGCGGATATATAAAGAAGCAAGGCGGCTGATTACGCTTGTAGAAGATATTATTAAATTGTCCAAACTGGATGAAGCGTCTGTGGAACTGGAAAAGCAGGAAGTGAATCTTTATGATATTACACGGGAAGTTGTCAGCCGTTTATCTATGCAGGCAGCGGCAAAAAAAGTACAGATGTCTGTACAGGGAGAGCCTGTGGTGTATCGTGGAATCCGTCAGATTCTGGATGAGATGGTGTATAATATCTGTGAAAATGCAATCAAATATAATGTGGAAGGCGGAAAAGTGTCAGTATGGGTAGGGAACACACTGGACGGACCGAAACTTAGCGTAATTGATACAGGAATCGGCATTCCGGAGGAACATCTGGACCGTATTTTCGAGCGTTTCTACCGGGTGGATAAGAGTCATTCAAAAGAAACCGGAGGAACAGGACTGGGACTATCCATTGTAAAACACGGTGCGTTACTGCATAATGCGAAAGTAACAGTGGAAAGTACGGTCGGGGCAGGAACCAAAATTGAAATCAGGTTTCCGAGAGAAGTATCAGAAACTGAAAAGTAGACGGATAATCAAAGGCAGGCTGGAAGCACACACATGGAAACAATACGGATTATGGTTTGACAATTGGATATACGGAAGTTATAATAACTAAAAACAAGGGCGTTTTCTAGAGGTAGAGAACGCCCATTTTTGGTAGATTGTGCAAATATATTTGGTATGATGGGAGGTAACACAATGCATACTTATACAAGGGAAGATATTTTGGAGATGGTGGAGGAAGAGGATGTCGGTTTTATCCGCCTGCAATTTACCGATATTTTCGGAACGATTAAAAATATGGCAATCACAGTCAGCCAGCTTGAAAAGGCATTGAATAATGAATGTGTATTTGACGGCTCATCGGTGGACGGATTCGCAGGACTTGGAGAAGCCGATATGTATCTGTACCCGGATTTGAATACGTTTGAAATATTTCCCTGGCGTCCGCAGCAGGGCAAAGTTGCACGTATGATTTGCGACATACATTTTCCGGACGGAAGACCGTTTGAAATTGATCCGCGCTACGTGCTGAAAAATGTAATCCGCGATGCAGAGGAGATGGGGTATCAATTGAATGCAGGCCCGGAGTGTGAATTCTTCCTGTTCCATACGGATGAGGATAATCTGCCGACGACACTGACACATGAGCAGGGAAGCTCCTTCGATGTAGGACCGCTTGACCTTGGAGAAAATGCAAGACGTGATATGGTATTGACTCTTGAGGATATGGGATTTGGGGTGGAGGCATCCCACCATGAGAAGGCACCGGCACAGCATGAAATCGACTTCCATTATGACGAAGCATTGACAACTGCCGATAATCTGGTTACATTCCGGATGGTGGTGAAGACGATTGCAAAACGGCACGGGCTGCATGCAACATTTATGCCAAAGCCGAGGATTGAGACAGACGGTTCCGGTATGCATATCAATCTGTCACTTTGGAAGGACGGGAAAAACATTTTCCGCGATGACAATGACAAAAACGGTCTCAGTGAAGAAGGCTATTATTTCATGGGTGGTCTTCTGGAACACATCAAGGCGATTACATGTATCACCAACCCGACCGTGAACTCTTATAAACGTTTTGTACCCGGATATGAGGCGCCGGTGTACATTACATGGTCGGGAAAGGCGCTGGCACCGCTGATTCGGATTCCTGCTGTCCGCGGCGGGCATATCCGTCTGGAACTGAGAAGTCCGGACCCGTCCGCAAACCCGTATCTGGCATTGGCGGTGCTGCTTGCAGCCGGGCTGGACGGAATCAAAAATCAGATTCGTCCGATGGGAAGCGTGGATTTGGATGTGCAGGAGATGACAGATGAGGAACGTGCGTCCCTTCATATTGACAAGCTTCCACAGAGCCTGTCGGAAGCAGTAAAAGAACTGGAAGAGGATTCCTTCATACAAGATATTCTTGGAAGGGAATTGTCTGCAAAAATCATTGCATCCCAAAAACAGGCATATCATGATTATTGTATGCAGGTTACTGATTGGGAGATTGAGAACTACTTGCATAAAATTTGACACCGCCGGAGGTTCGTACAGAAGAACAGAAGACGTTTACGAGTCAGGCAGGAGGTGTGAGGAGAGGTGAGTATTATAATTGTCGCATTTCCGAAAAAGGAAGTAGCGACGAATATCCGTAATATCCTCGTGCGGGGAGGCGTACAGGTCTACGGAGTCTGCACTACTGGAGCACAGGTGCTGAACAGTACCGATACGCTTGATGACGGGATTGTTGTGTGCGGCTACCGGATGCAGGATATGATGTACACGGAACTCCGGGATTGTCTTCAGGAGACGTTTGACTTGCTGCTGATTGCATCGCCGGATAAGTGGAATGAAGGTCTGGCAAAAGGTGTTGTGGGGCTTCCGATGCCAATCAAAGTATATGATATACTCAATACAGTCCAGATGATGCAGCAGACGATGCAGCGCAGACGCCGGAAACGCCGGGAGGCGGCAAAGAACCGCAGTCCGGAGCAGAAAGCACTGATAGAGCAGGCAAAGCTCCTTTTAATGAACCGGAATCATATGACGGAGGAAGAAGCACATCGGTATTTGCAGAAGAGCAGTATGGACAGCGGGACAAATATGCTGGAGACGGCACAGATGGTATTGGCAATTATGAATGATTAAATGTTGACAGCGTGGGTGATGGACTGTTGAAAGCAATACGAGACTAACAGAAATAAAGAAGAAATAGCAGAAATAAGAAGTAGAGGGAAGTAAGAAGAAGTAGCAGAAATTAAAAAGAAAAAGCAGAAGTTAGGAGATATAGAATGAAGTTTACAAAAATGCAGGGGCTTGGCAATGACTATGTATATGTCAATTGCCTCAAAGAAATAGTGGAAAATCCTTCTGAGGTTGCAGTGAAAGTCAGTGACCGCCATTTTGGAATCGGTTCGGACGGACTGATTCTGATTCGTCCATCCCAAGTTGCGGATTTTGAGATGGAAATGTACAATGCAGACGGTTCACGTGGGGAAATGTGTGGGAATGGTATACGATGCGTGGCAAAATATGTTTATGATTATGGTCTGACTGACAAGACAAATATTTCCGTTGAGACGCTGGGGGGAATCAAGTATCTGGAACTGGCTGTGGAAGACGGGAAAGTGAAGCAGGTGAAAGTGGATATGGGAAAACCGATACTAAAACCCGAACTAATCCCAATCGTATCAGATAGAGATGCAGTCATTGATGAACCGATTTTTGTGGACGGAATGGAATACCGGATTACCGGAGTTTCTATGGGAAATCCGCACGCCATTGTATTCATGAATGATGTAAAGAATCTGGAAATTGAGAAAATCGGACCGCTTTTTGAGAAACATGAGAGGTTCCCAAAGAGAATGAATACCGAATTCGTAAAGGTGCTGGATAGAAATACCGTTGAGATGCGTGTATGGGAACGGGGTTCAGGCGAGACACTTGCCTGCGGTACCGGAGCCTGCGCGACCGCCGTTGCCTGCGTGTTAAATGGTGTGACAGACGAGGAGGTGACGGTAAAACTGCTCGGAGGCGATTTGCATATCCGATGGGACAGAGAACAGGATACTGTGTTTATGACAGGACCTGCCGAGGTTGTATTTGACGGAGTGTGGGAGTAAAGGACACGATAAATTCATGAAAAGGCAAAATGCCGGCTTTGATACATAAGAAGTGGTACAAGGAGAAGAAAAGATGTTTAAAATCAACGACAATTATTTGAAATTACCGGGGAGTTATTTGTTTTCTACAATTGGGAAAAAGGTTGCTGCGTATACAGAGGCACATCCGGAGAAATCCATTATCCGTCTGGGAATCGGCGATGTGACTCAGCCGCTTGCGCCGGCTATTATTGACACTTTGCACAGTGCGGTAGATGAAATGGCAAATGCAGAGACATTTCACGGGTATGCTCCGGATCTTGGATACGAATTCTTGAGAAGTGCGATGGCAAAGCATGATTATCAGGCGCGCGGATGTGACATTTCTGCCGATGAAGTGTTCATTTCCGACGGGGCAAAATGCGATTCAGGAAATATTCAGGAAATCTTCAGTGCGGATAATAAAATTGCGGTATGCGACCCTGTTTATCCGGTTTATGTGGATACAAACGTAATGGCAGGGAGAACCGGAACTTATGATGCGGAAAAAGAAACATGGAGCGATGTAATCTATATGCCATGTACTGCCGCAACAAACTTTGCACCGGAACTGCCGAAAGAAACACCGGATATTATTTACTTGTGTTTCCCAAATAATCCGACCGGTTCTACAATCACAAAATCACAGCTTCAGGAGTGGGTTGACTATGCAAATAAAGTTGGGGCAGTAATCATTTACGATGCGGCTTATGAGGCATATATTTCTGGGGAGGACGTACCGCACAGCATATATGAATGTGAGGGTGCAAGAACCTGCGCAATTGAGCTGCGCAGCTTTTCCAAGAATGCAGGCTTCACAGGCGTGCGTCTCGGTGCAACTATTATTCCCAAAGATTTGAAATGTGGAGGGGTTACGCTCCACTCCCTGTGGGCACGGCGTCAAGGAACAAAATACAACGGCGCTCCGTACATCGTGCAGAAAGCCGGGGAGGCAGTTTACTCTGAGGCGGGAAAGGCACAGCTAAAAGAGCAGATTGCTTACTATATGAAGAATGCAAAGGTTATTTATGAAGGTCTGAAAAACGCCGGATACACTGTCTCCGGCGGGGTGAATGCACCATATATCTGGCTGAAGACACCTGAAGGAATGACATCCTGGGACTTCTTCGATTACCTGCTTGAAAATGCAAACGTAGTCGGAACACCAGGTTCGGGGTTTGGACCAAGCGGAGAAGGATACTTCCGGCTGACCGCATTCGGAAGCTACAAAAATACCGTTGCTGCAATTGAAAGAATTACAGCATTGTAGGCGGATGTCAGATGGGGACGTAGTAAAGTTCAACTTTACTACGTCCCCATCTGACGTTTAGGGTGTCCCTTTTTACAAGATGGGGTGTCCCTTTTTGACATGATTTCTCTGACGACAATATAGGAACTGAAAATGATTAAAAAAATAAATTTGATATTTATATTTTCAGAGATTGAATTTAAAATCCGGTGTTGAAATATCAGACAATATGTAAATTAACTGTAAAAAATCTAACTCAGAAAATTAAAAAAAGGGGTTGATTTTTCCTGTGAGTTTGATATAATAACCATGTTGCTTGTGAGGAACGAAAGCAAACAACGACAGATAATGCGGAATGGTGTAATTGGCAGCACAGCAGACTCTGACTCTGTTAGTAGGGGTTCAAGTCCCTTTTCCGTAGTCGGGAATCTGGTAAAACAGATTCCCTTATTTATCGGAGTGTGGCTCAGCTTGGTAGAGCGCTACGTTCGGGACGTAGAGGTCGCAAGTTCAAATCTTGTCACTCCGATTTACTTTCCCCCCCATTTTATGGGGGTTTTTCATTTTTATAAAGTGAAAAAATCTGGTTGGCTTTGGTTGGGATTATCCAGCGTGTGCTAAATTCTTAAATTTGGCATTGCGTTCTTGGATAATCTTTTGTTTTTCGTCAAGATTTGAAGTGTCATAAGTATAATATTTTTCGTTGACTTCGGTAGTATGCCCCAGCATACTTGCAACCATTGATTTTGGTGTCCCGTTGGCTTGCAAGTCAGAAGAGGATAATCTCGATTTAGCGTGTTATTTTTCCACATAAATTGTATATTTTGGATTAAGAAATTTCAGAATATATGTTTCCGGTAATTCAGAGCCATGTCAAAGCTCTATTACATATATTTCCTTTATGCTGTAGTTACACATTATTGGTGTGAATACATAGAGATGGGCAAAACATCTTAGTGCGTTTAGACAATCACTTTTATTAGCACAATGCGTCTGCTGAATGCTTTGTGGGGCAGGGTTGTGAAATTTACACAGTACGATATTGTATTTTTAATAAACCGTGGGATAAAAATATTTTTCGACAGGCAAAAAAGGAATGACTATATGATATGGCAATGATATAATGTTGGTATGTCAGGAAGATGGCGAATGGGAAAATTTTCGGAGTTGGATTTTTGAACATAACGGGAAAAGTCAATTATCACCCCTTTGTGGATTGAGCTGTGGACCATGTCTCTTGTTTTTCAGATGTGGCGGTTATGGTAAAATTAATCACTTATAAGAGTTTCAGCCTGTAGGAGGCCGGCGGGCGCACATTCTATAGATTAATATTAGCAGGGAAAGGATGGACAGAAAATATGAGAAATGAAATTTTAGTTGTAGTGGATATGCAGAATGATTTTGTCGACGGTTCACTTGGAACGGCGGAGGCAAAGAAAATTCTTCTGAAAGTAGAAAAGAAAGTGGAAAGTTTCGAAGGAAAGATTATTTTTACAAAAGATACACATTCAGAGAACTATCCGGACACACAGGAGGGAAAAGCCCTTCCGGTAATCCATTGCGTAAAAGAAACGTGGGGATGGAATCTTGCGGGGAATCTGGAGAAGCTGAAAACCGTAAAGGGTGCTATGCTTTACGAAAAAATAACTTTCGGATGCCGCAAACTGGCAGAGGATCTGGCAGCGCAAAACGAAGAAGAGAAAATTGATTGTATTGAAATAGTTGGCTTGTGCACGGATATTTGTGTGGTTTCGAATGCCTTGCTGCTGAAAGCATTTCTTCCGGAGACTTTGATATGTGTAGATGCATCCTGCTGTGCGGGAGTTGCGCCGGATAAGCATGATGCGGCGCTTGAGACCATGCGAAGCTGTCAGATAGAGATTCATTAGAAACACAAAAAGTAAGTTAAGTGCATACACGGATAAGCGGTTTGGAACATGTGGTCCGGAGCGCGATAGGTGAAACGGGCGAATAATTATGGAAGGAGAATATCATCATGGCAGATATCGCAAATATTTACAAAGCGGACGGCAGCCGTTATGAGAACATGCAGTACAATAGAGTGGGAAGGAGCGGACTGAAGTTTCCGGCAGTTTCTCTTGGGCTCTGGCACAATTTTGGCAGTAAAGATCATTATGATAATATGAAGGAAATGTGCCGGACGGCATTTGACTGTGGGATTACACAGTTTGACCTTGCCAATAATTACGGGCCGGTCTATGGCAGTGCGGAGACGAATTTCGGGCGGATTATGGAGGAGGATTTCCGGTCATATAGAGATGAAATGGTAATTACGACAAAAGCAGGATATGATATGTGGGATGGCCCTTATGGAAACTGGGGCAGCCGGAAATATCTGATGGCAAGTCTGGACCAGAGCCTGAAACGGATGAAACTTGATTATGTGGATATTTTTTATCATCACAGGATGGACAGGGAGACTCCGCTGGAGGAGACGATGCAGGCACTGGCGGACATCGTGCACAGCGGAAAGGCACTATATGCAGGGGTATCCAATTATGACAGAGAGTATACCCGCAAGGCAGTTGAGATTTTGAAAGAACTACATTGTCCATTTATAGTAAATCAGAGGAGATATTCAATCCTTGACCGTACCATAGAGGAGGACGGTGTCAAAGAATTTTGTAAAGAGGCGGGTGTGGGTATCATTGCATTTAGCCCTCTGGCACAGGGATTGCTCACAGACAAGTATCTGAAGGGAATCCCGGAAGACAGCAGGATTGCGCGTGATTCGAGATTCTTAAAGGCAAGCGCTCTGACAGAAGAAAAGCTTCGTCAGATTGAACAGTTAAATCTTCTTGCAGCAGAGAGGGGGCAGACACTGGCACAGATGGCATTGTCATGGATTTTGAAAGACGATGAGGTGTGTTCGGTTCTGATTGGAGCATCCAAGCCGTCACAGATAAAGGAGAATATTTCAATTGTGGAGCATACAACTTTTACGGCGGAAGAGCTGAAGGAGATTGATTGTATTTGCGGTTTAAGTAGTTGGGAGGAACGGAAGTGAGTGAAAAACCATGGGAAGGGAAATATTATTCTTTCTTTTGTAATAAAAAGTGTGAATATTTTCCGTGCCATAAGACAAAAGATACGGATAATTTTAACTGCCTGTTCTGCTATTGTCCTCTGTATACGCTTGGAGACAGATGTGGCGGTAATTTTCAATATACGGAAAAAGGAATCAAGGATTGTACAAACTGTAGTCTGCCACACAAAAAGGAGAATTACGGATATATTATAGGAAAGTACGCCGAAATTATGGAATTGGCACGGCGCTCGTGAAACGAAGTTGTTTGATACCAGTTTTTTGTCATTTGAGCAACGGACATTTACAATTGCACTTAAGATGTTAAAATGAACATATCAAGTAAGAAGCGCAATTCTTGATAGTGCACACCTACAGCACATGTTTTCTGGCAGAATGAAGAGAAAGAATTATTTTCTGGCAGGATGAAGAGAAAGAATTTTCCGGCAGAATGGATAGGAAGAGAGCAGAGTAAGAGGAAGAGTACATGTACCGAGTGGCAGTATGCGATGACGACAAGAGAATAACAGAGACGGTCAGTACAATGATTGGCGGCTGGAATTCAGAGGTTCAGGTCCGTTCTTTCAGGTCCGGCGAGGAGTTGTTAAAAGATTATCGGCCATATCAGGCAGTGTTTTTGGACATTGATATGAAAGGAATGAACGGCATAGAAACCGGGAAGAAAATCCGGGAGATAGATAAAACTGTAAAAATCATCTACCTGACAGCATACCGGGATTATGTGGCAGGTGCTTTCCGGGTGCATGCATTTCAATATCTGCTTAAACCGGTAAAAGAAAAAGAGGTGCACCAAGTCTTGAAGGACATCTTTGAATATGGGCAGCCGATGGGATATGAGGTATTGGACTTCCAGACGGGAAAGGGACTTCTGTGTCTGCCGACGGATGAAATCTATTATTTTGAATACCGGGAGCGAAAAGTTCAGATTGTAACAAAAGATGAGGTTTACAGTATGCAGGAACGGATAAGTAATATAGAAAAACGAATGAAATCATACGGGTTTTCTATGCCCCATCAGAGTTTTGTGGTAAATATGCTCCATGTGAAGAATGTGTCGACCGGACGTATTCTGTTGGATAATGGAACGGAGATTCCTCTGGCACAGAAAAAACAAAAAGTTTGGAAACAAGAGTTGCTGTCATATCTTGCGGGAAGAGTGGAGGAAAGAAATTGATGGAGCAAATCATTTCGTGGTTCTTTCTCCTGTTATCGGATTTGGCCTTTGTGCTTTGTGCGCGGCTGATTGTTCGAGCCGTACCGGAGAACATTGAGGGATGCCGGTGGAAGAGAGTACTGGCATGGACAGGATATGGAGTTTTATCAGTTCTGATTCCGAGTATTTGGTGGAACGACGTAGTTACAATGGTGCTGTTGTGCGTGTATTATGTTCTGATAGGGAGACTGTTTTATTTTCATAGTAAAATGGGTATGGTGTGTCAGGTAATGTACAGTGTGATTATGTTTGGAACACAGTATATGGCGATTTTTCTGGCGAGAAACTGCTATATCACGTTTCAGTTAGAAATGTGGACATTTAGGGAAACGCTGATTAATTC
>DCKD01000004.1:0-34286 GCA_002320245.1 Lachnospiraceae bacterium UBA1683
TCAAGATAATGTATTAAATTTTCAAGGTTCAATATAGTACAGAGACAAAACTATGTCTCATTTGTCGTTTAACTCATATGAAAATGTATTTAAAAATTGTTTTGCCCGCATTGTTTTTGGGGCGGTAAAAAATGTCTCCGGATTTGAATCTTCGATAATTTTCCCTTTATCGATTAACAGAATCCGGTCTGCAACCGCCCGCGCAAACTGCATTTCATGTGTTACAATAAGCATGGTGCGCCCCTGGGCGGCTAACCCAAGCATCACATCCAACACCTCTCTTACCATCTCCGGATCAAGCGCAGCCGTCACTTCGTCAAACAGAAGGATTTCCGGATGCATACATAATGCCCTGACAATTGCGGCACGCTGTTTCTGCCCGCCTGAGAGCTGCCTCGGATAACTGTCTGCTTTTTCCTCCAGGCCAACCCGCTGCAGTAAGTGCATTGCCTCCTGCTTCACGGTTTCCTTCTTTCTCTTTTGCACTTTTATCGGTGCCAACATGATATTTTCCGATATAGTCAGATGTGGGAATAATTCATAATTCTGAAAGACCATTCCTATCTTTTCTCTGACTCTGGCGAGATTCCTGTTTCCGGTTTCTACATTTTCCCCATCAAGCACAATCGTTCCCCCCTGAATCGGTTCCAGCGCATTGATGCAGCGAAGAAATGTGCTTTTCCCGCAGCCGCTCGGTCCAACAATCACTATCACTTCTCCCTTATGTACGGTAAGACCGACATCATTAAGTATAATGTTCTCTTCGTATTTTTTCGTAAGATGCTCAATTTTTAACAATTCTTCTGCCATCTTCTCACCCCCACTTCCTTTCCAGATACCTTGCCAGCAGGCTGATTGGCCAGCAGGCAAAGAAATATAATAAAAAAACAACGAGATATACTCCAAATGCGGCATTCGGACTAGACATCCGGTTTGCCTCGATAATCTGCTGCGCCGTTTTCAGCACTTCTACGACACCAATCATGAGAACTAATGTTGTCGTCTTAATCATTCTCGTAATCAGATTAATGGAAAGCGGAATCAGCCTTCTAAGCGTCTGTGGAATGATAATGTACCAGTATGTCTGTGCCCTGCTGAGTCCGAGCACTTCACCGCTCTCATACTGATGGCCCGGGATACTGATAAGAGCTCCCCTGACCAAGTCTCCCATCTCTGCGGTGCCCCACAGGGTAAACACAACCACCGACGCCAATTCTCCTGACAAATTCCATCCAAAACTTCTCGTCGTCCCGAAATATACAAGAAACAGCAGCACTAGCTGCGGCATAATTCGGATAAATTCCAGATATACTCTGAGCGCCGCCCCAATCACCCTGTTTTTTTTCGTCATCAGCACGCCCATGAGCATTCCCAACGGAATACTGAACGCTACCGCAAATAAACTGATTCGCAGCGCTACCCACAGACCGCTTAAGATTCGCAGAAAGTTACTTCCCTTCCATAACACGTCAAGCCCCAAATCCGGCATAGCGAAGCCTCCTTTCCAGCACACTTCCAAGTATGGACACCGGAAGCAGGATAATCAGGTAAAATACAACGAGCAAAAACAGACTTTCCGTTGTCTTGTAATACAATCCGATTAAATCCTTTGCCGTAAACATTAAATCCATCAGGCTGATTGCACTGAATACACTTGTTTCCTTCAATAAGAAAATGATATTTGCGATAAACGCCGGGACGCTCATCGATGCTGCCTGCGGAATCACAACATACCGCATCACCTGATACGGATTCATCCCAAGGCTGACCGCACTCTCGCGCTGTATCGAATCAACGGATTCCAAGCCGCTTCGGAATGTTTCCGCCATATAGCTTCCACCCAAAAAGGCAAGCCCCACCGCACCGCATATTTCCGCATTCGTCTGAATTCCAATCTTGGGCAATCCATAATAAATAAAAAACAACTGAACCAAAAGAGGGGTATTCCTACTTAACTCAATATAGAATCCCACAATTCTTCTGAGAACAGGAACTCTGTAATACCGGATGCATGCACAGACCGCTCCGATGAGGATTGCCAGTGCGATTCCAAGCCATCCGATACGGAGCGTCAGCAATGCAGCTTTCTCATACACCGGCAGATACTTCATGATAAAACTCCAGTTCATTGTTGCCCCTTTCTTTATACCTATTTACTTAATAGGTTTAATATGTTTTAGATTATATAACCCACCCAAAATATTGTCAAGACATTTCTTGAAGAATTTCCTGGGCGCAATTTCTTACCTGCAGCTTCCTGCCATAATTTCCTGCCTACAGCTTTCTGGGCGCAACTTCCTTCCCGGCAAAAAAATCCCCAGACCGCCGTCTGAGGATTCTTTTCTATCTATTCATTTTTATCTATTCTTTTCTATTCATTCTTCTCTGTTCATTCTTCTCTGTCTATTCGCTTCTATCTGCCCGTCCCTATACTACATGGATTCTATTCTTTTTCCATCTTTCACAACCGCTTTCAGTCCCAATTCGCTATCTAACAATACAACATCCGCCTTCTTCCCAACGGCTATTGAACCATATTTTTCATATTCTCCCAGACTCTTTGCGGGATTCATTGTCGCACAGGCAACTGCTGTCTCAAGCGGCAGTCCCATCTTCTTTACAGCCGTTCTCATACAGTCCAGCAAATTGGTAGCGGAGCCTGCCAGTGCTCCGTCGGATACCAGCGTTGCACGGTTTCCTTTTACGTTAACATCCAAACCTCCCAATGTATACTTTCCGTCCGGCATTCCGGTCGCCCGCATACTGTCGCTGATAAGAATCATACGGTCTTCTCCCATCATCTGAAATGTCGCGCGGACAGCGGACGGATGGATATGCACTCCGTCGCAGATAATCTCTGCCATCACATGTTTGCTGTCATAGACTGCGCCCACAACTCCCGGCGCCCTGTGCGTAAACGCCGGCATCGCGTTATATAGATGGACTGCATGGTTTGCCCCTGCGTCAAATGCTGCCTTTGCAGTATCATAATCTGCATTGGTATGGGCAAGGGAAATATTCACCTTGTCTTTCATCTGATTGATGAATGCTGTACTTTCCTTACTTTCCTCCGGAGCAATTCCTACAAATTTTACCAATCCGTCGGACGCATCCAGAAAACGCCGACATATTTCTGCATCACAGGGAACAATATTCCGTGCATCCTGAGCGCCCTTTTTAACCGCACTGATGAACGGGCCTTCCATATTGATTCCAATTAAATCCGCACCCTCTTTTGCTTCCTTCTTATACTGTGCTGCGACTTTCAGAATGTCCTCCAGTTCCTCTACCGGGAGTGTCATGGTTGCCGGTGCAATCGCTGTTACCCCGACAGATTCTTCGTACTTTGCAATTCTCGCAATGGCTTCTTTTGTGCCGTCACAGAAATCATCTCCCATACATCCATGGAAATGTAAATCAATCAGCCCCGGAATGGCATAGCAGCCTTCGCCGTCGATTACATCTTCATCCGGAACGTCCTCATGGCAACACCCTTCTTCACATAAATCTGTCACAATCTTATCGAATACCCCGTCCTTTATGAAAATCATACCTTTTTCAAATTTCTTGTCTTCTGTGTATACCCTCACATTTTGAATAATCATCTTCGCATTATCCCTCCATAAATTTCTATATCCGCCGCAGAATATCCCTTCGTTTTGTCTGTCCTTCTTCCAGGGCTCTCAGAGTATTATCATGCAATTTTTCTTTCTTATACTTATCTTCTTCCACATAGTAAGAATAAATAATATCCAGCATAACCAAAACCGGGAATTGCGGTGAGATTACATTGCCGTGATTTAAATGACGAAGTGACGGTATCAGTATAACTTCTGTACAGAATTCCAAGAATTCATCTTTATTTTGAGCAGTAATCAGGATTGTTTTCGCCCCTTTCGCATAGGACTCCTTCAGCAAATAAAGCACTTCTTCCGTCTCGCCGCTAATACTGATTCCCAAAACCAGACTTTGCTTATCCTGAAACACCGCCCGCATCTTCATCTCGTCTGTATCTTTAATCGAACTGATATCCACACCAATGCGCATAAGCCGTAATTCCATCTCACTTGCTGCAAGTCCCGAACTTCCCTTTCCACACACGAATACACGCTCCGCCTGATTCAGGTATTTATTGATTCTGGTCACCTGCGCCTCATCAATCAGACTGTACATCTTATTCAACAGCTCCTGATATGCATTCAGTACCTTTCTCGTATTCCCGGTAATGGGTTCTTTTTTTTCTACAAAAGTTTCCTCATATTGATATACAAATTCCCGGTATCCCCTGTATCCGCATTTTTTGGCGAACCGTGATAAAGAGGCCTCCGACACATACAGTTTTTCCGCCACTGCTTTCGCTGAAAAGTCCTGTCTCTCACAGTTTTCTATAAAAAAATTTGCAATATTCTTTTCTACTGTTGTGAATTTATCATAGTTCGATTCTATGATTGGTATCACGGACTTCACGTAATACTCCATAATATCCTCACCTTTTCTATTCGTGAATACTCATAAAGTGATAGAATGCTCCAAGCATTCCCGCATCATTTCTATGCTTTGCGAACTCAATTCTGGTGTGTTTTGCAATGCTCGGAACCAGATACCTGTCCAGAGCGCCTTCAATTCTGTCCCGCAGATAGGTTTCCTGCGCCATAATTCCACCGCCAAGTACGACAACCTCCGGATTGATGACATAGCAGATATTCGCGATTCCCTTTCCTAAGATATCGCACATCTCGTCAATCGCTTTATTGCAAATCTCATCACCCTTTTTCGCCTCTTCAAAAATATGGTAACCATTCCAGATATCCTCCGGCTCGTCTTTCCATGCAGCCACTTTTTTTGTCAGAATACTTGCAGCTCCCAATGTCTGGAAATCACTTTCCCCCATATGCATGTACCCTACCTCACAGGCACTTCCTGAGAACCCGTGGAACACTTCTCCGTTCACCACGATACATCCGCCAATCCCGGTGCCGATGGTTAGCATCAGCGCTATCTCACTTCCGGCAGATGCCCCTGATTTGTACTCCGCAAGCCCTGCACAGTTTACATCATTCTCCACTTCGCATGGGATTCCAAATCTTGTCTCCATTGTCTCTTTGAACTTTGTTCCGATATAATCAGGAATCAGCGGCGCCGCATAAAAAATTTCACCCTTCTTCGTATCGACCATCCCCGCTGTGGAGATACAGATTCCGCTGATAACTTCATTTTCCTTTAACTTTTCCACAATGCCTACGGTTTTAGCCAGTATCGACGGACCGCCTTTGTACGCTTCTGTTTTCATCTCATCCCTGCTGATGATTTCTCCATCTTCCTGTATCACTCCATATTTAATCGCTGTTCCACCTATATCAATACTTATATATCTATTCATCCTTCACCTCTTTGGACATATTCTTATGCCCTGTATTATAATCTATTCCCACATTTTCCGCAATCCTGCTTCCCGCCTGCGGCAAGAAAATAATTTCCTGTATGAAACAGATTGCGCATGAAACGCAATCTTCGCGCCCGAGCGGACTGCAAAGCAGCAATTTCATCTCCCTGAGGAAACAGTCCGCATACGGACATGGTATAGGACGTTCGCAGAACTTTCCTATACCACAAAAAAGGCAAATTCAGAATTTCCTTTCTGATTTGCCTTTCTGCGCTCTTTCAGGAATTTTCCTGACTATGATATGCGTACTTTAAAAATTGCCTTTTTAATCGTTTCTGGTTCATCCACTGCTACTGCTGTGCGGTGTCCGTCACTTGGATAACAAATCAGGAAATCACCGGCATTTAAGATAACCGAACTGTTCTTTTCTCCGTCCATCGGAAGAAAATCATCTTTTTCTACGAACTCTTTTACATCCATATTCTGAATGAAGTTTAAATCAATCTGCTCCGTACCATGAATCATCACATGTACATCCAGATAATTCTTATGTGCCTCCCAGAAACGCTCCTCCGGAGTCGTTGTCGTGTATTCCACAATGTTGACAAATAAGCGCTCTCCGTCAATATCATGACTTCCCTTTTCATAGGATGCCAGATCATGGCTCTTTGCATATTCGAAACATTCTTTTACCTGTTCCTCTAAAAAAGGAAACTCTTTTAAGTTATTTATATTTCCGAAAATCATACCATGTTCTCCTTCTTTTCCCTATTTTTTGTAAATGGTTGTGTTCGGTGCCGGTACGGATGTATCACCTTTTACTTTTCTCCAAATGATGCTTGCAGGAATTCCCACTACCAGAGATACTGCGATGGAGATAATGGAGTAAGACCAGATAGATACATTCTCTGCCGGAACAAAGTATTTAATATAAACCATAACTGCAGATGCTACAATAAATGCCACTGTTGCGCCGAACGTATTTGCGACTTTTGTGAACGCACCCAGAATAAATGTTCCAATCAGGATACCAAGTACCAGTCCCATGAATCCGTTGAACCATTCGTATGCAGATTTTACTCCGCCGTTTGCCAATACCATAGCAACTACGATAGAGAAGATACCAACAACCAGAGATACTATCTGACCAATCTTTGTCTGAGTCTCAAAGCTTAATTTTTTCTTAGATAAACGTTCCTGAATATCCAGCGTCCAGCTTGAAGCCACAGAGTTCAGACCTGTTGACAATGTAGACTGTGCTGCCGCATAAATTGCTGCCAGAAGCAGACCTGTAATGCCTACCGGAAGTTCAAATGCAATCCATGATGCAAAAATCTGGTCCTGCTGAGCTGCCGGCGGAAGTGTATTTCCCTGTACCTGATAAAATACATATAATGCTGTTCCAATCAGATAGAATACTGTTGCGATAAAAATGGACAATCCACCGTTTGCAAGCATCATCTTATTCAGTTTCTTTGTATCTGTTGTTGTTGTAAAACGCTGTACAATGTCCTGGCTGGAAACATAAGAAGCCATTGTGTTGAATCCGGCTCCTACGATAAGCAGAAATACACTGTCTTTTAAAATATTTGCATCAAAAACCGGCTGGTCAACTGCCAGGAACTTATGACCTACTGTAAACTGCTCAAAGATTGCTCCCAAACCGCCGTCAATATGTGCAATCAGGAAAATCAATCCGAATGTTACACCAATCAGAAGCACGGAGCCCTGAATGAAGTCTGTCCAGAGTACGGATTTCAGTCCGCCTGTGTAGGAGTAAATGATTGCGATAACTCCCATGATGATAATCAGAATATTTACATTAATCCCCATCAGTTTTGAAAGCACCATACATGGAAGATACATAATAATGGACATACGTCCCACCTGATAAACAATGAACATTACTGCGCCCAGAACACGCAGCCCCTTGCTGTTGAATCGCAGTTCCAGATAATGATAAGCGGTGTCAATATCCAGTTTGCTGTAAATCGGCAGGAAAAATTTGATTGTAATCGGAATCGCCAGCAGCATACCAAGCTGTGCAAACCACATAATCCATGTTCCTGCATATGAGTTTCCTGCCAGTGACAAGAATGAAATCGGACTCAATAAAGTTGCAAAAATGGATACGGAAGTTACCCACCACGGCACGGTTCCGTCACCCTTAAAATACTCTTTTCCCTTCATCTCTTTTTTTGCGAAATGAAGACCGGCAAACAATACTGCTGCCAGATATACAATTAAGATAACTAAATCAACTATTGTAAAGCCTTGCATGTCTATTCCTCCTAAAACTCTCATCAGTTTTTCATCCCACACCCGGTTTTGGCTCTCTTACGCCGGGTGCAGGTACATTTTCAATAGCTTCTCTCTGTCCGGTACGGCCTATGCGAGATATTTTGCCTTTGCATCGCGAATCATCTGCGCTGCTTCCTCTACAATTGCCATATCGCTGTCGACCAGAGCTGCCAGTGGTTTTCTGACTCCGCCAAGGTCCAGACCTTCATTAATCTTCAGGATTGCTTTGATTACGCCATACATATTTCCGTGTGCAGAACACATTTTGTAGATAATAGCATCTGCTGCATACTGAAGTTCTCTTGCGTCATCCATCTTTCCGGCTCTTACGAGTTCGTCAAGTTTCAGGAACAGTTCCGGCATTACACCGTATGTTCCGCCGATAGCGCCCTCTGCTCCGATAACACGCCCGCTCATGAACTGCTCGTCAGGACCGTTAAAGATAATGTAATCTTCACCTGCTGCCTGTTTGAACATCTGGATATCCTGAACCGGCATAGAAGAGTTCTTAACACCAATGACTCTTGGATTCTTTCTCATCTCTGCGAATAGTCCCTGTGTCAAAGCGACACCTGCAAGCTGTGGAATATTGTAGATAACAAAATCTGTCTCCGGCGCTGCTGCACTGATATCATTCCAGTACTGAGCAATCGCGTACTCCGGCAAGTGGAAATAAATCGGAGGGATTGCTGCGATTGCATCTACTCCAAGGCTCTCAGCATGGGCTGCAAGTTCCTGGCTGTCTTTTGTATTATTGCAGGCAACGTGTGCGATAACTGTAAGTTTCCCCTCTGCTGCTTTCATTACATTCTCAAGAACAATCTTTCTGTCCTCTACGCTCTGGTAGATACATTCTCCTGAAGAGCCATTTACATATACACCCTTCACGCCTTTTTCTACGAAGTATGTTGTCAGCGCCTGTACACCCTCTGCACTGATGTTCCCCTCCTCGTCGTAACATGCATAAAATGCCGGAATGACTCCTTTGTACTTGTCAAGATTTCTCATGATTCATTTCTCCTTTTCTTAATGATTTTTCAGTTACTTTTTTGGTTACTTTATGTATAAAATATTTCATCTAAACGACTCCGATAAACTATTGAAGCGCTTCTGCAAACGACTTTGTAATCAACTGCGGTCTTGTGATGATAGAACCCACAACTACACTGTACGCTCCAAGCTCAATAACTCTTTTTGCCTTCTCCGGAGTATTGATATTTCCTTCAGCGATAACTTTATTTTTTACATTTGCGACAATCTTTCTTAGGATTTCAAAGTCATTGGCTTCAATCTTGTCACCTTTACTCTGTTCGGTATAGCCAACCATAGTCGTCCCGATAAAGTCAAACCCCAATTCGTCCGCATGAATTGCCTCTTCTACTGTAGAGCAGTCTGCCATAAACAACTGTTCCGGGTATTTTTCCTTCACTTCGTGGAAGAACTCATCCAGTGTCTTTCCGCCCGGTCTTTTTGAAATCGTTGCATCGATAGCAATAATTTCCGGCTTCACTTCCATCAGTTCATCAATTTCCTTCATCGTTGGAGTGATATAGACATCGCAGTTGTCATAATCTCTTTTTACAATTCCAATGATTGGAAGGTCAACCTGAGATTGTATCTCCTTAATGTCTTCTTTTGTGTTAGCGCGAATACCACATGCACCGCCTTCTCTGGCTGCAAGTGCCATTCTTCCCATAATAAATGAAGAATGCAGCGGCTCATTCGGTAACGCCTGGCAGGATACGATTAATTTTCCTTTAATTTGTTCTACTCTTTCATTCATCTTCCATGCCCTCCTTCGTTCTGTGATTATTATAACCATTTATGGATTTATTTTCAACGAGTGTCTCAGCTTTTGAAAGTTCTTTCAGTTTTTTCAAAACAGTTCTGCTATACTACTTAATTTCTATATATGTTTTTAGCTATTTTGCACAATTTCATGTTACTTCTTTCTAAGTTTGAGTGCGGCATCCCTCCTGCTGCCACCGGTAAAGCCATTTTTCTGCACAAAAAGGAGATGCACTGCTGATAAAAAATCAGTCAGTACATCTCCTTTGCTGACATACTTCAAGTAATTATTAAGCGCGCTATTTCGTTCCTACAGCCAGTTCTCCTGCTGTCCGGCAGATGTTTTTCAGAGCCTCATTCAGCCCGCCCTCACCCTTCTTCGGTGTTTTAACAATCGTAATGCGGTTTTTATACTCTTGGATGATATCTTCATTTTCATCCGCCATTGCAGCAAACGCCGGAATTCCGGTCTCCTGCTGAATTCGCTCTGCTACCGCCGCACACATTGCACTGTAATCCGCGTAATCAAATGAAGGACCACAGATTACTACATCCGCTTTTAATTTTCTGACCATCCCGCATAATTTTCTGCTAACCTCATCCGGGTTTTCTTCATAGGTTCCAGTTCCCGAAATGAGTGTTGCGACAACCTTTGCATCAATTTCCTTCAGATACGGTTTCATCATGACTGCCGGGCCGATGAGTTCCTTTGTCGCATTTAACGGAATCATTGTATCATACTTTGTTCCCTGTCCTGACTGAACCTGATCATAAATCATAATAATTCTTATCATATCTGTGTCCTTACTTTCCTGAAACAATTGTTTCCAGTTTATTTATTTTCTGATAAGACGCAATCAGCTCTTCCGCAATCACCTGAAATGCCTCTGCACTCATCATCTGATCCTCAGCATGCACCAAGATCAGCGGTACCTGTATATGCTCGCCCCGTGCCTCTTTCTGAATCAATTCATAGTGTGCCTCGTGTCCAAGCAGATATTCTTCTTTTCCTGCCTTCATACACGCTTCTGCCTCTGCAAAGTCTCCTGCTTTTGCCTTTTGTATTGCTTCAATATAAGTGGAACGTGCAACTCCTACATGAGATATCATTTCTACACAAATCTGTTCTATTTCCTCCATACATCTGCTCCTCTCCATATATGTTTTCATGCCTAAATATTAATTATCAAGGTAAATCATCAAACGACAAATCATCCAAAGAGATATCATCGTCCTCATCCTCTGTTGCCGCTTTCTCTTCAATGAGATACTGCCTGTCAATCATCTTCACAAACGGCAGATAAATCAACACACCGACACATACAAGAAGCAACTGCAGCAGTCCTCCCCGCCATCCAGTCACCAAAAAGCCGGAAATAATCGGCGGTGTCGTCCATGGCAGATTCACACCGCTACAGAACGGCACCAATCCGCTTGCCATTGAAAAATAGCTCACAAGAATATTTACAAGCGGTGTCAGCAGGAACGGAACAAGAATCAGCGGATTCAGAACGATTGGAAGCCCGAATACAATCGGTTCGTTAATTCCAAACAAAGCCGGTACAAATGAAATCCTGCTCAGTTTCTTTACACGGTCTGATTTACACACAATCAGCATTGCAATCAACATTGACAGCGTTGAGCCACAACCGCCAAATGTTGTAAATAAATCATAGAACTGCTGGTTTACGAGGTTCGGCAATGCAGCTCCCGCACCGAGTGCAGCCAGATTTTCCATAGACAGTGGTGTCAGGATTGGCTGCATAATACTTCCCACAATGGAACCTCCGTTAATCCCGAAGAACCAGAACAGATGCTGGAATCCCATTGCAACAAGAACCGCTCCCAGTGTATTTCCAAGAGACATCAGTGGCTTCTGCAAAATGAGGAATACAAAGTCAAATGCATTTCCATAAGATGTCAATGAGAACCCAATGTTAATCAGGAAAAATACAACCATTACAATTGCAGATGGAATCAATGCTGCAAAGGACTTCGTTACCGTCGGCGGTACACCTGCCGGCATCTTGATTACCCATCCTTTCTTCGTTACAAATGCGAAGATATGCACTGCCAGAAACGCACAGATAATACCTACGAAAATTCCTTTTGAGCCTACCCATCCAAGTGGGATTCCGCTCAGAGTCACATCTCCGTCTGTCACTTCAAACGGCATCAGGATAAACCATGCTACCACACCGACAGCGGCGCCCGCCAGTTTATCTACTTTCAACTGACCTGCAAACGAATACCCGATTCCGAGTACAGCCAGTATTGCCATAATGTCAAATGTCGCATTCGTTGGTTTTGCCATGAATGCTGTCCAGTTATCGCCAAAAAACCGTGCCCAGAACTCCGTCCAGTTAGGAATCGGAAAGTTCGCAATCAGCATAAAGAATGAACCAACAATCAGCAGCGGCGTGGTGAGAAGGAAACCGTCCCTGATAGCTGTCAGATACTTGTTCTTCCCCAGACGCTCTGCAACAGGTACAAATATTTTCTCTAACTTATCTAACATCTCCATCCCCCTTATCTTTTCCCTTCAGCAGCTTCACTGCCGCTTTCAGTACTTTCTCCCCATTCATCATTCCGTAATCTGTTGCGTTAATCACCGCAATCGGTATTCCGGTATCAGCATATTCCTTAGAAATATCATTGTACCGGAACTTGATTTGAGGCCCAAGTAAAATCACATCCGGGTGGCGCTCTTCAATAATATCCGCGATTTTTCCGTCCGGAAATGCCTGGATTTCAAATGGCAGCTTATGCTTATCCGCTACCTCCTGCATATTACTTGCCAGCATACTTGTAGACATTCCTGCACTACAAAATAAATAAATTCGTTTCATTTTTCTTCTCCTTCCTTTCTTTTTTCTGACTGCCTTCATTATACGGATTGCAATGCTTTCACGGCGTCAAACAATTTTCCTAATGGATTAGGAAATTCCTCATTCCATAATCCGGTCCATGAACTGGTCATATTCCAGCGGGACACAAAGTCCTGCCAGCCTGTCCACCGAATTTACCACACTGGAAACCCAATCGAAAAAGATTTTAATCATCCGCTGGTCACTTTCGTTGACCGCAAACAGCATCACTAATTTTACGTCAAATTCTCCCCATTGAACCGGTTTTTTCAACTGCGCTACTGCAATGGTTGAGCGCTTTGCAAACGCCCCA
This sequence comes from Lachnospiraceae bacterium UBA1683, assembly GCA_002320245.1. Lineage (GTDB taxonomy): Bacteria > Bacillota > Clostridia > Lachnospirales > Lachnospiraceae > Schaedlerella. The sequence continues at coordinate 12,653 of DCKD01000004.1, forward strand.
AGCGCATGTGGAATCGCAAACGTATCCGCAAACGATGTCGGGGACATTTCTTCTCTTTTCAATACGACGTCGCAAAAAGACGCATCTACTGCCCCATCCCGCTCCAGATTCCTGCACAGCAGACGGATGATTTCTTCCGGTGAATCACAGTCCAGATTCTTATAATAATGTTCTTTTCGAATCAGGTTGCCGATGTTAGAGACAAATTCCAGATGAAATGCACTTTTATCCAGCTCATTCAGCGCTTTTAAGATATTTGCTTCTGTATCGTAATCCACAAAGAGATGAATCGGCACTGTAGGGATATTTAAGAAATGCTGCACAGAAAATGCAGTGAGAATCAAATCGGGCTCCAGTTCACGAATCCGCTCCTCTTCAAAATAGTGCATTGTCCCCGCCAATTCCATCCTGTCGCGGAACATATCCGCAATCTTTGTTTCACAGGCTTTTGAAAAAGTCTGATTGTACGGGAGAATCGCGATCGCCCGATACCTTCTTCCTACATTAAGCCTCTCACTTGCCGCCCCAAGATGCAGTGCGATATATGCAGCTTCCGTATCAGCAATCCTTGCCCCCATCTTTTTCTCCAGAAATTCTACTGCAAATATACCCATCTCAAAGACCAGCGGGTATTTCTTCTGTATTTCATCCTTAAAGATATCTTCCAGACATACATGTTTCTTTTCCCTGTCAATCAGTCCGTGTAAATGTATCTTCAAACCAAGCTGTAAATCCATATCCTGACGGAAATCAATTCCAAACACCTCGTAAATCTGATAGATAACTTCTTCAGTCAGTTTCTTGGAATTCAGCCATTTCCCATGGTAATCGATATAATCACTCACATAGCTGGATGTTCTGCGCCCCAGAATGGATACGGCAAAACGGATGATTTCACTTTCCTTTACCTGAATATGAAAACGTCTGGCGATTCTGTCGAAAAATTCTGTCGAAATCTGATATTCTATGGATGATTTAATATCATCCTCATCCCCTTCCGACTCTATATAGTTGAAGCGCATCATTCGCTCAATACTTGTTCCTGCATGGATAATCAACATCAAAATCAGCGACTCCCGTACCGGATATCCATATTCTTCAATTACTGACATGAAGATATCTTTCACCTCCAGCAAGTCAAAATCCTGATACAATTTTGCAAGCTGGTTCAGGTTCAGAAAGTTTTTCTGAATTTCCGCTACCAGAAGCCGCTTATATAATTTCCGCTTACTCAGTTCATCTCCCTGTAGCGAAATGCACTGTCCGCTACGCACCAGTTGCAGGTTCGAATCATTTTTTAACAATTCCCGGATTCTCTTAATATCCCGGTTAATCGTATAGCCGCTGACATAAATCTGTTTTTCCAGGTCTACCAAGTTCAGCTCTCTTGTCTCAAACAGCAGTTTTTGGATAATATACACACACCTCGCCTCAGATGTCTGGGGAATCTGAGATTCCCCCCGCACAGGAACAGGCGTGCTCTGACTCAGATAATCCGATGCCTTCGGAGTCAGCCGATACCCCTTTTGCATATTTGATTCAATCAGCGGCTCCTCCCGGCTTTCGTTTATTATTTTAATATCCGACCGTATTGTTCTGTCTGATACGTTTAGCACTGCGGCCAACTGTTTGCTGGTCATAAAGTCCTGATGTTGCGCCAGCATATCCAACAGTCTGCTCCGGCGTCCGTTTTCCATACCAACTCAAATCCCCTTCCTCTGTTCGTAACGCATTTGGTTCCGGGATTCTCAGATTGCCTTCTGGAAACCAAACACTTTTCCAGGCTCCATGTAATCCAGCATAAACAGCTCTCTCTCCGGGATATGCCCGATTACATTTTTGCGCCCGTCATTCGGCATATCTTTCAATGCAATATGCAGTTCTCCTTTATACCGTGAGTACTCATCATTTAATATAACCACATCTCCCCGTTTTAAATCATGTGTGTTTGCTGCCGGGATTGCAACGCCTGAAAATACGTTTCTCGGAGCCGTAGACCTTATCATATACTCACTGACATCCCTGCGGTTTGCATGTTTCGGTGCAAAATACAGGATATCTTCCTCCACTTTCGTCAACTCTTTTTCCGGTTCAAATCCAAAAGTAAGAAGTCCCGGAAGAATCTCGGCGCAGGCTCTCAGTTCATCCTCCGAAGCATATGCGTTTGCAATCAGCACATCGTCAATCATTCTTGTCGCAAACATATGACGGACCTGCAAATCAATCGGAAGCCCACGGTGCATTTCCAGTGTGCACAGTCCCTCGTTCACCGGCCACGGGCCAAATGTATTTCCGTTATTACTTGAGACAAAAGCCGCCGTATGCAACTGATGTTTTTTCATTTCTTCATTACAATTATTGAAATGCTCCAATGACAAGCCGGTATACTTCTGCGGATAAAAATTATGGCACGTAACCAGCTTGTCCGGATTCGGGAAATTAGCCATCACATTTTCAATATACCCGCCTCCGCCGCTTGCATTTAATTCAATCTTCAGTCCGCCGTTATACGTCATGAGACTTTCCTTCAATCCGTCAAACCCTTCATCCAGCCGGATTCCATCCGCATGAATCTCGTGGAAAAAGGACAGGTTGTCATAGGTAATCCCCAGTCTCTCAAACACTCCCGGGTTTACATCCAGGATTACTTCCATGCCTTCCTCATGAGCCGCATCCATCAAGTCACGGAACTCGTCGGTAAGTTCCTCCCTTGTTTTCATCCCCACACTTAACAAACAGGTGAAGATACGGCGAAAGTCATATTTTCCTGCTAAATGAATATAAGCCAGGTCACGCTCCTTTGTTGAATGTTCCGGATAAATTGAAATTCCTAACCCTGCCATGAAAAATCCTCCTTTATTCTTTCCTTAATCTTTTACCCTTATTGTAAAAGATTTCCTGCCTTTTTCCACTCAATCTATTTCCTACCGCTTAGGAAATAGACTGACCTTCTTTTAAAAGCCGGGCATTCGCCTGTTCAACTTTTAACTTGGAAAGAAGAATAGTAATAATGAAGTTAATAATCATCGGAATCCATAAATACATGACATACAGCATATTTATCGTAGACTGACTCTGGACCGCCGCATTTGCAACGAAACCGCTGGCTGCCAAAAGCCATCCGGCAAGAGCCGTTCCGATACCACCGCCAATTTTTACCCCTAGCGAGGTACAGGAGTACATTGTACCGTCAATGCGTTTGCGCTTTGTATGGAAGGTATAATCAGACGCTTCTGCAATCAGGGCATTTAAGTCTCCCTGTAAAGGACTCATGCCAATGGATGCAACCCCGGAGAATACCAACATCAACGGAAGGCTGCCCATATATGCCGAAGCTACCACCAGTCCGCGCGCAATTGTTGCAATAATATACCCCGCCAGATTAATCTTATACATTCCCCCGAACCTCTTTACCAGTATCGGAGTAACAATCAAACCACAAATCAAGGGAATATTGATTGCCAATGCAAATGTTCCTAGCAGGCTCTCATCTCCGAGAATATACTTCATAAAATAGATTCCCATGTTTAATGTGGCTGTGAAAATCTGAGTCAATACATAGATACCGCAGATGATTAAGTAGTATTTATTCGATACAAGCATTTTAGCCGCATCTTTTAACTTATATTTTTCCACGGTTTCCATCTCTTTATTCGAATGGGTTTCATCCAGTTCTTCCGCCGGTATCTCCTTCACTGAAAAAACAGAGATTGTATTCACAACCAGCCCGATAACCGCATAAATAATCGCTACTGTTCTCCAGCCTGCTGCTCCGCCGCCCAATGCCTTTACCGCATCCACGGTAACAGCCCGGATCAGTAAACTGGTTCCAAATGCAAACATGAACCTTATCGAACCCATCTGCACACGCTCACTGCCGTTCTTTGTGATTAAAGCGGTAAGTGCCGAATACGCGATGTTATTCGCAGTGTAAAATACTGCATTCAGTGCCGTGTATGCGATGAAAAACCATGCATATTTTGCAAAATCCCCCAAATCAGCCGGGATGGCAAAAATAGCAATAATCATAGCGGCACATCCAAAATATGCCCCAAACATCCACGGTCTCGCTTTTCCCATCCGGCTCTTTGTTTTGTCTATCATGGAACCAAAGAAAATATCCGTGATGCCGTCAAACAACTTTGAGAACATAATTAATGTTCCTACAATCCCCGTGTTCAGGCCAACCGTATCTGATAAAAAAATCATCACAAAAGATGACAAAAACGCATATACCACATTTCCTGCAATATCACCTGATCCATAGCCTACTTTGTTATACCATTTTAAATACTTTTTTTCGTTCATCGTAGCTCCTTATCTACATAACCTGCCATACTGTTCCGTTACAAATCTATTTATCCCGAAGTACCATTTTTACCGCATACACGAATTTTTCACTGTTCAATTGATACTTTTCTGACAAAACCGGTCCGCAGCTATTGGAACCGATTCCATTCTGTGCATAGTCCAGACAGAGAACCGTACTTCCCTCCGGAACCAATTCAAAATTGTGTTTTTTCCTTGTCAGCTCTTCCTGTGTATATGGAGAAGCATTAAACGAGAACGTTTTTTCGGAGGCAACTGCCAGATATCTTTTTCCACTTTCCACAATCACATAATCACAATCCGCATGACTGCCGTTTTCCTGCGGGCGGATATAATCTTCATGCAGCTCGTCCACATTGGCAGTATATACCCCATGGCTTCCTGCCCTGCATTTATCGGCATAGCTTTCTTCCGGTCCGATTCCGTAAAAGGTAACTTTATCAAACGCTTTCTCTAAAAACAGGCGAATGCCAAATCTTGGAAGTTCCGGGAATTCCATATCCTTCCGAACTGCCATTTTTACATTGATTTCCCCGTCAGAATGAATTTTCCATGTGGCATGGATATCCAATATTCTTTGTACTGTAGCGGCTACAACAGACATGGAGCTTTGAATCACGACTGTTCCACCCTGATTCTCATAAGTTGTTTCATAAGCCCTTGCGGCGCTCTGATCATAATGTGCATTCATCCACTCTGCTTTTATCTTACGGTCATTGTCTGTCGGGGCCCTCCATATATTTATTTCCATTGGCTTTGTGAGGACCTTACAGCCTCCCCGGTTCAGCTCCTGAAAAAGACCTGTCAGCTTATTATAAATATACTCGAAAGTATTGGTACGGACCGTCAGGTACCTGTCTGTTTCCGTAACCTGTATCGTATCCTTTGTATCATCCCTGTCTGTTAACAATTCCACGGCCTTCTGATTTCTTCCATCCTGATTTTCCAGCAAAATCTCATCAAATCCCAGCAGGTAGTCCTTTTCCAGCAAATCGGTTGCCTTTTTTAAATGATACTGCACCTTCAGATAACATTTTCCCTGCTCCGGAACCTTTACCGGAATGAAGACACTCCCATCCTCATGTGCGGGAACAGACTCCGGAATGTCTTTTTTGCCTCCTTCGGTCACTTTCCCGTCGCAGTTTACCTCATAGGAAAGATAGAGATAATCCTTCAGATCCGCAAAGTCCATATAGTTATGCAGCACCAGTTCTCCGGTGCCCTGCTCATACTTTACAACCCTTGCAGGACGGTATACATTCTTATATTCCAACAGTCCCGTGTGCGGGGTACGGTCAGGATAAACCAGGCCATCCATACAGAAGTTGCCATCGTGGATTTCCTCGCCGTGGTCTCCGCCGTAATAGTACATTGCTTTTCCATTGTCAGCCTGTCCCTTATAGATTGCATGGTCACACCACTCCCATACAAACCCGCCGCACATAATATCATTCTCTTCAATGAATCTGAAATAATCTTCCAAATCCCCAGGGCCGTTTCCCATCGCATGGCAGTATTCCACCATCAGATACGGCTTATCCGGATTGCTGTCCAAATATTCCTGTATCTCCTCAAATGCAGGATACATTCTGCTGTGAATATCAATGTTGGAATAATCATACTTGCGGTCGCTGCTTCTATAAAAGGCGCTTTCGTAATGCGTCAGCCTCGTAGGATCAAATGTCTTTGTCCACTTCAGGGCTTCCTCAAAAGTACATCCGTAGCCGCACTCATTTCCCATAGACCATACCACGATGCATGGGCGGTTCTTATCCCTATGAACGCACAGCATCGTGCGGTCAAGCGTTGCCGGAATAAAATCCGGATTCTCCGCAATCCGTCTGTTCCAGTGCTCTACCACATTCTCCCAGCTTGAATCCTTCAGATACTGTGTCTGTGTACCGTGGCTTTCATTGTCCGCCTCATCAATGACAAACAACCCATATTCATCACAGAGCTGGTAAAAATACGGCACATTCGGATAATGGCTGCTGCGGACCGCATTAAAATTGTACCGCTTCATCATAGACAAATCTTTTTTAATCTGTTCCAGCCCCGTCACAAAACCAGTAACCGGATCCGAATCGTGCCGGTTTACGCCTTTGAATTTAATTGGCTTCTGATTCACATATACGATATTGTCCGCTATATGGATTTCCCGGATACCAATGCGGTCTGTAATAACCTCCTTGCCCGAAGTAAATACCACACTATACAGATAAGGTTCTTCCGGATTCCATAACGTCGGATTTTCGATTTTCAGCAGTGCCTTATGGGTGTACCCGTCCCCACAGTCTGCGGCCTCAAATCTGCCTTCGGAAACTAAGGCATTCTCCGCATCATAAACGGCAATATCAACATCCCCGCCAGTTCCCAAAAAAGCGGCTTTTATATGGATGGATGCACCTGTTTCTCCGGTTTCAGTTGTGGTGAAATAATCAAACAGTACTGCTTCCGGCCTTTTCAGAAGATAGACATCTCTGAAAATGCCGCTCATGCGGAATTTGTCCTGATCCTCAAGATAAGTCCCATCACACCATTTCAACACCAGTACCGCTAATCGGTTTGTTCCCTCCACAAGACTGCCGGTAACGTCAAATTCACTGGTTGCATGGGAAACCTGGCTGTACCCCACGTACTCGCCGTTCATCCACACATAAAAGCAAGAATCCACGCCTTCAAAATTAAGATATGCCTTTGGAGCATCCGCGTCCTTCCGATATTCAAATTCACATACATATGCCCCACATGGATTATCCTGCGGGACATAAGGCGGGTCTATCGGAATCGGGTATCTTACATTTGTGTATTGGTGGCTGTCATAACCATAATTCTGCCAGACGCCCGGAACCGGGACCGTATCGAATTCTCCAACTGACGCTCCTTTTGCAAAAAAACTCTCCTGCAAGTCATAGATACTGTCATAATACCTGAACTTCCAGTTGCCGTTCAGGATTTGCATACGGTCTGACTTTTCCCTGTCTTCAACCAATCCTCCCATACTTTTAGACGCCGGAATATAGTATGCCCTGTACGGCATCGTATTCTCATGCATTTTCGTTAAATCTTCATAATACTTTGGTACTAACATGTTCGTTCCTTCCTTTCCTCATTTTTATTTTTCTTTTATGTCTTCTGTTCCGTGGATTTATTATATCTTTTTCCCCTAAAATATGTCCATAAATTCTATTAGACAAAACATGGACAAAATGATACACTGTAAAAAAAACTGCGTTTTTTAACAGGAGGTACGGCAAATGTATACGAATTCCGCATATCTGAATCATTCAAAATTGCATTTTAAGGATAAAAGCAGGCCGTTGATTGTGGGAAGCTGCGGCACCTACCGCCTGTTTACCCGTTCTAAGCTTCCGACTTACCGCCCCAGAGGCAGAATTGATTATCAGCTGCTGTATATTGCTGCCGGAAAGGCACACTTTTTCTTTGAGGAAGATGTAGAAGAGATTGTGACTGCCGGCCACATGGTTCTGTACAGACCAAGGGAAATGCAAAAATATGTATATTACGGGGATGACCAGACAGAAGTATTCTGGGTTCATTTTACCGGAAATGATGTGAAACAGATTCTCAGAAGATATAAGCTCCCGTCAACCGGGCATGTATTTTATACCGGCACCTCTCCGGATTACCAGCAGTTGTTTCGGAAAATGATACAGGAGCTTCAGATATGCAGGCCTTACTATGAAGATTATCTGACCTTACTCCTACAGCAGATTTTTATTCTCATCGGAAGACAGTCCGAGGATGAAAGCAAAGTAAACAGTTGCACAAAATCAGGCAGAAATGGCTGCCTGCTATTTTAACACACACTACAATACGGACATCATCATTGAGCAATACGCCGCATCCAGAAATATGAGCACTTGTTGGTTTATCCGGAATTTCAAACGCTATATATGGTTAAGAAAATGATTGAGCAACAGGAAAAACAGATTGGGATTACACCAATGAAATATATCCTTAGCATCCGAATTTCAAATGCACAGCATTTATTGGAAACCACCTCTTATCATGTAAATGAAATAGCAGATATCATCGGATATGACGACCCGCTCTATTTCAGCCGCTTATTTAGGAAGCAGGTGGGGTTTTCCCCCTCAGAATACAGGAGGAAAAAAGAGATGGAATCCCAAAATGAATGAAGCGTATTTTTCCGCCATTATAAGATAGATGAGCCGCTGCCTCACGATAAGGACCTGTATGAAAAGAACCGAAACCCTTACAGTCCATGATTATCCACGATAAGCATATTCAGTTCCCGCCACCTGTGGACTATGTAAGCAACAGTTTCTCAGCTTTTGGACAGGCTTTTCCCGATTTCCATAATCTGCTCATAGCACTGCCCGAAAAACATCCGGTATCCCTCGCAGAAATAGTTTTTATAAAGCCCGGTATCAGGCTGAAAATCCCGATTGCGCTGGCAGCCTCCCCGGCAGAGCCGGAAATACTTACAGGAGCGGCATTCTTCATCCAATTTCCGGGATTGCTCGATGAACTGAATCTCGCTCCTTCTCTGGTTAATGTAGTCCAGGCGGTCTGTGTTAAAATTCCCCAGACGGTACTCATCCATCATATAAAAATCACATGGATACACACTTCCGTCTGCCTCTACCACATTCTGGATTCCACAGACCCCTCTCTGTTCACAGGATTCTGCCATGTAGCCTGCCGCAAGACCGACATAATTTTCAAACTGCCGGATAAAAGGCTGCTTTCCACGCCTCAAATCCTTGTACCACAGCCGGAATAAATCTGTCAGAAACTGTCCATATACCTCTGGTGAAAGGGAATACGGGGTTTTCCCATGCTCTTCTCCAAAGGGATCCAGACAGGCAATATATTGTTGATAATACCATCCCCGCCTTTTATAAGCGCCATATATCTCCCGAATATTCTCTGCGATTTTTGGCGTGACAACGGTTAGGATATTATAATCCACCCCATACTCATCCATCAGCATTGCCGCCTGATTGACACGGGCAAAGGTGCCGCTCCCGGAATGTGTGTGCCGCATAGAGTTGTGGATTTCTTCCGTTCCGTCCACCGACAGGCCAATCAGGAAATGATTCTCTTTGAAAAACCGGCACCATTCTTCTGTAATTGCATAACCATTGGTCTGAAACGCATTCTGCACCTGTACATGATTTCTGTTGTACTGGTTCTGAAATTCAATTGCTTTTTTGAAAAAATCAACTCCGCGCAGGGTTGGCTCACCGCCCTGATAAGTGTAGCTTATCAGGCCCTCTGCCCGCAGCATCGTTTTCCGTATTATATTTTTCAGCGTTTGCTCACTCATGTACCCGAAAGATTCTTGTGTACGTTTCTGTGCTTCATCACAGTAGAAACAATAGTCGCAGGACATATTGCACATGCTGGAAGATGGTTTCATTAAAACACTGATTGCCGGCATTTTATCTCTCCTTTATCTATAATTATTCTGTTTGTTTACCCTCAGTGGACAAAAGGCAGCACGCCACCGAAGGTATCTGTGGTTGTTCTTTCTGTGTATCTATGATTGTTCCGTATGTAGAATCATAGCACATTTTCTTTTTCAGTTCCAGTACAGTTTTCCCCTTCACTGTGTCCTCGGCATTCGTATCTCTACTACAGCGCTCTGACGGATATTGTACGCGGTAAAGACCATCGTGATGCCTAGTTCCTCCCAATTCAGTGTCCCCTCCAGCTTGTTCACAAGCAACTTATCATCATCCATGCCATACATTTACATCTGTGTTTATATGTAACATTTTCGAGATTACTTGCGCTTTATCATACGATATGATACAATATCAGAAAAATTTAGACAATTGGGGAGCTTGTATGACAGGCTGAGAGGAAGGTATGACCTTCGACCTATTAACCTGATTTGGATAATGCCAACGTAGGGACATTTGTAAACACGGAATTTCTGGGGAGTTACCAATCAGGCAGCTTCCCTTATTTTTTTGGAGGTAAGTTATGGTAAAAGTCAATGGACACGAAACAGACGCGGCTGGAAACACGATATCCGAATACCTCACCGGCACGAACTATGACGCGAAACGAATTGCCGTGGAAAAAAACGGAGAGATTGTTCCAAAAGCAGAATATGAAACAACCGTTTTAATAGACGGTGATGTTATTGAAATAGTCAGTTTTGTAGGAGGCGGTTGATATGTCACATCCATCACTGGATAAGGAAGAATTCCTGTCAGCATTGGAAGAACGCCACGGCACGGCACTTCAAAGCAAATTTAACAACGCAGCCGTTGCCGTATGCGGCCTCGGCGGGCTTGGCTCCAATATTGCCATCTCCCTTGCAAGAGCCGGTGTCGGGAAGCTCTATTTAATTGATTTTGACAAAGTGGAAATTTCAAATTTGAACCGGCAGCAATACGCAGTCTCACAGCTTGGGATGAATAAAACAGAGGCCTTGCGCGAAACGCTTTTATCAATTGCACCATACTGCGAGATAATTATCCACACGGCGCGCATAACAGAGGACAATTTTGCCCAACTGCTTTGTGATGCCGATATTATCTGTGAAGCGTTCGACCGGGCGGAGGCAAAAGCAATGCTTGTAAACAATGTGCTGGAATATTTTCCCCACAAATTTATCGTGTCCGGCTCCGGTATGGCGGGATTGTCTTCCTCCAATACCATCCGGACACGGAGAATTACAAAACGTTTCTATCTATGCGGTGATGAAATCAGTGATATTTCAGATGGACTGGGGCTTGTTTCTGCCCGTGTCATGATTTGCGCCGCACATCAGGCTAATATGGTTCTGCGCATTGCCGCCGGAGAATATGACGCCTGAACAAATACAAAACAGGAAGAAAAGAGGAAAGATAATGCAGGCAAACGACAAACTTATCATTGGCGGACATGAGTTCCATTCGAGATTTATTCTGGGTTCCGGTAAATATTCCCTAAACCTCATTGAAGCAGCCGTAAAGGATGCCGGGGCTGAAATAATTACCCTTGCAGTACGGCGTGCCAATACAAAAGAACACGAAAACATACTGGACTACATCCCGAAAGGGGTAACCCTCCTTCCCAATACCTCCGGCGCACGGAATGCAGATGAGGCAGTCCGAATAGCCAGATTGGCAAGGGAGCTTGGCTGCGGTGACTTTGTGAAAATTGAGATTATGCGGGACAGTAAGTATCTGCTTCCCGATAATACGGAAACAATCAAGGCAACTGAGATTCTCGCAAGGGAGGGTTTCATAGTCCTTCCATATATGTATCCGGATTTGAATGCAGCCAGAGACCTTGTAAATGCCGGTGCTGCCGCAGTCATGCCGCTTGCTGCTCCTATTGGCTCCAACAAAGGGCTGGCTACCCGCGATTTTATCCAAATTCTTATCAATGAAATTGAATTGCCGATTATTGTAGACGCCGGAATCGGCAGACCTTCCCATGCCTGTGAAGCGATGGAAATGGGAGCTGCTGCAATTATGGCAAACACTGCCCTGGCTACAGCAGGAAACCTCACTTTGATGGCTTCCGCTTTCCGTCAGGCAATTGAAGCAGGAAGAAAAGCATACCTCTCCGGGGTTGGCCGGGTATTGGCCCGGGGTGCATCTGCCTCCGATCCTCTCACCGGTTTCCTGCATGATTAAGGGGGTGGTACAGATGGAAAATCATTATTTTATAGATTCGGAATATCTTTCTCCCAAAGCGCTTGCCAGAAAGCACCGGTTGGAAAATGAACCCTCCTCCAGAAAAAACCACATGGAATATCTGCCGGGTATGGAAAAAATAGAATCGGACGTCTGCGAAAAAGTCCTGTCTCAAATGAACAGCTATGATTATCTGCAATATACCGCTGCCGATGCGAAAGCAGCATTAGAACATGAGCATTGTTCCGTTGAAGATTTTAAGGCACTTCTCTCCCCTGCCGCGGAGCCGTTCCTTGAACAAATGGCACAAAAAGCACGTCTGGAAACACAGAAGCATTTCGGGAACACAGTGTATCTCTTCACGCCCCTGTATATTGCCAACTATTGTGAAAATTACTGTGTATACTGCGGTTTCAACTGCTACAACCATATCAATCGGATGCGTCTGGACAAGGAACAGATTGAACATGAAATGAAGGTCATCGCCGGCTCCGGTATGGAAGAAATCCTGATCCTGACCGGTGAAAGCAGGGGCATGAGCAGTATCGAATACATTGGCGAAGCCTGCAGACTGGCGCGGAAATATTTCCGCATGGTCGGGCTTGAAATCTATCCGGTCAACACCGATGAATACCGCTATCTCCACGAATGCGGCGCTGACTACGTTACTGTTTTCCAAGAGACCTATGATACAGATAAATACGAGACGCTTCACCTTGCCGGACATAAACGGGTATGGCCGTACCGTTTTGATGCGCAGGAACGTGCCTTACAAGGAGGGATGAGAGGCGTTGCATTTTCCGCCCTGCTCGGATTGTCGGATTTCCGCAAAGATGCCCTTGCCAGCGCGCTGCATCTTTATTATCTGCAACGGAAATACCCGCAGGCAGAGATGTCACTCTCCTGCCCCCGTCTCCGTCCGATTATCAACAATGACAAAATCAATCCGATGGATGTTCACGAGAAACAGCTTTGCCAGGTAATTTGCGCATACCGGATTTTCCTTCCTTTTATCGGAATAACGGTATCTTCCAGAGAAAGCGCCGGGTTCAGAAACGGTATTGTGAAAATTGCAGCCACAAAAGTATCTGCCGGCGTTTCCACCGGAATCGGCGACCACGAAAGTAAATATACAGGAAAGGAGACAGACAGCCTGGAAGGGGACGAGCAATTCGAAATAGATGACAGCCGCAGCCTGGAAAAGATGTATCACGATATTGCCGATGAAGGACTCCAACCTGTGCTGAACGATTATTTATATGTCTGATATACTATGTGTAACTAACCGTAACCTATGCAAGTCCGGCTTTCTTGCACAGATTGAAAAGATTGTGGACGCCGCTCCCGCCGGAATTATTCTCCGGGAAAAAGATTTATCGGAAGAGGATTACAAAAGGCTCGCTGTCCCCGTAATTAAGATATGCAAAGAAAACGGCGTCCGCTGTATCCTGCACAGCTTTGTAAATACAGCAATCGAACTTCACGTGAAAACAATCCACTTGCCTTTGCATATCCTGCGCGCCCTATCCGAAAAAGAAAAAGCTAAATTTCTGACAATCGGAGCTTCCTGCCATTCCAAAGAGGAAGCCCGGGAAGCAGCCGCTTTAGGCTGTAACTACATAACCGCAGGGCATATTTTTACAACAGAATGCAAAAAAGGGATTCCTCCCCGCGGGCTTGATTTCCTGCATGAAATCTGCGAAAGCGTAACCATCCCGGTTTACGCCATCGGGGGAATTGACAGCACAAACGCTGAATCCGTCCGCAAAGCAGGGGCATCCGGATTCTGCATCATGAGTGGATTGATGCGCTGCAGCGACCCGGTGCAGTATATTGACAGATTCGGGAGGGGAGGGAAATAGTACCATTTCTTTATCACAGGTAAGTGCCGCCTTTAATATATACTCATGATTTTCCACATGTGGCATTACCGGCTTCAGCAACAGGAAAAACAGATGGCTGGTAACATTCTCCGGAATCTCGCCTGCAAGAACATAATTCGTTATCCACCTTTCTACAAAATCGGATAACTGAAATGATTGCTCCACATCTAATCTTTCAAATAAATGCTCGGAAATATTTGATAGATAATTTTCAAATGCGGCAATATAAATTTGTCGTTTATCTTTGAAATAACTATACACCGCCCCCGTTGAAATTCCTGCTCGTTTAGCAATTTAACATTACGATAAATTTCCTCATGGGAAAATACCCAGGCGGGATGAGCAATTATTGGGGCTTTAAAGACTCCATCACGGCCTGGGTGTTCAAAAAGTGTTTAAATGTTTCTCCCACAAACCGGGACTTGTCAGTACCTTTTCTGGTTATCTAGTTCTCACTGCATACATTGTAATTCAATTTTATAAGTAGCGCAATCAAAAAAGAAAGCGAAAATAACTACTAAGTTTTTGTTGATCTACGATGACTCTTATACGAATAATGACTGAACCATCGTAAATATTCCTGCTGACTGCAAGAACAATACCGCCATCATAATCGGAACAACATAACGAATCATAAAGATATATAATTTTTTTCTCCGGAAAGGATGACCACTCGATTCCATTTCTTCACAAATCCACTTCGGCTTAATGATCCATCCAACAAAGATGCATGTCAGCAAAGATATAAATGGCATCAGGAAACTGTTACTAACATAGTCCATCAAATCCAGTAACTGCGCTGTCTGCCCATTGGGAAGACTCAGCTCAAAGTAAAATACGTTGTAACCCATGCAAATAATTGCTGCCGCAACTGCAGAGGCAACACCAATGATCAGGCTGGTTTTCTTTCGGCTGCCATGAAAAATATCCATAAAGTTTGCAACCAATGTTTCCATGATAGAAATACAAGAGGTAAGTGCTGCAAATAGTACCATAACAAAGAACACAATGCCGATGACATTTCCAATCCATCCCATAGCCTCAAATACTTTCGGAAGCGAAACAAACATCAAACTTGGTCCGGATGCCATCCCCTCTGCTCCAAAAAACACATATACAGCCGGAATGATCATAAGACCCGCCAAAAATGCTACAAATGTGTCAAAGAACTCAATCTGCGCAAGTGACTGACTTAAGTTGACTTCTTTCTTTACGTAAGAACCATAAGTAATCATGATTCCCATGGACACACTCAGAGAAAAGAATAACTGACTCATTGCATCCAGAAGAATTTCCAAAAAGCGTTTTACTGTCATGCCATCCAGATTCGGTATCAGATAAACCGATAGGCCCTGAAGCCCCGTCCGGATATTGCCATTTCCATCTTTAAACTGTAATGTCAAAGAGTATATTGCTATGATTACTATCATAATCAAAAGCCCCGGCATTACAACCTTAGCAAAACGTTCAATTCCTTTTTCAACGCCGCTGTACACGATAAACGCTGTAACTGCAAGAAACAAAAGCATAAATACAATTGGAGATACTTCCGATGTAATAAACGAAGTAAAATATCCTTCCTGCGCCGCATCTGTACCGTGACCTGCCAGATAAACAGCCAGATATTTGGTAATCCATCCGCCAATAACAGAATAATACGTCATAATAATAATCGGCACTAAGAACGTCAGACAGCCTAAAAATTTCCACTTTCTGTTCATTGCAGCAAATGCATGAAGCGCATTCGTTTTGGTTCTGCGTCCAATAGCCACGTCCGTAACCAGAAGCGTAAACCCAAATGTGAATACCAATGCCACATAAATAATAATAAACAGCCCGCCTCCGTCTTTGGCTGCCAAATAAGGGAATCTCCAGATATTCCCAACACCTACTGCACTACCAGCAGCTGCAAGTACAAAGCCAAGAGACCCTGTAAAACTACTTTTCTTTTTTGTTTCCATAGTACTTTTTCCTCGTTTCGTTTATATGATAGATTTTATCAGACTTTTAACAATTATAAGGGTTTCAGAAAATAAATCAACTAATTCGAAGTTTAATTTAGTGAAACATTTGCATCAAAAGTTTCATAATAATAGAATTAAAATAAACATTATGATATAATCGAAAGGGTGAAAGCAATATTTTTCAAGAAAAGTACATTTATATGAAACTCGGAGGATTTATGAATCAGATTAACATATATGTGGGATCACGAATCAGAATGTACCGGAAGTCCAGACGACTTACCCTTCAACAACTGGCTGATTCCATCCATAAAAGCCGTTCCAGTGTAAGCAAATATGAAAACGGAGAGGTTTCTCTGGATATTGAAACTCTGGCAGAGATAGCCGAAGTGTTGCAGGTGAATATAAACCAGCTAACAGACCTTCCTCCTCAAATTCCAGAACCATCTCCTAACCTGGCAGTACAAGGTGGTATGAGTCCCTTCTTTCAGGCACGACGTCTGTATTTCTATTTTTACGATGGACGATATCAACGCCTAAAGGACGGAATTATTGACATCCGAGAATCGGAAACCGAAAAAGGTGAATTCGTGGCGGTTCTTTCAATCAGTGCTGTCAGTCCAGCAGGAAGAAGCAGTGAAATTTACTATACCGGAAAAGTAATCTATAGTGATATGCTGATACGTTTTTCCTTCGTGAATCAGTGTAATGCTCTTGAGGAAGATTTACTTTATATCTTTAATCCTCTGGAAATACGTGATTCCACAGACGGACTTTTATGCGGCATTTCCAGTGCTGATTTAATGCCTTGTGCTTTTAAATGCCTTGTGACATTGAAACCTCAAGATCACACAGACGATTTAAAGAACCAGCTTCTAATTACCAAAAAGGAACTGGCCCGATGGCAAAAACTAAATATGCTTATTGTAGATAACCGTGGATTTTAAGCCTGCCCTTGACCAAAACCAGACAAAGTAATAGCATCCAAATGTTAAAATTGGATGCTATTACAAATTACAAATATCTAATTTACTATCCCAATCCTGATCCTTCAATTTCTTCTGGATCACCACTTATGCTGGAACTCGGACACCACACAAGTTGATAGGTGCAACATTACATGTACCTTCGTCTTGGACCGTCCACGGTAGTCTCAACCCAGTATTTTTACTGCTGTTGTACTTATAATGACCTCGATTACTTCAAATTTCGTCTTACCTATCAACTGGAAGTTATCTGTTTCTTTCCTGCAAGTTGGTGGTTAGCACCAAAAAAAATCATCTTAAACTATTAAACTTAATAAACTCGCCCCATAGTTCATTATAATTTTCAAAATAATAATATGTTTCCCCTATCATAAAATATTTACCTGGACTAATTTCTAGCGTTTTATCATCAGTAAACTGAATCGTATAATAGACAACTGCTCCAGAAGATAATACCTTATTTTTATCTACTTCATCTCCCAAATTTACTTGATTAAGTAACTTGACAAAACCATCAATCTCATTTTCTGCCATCGAATATTTAAATGTACCATCTTTCCCACCAGTACTTCCCGCACATATAATTTTATCTATTTCAGCTGCATTTATCTCGGTGAGATTGTCCTCGTTTCCTTGTTTGTTACAGCCAAAAATTAACACCAAAGATGATAACATTATTACAAAAAATACGAGTATTCTCTTCATACTGGTTTCTCCCATATCAAACTTATTGAATAGTTATTTCTTCTTGAACTTCGGCGGTATCTTTTCCTCCAGTTTTTGATTCAGAATACTGTCCTTTTTTTCCAACCGTTTCTGAAGAAATTTCTGCTCCTGTGCTTCCAGCTTTTCCCACTCTTTCTGAAACGGCGTCCTTTTATCAAATAGTCGCATCCTTAATACACCTCCGCACCAAACGGCATCAATGCCAGTTTTGCCAACTTAAACTGCTGTAAACCAAAAGGAATTCCGATAACAGTCGCACATAATGCCGCTCCCAGTACCAGATGCTCCAACGCAAGCGGCAGACCGGAGACGATCAGCCAGATGATATTCAAAAGAAAGGAACCCGCACCGCCACCATACTGTACTTCTTTCCCAAACGGGAAGAAACTAAGCGCCGCAAATTTAAAGCACTGTAGCCCTACCGGAATTCCCACAACGGTGATACACCAGAGGCATCCCGTCAGACACCAGCTAAGCCCACTGACAGCTCCGCCAAACGCAAACCATAATAAATTCCCCAAGCATCCCATGTGCTACACCTCCCCGTTCATCTGTCTTTTTACATGATCCAGTATCATTTATAGTGGCTCAGTTGTCAAGACAAAAATCTGAGATTTTATAATGAACTGATATGGCGGACGAATGACAAGGAGCATGGGGAGAATAGTGGAACACTCCCCAAATCCCCATATATGCATTGATAAGGCTTTTTCTCACCCTGACGAGACAGATTTGATTGAGCTGAAAAATGCTGCATCAAAGTAAATAGCAAGAAAAAAGCAAGAATATAAACATAACATTTTCATAACAATATGTTAAAATATTTTTACTTATACTTATAAAGGAGGGACTGTCTCGTGTCAAAAGCAACACTATTTGACAGTCGTATCAAAAAATACGCTTACTGTGAGCCATCAGAAATCTATCGAGACATTGGCGCATCTCCGGATGGTCTGCCCATTGAGCAAATTGAGTCGATGCGGGAGAAGTATGGAAAGAACAGCTTCAATGAGCGAAAAAATGATACGACGATGCAACGATTGCGACGGGCATTTATTAACCCGTTTCATGTGATTCTTTTTGTTCTGGGTATTGTTTCTCTCATTACGGATGTTTTCGTAGCATCCAATTTTGCGAGAAACGCTACTACTGCCATTATCATCTTTTCCATGATCCTAATTAGTGGTGTAATTCGTCTGATTCAGGAGCTGCGGGCAAAGAGCGCTGCTGCTCAGCTTGACCGCCTGATTCATGAAAGCGTCACGGTGAGGCGCGATGGAGAGTTAATGGAGATACCCACCGAAGAATTAGTGGTCGGGGATCTTGTTCTATTCTCCGCAGGTGATCGTGTTCCGGCGGATATCAGATTGACGAAGATTACGGATCTCTTTATCTCCCAGGCTGCCATCACCGGCGAGAGCGCCATCCTTGAAAAGAGCTGCCGCAAACTCAGTTACGGCGAGCAGGAGACGCTGACTCAGCTTGAAAACCTCGCTTTTATGGCAACAACTGTTATCAGCGGCAAAGGCGAAGGAATTGTGCTGGCCGTCGGCAAAGACACGCTGTATGGCAGCTTTACAAAGCCCGATTCTGACGACAAAAATTCCTTTCAAAAGGGTGCCAATTCCATTGCCTGGGTCATGCTCCGCTTCATGGCAGTGCTGGTGCCGATTGTGTTTGTGCTCCTCGGTATCACAGGTGGAAAATGGCTGGAGTCCTTTGCTTTTGCTCTGTCGGTGGCCGTCGGACTGATGCCGGAAATGCTGCCCATGGTCATTACAGCCTGCCTTGCCAAGGGCAGCCTTGCCATGAGTAAAAAGCAAACGATTATCAAAGACATCAATGCCATGCAGGGCTTTGGAAGTATGGATGTGCTTTGCATGGACAAGACCGGCACGCTAACCAATGAAAGTATCCTGCTGGAATATTACATGGATATTCTCGGCAATGAAAATACGGAAGTTCTCGATCTGGCATATCTGAACAGCTCCTATCATTCTGGCGTTCGCAACACTATTGACAACGCAATTCTTGCCTGTAAGACTATGCCTGGGCGTGAAACCCATTATACCGACCTTTTGGTCCAGTATCAAAAGGCGGACGAAATTCCCTTTGACTATGCCCGCAAGTTTGTCAGCACCCTTGTGCGAGGTAGCGATGGCGAGTGTCAGCTCATTATGAAAGGTGACATTGGGCATATCGTTTCCCGTTGCAGCCATGTAGAATATCGAGGTGAAATTCTGCCGATTGAAAAGGATGGTATGCAGAGCGTATCTTCTGTGGTAGATGATATGCTCCAGGAGGGTATGAAGGTCATTGCTATCGCACGGAAAAATGTAGGCCATCAAAGGGAGATCACACCCGCTGACGAATTTAATATGACTCTGGTGGGCTATCTGTCCTTCTTTGATGCGCCCAAGCAAACCGCAAAAGAATCCGTGGCAGCCCTCAAGAGGCTAAAAGTGGCTCCTAAGATTCTGACGGGAGATCAGGCGGCCATTGCGGTGTCTGTTTGTCGTCGGGTGGGCATCTCTGCCGAGACTGTGCTGACCGGTGCAAAGCTGGATGAAATGACAGACAGTGAGCTTCGCTCAGCAGTTGAGGAAATCCATGTTTTTGCGGAACTTACTCCGGGCCAAAAGGTGCGTCTGGTATCCGCTCTGCGGGAAAACGGTCACTCGGTGGGTTTCCTTGGTGATGGCGTCAATGACATCCCGGCACTTTGCGAGGCCAATGTGGGCATCTCGGTGGACACGGCAGTGGACGCAGCCAAAGATGCAGCCGATGTGGTTTTGCTGCAAAAGGATCTCAATGTTCTGGAACAAGGTGTTTTGGAAGGGCGCAAGACCTTTACCAATATGCTTAAATACATCAAGATCACCGCCAGCTCCAACTTTGGTAATATTTTCGCCATCATATGCGCCAGCGCATTTTTGCCGTTTCTGCCCATGACATCCATCCAGATTCTGCTTCTGAATCTGCTGTACGATATTTTGTGTATTGTTCTGCCTTGGGACAATGTGGACGAGGAAGAAACCCTGTCTCCGAGAGATTGGTCGGGCAAAACTTTGGGACGGTTTATGATGTCATTCGGGCCGATCAGCTCTCTGTTTGATATTGCGACCTTCCTGTTCCTGTATTATTTCCTGTGCCCCATGCTGTGTGGAGGAGCAACCTACCTGAATATTACCGATCCTTCTTTGCAGCTTCAGTATGTGTCACTGTTCCAGACGGGGTGGTTTTTGGAATCCATGTGGACACAGGTGCTGATCCTGCATTTTCTGCGAACACCCAAAGTTCCTTTTATGCAGAGCAGGTCATCTACACCTGTGATTTGCATAACGCTGGCCGGAATCGTTGCCTTTACAGCCATTACCTTTACCAGCGGTGCGTCGCTGTTCGGCCTGACGATGCTGCCGCTTTGGTATTTTGCATTTTTGCTGATCGTAGCGCTTACGTATATGCTGCTGACTACGGTAGCAAAATATTTCTATAAGAAGAAGTACCATGAGTTGATTTGAAAGGAGGAATTCATCGTGAAAAAGAATATCAGTTTTATCCCTATGGATTCCGCCCTTGAAATATGGCTGCTGGAAAAGCTGATTAAAGAGCCGCCGAAAAGTGACTGTGTGGAAGATTTACTGTCTGGCGTCCGGGATCTGATCAGCGGAGAGGTATCTTCTTTGCTTTTGGGAGCATCAGAAGAAACAGAGCTACCTGCCGGTGTTCTGTCGGACGGGATTCTAATTGGAGAATTGGAGATTCATCCGAGAAGCAGAAAGGTTCTGCTGAAAGGTTCAGAAATCAGCTTGACCCCAAAAGAGTTTGACATTCTGTATTTTCTTGCCCAGAATCGGGGCGAGGTCTTTACTAAAGAGCAGATTTATCGTGCAGTCTGGGAAGAGGATTATCTGCTGGATGACAGCAACATCATGGCATTTATCCGAAAACTGCGAAAGAAGATTGAGCCTGACCCCGATGCGCCAAAATACATTTTGACTATCTGGGGCATCGGGTACAAATTTAATGACCAACTATAACATAGGCGGACTGAGACTACTTTCGGTTTCAGCCCGCCTAAATTCTTGCCAAATCGCAAGGAAATCGCAAGGTTTTAG
>DCKD01000004.1:34343-46512 GCA_002320245.1 Lachnospiraceae bacterium UBA1683
GCTTGGCTTTCTGATTGGATTGGAACGGCAGCTAACCGGCCATCCGGCGGGTATTCGTATCAATGTATTGATTTGCATGGGAACCAGTTTCTTTACCTTGTTTCCAATGCTCTATGGCTCGGATCAGGTATTTCGTGTCGGGAGCAGTATTATATCTGGTGTTGGTTTTCTATGCAGCGGTGTGATTTTCAAGGACAGCGGAACAGTACGTGGAATGAATACTGCGGCAACGCTATGGTGTACAGCTGCCATTGGCATTCTTGCAAGTACAGGGATGTATGCAATGGCAATCACCGCCGCTGGTATTTTGATTGTCTCCAACTTAATTCTGCGTCCTCTTGCAAGAAAGTTGAATCCAATCACAGCCGGTGATGAATCTGAAAAACAATATCGTATTTCGGTCACTTGTCAGGAAGATGCAGAGCAGGAAATTCGTCTGTTGCTTATTAACAGCAATCCTTGTAAAACGCTGTACCTGAATAATCTGGAAAGCGGTGATGTTGTTGGTGATAAGGTTGAGATCATTGCGAATTACTGTTCTGCTGGAAAGCCTAAAAACAATGTTTTAGAGGGAATCGTTGGGCAGGCATTGGCAATTCCGGAAGTTGTAAGCGCCGGTTGGGAGGTGTTGTGAGTGAAGATAAAAATCAAAGATTACAAACTGGCAATTTTCTTTGCACTTTACTCCGTGTTCACAATAATATGCGGCTGTTTAAGTTGGATGTTCTCTAAACAGAGAAGCTTCTGAGACTGAATAAACTAAAAAATGAAATCAAACATTGGAAGGAGTGAGAAAATATGGACTTTACATGTATCTTTTTCGGAGTTCTCTTTACTATTGCAGGCTCCTTGTTTGCCTGTGGAAAAGGATATATTCATCTTTCTGCGTGGAAAAATATGCCACAGGAAGAGAAAGATAAAATTAAAATTCTCCCACTTTGCCGTAACATTGGGGAAGTCATTGCACTTAATGGCATTATCTTTCTGATGAAGGGGCTTTGGTCAGGATTTTCAAACCACTGGTTTGTGTGTGCGATGATTTCATGGCTAATCGTTGCAGGCTTTGATGTCTGGTATATCGGCAAGAGTAACCGCTATCGTAATCAATAATCCGCATTGCGGTTTCACATAGATATTTTATAAAACAGTGAGGTGAGAGACATGGACTCTGACGGTAGTCCACGAAGGCAAAGAGCAGCACATGGGGATTCGGAGGTTCCGTGTCGCTCATGTGATTGCCCTTGCCTCTACTAAAATTCAAGGAGGTAAGACCAATGAACGAGAAAGAAAACCGCATGGCTGTTCGTCAGATTGTCGAAAAGACAGTCATCCGTGATGAACAGAACCGCCGCATTCAATTTGCGGCAACCAATCCCATTAAGGAGGTTTTGAAAAACCTTCATACCACACTTCGGGGATTAGATGCAGAAGCAGTACCTGTAAGCCGTACCAAATATGGTACCAATAAGGTAACACATGAAAAAAAGAAGTCCTTGGCAAAACGGCTGGCCAGTGCGTTTATCAACCCTTTTACAGCCATTCTGTTTTGTCTGGCACTGGTATCAACCATTACAGATATGATTCTACCTTATTTTTCTCTGTTTGGCAGTGTGCCGGAGGATTTTGACTGTCTGACGGTAGTTATCATTTTAACGATGGTATTCATTTCGGGTACGCTTCGGTTTGTTCAGGAATCCAGAAGTGGAAATGCAGCAGAGAAGTTGTTAGCCATGATTACGACCACTTGCACCGTTACTCGTAGGAACCAAGAAAAAATAGAAATTCCTATGGATGATTTGGTGGTTGGAGATATTGTACATCTGTCTGCCGGAGACATGATTCCGGCGGATGTGCGTATTTTGGATGCGAAGGATTTGTTTGTCAGTCAGGCAAGTCTTACTGGTGAGAGTGAACCCATTGAAAAAACACCCAATGTGAGCGCACAGAAAGAGAGCGTGACCGATTACACAAACATTGCTTTTATGGGGAGTAATGTAATTTCTGGCAGCGCAACTGCCGTTGTTGTTTGTGTTGGCGATCATACTCTGTTTGGCTCCATGGCATCCGCAGTTGCCGGAGAAGCGGTTGAAACAAGCTTTACCAAGGGTGTCAACGCCGTTTCTTGGGTGCTGATTCGTTTTATGCTCGTCATGGTTCCGCTGGTGTTCTTCGTCAACGGCATCACCAAGGGCGACTGGTTGGAGGCCTTCTTATTCGGCATTTCTATTGCTGTCGGTTTGACACCGGAAATGCTGCCGATGATTGTAACAACCTGTCTTGCGAAAGGTGCTGTTTCCATGAGCAAAAAGCAGACAATCGTTAAAAACCTCAATTCCATTCAGAACTTCGGTGCTATTGATATTCTCTGCACCGACAAGACTGGCACGCTGACCCAGGATAAGGTTGTGCTGGAATACCACCTGAATGTAAATGGCGAGGACGATACGCGAGTACTGCGTCACGCTTACCTCAATAGTTACTTCCAGACTGGCTATAAAAACCTGATGGATTTGGCAATTATCCATAAGACGGAGGAAGAAGAAGCCGCAGATTCGCGTCTCATTGACCTGTCCGAAAACTATGTAAAGGTAGACGAGATTCCTTTTGACTTCACACGTCGCCGTCTGACTACTGTGGTACAGGATAAAAAGGGCAAGACCCAAATGGTAACAAAAGGTGCTGTGGAAGAAATGCTCTCTATTTGTGCGTTTGCGGAGTGTGATGGAGGAATACAGCCTCTGACTGATGACGTTCGTTGCCGGATTCTGGAGACAGTGGATGATCTTAACGACAAGGGGTTTCGCGTTCTGGCAATTGCGCAGAAAAGCAATCCGTCCCCAGTTGGCGCATTTGGTGTCAAAGATGAGTGTGACATGGTGCTGATTGGATATCTGGCATTCCTTGATCCTCCAAAAGAATCTACTGCGGATGCTATTAAGGCTTTGAAAGACCACGGTGTTACCACCAAGATTTTGACTGGTGATAACGACAAAGTGACTCGTACCATCTGTAAGCAGGTGGGGCTGAAGGTTCGCAATATGCTTCTCGGTTCTGATTTGGAACACATGAGCGATGTAGAGCTTGCAAGAGCGGCAGAGTCTACAGATGTATTTGCAAAGCTGACTCCCGATCAGAAAGCCCGTGTGGTTTCTGTTCTCCGTGAAAACGGTCATACGGTCGGTTTCATGGGTGACGGTATCAACGACGCAGCAGCTATGAAAGCTGCCGACATTGGCATTTCGGTGGATACCGCCGTGGATGTGGCAAAGGAATCTGCCGACATCATTCTGCTGGAAAAAGACCTGATGGTTTTGGAACAGGGCATCATTGAGGGACGTAAAACTTATGCCAACATGATTAAGTACATTAAAATGACCGCATCATCCAACTTCGGCAATATGTTCTCGGTGTTGGCGGCTTCTGCGCTGCTGCCGTTCCTGCCGATGATGAGCGTGCACTTGATCTTCCTGAACCTGATTTACGACCTGTCCTGCACGGCAATTCCTTGGGACAATGTGGATGAGGAGTTCATTGCCAAACCACGTAAATGGGATGCTTCCAGTGTTGGAAGTTTTATGATCTGGATTGGGCCAACCAGCTCCATCTTCGATTTTACAACCTATATTTTCATGTACTTTGTATTCTGCCCGTTGTTCGTATCGAACGGTGTGTTGTTCAATGATTTGCCCGCCCATTTCAGCGGTGCAGAGCTGGCAACGCTTCAGGCGCAGTATATCGGGATGTTCCAAGCCGGATGGTTCGTGGAATCTATGTGGAGCCAGACGTTGGTCATTCACATGATTCGTACTCCGAAGCTGCCTTTCATTCAGAGTCGTGCGTCCGCTCCGGTGACTTTGCTCACAATGACAGGAATTACGGTTCTGACCATTATTCCGTTTACTGTGTTTGGAACTATGCTGGGATTTGTTGCATTGCCTGCAACATACTTTGCTTATCTGATCCCATGTATTCTGATGTATATGATTCTGGCAACAAGTTTGAAAAAAGCCTATGTCCGTCATTTCGGCGAACTGCTCTAAGGAGGTGCAATGATGAACTGGAAAGAACTTTGGATGACCCTTTTCGGAACTACCGAATGGCTTGGTCTTAATATCGGTTTTTGGGTGGCTATGGCAGTTGTGTTACTGATTGTCATTATAATGAATGTAGTGTTTTGGTCTATGAAGCCAAAAGCAGACGCAAAAGAGCCTTATAAATAAGATGGCAGTATGAATGAAGCAAGGGAGATACACAATTTTTTATTGTGGAATCTCCCTTATCTATTATCATCATATCAAGGCTCATTCAATTGTGGTAATTTCGTGGTAAAATAAGTGTTTTTTACCATTGAATTACTTATAAATGCTGTATTTAAGCGGATAATCGGGAGTTATTGTACTATTTTACTTTATTTTATTTCTTACAGCTTAGTATAACAAGACTAGTTTATATTCAAAAATCCAGTGAGATAAAGGAACAAGGCGGAGCCGAGACGCCGTAGGGCAGTCCTTATTGTTACACGCTTTCCTTACTACTTCCAGTGCCTGTTTTGCATTTCGTTTCGGTCGAAATCCGTAGGAACAACCTCTAAAGTCAGCTTCGAATACTGGCTCTATGGCTATCTTTGTCGCCATCTGCACGATTCTGTCCTTGACCGTTAGTATTCCAAGAGATCTTTCACTTCCATCTGGTTTTGGTATCATAACTCGTTTTACTGGGGATTGGCTTATACATGCCATTAACCAGTTCTGTCCTGATATCTGTCAGATATTTCTCAATTCCGATTGATTCAATATCTTCGATTCTGATACCGTCTACTCCACCAGAACCTTTGTTAGCTTTTACTCGTTTCCATGCTTCAAAAAGCACATCTTCCCGATATACTTTATCGTAAAGTGCATGGAATCTTCGGCTATCACATTTCTTGGCTGTCAGATATAGTTTGTTTTGAAGCTGTCGAACTTTTTCTTTGGAGTTATTAGTCTGCATGACATTCTCTCACTCTTACCCTCTCTACAAACATGAATGAAGCAGGGAACCTTTCCATAAACTGCGTTTTCTTACACAGTCATTATCGGTACTATGTTCCCCTCCGACTCCCTCCCATTAGAAGAATGATTTCACCAAGCTTATACATCTTCTCTTTACCTTTGGTGACGGGTAGGGTCTCTCCAGTTCCGAACTACACTTTTCATACATACCGTTCCTCTATACCGAAGGATTCTTCCGTGCTGCTTTCCAGTTTCTTCACACGTTCCATGGTTTTCGCCCATTTTGCCAAGGCTCAACTTCCCTTTGCTCTCTTCCGAGACCTTTTTAACGATACGGCAGATTTCACTTTATGTTACGGTCTGCATAATTGCTCGCACTCCTTATCAGAGTTACTTTATCCACTCGCTTAGCACCCTGAATTACTGCAACGCACCGAGTTTAGCTACACAGCTCACTGGCGATTACTGTGACCGGACTCACACCGGCAAGTGTAGTCCAGCTTTGCTGGACACACGCAAAACAAAAAGTGCCTCAAGCCCTCTGTTTACAAGGGTTTGAAGCACCTCTCACCAATGCCGCAGACCGGAATCGAACCGTTTTAAGCAATCACAAATACTGATAGAAAGGGGCTTTGAGGACTTCATCACGGTCTGGGTGTTCAAAAAGTGTTCAAATGTTTCTCATTCACAAACCGTATTTTTACTTGTAAAATGCTTCAATAGCTTGTGCTAAGAAATCAGCAGTACCTTCACCATATTTCTCATCAGTCATAGACTTAATTCTTTCGTTGCGATAATACTGTGCCTGTGCCATCATAAAACCTTGTTCTTCTTTTATTTGTGAAAACTGCTTCATAAGTAAGCCATATTCTTCAACAACTTCTTGAACTTCCGAAGAATTTACATCACAATTTCTTTTTGCAATTAGTTTTTGCAAAACTGCTTCTATTCGTTTGTTGTAACTGTCAGCTACGTCTTTGCTAATAGGATTGTTGACTACAGATAAATATTTTTCTTTTCCTCCATACCACTCAACAACTTTGGCATAGCCTTTTTGCATTTCTTCTGATGAGACTGCCTCAATATAATGCTTTTTCCATTCTTCAACACTTCCAAACTCTTTGATAGCAAGTTCTTTCATATTGTCGGGCATATGTTCAAGCATAGTTTGAAACATTTCTTCCACTTCTGTTTTACTGAAAATTGCAAAATCCATTTTATTCTCTCCTTTCAGAATATCATCAATGCTGGTAATCAGACGTTCCATACGTTCTTTTTTTGCTACCAACATTTTTCTCTGCATTTGCAAAAGCTGGTTTCTTTCAAGAACCGGGTTATCCATAACAGCTTTGATTTCTTTCAATGGAATATCAAACTCACGGAAAAACAAAACCTGCTGTAATGTTTCCAATGCCTTATCGTCATAAAGCCGGTATCCCGCATCACTTTTTTCTGTTGGCTTTAACAATCCAATTTCATCATAATAGTGAAGCGTGCGAACGCTGATACCTGTTAAATCTGATATTTCTTTTACTGTCCTCATAACTGCTGACCTCCTGTTCCTGATAAGATAACTTTAATCTATGACGTTCCGTGAGAGTCAATAGTTTTCAGTTCAATAAATTGATTTTTCATCTCGACAAGCTGGTATTTGTAGATTACTCATAAGGATAATTATGTTCAGCTTTTGATTGAAATTCTTTTAGGTTAATAATCTTCATATTTTTATTAAATTCAATAATAGATACTCCGTCAAATCCACCGATTTCATTGTTATAATCACATTCAAAATACCATTCGACAACTGTGAACATACCTTGATGAATAAATTTTTTAATTTTCCACTTCAAAACCGCGCCGTTTATATTCCAATCAGCAAACCATTTCAAGATTTGAGTTAATCCATGATATTCAGGTCCATAGCACTCACTATATATAATATCATCAGAAAAAATACTTTCCAATGGTTCGATGTTTTTATCAAGCCACGATTGAAAATAACTTTTAACAATATCTTCTCTTTGCATATAAGCCTCCTACAACTTCAAAATTGTCTAATTCTTCCCCCCACATTATAGTTCCATTTTCTAAGCAATGCAATAAAAAAGAATAACATAACAACACACCACCTGTGCTGTCTGCTATCCTTTTCGACTTACCACCATTATTCATTCGCTGTCCGTATCTTTCAAAGACTAACGTTCCGCAGGATGCCCAGAGCGACGGTTCCTAACAGGGCGGAGGGTCGGCTGGGCAAGTGGACGGTTCTCTACACATTCCCTATTCTGCCAGATATTCTATCGCCGATTCTCTTCTTCCCTCATATTTGTCTTTCGCAAGAAGTTCATTGATAAAACACAGCAGTTTCTCCGTGTCATCATCGTCCAGTAAATCCATTTTCACCAGTATATCAAGTTCTGTCTGGTTCTTTGGATGTACGGATACTGGCTGGGACATATCAACCACTACTTTCAGCCGATTGGTTTTCTGTGTAGTTTCAATATCCGTAGTCAGTCCCATGACATGACTTTTACTTACTCCAAATATCTGCGACAGCTTTTCCCATATGGATTCATCTCTCGGTGTTCCATTGCCGTTCTCATAGTTTGTCAGCATACTCTGCGAAATACCCAGTTCTTTTGCCAGTTCCGCAACCGTGATATTGCTTTCTTTTCTCAATTCTTTTATTTTATTCACGTTCAAGCACCTCCTTCATAAGCACATTATATTTCAAGATTTTCCGTCTGTCAATCTTTTTATCGGATATTCAGATATTTTACTTGACATTGTCTTTCTCTTGCTATATGATATGAATATCTTAATATCTGATAATCAGATATTTGTAAGGGAGGTGATTGCATGATTCGAGGAAATGACTTTATTTTAAATCCGAACAAATTGGAAGAACAGTTTCAGTTAGTGGAAGTTTCTGATTGGGTAGACTTTACCACAAAAGAAAAATTAGGATTCTACTACACTGTCCTCTTCCCAAAATTGAAGTTTGAAAAGGTCAAGGTGGGTGTAAAAGCTACTAATCAGCTTGTTTCTAATGAAGAGCTTGAACAGAAAGGGCAAATTCCCGTTTCATTTGAGGGATTACATACATGGGCTAGTCTTTATAATGGACGTCTTTCTGTTAAGGCAGAAGCTGATAATATCAGAAAGGCAGGAATGAAATAATACGTCCATACCCAGCCAGTCAGTGCCGGACAGCGCCATAGGTCTGACTGGCTGGCTGTTGCAAAGGAAGATTTTTCTTCCGACTATACTTGATATATAAAACAACATCTTCCGAAAACAGGAAGAAAACGCATGATGAAAATAGGATATGAGGTGAAATTCGTGAACAGTACAAATGACTATTTTGTATACAATACGAAAATCATTGAAACTCCTACTACAAAAGAGATATATTTTTATGAATCTCCAATTTATAGTCATTCAAATACCAAATCAGATTTAACCAAAACAAGCAAACGAAAAACTTTTGATGAAATGTCGGCTCATAAGCAATATGACAGTTTGAAACGCAAGCAGAAACATTATGAACAGACACGCTGGGAAATTGCCCGTATCTTGGATTGCAATTTTGACAATAAAACCAAATTTTTAACACTGACATTCAAAGATAATATTCAAGACATTACCATAACGAACCGAGAATTTAAGTATTTCATTCAACGATTAAATTACTATTTATACCAGACGAAAATCCAGACATTAAAATATATTGCAACGTGGGAGAAGCAGAAACGTGGAGCAATCCACTATCATGTTATTTTCTTTGATTTTCCGTATATCGCAAAAGAGAAACTACAGGAATTATGGTCGCATGGGTTTATCAAAATAAACCGCATTGACGTAGACAGCAAAGAAAACAGAGGCCGCTACCTCAGCAAATATTTTGGAAAAGACCTGGAATTAAAAGAGCATAAGAAAAAAGCATTTTTCAAATCCCAGAATCTGAAAATGCCAATGGAACAAAAACTTATGCTCACCGATGATGTTTTCAAAGGATTGGAACAGGAAAACATTGTCTTCCAGAAAAAATACATCCGACAGGTATATGATACAAAGTCCTTTATTACCACTGGCTCGCTCCTAAAGGACAGCAGTGTAACATATATCAAAATAAAAAAGAGCCAGAACAGGTGTGCAAGGGGGATTTCTGATGAATAAATCCGTCACACAGTCCGACATTACTTTATTGAATACGCTCGCCACCTGTGCTAATATGTCAGCAGATGAAGTCTTCAAAGATTTTAAACTTATGGCAAACAAAAAAATCTTGGAGAACCACAAATATGAAATTTATTACTCGGAATCTGAAAAAAGCTGGCGCACTTATTTACCCGATGATACCAAACCCAATAACCGCCGTCCTGTTAAGAGGAAGAGTAAAGAGAACCTTGAAAAAGAAATCGTAAGATTTTATATTGAAAAGCAGAAAAACGAAAATCGTGAGAACATCACACTGGAAACGTTGTATGCAGAATGGCTCTTGTATAAAAGAGATTATACTTCTGTAAAGGCAAAGACAATTCAAGAATACGTTTCAGAGTGGAACAGATTTTTTAAAGACACGGCACTTTCTCAAATGAAAATCGGTGACATCAAACCGATTACACTTATCCGTTTTTTCAGAGAAGTTACCAAAGAACGCAAATATACACACAAACGGATAAGCAATGCACGTTCCGTATTGAATGGCATTATGAGCTATGCCATTGAAGAAGAGATTCTATCTCACAATCCTGTATCCGATGTGAATTTCAAGCAGTTTACATATAAACCAGTTGAAATACAAACGGATAATGTATTTTCCCATGAAGATACGCAGAAATTGCTGAATTATCTGAAATGTATCATCGAGCCTTATTCACTGGCAATACAGCTATCCTTTTATCTGTTTATCCGTATCGGTGAAACAAAAGCAATCCGCTGGGAAGATATTGATTATAGCAAGAGAACAGTCTATTTGCACCGACAAGTCACCTGTGAACGTACTCTGAATGATGATTTATCCTTTTCCAAAAGAGAAGTGAAAGTTGTAAACCAGATGAAGGGAAATACCTCTCATGGATTCCGTAAGCAGTTCTTAACAGATGAAGCACTCAAGATTCTCCAAAAGGCAAAAGAATTAAATCCTAACGGAATATATGTCTTTGAACCAGACGGAGAAATTATGACTACGGACAGCTTTAACCGCCGTTTAAAGAAATACTGCAAAGAAGCTGGTGTACCTTATCATTCCAGTCATAAAATCCGTTTCTACAATGCTTCAACAGCCTTTGACGGAAACAATCTCACAACCCTCAGTTATTTAATGGGGCATAGTGAAACAGCAACCACGCTTCACTATCTGCGGAACGTCAATAAAAGGGATAATGATATGCTTGCTTTTCAAAAACTTGGGATTTCATCATAAAGTGTTCAAAGGTGTTCAAACTTTTTGAAGCAAAAAAATAAGAGAAACGCTGTAAATTCAACGTTTCTCTCACTTTTCATCAATGCCGCAGACCGGAATCGAACCGGTACGGGTATCACTACCCACGGGATTTTAAGTCCCGGGCGTCTGCCAGTTCCGCCACTGCGGCATATGGGACCTACAGGGCTCGAACCTGTGACCCTCTGCTTGTAAGGCAGATGCTCTCCCAGCTGAGCTAAGATCCCATAAACGACCCAGAAGAGACTCGAACTCTCGACCTCCGCCGTGACAGGGCGGCGCTCTAACCAACTGAGCCACTGGGCCTTATTAAATTGAAATGGACCTTCGGGGACTCGAACCCAGGACCGATCGGTTATGAGCCGATTGCTCTGACCAACTGAGCTAAAGGTCCATATAATCTCTGTCCCTTAAAGGAACAAAGCCGATGATCGGACTCGAACCGATAACCTGCTGATTACAAATCAGCTGCTCTGCCAATTGAGCCACATCGGCATATCAACCTTATCCAGATTTGCTGATTCGTAATCAGCACTCCAGTAATAATTTGAAACAAACTAAATGACTCCGACGGGAATCGAACCCGTGTTACCGCCGTGAAAGGGCGATGTCTTAACCGCTTGACCACGGAGCCAACTACATATAAAAAGCCGCACTACTCTTAGCGACGAATTAAATATTACCATACCTTTCCGTTTTTTGCAAGCATTTTTTTCATTTTCATTTTAAAATACCATTCTAATAAAGTTTCTACATATTTTTTGTTAAATAATATTCCATTTGACACCATATTTACAAAAATCCTGCTATCCGATAGCATCATCAATATTTCCTTGCAATGCCTTATATGCTGTTCTTCCCCTATTCCATCAGCGTACGCGGCATTTGTATAATATCCGGATAAAAGATTAGTAGCTTTACCATTAAATCTATAAAAATACGACCTAAGAAAAAATAAGTAAGTGCCATTGCAAATTCAGAAATTATATAGAACAATAAAAACCGCCCCTTTTATTCTTATTCTTACACATCACCATAACATCGTATAATTAAGTAATCAAATATGCGTTCCTGGTTATTTGTATTATTTGCGGAAACATTATTCAGAGGGGAAATACTTAAAGATATAAACATACACACTCTTAAATTTGTATATGCAATCCGAACTTTACCAGAGGTCGTCCAATCAATGCAATACATTCTGATTGTTTATTTAAATGTCATCTCCATTCCTGACAGCTCTATTTTGTACGGGACTTAAAAAGATGTACTTTAACGTTTTTGTGCATCCCATAAATATATAATTAGATTTTTTGTTAACAAGCACACTGTGCTTGAATTTTCTTTTGTTTACTGCTTTTGATATAATTTCTGATAACAAAAAATCCTGTAAACTATGTTGCTTACAGGACTTTTAACTCCCCGAGTTGGGTTCGAACCAACGACCCTTCGGTTAACAGCCGAATGCTCTACCGCTGAGCTATCGAGGATTATTAAATTAAAGAAACACTTGTTTAGCAAGCTCAAAAATATTTCGCAAAGTAATCAAGTGCGCTTGACTGCTTGCTCCGAAAAGATACACTCTGTGACCTCTCTCACTAAGCTCGAAAACACCTCGCTAAGTCTTCGATGTTTCCAATGTTTCAGCAGACGCCCAATGTACCTTCAAAACTGCATACAACGATTGTTCCATCATCCATCTTGTTCCTATCACCGTGCTCCGCACTTAACG
>DCKD01000066.1 GCA_002320245.1 Lachnospiraceae bacterium UBA1683
TGGAAGAGGTTTTATCTGTTTGAAAAATGTCAATATCTCATTCTGGGGAGCAGAAAAGATTCATGCGTTTGTCGTGGTCTTTCCCAATCTCTTCTTGATTTTTAACGGATGATGACGTAGAATAAGGATTCAGGGGATAACGGATACATGAATGAATAAGGAGGCACTATGTCAGTTCGTACATATTATCATATTCTTGGCGTTTCCAGGGATGCTACCCTGGATGAGATTACCGCTGCGAAAAACGCATTGGCGAAGGTTTATCACCCAGATGCCAATATGTGCAGCGGAGTAGATACCACAGCCCGTATGCAGGAAATTTTAGAGGCTTACCGTACGCTCTCCAACCCACAGAAACGTAAGGAATACGATCTGGAACTTGGCGGAGGTAAAAAACGGGTTTTCCGCACTTATAAAATGGGGGAAGAAGCCAGTAATTCCAATGAGTCTGATTCCTTTGTAGCATGCTGGAATGCTGCCCATAAACTAAACGAAGCCGTAAATACAAGCACATGGCTTTTGCACCGTGAATCCAAAAGGAAAAGCCTTTCCGTCAAAATTCTGGAAAAACTAAAGCTCCGGAATTCGGAAGAGAAAGAGCTCCAATCCCGTCTCGGAACGCTTTCCTTACAGGCCCTCCAATACATCACAATCTTAACAACTGCCGGGATACCAATGGATTACTGGAATCCGGAAGCCATGAATTGGCTGTTGATTCAATGGGGACAAAATCAGGCAAAGAATTATCAGACATTGCTTGCACAATATGATGTTTATATCAACCAAAACAAAACCAATACCGAACGAATGAAATTGCATACTCAGAACAAGCAATTTCATACCCGGTTAAAAAAACTGCTGACCTACGCTTTATAAAGCCGGTCAGCAGTTTTTTCATTATCAATCCGCTGCTCTTCCACGAAGTCTTAAATAATAGAACCGTGCTTTCTCTACAAGAATCGAAAGGAAACGGAACGCGGATTCTGTAGCGATTGAGAATACAACAAAGAGCATGATGCATTTCATTGACATTCCGGTAATTGCAAACAATCGGTGCAGGAATACACTGCAGAATAAAAGTCCCGCAATACATCCGCCGATAATTACCACCCGCATTGTATTCATCGGCGCACTAATCTTATACAGAATCATGAATCCGACAATCGCAAGCAGCATCGTTGCCGCCGTAGAAATATCCGCTGCACTTACACCGAATGTCTGTCCGAAAATTACAAGCGCTCCGACCGCCAACACATCCGTCAATGCTGCCGGCAGTGCCTTCAGAAACACATTGGTAAGAAAATGCCCTTTAATAATATTCTTATTGGGCTCCAGCGCCAGGAAGAATGCCGGAACACCGATAGTAAACATACTAATCAACGACACTTGTGACGGTTCCAGCGGATATGTCAGCATAAACACAACCGAGAACAGTGACAGCAGGAAAGAGAAAATATTTTTCACAAGGAAAAGGCTTGCCGAACGCTGGATGTTATTTACCACCCGCCTGCCTTCCAGTACGACTTGCGGCATACAGGAAAAATCAGATTCCAGCAGCACAAGCTGCGATGCCTGTGCTGCCGCATCGCTTCCCGACGCCATTGCGATGCTGCAATCCGCATCCTTCAGTGCAAGTACATCGTTGACACCGTCTCCCGTCATTGCAACCGTCTTTCCCGCGTCTTTTAAAATCTGGACAAACTGCCGTTTTTGGTTCGGTGTCACGCGTCCAAATACATTGTAATGAAGAACCGCTTTGCGCATCTCTTCTTCATCTTTCAGCGATGACGCGTCAATGTACTTCTCAGCGCCGTCCACACCTGCCTCTTTTGCGACCTCAGACACCGTGCGCGGATTGTCTCCCGATATTACTTTCACCTCCACGCCCTGCTCTGCAAAATATGAAAAGGTCTCCTTCGCCGCCGGACGAATCGGGTTTGCAAGCATGATGTAGCCCAGAGGCTGAATCGCCCTTTTCAGTGCTTTTCCATCAATTTCTCCGTCATACAACCCAAATACCAGTACGCGGAGTCCTCTGGATGTATACATTTCAATTTCCTCCGCATACTCCCCATAGGAATCCTTTAATACAAATTCCGGGGCGCCAAGCACATACACCTCATTCTCAAATGTCACGCTGCTGTACTTTGTAGCAGATGAGAAACCGGTTTTTGACACCGGTTTTCTGCCTGAAGAGCCGGGAAAACTCTCCTTGATAGCCTCCATGGTCATATTATCTTTGTCCATTGCAGATGCAAAATCACCAATCATCTGACCCAACGGGGGCATCTTCCCGGCGTCATATCCGGCAGCCGGGACAACCCTCTGCACCTTCATTGTATTATCTGTGATTGTTCCTGTTTTGTCCACACAAAGTACATCCACACGCGCAAGAGTCTCTATACATTTCATATCATGCAGCAGGACTTTTTTCTGTGCCAGGCGGATTGAGCTGACAGCAAGCGCCACGCTGGCAAGCAGATAGAGCCCTTCGGGAATCATACCAATGACAGCCGCAACCATCGACGTAATACTGGAGCGGAACCCCTCGTCCTGAAAGAAGAATGCCTGGGAGAATAACATAATTCCAATCGGAATAATCGCAATACCGGCTACTTTTACCAGTTTGTCCAGAGCCCGAATCATCTCCGACTGCTCTCCCTCCTGCATCTCCTTCGCCTGTAAAGTCAGTTTGGATATATAGGAATCCTCCCCTACTTTATCCAGTCTTGCGTGACACTGTCCGGACACGATAAAGCTACCGGACATCAGCATATCCCCCTTCGTTTTCGTAATCTCGTCTGATTCTCCGGTCAACAATGACTCA
The DNA here is from genome assembly GCA_002320245.1 of Lachnospiraceae bacterium UBA1683. Lineage (GTDB taxonomy): Bacteria > Bacillota > Clostridia > Lachnospirales > Lachnospiraceae > Schaedlerella. The sequence goes on from DCKD01000066.1 coordinate 2,828, forward strand.
TTGACCTGCACCGTCCCCGCACACACCTCGGCATCTGCACAGATTTGATTTCCCGCCTGAAAAATTACAATATCATCCAGAACAAGCTCTTCCGCTTCCACTACGCTTTTCCTGCCGTCCCGGACAACCTTCGCATGGGGAGCATTGAGCATTGTCAGATTATCCAGCACTTTTTTTGCACGCACTTCCTGAATAATCCCAATCAGCGTGTTCGCAATAATAACCGGCAGAAATGTCAGGTCACGGAACGAACCTGCGATACAGAGTAAAACCGCCAGCACAGCAAAAATCAAGTTGAAGTATGTGAACACATTCTCATGCACAATCTCTTTTGTTGTCTTAGACGGCGGTTCCACCGCCCGGTTTACCCATCCGTGCAGACGATGTTCCTGCACCTGCTGGCTTGTAAGTCCCACCTTGTAATCCGGCGCATACCGCGTAGTCGGTATTCTATTATTCCGCTGCTCCCCTATCTCTTCCTGTTGCTCTCTCTGTTTCTTCCTTTTCACTTTTTAAGACCTCATTCTTCTTTTTTCCTGTTGATTCTTCCATTTTATCACACCATTTCCAAAATAACAGTATCTTCTTCCAGAACTTCACAAAATATTTAGAATTTCCCCGAATTCCTTGTTTTCTTCTGCGGTATCACTTATAATAATACAAGCATTGCGAGGCAGATGTATATTTCTGCCGACTGAAAATATAGAAACAGAGAGTGGATATTATGAGATTACGAAGCAGATTAGCAATCCGTTGTGCCAAGCTGACAAGCTGGCTGATTAAAAAAATGAACCGCGGAAGCGGTGTCACCCTTCCCGGCTATGTTGCCAGAATCATTGACCCTAAGATTCTCAGTTCCATGTCTGGACAGATACGCGAGAAGACAATTGTCACCATGGGAACAAACGGAAAAACAACAACAAACAGTATTTTATATCACGCACTGAAAGCAGAAGGCAGGAAGGTCATCATCAACCGAACCGGCGCAAACATGATGAACGGTATTATTTCGGCATTCGTGCTGGCAACAGACCGCCACGGCAGGCTGGATGCAGACTATGCCTGTATCGAAGTGGATGAAATTGCTTCCGTCGGTGTACTGCCACAGTTGAAACCGGACTGTGCCCTTTTGACAAATATTTCCCGTGACCAGTTAGACCGTTTCGGCGAAGTCGATATTACATTCAATAAATTAAAAACAGCCGTGACAAGCGTACCTGACACAAAACTGATTATCAACTGTGATGATATCCTGTCCTATACGCTTGCTACGGACAGTGGGAATCCATATGTCACTTATGGAATCAGTGAACAGATTTTTGATGACATTTCGCGTTCAGAGATCCGCGAAAGCATTTTCTGCCGTTCCTGCGGCACAAAACTGGAGTATGACTTCTTTCACTACGGACAGCTCGGCATCTATCACTGTCCAAACTGCGGTCTGAAACGTCCGGAACCGGACTTCACTGCATCCGATATCGTGCTCCACGACGAAGTATATTCCTTCGAGATGGCGGATATGAAGATTGATTCCACAGCACGCACGCCATATAACATTTATAATACTTTATCCGCTTATGCGGCACTTTGTACAATGCATGCACCAATGCAGCATTTCAAAGATATGATGGAATCTTTTGATTACGGAAATAACCGCGAAGATATTTTTACAATAAACGGAGCACGCGTACAGCTTCATCTTGCCAAAAACCCAATCGGTTTCCAACAGAAAGTCTCGCTCGTACTGAAAGATAAAACGCCAAAAGATATTATCATCCAGATTAACGATACCTATCAGGACGGCGAAGATATTTCGTGGCTTTGGGATGTGGATTTCCAATATCTTGCAGATGCCAATGTGTCCACGATTCTGACAAACGGAACAAGACGGCATGATATGGGATTACGGCTAAAATACGAAGACATTTCCTGCGGCTCAACAACCAATCTGCGTGAGTCCGTAGAGAGGCTGACAAAGAATGGCACAAAAAATTTGTATGTGATTGTCAATTACTCCGGTCTGTACCGGACCAATCATATGCTCAACGAATTACAGAATACAACGAAGGGAGAGGCATAATCCATGAAACTGACAATTGGACACTTATATCCTGATTTACTAAACCTCTATGGCGACCGCGGCAATATCCAATGTTTCCGCAAGCGTCTGGAATGGCGCGGCATCGAAGCGGAAGTGATTCCCTTTCTCTCCGGTGATACAATTGACTTCTCCGGTCTGGATATCGTCCTCCTCGGCGGCGGTTCTGACCGCGAACAGGAATTGGTCTGCGGGTATCTGAAAGAAATCAAACAGGACTTTAAAGATTATGTAGAAAACAACGGCGTTGTCCTTGCTGTGTGCGGCGGATACCAATTGCTCGGAAAATACTATAAAACGGATAAAAAACTCATTGAAGGTCTTGATATTCTGAATATCACGACAGAATGGGAACCTGAACGTCTGATTCGCAATATCATCCTCAACAGCCCTCTGTTTGACACGCCGGTCGTTGGATTTGAGAACCACGGCGGACGCACCTATATCAACGACCACACCCCGTTCGGAAAAGTCTTCTACGGGATGGGAAACACCGGAAAATCCGGTTACGAGGGTGTTATCTATAAGAACGTGATTGCCACCTATCTGCATGGACCGCTTCTTCCGAAGAATCCACATGTGTGCGATTATCTTCTGGAAAAAGCATTAAAACGGAAGTACGGAGAGGATATAACACTGAAGCCACTACCGGATGAGCTTGAACACCTTGCAAACAGCTACATCACAGACCGCTACAATGACAAAAAATATGTATTGCAGGAAACAATCAAACGCTACACCTGAAGTGTCAGAACCTCTGCAGCAGACCGGCATGGCATTGTTGCCCGCGGGAATAGACAATTACAAAAAATCACAAAAGGATGGAAAGCAGATATCGGATTCCGCGTTCCATCCTTTTCTATATTTTCTTATCTCTTCTTGTTGAGTGCACATCGTACAGCCTTCATTAGCTGGATAATCGGCAGGTTCACGGCAGCCATACCATAAACAATCCCAAGCTGTCCGGCCGTCAGAGTCTGAACCTTGAACATTCCATGCAGCCCCGGAATCATCATGACGGATGTAATCAATATCAATCCAAGCACAAACGCTCCCACAAGATAAATATTTTGAAAGAAATGTCCGGTAAATATAACCGGCTTATCGGACTTACAGTTGAATCCATGTACCAGACGTGCGGTACACAACGTACCAAATGCCATCGTGCTTGCAAGCGTCGCGTTGCCGCCGCGATATCCAATCAGGAAAGCTATCATCGTCGTGACTCCGATGGACAACCCTTCCACACCAATCTTAGCCAGGAAATCTCTTGTCAGGATAGACTCGTTCATCGGTCTTGGTTTTTCATTCATTACATCCTTTGAATGTGGCTCCAGTCCAAGTGCGATTGCCGGGAGACTGTCTGTCAGCAGATTAATGAACAACAGATGTACCGGTGCAAACGGGACAGGCAGCCCGGCGATTGATGCATATAGAACCGCAAGGATTCCTGCAAAGTTACCGGATAAGAGAAACTGAATCGCATTTTTAATATTACGGTAAAGGTTTCGTCCATTTTCCACAGCCTTTACAATCGTCGCAAAATTATCATCTGTCAATACCATGGATGCGGCATCCTTTGCCACTTCGCTTCCTGTGATTCCCATTGCCACACCGATATTCGCCTGTTTCAGTGCCGGCGCGTCGTTGACGCCATCACCTGTCATGGACACGATATTTCCCTTCTCCTGCCATGCACGTACGATTCTGATTTTGTGTTCCGGTGACACACGCGCATATACGGAAATATGTTCAACAAAATCCTGCAGCTCTTCATCGGACAGAGAATCAATCTCTGCACCTTCGCACGCCTCGGATTCATCCTGTAAAATCCCAATTCGTTTTGCAATCGCTGCCGCAGTCACTTTATGATCTCCGGTAATCATAATCGGGCGGATTCCCGCTCTCTTACACTCTTCTACCGCTGCCTTTGATTCTTCACGCGGCGGATCCATCATTGCAATCAGACCTAAAAATACAAGATTATCCTCATCCTCAATGCTCAGTTCCAATTCATCGGCAACTTCTTTGTATGCAAATCCAAGAACCCGAAGTCCATCTCTGGAAAATTCCTGATTCTGCGCAGCAATTTTATGGATATCTTCTTCCGAAACCGGACGGATGTTATCACCAATCTGAATACGGTTTATCCGCTCCAAAAGGACATCCGTTGCGCCTTTTACAACCATAATCGGCTTCTCATCCAATGTATGTTTGGTTGCCATCAGTTTGCGGTCGCTGTCAAATGGGTTCTCGCTCTCCCGCGGGTATTCCGAACGGACTGCTTCCACATCGACATCCATCTTGCTTCCAAGATTAATCAGTGCCGTTTCCGTCGGGTCGCCAATCTCCACACCATCCAGATTGGTAGAATCATTACATAGAATACTGAAAATCAACAATTGATTTTGTTCCGGCCGATTCAAATCAATCTGCTCTGCAGGGATTCTTGTCTCATTGACATAGTAATCTTCCACTGTCATTTTATTCTGTGTCAGTGTACCTGTCTTATCGGAACAAATGACCGATACGCTTCCCAATCCTTCAACGGCCTGTAATTTTCGGATAATCGCATGTTCTTTTGCCATTTTCTGCGTTCCAAAGGATAACACAATTGTCACAATAGAACTCAAGGCTTCCGGAATTGCTGCGACAGCAAGTGCTACGGCAAACATAAATGCATCTCCGACTTTGCCGCCCTGAAATATATTAATTCCAAATAAAATTCCACAGAAAATCAAAATGATAATTGACAATTTCTGTCCGAACTGATCCAGATTTACCTGAAGCGGAGTTCGTTTTTCAGATGCAGATTTCAGCATTCCTGCAATCTTGCCGACCTCTGTCTGCATTCCGATGTCCGTTACAATATAAGATGCTCTTCCATATGTCGCGAAACTGCCGGAGTATACCATATTGATGCGGTCGCCGAGCGGAACCGCTCCCTCGCCTTTAATCTTTTCTGTTGTCTTCTCCACGCCAAGGCTTTCTCCGGTTAACGCACTTTCATCTACCTTCAGGCTTGCACATTCCAGAATTCTTCCGTCTGCCGGAATATAATCCCCTGCATCCAATTGGATGATATCTCCCACGGTAACCTCTGAAGACGGGATTGGGACAATGGCTCCTCCACGCAATACCTTTGCCTCTGGTCCTGACAGCTTTTTCAGGCTATCCAGCGATTGTTCTGCCTTAACTGTCTGTACCATGCCCAGAACCGCATTCATCGTAATTACGACAAGGATAACAAGTGCACTTTCGATATCACCGAGAAATCCGGATACAATTGCAGAGACAATCAGGATAATTACAAGGAAATCCTTGTACTGCTCCAGAAATATCTGGAAAATTGATTTCTTCTTTCCCTCCGCAAGCTCATTCGGTCCATATGTTTCCTGATGCTTTTTGACTTCTTCCTCAGTCAGCGGTTCCAAGGAGCCATTTACCTTCTGACAGACCTCTTCTCCACTCAAGTGATAATATTCACTCATATGAATTCCTCCTCTTTCACTAATTAGTATTTACAGCTTTTGCATTGTTTTGCAGTAATTTTGTGCAGACACAAATGAACCGGGCATATGTACCTTATATTCCAGTTCAGCCATGCAGTTCATACACTGGCATTCACCAAATCAGAACAAGCAAACCCAGCATCGCGCACCTTTTGTTCCAGTTCAGCCATATGCAGATATAAAAACAGACTATCGCAAGTAAACTTGCATATTCTGTTTTTTCACCCGCACATGGCTGAACCGGAATACAAAAAGAGACTCCTACTGCATCTGACAATGCAGTAAAAGTCTCATCATTTCATCACGATACGGATGAAGCATGTCTCCATCGTATTGACGACATCGTGAACGTATGTTATATACGCCGATTACTCCCTTTTACTAGGATTTACTATAATGGAATCCACTGTAAAAGTCAACCGTTTTTTTCGGAACTATTTATAAAAGTAATCCTTTATGCTGAATATATTCAGCTGAATCTTTTTAGCAGACTCCCTGTGCTGTCATAGCCTCTGCTACTTTTTCAAATCCGGCAATATTCGCACCCACTACATAGTTGCCCTTGAACCCATATCTGTCAGCAGCGTCAGCCATATTATGACAGATATTTACCATAATATTTTTCAGCTTTGCATCTACTTCTTCAAATGTCCAGCTCAGTCTCTCACTGTTCTGTGACATCTCCAGTGCGCTTGTCGCAACACCACCGGCATTTGCAGCCTTGCCAGGTGCAAACAGTACTCCGTTCTGCTGTAAATACTCTGTTGCTTCCATTGTTGTAGGCATATTAGCTCCCTCGGCAACTGCAATACATCCGTTTGCTACCAGTGCTTTTGCATCTTCCAGATGCAGCTCATTCTGGGTAGCACATGGAAGTGCGACATCAACTTTGACATTCCATACGCCTCTTCCTTCATGATACTCTGAATTTGGACGGTATTTTTTGTATTCTGTAAGTCTTGCGCGGTTTACTTCTTTGATTTCTTTCAATGCAGCTACATCAATTCCCTCCGGGTCATAAACCCATCCTGTAGAATCACTTACCGTAACGACCTTAGCACCAAGTGCCTGTGCTTTCTCTGTTGCATAGATTGCAACATTTCCGGAACCGGAGACTGCAACTGTCTTTCCTGCGATATCCTGTCCGTTGAGCTTCAGCATCTCCTCTGTCAGGTATAACAGACCATAACCTGTAGCCTCTGTACGCGCCAGAGAACCGCCATAGCTCAATCCCTTACCTGTAAGTACTCCTTCGTACAGTCCGCGGATTCTCTTATACTGTCCGAACATATAACCAATCTCTCTTGCACCGGTACCGATATCCCCTGCCGGAACGTCTGTGTCGGCCCCAATATATTTACACAGCTCTGTCATAAAGCTCTGGCAGAATGCCATGACTTCTCTGTCTGATTTTCCCTTCGGATCAAAATCAGAACCACCTTTACCCCCGCCAATCGGAAGACCTGTCAGCGAATTCTTGAAAATCTGCTCAAATCCGAGGAATTTAATGATACCAAGATTTACAGACGGGTGCAGGCGGAGTCCTCCTTTGTATGGTCCGATTGCACTGTTAAACTGTACACGGTATCCTGTATTTACCTGTACCTGTCCTTTATCGTCTACCCACGGTACACGGAACTTAAACTGTCTTTCAGGCTCAACCAGTCTCTCAAGAAGGGCTTCTCTGCGGAACTTCTCTTCATTTGCCTCAATAACTACACGAAGAGATTCCAGTACTTCCTTAACAGCCTGATGAAATTCAGGTTCTGCCGGGTTCTTTTTCACTACTAATTCGATAACTTCATCAACGTAAGACATTTCCTTTTACCTCCTGAAAATAAAAAATCCATACAGACAAAATCTGCACGGTATTTTGACTCTTTGTCTACCTTGTTTATTTTAAAAGCTATCTCTTTGCTTGTCAATAAAAAACTCATTATTTTACCGTTTTATTACTTTAAAACATTAAACTGCTTATACAGGCAAACGTTTTTCCGAAGGGCATTTGCCATAACAGAAAATGGATAACAGAAAATAAATCCGCAAAAACAAAACAGAGCGCTGAAACTCAGCGCCCTGTTTTCTGCACTTATTAATTATACTTACGTTTTCTAGCAGCTTCGGATTTCTTTTTCCGTCTTACGCTTGGCTTCTCGTAATGTTCTCTCTTACGAATCTCCTGCTGAATGCCAGCTTTCGCACAGTTTCTTTTGAATCTGCGTAAAGCACTATCTAACGTCTCGTTTTCTTTAACGATTACATTTGACATAGTCTCACACCTAACCTCCCCTCCAGCCTTGTATTGTGCATCATACGACTGTTCGGGTATATTTATTGCACTACAAAAGATTATAACATATTTTTCCGCTACGTCAACTATTTTCTTTAGAAAAAATTCATATTGTGCAATTTTTAAGGTCAATCGGACCGATTCCAATACTCCTCAAAGAGCGCTTTGCAAAATCACCGTTCTGCCTGTCCTTATGCAAGCTGTCCTGCCAGAACTTCCTCCGCCTTCTTCAGGGCATCCGCAATTCCCGCCGGATTTTTACCGCCTGCCTGTGCCATATTCGGGCGTCCGCCGCCGCCACCGCCGACGCATCCTGCAATTGCTTTCACAAGATTGCCCGCATGGGCGCCTTTCTTCATTGCTGCGTCTGTTGCCATTACCATCAGGCTGACTTTTCCGTTACTTCCGGATGCAAGGACAACCACGCCGTCTCGGATTTTTTCCTTCATCTGGTCGCCCAGGTCACGAAGTCCGTTCATATCCATGCCATCAATCTCTGACGCAAGCAGTTTCACGCCTGCGACTTCCTTCACCTGATTCAAGATATCTCCGGCAGCTTCCTGTGCCATCCTGCTCTTGAGGCTTTCGACTTCGCCGTGAAGGGATTTATTCTCAGCCATCATATGGCCAATCTTATCACACAATGTATCCGGTGTAGCCTTCAGCAGCCTGGACGCCTCGCGGAGCTTTGTTTCTAATTCGCTGTAGTATTTTAACAACCCTTCCGAAGTCAATGCCTCAATTCGGCGCACGCCCGCTGCGACACCGGATTCGGAAATAATCTTCAGAGCCATAATTTCAGATGTATTTGCTACATGAGTACCTCCGCAGAACTCGATAGAGAAATCTCCCATATTTACAACGCGGACAACATCGCCGTATTTCTCACCGAATAAAGCCTGTGCTCCGGTTTTCCTTGCCTCTTCGATTGGCATGTTCTTAATCACAACAGGAAGGGCTTTCTGGATATTTTCATTGACAATTTTCTCAACTTTTCCCAGTTCTTCCGGAGTCAATGCGGAAAAGTGTGTAAAGTCAAACCGAAGCCTGTCCTCATTGACACTGGAACCAGCCTGCTCTACATGGTTGCCAAGCACCATGCGGAGAGCCTTCTGAAGAAGATGTGTCGCACTGTGGTTTCTTGCGGAAAGTGCGCGTTTCTTTCTGTCTACCTCCAATACAGCCTTATCCCCGACTTTAATCATCCCTCTTACAACAGTTCCTACATGTCCAATCTTACCGCCGAGCAGCTTGATTGTATCTTCTACCTTAAATTCTCCGTCTGCTGTACGGATGATACCGTGGTCTGCTTCCTGTCCGCCGCTTGTTGCATAAAACGGCGTCTCATGAACGAAAACAGTTCCTTTGTCTCCGTCTGAGAGCGCATCTGTCAACTCCGTTTCGGATGTAAGAACCGTGATTTCAGACTCACAGGTTAAATTTTCATATCCGACAAATGTACTTGTCACATTTGGATTAATGGACTCGTATACAGTCACATCTGCTCCCATGTAGTTTGTCACTTCACGGGCGTCACGGGCCGTCTTCCGCTGAATTTCCATTGCTGCATGAAACCCTTCTTCATCCACATCGAGACATTTTTCTTCCAGAATCTCTTTCGTCAAATCAAGCGGAAATCCATAGGTGTCATAAAGGCGGAATGCATCCTCCCCGGATAATGTCTTCACATTGTTTGCATCCATGTCTGCAACCATATCTGCCAGAATGCCAAGTCCCTGGTCAATTGTCTTATTGAACTGCTCTTCCTCTTTGGCAATCACTTTCAGAATAAATTCTTTCTTTTCCTCCAGCTCCGGATACCCGTCTTTCGAGCCATCGATTACAGTCACGGCAAGCTCCGGCAGGAAATTTCCCTCGATGCCAAGCAATCTTCCATGGCGGCATGCACGTCTCAGCAGACGGCGGAGAACATATCCGCGGCCTTCATTCGACGGCATGATGCCATCTGATATCATAAATGTAACGGAACGGATATGGTCCGTAATGACACGGATAGATACATCATTGCTGTAATCAGTTCCATACTCTTTCTTTGCCAGCGTACATACATGGTCACGTAAAGCCTTGATTGTATCTACATCAAAAATAGAATCTACGTCCTGCACGACCGATGCCAGACGCTCCAGTCCCATGCCGGTATCAATATTCTTCTGTTTTAATTCGGAATAGTTGCCGTTTCCGTCATTGTCAAACTGACTGAATACGTTGTTCCAGATTTCCATATAACGGTCACATTCACAACCGACCGTGCACCCCGGCTTTCCGCAGCCATACTTTTCTCCGCGGTCATAATAAATCTCAGAGCAAGGACCGCAAGGACCGGAACCATGCTCCCAGAAGTTATCCTCTTTCCCGAAACGGAAAATTCTCTCCGCCGGAATTCCCATCTTTTTATTCCAGATTTCAAACGCCTCATCATCTTTTTCATAGATAGACGGATATAATCTTTCTGCGTCCAGCCCCACTACCTCTGTCAGGAACTCCCATGACCACTCGATTGCCTCTTCTTTAAAATAATCTCCAAACGAGAAGTTTCCGAGCATCTCGAAAAATGTACCGTGACGCGCCGTCTTTCCGACGTTCTCAATATCTCCGGTACGGATACACTTCTGACAGGTTGTCACACGTGTCCTCGGCGGAATCTCCTGTCCTGTAAAATATGGTTTTAATGGTGCCATTCCTGAATTAATCAGTAACAAACTCTTATCATTATGAGGCACCAGTGAAAAACTCTTCAATGCAAGGTGTCCTTTGCTCTCAAAGAACTCCAAAAACATTTTTCTTAACTGGTTTACTCCATATGGCTGCATCGCCTTTTCCTCCTGTAACTTTAACATACTAAGCTATATCATAGCATAGCGTTTTTAAATTGTAAAGCATGACGGACATCCTCTTTCACCGCCGGCTTTTACTCTTTATTTCAGCTCAATCTCTTCCAGCTCTTTCGGTGGAATCGGTTTTGATGAGTGTCTGACATAATCCGCCAAGTCTTTCTTTGCCTTTGTGACCGGAATATTCGTCCCTGCTCCGGCGATACATCCACCCGGACATCCCATCCCTTCAATCAGACATCCATTCATCTTTCCTGCTTTTGCAAGTGCGAGTGTCTTCTTACATTCCGCCAGTCCTTCTGCATGTTCGATACTGACATCCACCCCCGGATAATACTCGTTGATACACTTCTCGATTGCCTCAGCAACCCCCCCTGCATATGCATATCCGCGTCCGGCCCCGGTCGCATCATGGAAAGAAGATTCTGCCTCGTATTTCGTCAAATCTATCTCTCTTGCGTCAAACATTGCCTGCAATTCTTCAAATGTTACGACAAAATCGACATCACTTCGAACGGTTCTCCTTGACGCCTCCAGTTTTTTGGCGGCACAGGGACCGATAAATACAACTTTTGCATCCGGGTGCTCTTTCTTGATTGTACGTGCAGTTGCCACCATAGGTGTTAGTTCCTGAGAAATCTGGTCAATCAAATCCGGAAAATATTTCTTTGCAAGCATCGCCCATGACGGACAGCAGGAAGTCAAAAGGAATGGGAGCTCTCCGGATACCACTTTATCCACATAATGATGCGCCTCCGCAACTGCCCCGATATCTGCTCCGAGCGCAACCTCATATACCTCCGAAAATCCAAGTTCCTGTAATGCCGCTTTGATATTTCTTGGTGTAATGTTGTCACCAAACTGCCCGACAAATGCAGGTGCAATTTCTGCGACAATCTGCTCCCCCTCGCTCAGCGCACGGGATAACTGGAAAATCTGAGATTTGTCGGAAATTGCCCCGAACGGACAGCTTACCATACACATTCCGCAGGAAACACATTTATCCGGGTTAATGTAGGCCCTTCCCATCTTGTCCGAGACAATCGCATTTACACCACATGCATTCTTGCAGGGGCGTTCTTTTTTTGCAATGGCATCGTATGGACAGACGGACTTACATTTTCCACATTTAATACACTTGGTCTGATCGATATAAGACTTTCCGTTTACCATCGAAATGGCATCCCGCGGACAGACTTCCTGACACGGATGTGCCAGACAGCCTTTACACATATTCGATACTTCATATCCTTTTTCTTCACACGCTTCGCACGCAGATGGAATTACCTGCATAAGAGGCGGCTCATAATACTTTTCTGAAATATTACTCGCCTCTACCCCTGCAGTCAGATGCACCGGTTTATTTTCCGGACGGAGGGACAGCCCCATCGCGAGACGCAGGCGTTCGCGCACAATTGCGCGGGAACGGTAACGGCTCTCGCGGTAAGACTGTGTATCCTCATTGACGATTTCATATGGGATGGTTTCCATATCGTCAAGCAAAGTATCCGCATTTGCCTTAAATCCAAGTTTAGCGACTTCGGTAAATACCATTCTTCGAATTAACCGAACAGTTGTCTGTAATCCTCTTACCATAAATAGAATCCTCCTGTCTTACACTTTTCTCATTCGTTTAAAGTTTCATCTTCAATTACAAATATAGCCACTATCGGAAGGCTTGTCAATGAATTAGCAGGTTTTGTGCATAATATACAGACTGCATTGCGTCTTTTCCATAGAAATCCGCACCAATCATATCTGCATAATCCTGATTCAGGACTGCTCCGCCAACCATCACCTTACAATCCGGCGCTTCCTTCCTGAGCAGACGGATTGTCTCTTCCATACTGACAACGGTTGTAGTCATCAGCGCACTCAGTCCAACCAACTTTACATTTTGTTCCTTAACTCTTTTCACAATCAGCTCCGGCGGAACATCCTTACCGAGGTCAATGACATCAAAACTATAATTTTCCAGCAACACCTTGACGATATTTTTTCCAATATCATGAATATCACCTTTTACCGTTGCAAGGACTACTTTTTCTTTGTTATCTTCACTGCTCTCTTCCCCGGTCATAGACTCTTTCAGCACGGCAAATGCTGTCTTTGCCGCCTCCGCACTCATCAGAAGCTGCGGCAGGAAAACCGTTCCTTTTTCGAATCCTTTTCCGACATAATCCAACGCCGGGATTAACTGCGTGTTGATGATATCCAACGGCTGCTGTGTCTGCACCAGTTCCTGTGTAATCAACCGTGCCTCTTCTTTCACGCCTTTCTCAATGGCAGTCTGCAGGGTCATCAATCCTTTCCCGGCGGTCTGCCCTGCCGGCTGTTTTGTCTGCCGTCCGGAATAATTCCCGATATAACGTTCACAGTTTGTATCAAAATTCATCAATGCATGATATGCATCATAAGACTTCATCATTTCCTCGGATGCCGGATTGACAATCCCACAGCTTAACCCACTGTACATCGCCATCGTATAGAAGTTGGCATTGATAATCGGACGCATCGGGAGTCCAAAGGAAATATTGGATACACCGAGGATGGTATGGACACCAAGCCCATAACGGACTTTCTTCAGTGCCTCCAGCGTAATCATCGCCCCCTTCGGCTCAGAGCTGATTGTCATAGCTAACACATCGATAACAAGGTCTTTTTTCTCAATTCCATATTTTGCCGCCTCCACAATGATTTTTTCTGCAATCTCCACACGTCCGTCCGCAGTTTCCGGGATGCCGTTCTCATCCAATGTAAGACCGACGACCACGCCGCCATATTTCTGAATCAAGGGAAAAACAGCATCCATTGACTCCTGTTTTCCGCTAACGGAGTTTACCATCGGCTTTCCATTATAAATACGAAGCGCTGCCTCCATCGCTGCCGTATCGACCGTATCAATCTGCAGCGGGAGGCTTGTCACACCCTGAAGCCCGGTAATTGCCTCCATCATCATCTCCTTTTCATCAATATCCGGCAGTCCCACATTCACATCCAAAATATGCGCGCCCTTTTCCTCCTGCATGATACCCTCTTTTAAAATATAATCCATATCATGGTCCTTCAGCGCCTGCTTAAACTTCTTCTTTCCGGTTGGATTGATGCGCTCACCGATAATCTTAGAGCCGTTTCCGAAAACAACAGCTTTCCCATAAGAACAAACTATCGTATCCTTTTTTTTCTGCATAGGGACAGCTTTCACGCCTTCGCATACCTGTATCATACTGCGGATATGCTCCGGTGTTGTACCGCAACAGCCACCGATTACGGCAGCCCCCATATCTGCAATTTCACGCATTGTCTGTGCAAACTCCGCTGGTTCCACGTCATAATACGTCTCATTTCCACGCTGTTTTGGGAGTCCTGCATTTGGTTTGACAATAATCGGAAGTGAGGAATAACGGAACAATTCTTCCAATACCGGTTTCATCTGCACCGGACCAAGACCGCAGTTAATTCCCAGTGCATCCACCCGCAGCCCTTCCAGCATACTGACAAATACTGCGACATCCGCACCCGTAAGCAGTTTCTTCCGCTCATCAAAAATCGCAGTAACGAACACCGGAAGGTTTGTATTTTCTTTTGCCGCCAGTACCGCTGCCTTGATTTCATAGGTGTCGCTCATCGTCTCAATGTGAATCAAATCCGCGCCCGCCTGCTCTCCGTAGACCATCACTTCACGGAATGCCTCATAAGCATCCTCAAATTCCAAGTCCCCCATCGGTTTTAACAGTTTTCCGGTCGGTCCGATATCCAATGCAGTATAAACCTTTTTCCCTGCACGTTCTGATGCAGTCTTTACATGGGAAACCGCCGCGTTTACCACGTCCTTTAACGGATAGGTATCATCTTTGAATTTCAATGCATTTGCACCAAATGTATTTGTAAGTACAATATGGCTTCCGACCTCCATATATGCCTGATGAATTCCGATAATCTCTTCTGCATGATTCAGGTTCCATGTCTCCGGAAGTTCTCCCGGTTTCAAACCTTTTGCCTGAAGCAGCGTTCCCATTCCGCCGTCGAAAAACAGCAGTTTCTTTCCCAAATCTTCTAATATCATAGCGTATCCCTTCTATATATACAATCCTTTTTCGCGCAGGCTTCACACCCCTGTCTGTGGCAGTTTTCCTTCGAAGTGCTGGCTCCGATTACCGCCGTAACCGACTTGGTAGGTGTCATCATGGAGCTGTCTGTAATTGTCAGTCCGATTGTCTTCGCACAATCCAGCATTCGTGTAATACTGCCCTGATATTCAATGGAAAAATCCCCATATCCGGGGCTGAATCTTGGCCGTAAATACCGCCCCTCCTCCCGCAGCTCCCGTGCAATCTGTTCCTGGCATTCATCGCAGTATTTTTCGAGAAATGCGGCGGCGCACGCCTGAAGCACTACTGCTTTCGCCATATCTGTCAGGGAAGTCCGGCGGATAATCTGGTCCACACCGATTCCAAGTGTTGCACCAAATATAACAATCCGGTCGCAGCCCTTCATGTTTTTTGCCAGACTTTTACTCTCCACCTCCAGATTGCCGAACCGTATTTTGTCGCCATCCATATGCTCTAAACAAAAGATGCGATAGATGGATTTCCTTCCTGCCACTGACTGCAAAATGTCAAATGCATCCGCAATCAACGCAAGCGTCTGTTCATCTACCGCATTTCTTCCATATCCAAGATAACGGATGGCCTCCTTTGTCAGTTGGTCCATTATCTCCATTCTCCTAACATTTCACTATTTCTGAAAGATTATTCATAATCTTTGCTGCAACTTCCGGTTTGTTCATAGAGTAAATGTGGATATTCTTTACACCGTTTGCAAGCAGGTCAATAATCTGGTCGGTAGCATATGCAATCCCCGCCTGCATCATTGCTTCCGGATGATTCCCGAACCGGTCCAGCAGCGCAAGGAACCTGCGTGGGAACACCGTTCCCGAGAGTTCCTGGCTGCGTTTCATCTGAGCCGCGCCCGTAATCGGCATAATTCCCGGAAGAACAGGTACTGTAATCCCCGCCTCCCGTATCCGATAAAGAAAATTATAATGAATATCATTGTCAAAAAACATCTGTGTCGTCAGGAAATCCACTCCGCTGTCTACTTTCTGTTTCAGAAACTTGATATCATCTTCCTTATGCTCATTCTCCACGTGTCCTTCCGGATAACAGGCGGCACCGATACAGAAATCTCCGTGCTTTCTAATCTCTTCCACAAGCTCATATGCATAGTGGAACCGATTTTCATCCGGAAATGTCATTCCTGCGGGAATGTCCCCGCGAAGAGCAAGTATGTTTTCAATCCCAAGCTGTTTCAGATTCTCAATCACTGTACGCACCTCGTCTTTTGTAGAGGATGCGCATGTCAGATGGGCAAGACTCTCCATTCCCAGTTCTTCTTTGATGTGCGCTGCAATCTTTGCCGTATTCCTGCTTGTCCCACCTCCGGCTCCATATGTAACGCTGATGTAGGATGGATTCAGTTTTGCAATCTGATCCGTTGCCTCTCTCACCTTGGCGAATCCGGCATCTGTCTTCGGCGGAAACACTTCAAATGAAATGTGTATCCTGTCTTCATTCAGCTTGTCTATTATCTTCATGTCTTTCTCCTAAGTTTTTTCTATTCTCCAATCAGACTGTAGTATAACTCCTGATACTGTACTGTAGAATTGTTCCAGGAATAATCTGCATTCATCGCTCTTTCTACAATCTTATTCCAGTCTCTCTTCCTGTCATAGTAAATATGCTCCGCGTAACGAATCGTACTCAGCATCTCGTGTGCATTGTAGTTGGTAAAGCTAAATCCTGTTCCTGTCTTATCAAACTCGTTATACGGCTCCACGGTATCTTTCAATCCGCCTGTCTCACGTACAATCGGAAGTGTTCCGTACCGGAGGCTCATCAACTGGCTGAGCCCGCATGGTTCAAACAACGACGGCATCAGGAATGCATCACATGATGCGTAAATCTTGTGGGACAGGTCTTCCGAATAGAAAATATTCGCAGATACCTTTCCTGAATACTTCCATGCAAAGTGGCGGAACATGTTTTCGTACTTCGCTTCACCTGTACCGAGCACCACAATCTGCACGGCATCCTGACACAGCTCGTCCATCATATAATCTACCAAATCGAATCCCTTTTGGTCGGTCAGCCGGGATACCATACCAATCATCATGGTCTTCGGATCTCTGTCCAGCCCAAGCTCTTCCTGCAGCGCCGCCTTGTTCATCGGTTTCACTTTGCGGAAGTCACCCACATGAAAATTCTTGAAAATCCTCGGATCCTTTTTCGGGTTGTAATCCTCGTAATCCAACCCATTGACAATACCGCATAAATCGTTCGAACGGGCATTCATCAATCCGTCCAGCGCTTCTCCGTAAAAAGAAGTCTTAATCTCCTCCGCATAGGTCTTGCTTACGGTTGTAACCTTATCGGCATATACGATACCGCCTTTTAGCAGATTCGCGTCTTTATATGCTTCCAGCTTATCCGGTACAAAATAATAATCCGGAAGCCCTGTGATTGCCTGCACGCTCTTTGTATCCCAGACGCCTTGGAATTTCAGATTATGTATTGTCATGACACTCTTAATTCCCCGGTAATATTCTCCAAGATAGCGGAAATTATCCAGATAAACCGGAACCAGCCCGGTCTGCCAGTCATGGCAGTGAATCAAATCCGGCCGGAATCCGATTACCGGCAGTATACTCAATACTGCTTTTGAGAAAAATGCGAACTTCTCGATGTTCCACTTTGGATCTCCATCATATGGGGCATATCCGTTAAAGTAAAATTCATTATCAATGAAATAGAACCTAATTCCTTCATACTCGCATGTCATAATTCCAACATAACGGTCTTCCCCTGCAAGATTCATGTAAAAATGGTCAACATACTCCATCATATCTTTCCATTTCTGATACATGCAATTATATTTTGGAAGAACAACCCGGACATCATATTTATCTTTGTCGAAGTATTTCGGAAGTGAACCAACCACATCCGCAAGCCCTCCAGTCTTAATGAATGGAACGCATTCTGAAGACGCAAATAAAATATTTTTCATAATAATCCCTCCCATTTCTGTCGCCTTTTAGTCCCGCGCAATTTATAATTATGCATTCATTATAACTCATTTTACGGGCCTTGAAAAGATTTATCTTTGGAAAATCTCTGATTTCCATCATCTATGTTTGTACTCTAATTGTATCGTATCTGCAATCAGCGCAATAAATTCTGAATTTGTCGGTTTTCCTTTTCCATTACTCACGGTGTATCCAAACAGCCGGTCCAATGTATCCAGCTTTCCTCTGCTCCACGCAACTTCAATTGCATGTCGGATTGCACGTTCCACACGGCTTGATGTCGTCTGGTATTTCTTTGCTACAGTCGGATAAAGAATTTTCGTAATTGCATTTAAGACATCCATATCTTCTACCGCCATCATAATTGCATCCCTTAGATAATGGTAGCCTTTGATATGTGCCGGAATTCCGATTTCATGCAGCATATTTGTTACTTTATTTTCCAAATTATCTTCATTAATTCGTGTATTTTCTATTATTTCATCAGTTTTTCTCTCCGGAATGCGGCTGCTTTTTCTGATGCTTTTTATCCGATTCAGCAACATTTCGTTGTTAAATGGTTTCATAATATAGTAATTTGCTCCTTTTTCGAAGGCATCTTCTGTGATTCGCTCCTGACCAACTGCTGTCACGATGATAAAGCAAGGCTGTTTTCCCATGGTTTTATCGTGATTTACATAATCCATCACCGTCAAACCGTCCATTTTCGGCATAATCAAATCAAGCAAAACAACATCCGGCTGCTGATTTTTAATAATCTGACACATTTCTTCCCCGTTTTTCGCCTTTCCAACGATGCTTAAATCTTTGTCGGTACTAATCAGATTTTCAAGCATATCAAGCATTCGTTCGTTATCATCAGCAATGGCCACGCTCAAATTTTCCATAACAATCCCTCCTCAGAACCGTTTCAGAAAAAACGCCACCCGCTTAAACTATTATATAGGTCACTCTTTGGAGAATCAAGAATATTAGTCCGCCCGTATTCGACACAAGATGTCGAAAAAGCAAGACTAATTTTCAAGTTCCGACAACATTGTTTCTGCAAAAATGCCGTAACCTTTTGTAGGATCATTGACGAACACATGGGTAACGGCCCCGACAAGTTTTCCGTTTTGCAGAATCGGCGAACCACTCATCCCCTGAATGATTCCGCCTGTTTTATCTAAAAGGGCGGAATCTGTCACTTCCAGTATAATTCCTTTATTAATCTCACGCGGTGAAGTATCCGTCTCCAGAATACGTACCTTATATTCCTGAACCTCCCCGTCGATATAGCAGCGGATTTCTGCGTCCCCTGTTTCAACTTCATCTGCGGCTGCAACCCGGACCGGAACCTGTTCTTCAAAAAGTGTATCAATTTCATCCAGCGTGCCATAGATTCCGGCATCCGAATTTTTCTGAATCGTACCAAGTCTGTTGTAACGGTTATACACAATCAGTCCCTCCATACTGCCCGGCATTCCATCTTCACCTTTGACAATGGAACGGATGCTTGTTTTATACAGACTGCCGTTTGTAATCTGCATCAAAACACTTGTATCGGCATCATGGATTCCATGTCCAAGCGCCCCGAATTCACTGTTCTGGTTTAGGAATGTGATTGTCCCCAACCCCTGCACATTATCCCTTACCCAGATTCCAAGCTTATATTCCTGCGGTTTCCATTCTACCGCATCCAGCTTCACCTCTGTTGTATCGGAATTTCTGCGAAGCGTAAGCACGACCTCTGCATCCTGCAGCCGCTGAATGGTTTCCATAAGTTCCTGCTTATTATGAATCTCTGTCCCGTTCATCGCAACAATATAATCCCCGGCTTTCACTAAGTTGTGTGCAGGCTCATAGGATTTGCCATCAATTGCTTTGATATTCTGTGTGTTCAGCACAAGAACACCGTCTGTCTCCATATAGATTCCGACCGGCATGCCGCCGACCAGCACCGTATCCTCACTGATTTGTTCGGTGCTGACTTCCTTCTGCGAGGATGCATCCGCCACACTCCAACCGACAGCGCCTGAAACCACCGCGCAAATCAAGGCGGCAGCTACCAGAATATATCGTCTTCTGTTCTGTTTTCTATTCTGTTTTTCCAAGTATTTCAGCTTATCCATATCCACATACCCTCTTTTCTTTCGTCTAATCCAAAGCTGCTTGCTGTTATAAAACTCATGCGCATTTCACACATTCTGTTTTTATTCCCGCGAGCAACGGGCCAAGCATCCATGCCTGCATGGATATTTAGCAACTGCCGCGAAGGGTGCTGAGTGCCTGTGGCACTCGTTTAGCACCGACCGAAGCGGAGCGCAGAACAAATCCCCCGCCCCTTGGGGCGTGTCAAATTTGATGCTCCGTTGCCTGTATCGGGGTCTTTGACTTTAAAAGAAGAAAAAACGAACATCCGAGAGTACCAAATGCTCTCTCAAATGTTCGTTTTTAGTATGTGGACAGAGTCTCTGTTTCACACTGGTATTATATTTCACGCTTTGCCAATTCTTTCATCTCTCGCGCACTCTGCAAAATGCTTGACGTGACTTTCGCACCGCCCAGAAGCCGCGCAAGCTCCTGAATCGATTCTTCTTCCGACAGATTGGCAATTTCTGTTTTGGTAATATTTTCCTTTGCTTCTTTTTGAATTCGATAGTGTGCATCAGCCATCGCTGCAATCTGAGCCAGATGCGTGATGCACAGCACCTGTCTGGATTTTCCAATCAGATGCATCTTTTCTGCCACTTTTCCTGCCGTAATTCCACTGATTCCGGTATCGATTTCATCAAAAATCAGAGTCGGCGTATCTTCCTGACCTGCAAGCACCGCCTTAATCACAAGCATAATCCTGGATAACTCTCCTCCCGACGCCGCCATTCCCATCGGCCGAAGCGCCTCACCCGGGTTAGTTGAAAGATAAAATTCCGCATCATCTATACCGCCCGCCGAAAATTTCTGATTTTTGGAAAACCGCATTTCAAACTGTACATCCAGAAAATTCAAATCCTCCAGACCTTTTTTAATCTCTTTTACAAAAGATACCGCAGCCTTCTTTCTCTGTGCAGAAAGTTTCTCAGCGCAGGAAAGATACTCCTGTTTCGCCCGTTCCAAACCTTCCCGAAGTTCCTGCATATATATTTCATAGTCTTCCAGTTCTTTTAGCCTTTGCTTCTTTTCTTCACAGTATTCCAGGATTTCACTGACAGAATTTCCATATTTTGTTTTTAAATGATTTACTTCATTCAGGCGATTCTCTGTCTCATAAAACTCTTCCTCAGAAAATTCAAAGCTTTTCGCATATTCCGAAAGTTCCCGGTTAAAATCATTGAGCAGGCTGTCGATTTCAACGAGCTGGCTATACAGACCCCCGCCCTGTTCATCCACCGAAGAGACATCCTGTAGCGCACGGATTGCACGGCTAAGGTAATCGCTTGCATTTCCGGTGGAATCCTCACTGGTATACTGATAAGCCTCCCCGATTCCCTCAGTTATCTTTTTTCCTTCCGACATTCTGCGGTAGCATATCTCAAGCTCCTCATCTTCGCCTTCCTGTAGCCCGGCTTCAGTAATTTCACCGATTTCAAATTCGGCAAGGGAAATCTCTTTCTGCCGCTCACGCTCGTCCAGACTGAATTCCTCCAGCTTTTTTTCATATTCCTGATACACACGACAGCTCTTTGATACCTTCTTTTTCAATGGTTCAATCTTTTCTCGCTGGTACAAATCAAGAAACGCCAGATGATTTTTCTTATGCAGCAGGGACTGATGCTCATGCTGTCCATGTATATCGATTAACATGCTTGCAACGTCTTTTAAGGTGGACATATTTACCGTTTCCCCATTGATTTTACTGATGCTTCTGCCCTCCATCAGCTTCCGGTTCAAGACAATCCTTCCGTCTTCCGGATAGATATCCATCGCTGCAAGCTGCTTTTTGATTGCCTCATCTTCAATAGAAAAGGTCAGCTCCACCAATCCGAACTGTGCTCCTGTACGGAGCATATCCGCATTGTATTTCCCACCCAGTGCCAGATTGACCGAGCCGAGCAAAATCGACTTTCCCGCACCGGTTTCTCCGGTCAGGATATTCAGTCCCGGCCGGAAATCCACTTCTACCTCATCAATTAATGCCAGATTTTTTACATGCAGATTTTCTAACATATATTTTCCCTATTTTCCCTTCGAAACAATTTTCCGAATCTTATCCATTACCGTCGCAGTGTCTTCTACCGTCCGTATGGCACACATAATCGTATCGTCTCCGGCAATTGATCCGACCACTTCTTTCCACTGCATGGCATCGACTGCCGCAGCGACCGCCATTGCCATACCGGATACTGTTTTAATTACAAGAATATTCTGTGCCATATCCATAGACACATATCCGTTCTGCAGTACCTGAACATATTTTTCACCCATCCCGCCATGTTCCGGTTTCAGCACAACATACTTTTGTCTGCCGCCGTCAACCGACAGTTTGGTCAGTTTCAAATCCCGGATATCTCTGGATACCGTAGCCTGTGTCACCTTAAAGCCTGCCCGGTTCAGACGGTCTGCCAGCTCTTCCTGTGTCTCGATATCATACTGATTGATTAATTCAATTATTTTTGCATGACGACTGACTTTCATATTCGACTAATTCCCTTTCATTTTTTCGCGCATGGTTTTCATAAAACTCTCTTTGTTTAACTTTAGCAGTTTCGTTGTCTCCTCTGACTTCCGGATAACAACCCGGTCTCCGGTTGTCAGTGCAATGCCATCCATACCGTCAAATGTCACAACCGCCCTTTCCTGCCTGCCGTATCTTCCCTCGCAGATTTCGATTTCTATCATATCTTCTGCCGACAATACAATACTGCTTGTATTCAATGCGTGGGAACAAATCGGCGTAATAACAAACATACTGGCAGTAGGCTCCACAATCGGTCCCCCTGCCGATAAGTTATATCCGGTTGTCCCGGTCGGCGTCGAGATAATCACTCCATCCGCACGATAACTGTTCAAAAGTGTATCATTGACATAAATATTAAAATGTACGACACGCAATTCTCCTGCGCGTGTGACAACGATATCATTCATTGCACTATAGCTTTGTTTACCGTTTACACTCCCCTGAAGCATCATCCGGTCTTCAATATCCGGCATTTCTGCAAACAGCCGGTCCAGCGCCGCCCGGCAATCATGCAGTTCCACTTCCGCAAGATAGCCAAGCGTCCCCATATTTACACCAAGCAGCGGGATACCATACCCTTCCAGCTCCCGCGCCGCACGGATCAGGGTTCCGTCTCCGCCCAGGACAATCGCGCAGTCCATCCCTTCCGGAATCGTCCCTGGAATGATATGGCCATCCGTATCTTTCTGAGACAGGATACAGGTTTTCCCATTTGCCTCAATATATTCTTTGATTTCATTGGTAATCCGATAATCCGTGTCTTTCAATTGATTGGTAATCACATAAAACTTATCCATTATATTATCCTCAGCGTGCCAGTTCTTCAAAAGCCTTGTCTACAACTCCAGACAAATCCACCTTAATCTCTGGCGGCTGTCCATCCGGACATTTTTTCAGATGAATCAGATACTCAATATTCCCCTCCGGTCCTTTGATTGGAGAAAAATCAATATTCAGAATCGCAAATCCAATAGAATGTGCATATAGCGCAACCTTTTCAATCACTTCGTGATGTGTACTCCGTTCGCGGACCACACCTTTCTTGCCGACCTTTTCCCGTCCCGCCTCAAACTGCGGTTTAATCAAAGATACAATCTCTCCGCCCGGTGTCAGGTAATTCCGGATAGGCTCCAATACTTTTGTCAGAGAAATGAAAGACACATCAATGGAAGAAAAATCAACGGGTTCCCCGATATCCTCCGGTGTCACATAGCGGATATTTGTCCTTTCCATACAGACAACCCGTTTGTCCTGACGCAATTTCCAGTCAAGCTGTCCTCTTCCAACGTCAATCGCGAACACCTTCACTGCACCGTTCTGCAGCATACAATCTGTAAACCCGCCTGTAGAAGAGCCCACATCGGTACAGACCTTTCCATCTACCGTCACATCGAATACCTGCATCGCTTTTCCCAACTTCAGCCCGCCACGGCTTACATATGGAAGTGCATGTCCTTTCACTTCAATGCCGACTTCCTCCGGAAATGTAGTTCCTGCCTTATCTTCCCGTTGTCCATCGACGAATACATTACCGGACATAATAATCGCCTTTGCCTTCTCTCTGGATTCCGCGAGATTTCGCTTTACAAGCAATCTATCCAATCGTTCTTTCATTCTATTCCTTCCTCACCGTCGTATAATCTGTAATAATCTGTTTCACTATCGCATTCTTCTCCAGCCCGACTTCTCTGCGGAGCACTTCTACATTCCCATGTTCCACATAATCATCCGGTATGCCGAAATTCCGTACATAAACCGGAAGTTTCGCCCGTTCTGTATAATCCAGCACCTGCTGTCCGAATCCACCGGAAAGCATATTTTCTTCAATGGTAACAAACAGACCGTGTTTCTGAGAAAGGCGGTCCAGCATTACCGTATCCAACGGTTTTACAAACCTCGCATTGAGCAGACTGCAGTGATATCCCTCTGCCTTCAGCTCCGCGCGCACATTCTCGGCAAGAGACGCCATATGCCCGATAAAAATTACGGCAATCTCTTCCTCGTCATACAAAAGCTCACTTTTCCCGTACTCGATTGGCGCCCGATATTCCCGCAGCCCTTCATATGCCGCGCCGCGCGGATACCGCATTGCAATCGGATACTCAAAATCCACCGCAAACCGCACCATATCCGCCATCTCCCATCTGTTCTTCGGAGCCATAATTGTCATATTTGGTATCGTTGATAAGAATGATAAATCAAATAAACCCTGATGTGTCTCCCCGTCGCTTCCGACCAGCCCTGCACGGTCAATCGCCAGCATGACCGGAAGGTTCTGCAGGCAGATATCGTGAATTGCCTGATCGTATGCCCGCTGCAGGAAAGAAGAATACAGCGCCACAACCGGTTTCATCCCGCCGGCTGCAAGACCTGCGGCAAACGTCAATGCATGTTCCTCCGCAATTCCAACGTCAAAGAAACGGTTCGGAAACCGTTTGGCAAACCGGTTCAAGCCGGTTCCGTCCGCCATTGCCGCAGTAATGGCCACCACTTTATCATTGGTTTTTCCGATATCTGCGATTACTTTGGAAAATACATCGGTATAAGAATCTTTTTCGGAAACTTCCACCGGCTCCCCGGTTGAGACGACAAACGGACCCGTTCCGTGAAAACGGGACGGATTCTCCTCCGCCGGTTTATATCCTTTTCCTTTTTTCGTCAGTACATGCACAAGTACCGCGTGATTCACACGTTTTGCCTCGCGAAATGTCTTATATAGTTTTTTTATATCATGTCCGTCTACCGGGCCGAGGTACGTGATTCCCATATCTTCAAAAAGCATCCCCGGAACGATAAACTGCTTAATTCCGTTCTTTGTCTTTTTAATCTGATATGCAATCTTCTCGCCCTGCACCGGAATTTTTTTCAGTGTGTCCTCTACCCCCCGTTTCAATTCCGTATATACGCTTGCCGTCCGGAGCCCGTTGAGATAGCTGGACATTCCCCCGACATTTTCCGAAATGGACATATTGTTGTCATTCAGTACGATGATAAAATTACTTTTGGCATGTGATGCATTGTTGAGTGCTTCATATGCCATACCTCCGGTCATGGAACCATCTCCGATAATCGACACAACACTGTAATCCAACCCCTGAATATCCCGTGCAGCAACGTATCCAAGCCCTGCCGAAATCGAAGTCGAACTATGTCCCGTGTCAAATGCGTCACAGTCACTTTCCTTTCGTTTTGGGAATCCGCTCATGCCACCGTACTTGCGCAAATCATCAAACCCCTCCTTACGCCCGGTCAGCAGTTTATGCGTATAAGCCTGATGTCCCACATCCCATATTAACTTATCCTCCGGCAGATTGAACGACAGATGCAAAGCCATCGTAAGCTCTACCACCCCCAGATTAGAGGCCAGATGTCCTCCTGTCCGACTGATTTTCTCAATCAAAAAATTCCGTATCTCCTGAGCCAGCTCGTCCAATTCCTCCGGTTCCAGATTCTTGATATCATTCGCTTTTTGAATCTTCTCTAAAACCATAAGGAAATCCCCCTTATTTTTTTCTGTATATCAGCGACTCCAGCAATTCTGCAAGAAAGGAATCCTTTGGCCGCAGACTGTCCAGTTCGGCAATTGCCTCCTTAGAGAGCCGCTCTGCCTCTGCTTTTGCCGCCTCCAGCCCCTTCCATGTCACATAAGTCGTCTTTTCGTTCTTTTCATCACTGTGGATTGGTTTACCGAGCACTTCCGCAGTGCTTGTCACGTCCAGGATATCGTCCTGAATCTGGAATGCCAGGCCAACCTTTCCGGCAACCGATGCCATCTTCTGTACGTCTTCCTCCCCTGCTCCCGCAAGGACTGCCCCAATCATCATCGCACTTTCAATTAACGCACCGGTCTTCAAACGGTATATGAAATCCAGCGTCTCTCCGGCAATCTTCTGCCCGGTCAGCGTTACATCCACGACCTGTCCGCCAATCATGCCGTAGATTCCAGCTTTCTTCGCAAGAATCTGCATCGCCTTTCCCACACGCCTGCAATCTGCATCAGGCATATCAAACGCCGTTGCAGCCGTCTCGAATGCATAATTCAGCAGGGCATCTCCTGCCAGTATTCCCATATCTTCTCCGTAAACGACATGGGTTGTCCTCCTGCCCCTGCGGTAATCATCATTGTCCATCGCCGGAAGATCGTCATGCACAAGGGAATACGTGTGAATCATCTCCATTGCCGCCATGAATGGGCAGACAACTTCTGAGATTCCCCCGAACATCTGATAAGTCTCCCTCATCAGCATCGGACGAAGACGTTTACCGCCCGCCATCAGGCTATATTCCATTGCTTCCATGATAAGCTTCTGCTCTCCCTCCGGTTTTGGAAGGTAACGGACAAGAATCCGCTCAATCTGTTCGGTCCGCTTCTTCTGTTCTTCTTTAAAACTCATGTGTTTTTCCTTCCTCATCCAGTACCAGAACCTTTTTCTCCACAGCATCGATTGCCTCATTACACTGTTTCAGCAGATTCATGCCTGTATTATAATAACCAAATGATTCTTCCAGTGTTACATCCGGGCTTTCCAGATTCCGGACCGCCTGCTCTAGTTTATCAAATAATTCTTCCAGAGGAATCTGTGGTTCGTTCAATTCCTGTTTCTTATCTTCGGACATCATATTCCTCCTTATACGTTTCTATGACTTCTGTTCGGATTCTGCCGTCCGCCACATAGACGTCCAACATGTTTCCCTGTTTCACCCGCGAAATACTGTGCACGGCAATGCCCTTTTCATCCGACACATAGGCATATCCCTGATTCAGTTTCTGCAGCGGGGACAATCCTCTCATCTTCTCTATATAAATCGCCAGCCTATGCCGGTTCTGTTCTACAATTTTCACCATCTGCCGGCGCATCCTCGTCTCCAGCTCCGCTGCATATTGACGCTGTTCATTCAGCTTATGGGATGGATGCGCATAGTTCAGACGCAGTGCCATCTGCTCGGTTTTTCTTCTCGCCGTATCCAGCCGCTGCTGTATCTGCTGGCGCATCCGGCGTCTGTATTCCTCCGCCACCGCCGCTGCCGCCTGATAATCATACACGACAAGCTCTGCTGCTGCCGACGGCGTCGGTGCCCGCAAATCTGCCACATAATCCGAAATCAATGTATCCGTTTCATGCCCGACCGCGGATACAATCGGAATCCTGCATTCAAATATTGCTCTGGCAACCGCCTCTTCGTTGAACGCCCACAAATCCTCCATCGAGCCTCCGCCGCGCCCTACAATGATCACGTCCACTTTTTCATTTTCCAGTATGTGGATTCCGCGGATAATGCTCGGCGCAGCGCCTTCTCCCTGTACAAGCGCCGGATATAAAATCAACTGGACATAAGGATTTCTCCGGTGGGAAATATTGATGATATCACGAATGGCTGCCCCGGCAGGTGCAGTCACAATCCCGACACGCTTTGCGAACTGCGGGATTGGCTGTTTATACTCCGCGGCAAACATCCCCATCTCCTGTAGTTCACGTTTCAGAGCCTCATACCGCTCATAAAGCGCCCCCGCGCCATCCAGAATGACTTCTTTTGCATACAGTTGGTATTTTCCGTCCCGCTCATATACATCTACCGCACCGAGCACAATGACATTCTGTCCCTCCCGCATACGAAAAGAAAGCCCCGACCTTGCACTTGCGAACATCACACATGCAATCGTTCCGGACTCGTCTTTCAGAGAAAAATATATATGACCGGAAGTATGATATTTGCAGTTCGATACTTCCCCCTTCACATAAATGCGGTTCAGCATAAAATCCTGTGTGAACATATTCCTGATATAACTGTTCACCTGCCTTACCGTATAGACATTGCGCATAGAATCTGCCTCCTGAAGTCGCCTCTGTTTAGTCTGTCAGCTTTGCAAGCACCCCATTGACAAAAGACGGACCTTCTTCCCCGCTGAATTTCTTCGCAAGTTCCACCGCCTCATTGATTGCCACGCCGACCGGGACATCCTCATCCCACTTCATCTCATATACCGCAAGACGCAGGATTGTGAGGTCTGCTTTACTCATACGTCTTGTCTTCCAGCCTTCACACTTTTCATTAATCAAATCGTCAATCTCCGGTACTTTCTCTGCAATTGCCTTGTATTTGTTCTCTATATATTCTTTATCGCGTTCCGTTGTATGCTCCAGACTCTCAAAATACAGTTTCAGATGTTCCGGCATATCCGCCGCATCATTAAATTCAATCTGAAAAAGCATCTTAAATACATGCTCACGAAGTTCTGTTCTTATCATATTGGCTCCTTTCCCCATCCTTTCGAAAAAAAGATTACGCGTAAAGCGCAATCGCCGCGCGCGTGACCTTTTTCCCCTTGCACGCAGTGCACATACCCCAGAAGGTTTTTGCCCGACAGAGGACAGAGTTTTCTGTCGGGTAAGAAAAAGGATGTCTTGCGACATCCTTTATTATACTACATGCCTTCCACTCTTGGCAACGGAAAAAACTTATTCCTGATTCTCCATCTCCACTCCGGCAACACGGATATTAATATCTGCAACCTCCAGACCGGTCATATTCTCAATCGCAGCTTTTACCTTTTCCTGTACCTTCTCCGTGACATCCATAATACTGTAATTGTACTTCAGGTTCAGTGCAAGGGAAACCGTGACAACACCTTCCAGCACGTCTACCTTCACACCTTTGGACAGATTCTTCATACCGAGCTTGCTGATGAGCTCATTGGTGATATTGCCTGCCATCGATGCAACGCCCTCTACTTCAGTTGCCGCGAGAGCTGCAATGATTGCGACCACTTCATCGGCAATCTTAATCTCTCCTATACTGTTGTCATTGTGTATTGTATAAGTAGTTCTTTCTTCCTTAGCCATTTTTCAAAACCTCCTGTTTGGTCCAATCTGTTAGTATTATATCAAATATTACCGTGTTTGCAAAGGAAAATATCAGGAACGTCCAAATTCGGACAGCTCCAGGCCTTCATTCCGCTCCAATGTCATGCGGATACTCCACTCATGCACAAAGAGAAGCAAAGGACGGTCTTTCAGGTCTTTAATCTTCTTCATATCGGAAGTTCCGGTCAGTTTATCCATATCAATTTCTTCATTCTGAATCCAGCGGATATGTTCATACGGCAGGTTTTCCAGACGGATTTCCACATTGTATTCATTTTCCAGACGGTATTTCAGGACATCAAACTGTAGCACGCCGACAACGCCGACAATAATCTCTTCCATACCGGTGTTGTACTCCTGAAAAATCTGAATCGCACCTTCCTGCGCAATCTGATTGATTCCCTTGACAAACTGTTTTCTTTTCATCGTGTCCACCTGACGCACCCTGGCAAAATGCTCCGGCGCGAACGTCGGGATTCCTTCATAGGCAAACTTTTCTTTCGAGGTCGTCAGTGTATCTCCGATAGAAAAGATACCCGGATCAAATACGCCAATGATATCTCCGCCGTAAGCCTTATCAATCATCTTACGCTCACTTGCCATCATCTGCTGGGGCTGTGACAGACGCACGTCCTTTCCGCCCTGCACATGGTACACGGACATTCCCGCCTCAAATTCCCCGGAACAGATTCGCATAAATGCAATCCGGTCACGATGGGCTTTGTTCATATTTGCCTGAATCTTAAATACAAACGCAGAGAAATCCGGCTCTGTCATCGGATTGATGACTCCATGGTCTGACATCCTTGGCAGCGGTGATGTTGTCATCGAAAGGAAATGTTTCAAAAATGTTTCCACACCGAAATTTGTCAATGCGGAGCCAAAAAATACCGGAGATAATTCTCCTTTTGACACCTGCTCCATATCAAACTCTGCGGCAGCGCCGTCAAGAAGTTCGATTTCCTCCTCCAAAGTCACCTTCGCCTCTGTTCCAAGAATCCAGTCCAGCTCCGGGTTATTTGCATCAATAATCTTCACTTCCCCCATCTTAGTACCCTTCTGGGTGTCGGAGAACAGCTCCACTTCGTGTTTCTGACGGTCGTAAACGCCCTTGAAACCCTTACCGGAGCCAATTGGCCAGTTCACCGGACAGGTGGCAATCCCCAGTTCCTTTTCAATGTCATCCAGCAATTCAAACGTATCCATCGCATCCCGGTCCATCTTGTTGATAAACGTGAAAATCGGAATGTGGCGCATCACACAGACCTTAAACAGCTTCCTCGTCTGCGCCTCTACACCTTTGGACGCATCAATCACCATCACAGCAGAATCCGCAGCCATCAGTGTCCGGTAAGTATCCTCCGAGAAATCCTGATGTCCCGGTGTGTCCAGAATGTTAATGCAGTATCCGCCATAGTTAAACTGGAGAACTGACGAAGTGACCGAGATACCTCTTTCCTTCTCAATCTCCATCCAGTCGGAAACCGCATGTTTTGCTGTCGCCTTTCCTTTTACAGACCCAGCCTGATTGATTGCCCCTCCATAGAGCAGGAACTTCTCTGTCAGAGTTGTCTTACCTGCATCAGGATGGGAAATAATTGCAAAGGTCCTTCGTTTCTTTATCTCATTCGTAATATCAGACATACCTTTATCTCCTATCATACCTTGTCGTGCAAAGCACACCCGGCGGGCCTGCATTACGGAATACAGAAAAAGTATCCGTTATCGCACATAGAGTTATTTTATCATATTCTGATATTTGCCGCAACAATTATACACGCTCTTCAACTCTTATCACTCGTGAATCGGAGTAATTACAATATTTTCCGGAGCAATCTCGGTTTTCCTTGTCACGATATCCTCAATCTGGGCGCGGTTCGCATCTGTCAATTCCGCAGCATCCACAACAATATCTGCCGAATCCTCGGTCAGATTGACTACTGCCTCAGAAAATCCTTTCGATGCCATCAGCGTCTCAATCGCCATTTCCTGCTCCGAGAGCTCTGTCAGTTTTACCATCTGTGCAATCGCATCCTGCTTTTCTTCTTCACTGATACTGGTATTGTCTATGATAGACTGCAGCGTCTCTTTGTTTTCGGCACGAACCTGCTCTCTGGATACTTTCGCCTGTGCCACTGTAGACTCTGCACTACTGTTTGTAAGCACGGCCTCGCCCGGTGTCCCTTCCACCTCGGAATCAGTACTTGCAATCTCCCCCGAGCTGTTCTCCACATCATCCTCGGAAATATCCAGCAGTTCCTTATTCGCCAGTTCCGCATTTGCCTCCGTTGTACCTGTCTTGGTCTCTCCGAACAGTTTTCCAGAATAATTCAGATATCCGGCTATCGCAATCATAACCGCCAGCGTGGTAATAATGATTTGGTTCTTTTTGAATATTTGTTTCACTTGGAACCCTCCTTTTTATGTATCTGTCCTTTTCATTATTTTAATTTTATGCGCTTCCACACCGAATAATGCCTGAATCGCCTCTGTGATATTCTGCACAACGACCGCATTGTCCCCACCGTCGGCAATCACAACCACTCCGGAGATTTCCGGCGTCAGTTCTTTGCTCACATACGGCGTCTGGGAACCATCCGACTGCTGAGTATAGACACTCGTACTGTCCGAAGTTCTGTCCTCTGTGGTCCGTGTACTGCCGGACTCGCTCTGCTCAGAACTCACTTGATGGCTACTGTTTTTATCTTTTTCAATCACTTTCTCGCCGGAAGATTTCAGGGTAATGACAACCTCTGCCTTCCCTACCCCTGCCACCGATTCCAATGCGTTTGCCACACGTTTTTCCATATATTCCTGATACGCCTCAATGTCTGAGCCAGCCCGGCTGCCCTGATTGGCATCCGATACCGTTTCTGCCTGTGCCACCTCCTTATCTTTATCAGCCGGATATGCAATTACGAGCAGCAATAGACCAACCAAAAAAACAAGAAGCAGTTGATTTTTCCCCGGCAGCTTTCCACCTGACTTGATTCGTTCCAGAAATACTTTCCATTTACTCTCCACGTTCCAGTTCCTCCGGCAAAAAATCTAAAATATCGACAGTTTCAAAATAAGTTTCCTGCTGTTCCAGCGTCCTCTTCTCCTGAATATATTCCTGATTACGATACAGTTTCAGAAAGGAGCCTTCCATCCCGGTCAGTTTCAGAATCGGAGTCATTAACAGCAATATCATCACCAGACCGGCAAAAAAACGGATATATTTTTTATATTCCTTTCCGGGTATCACTTCCAGCACAGCCGTGATCATCACCAGATAGCAGGCAAGGTTACGGATCCACTCATACATCGCATCTAACATATTTTCACCCTTGTTCCATGTTTAGTTCGTTGCGGCAGCAACCACCGCGATTGTAACCAGAAACAGCGTCATTGTTGTGACAAGCATTTGCAGCATCAGTTCATATCCCTCGCTTACACTGCTGATACACCCGGTAATCCTGGAATCTGAAACCGGCTGCACAAGTGCGGCGGCAAGTTTATAAAAAAACGTCATAATCGCCATCTGAAGAATGGGAACCAGACAAATCATCAACAGCAGTACCGCTCCCGCCATCCCGATTCCGTTTTTTATCAGTACTGCGGTCCCAAGCACCACATCAGTCACACTGCCAAATGTATTGCCAATCCCAGGGATTGCCGAGAGGGATTTTGTCAGTGAGCTTCTTTTTAAGCTGTCAATTGCCGGAGCTAACAGACCTTGGATCACATTGATTCCAATAACGCAGCCAAGCAGTGTTTTCAGTATCCAGGAAATTCCTTTTTTTATTAGTTCCGCAAGCTCAGACAGCATATCTTCTCCAAGCAGATAATTCATAATCTGTATCATGATATACACATTGACAACCGGAATCAAAAAGCGGAATATAACCATCTCCACCAGATAAATAAGGAACAACACCAGATTGTAGAACATCAGCGAACTGCTGCTGCCGGAAGAAATCGCCACCGACAGAAAATACCCCGGGCAGAGCAGGCGCATAAAATCCAGAAGGATCTCCATCTTCTCTTCCAGCCCGGATATGGCAATCCGAAAGGAATTCAGACACATTGTAATCAACAGCAGATACAGAACATAGAAACTGATTTCGGACACCTGCCGGTTCTGCAATGCGTTGGAAAAATTGGTGAATACTGCCGCTATAATGGCAATCAGCAATATGTACACGAGGTTTCTGCGGTTTGTACGGAATTCATAGCCAATCTGGTCTTTTCCGTATTGTAAAAGCATCTGTCCGGTTTCTTTGAAATTTCCCGTCATCAATGTCTCCACTACTTGTTGAAATGTTATTTTTTCCCCGGGAAATAGTTTTCGAAGATTATCATTCAGCTCCGAAAAATCGAACTCCTCCAGAATCTTTTTCTCCGTCTGCTCCTGTATCTGTTCCAGGAATTCTGTGTCCTCCTGCCCGGATGCCACGGACGTCTCAGCATCCTGCCCTTCTTCCGCACGTACTTCCGTTTTAATGCCAGACAGGAGCAGACAGCCAATGAGTACACAGAAAATAACAAATCTGCCATTCTTTTTATTCTTTATTTTTTTCATGACAGAAACTCCTGAATCGTTTCCAGCAATGCAAGTAACACCGGTATGCCAAGTGCCAGAATCGTCAGCTTGCTGAATATTTCAATCTGCACAGCAATGGTCTGATATCCTGCATCTTTACAAATACTGGAAGTAAACTCCGCAATATAGGTAATCCCTATCATTTTCAGCATTGTGGTAAGATAACCGACATCCATATCGAGGTAACTTTCAATTTGTGTAACTGCATCCACAAACAGCTCCAGCCGGTCGATAATACAGGAAAACAGGAGAATACTGACCGCCACACTCATATAAATGCCATATTCTGTTTTTCCACCTTTAAACTGGATTGCCAGCAGTGCGCCCAGCACGCCGACAACACCGATTTGTATCATATTCACCTGTTTTTCTCCCCTTCTGCCGTCATGGTAACCAGACTGTTGTTATAATGCAAACAATTGTTTCATTGTCATAAACAAATCATAAATAAACGGAAGCACCCAGGAAAGCACAAGCACCAGTCCGGCAAAGCTTACAAGAAATGCCTGTTCATCCCTTCCACTGTGCTTTAAAACCTGACTCAGAATCGAAACAAGGATGCCGACCGCTGCAATTTTAAAGATTAAATTGATTGTCATGGCGCCTCCTGTTTCACATTAATATTACGACAAGGAAAATGCCTCCCATCACACCAAGACAGCTTCCAATCCGCTTTTTCGCCGCCATCCCTTCCCGCACCTTCTCAATCTCAAGTTCTAACCGTTCCAGATAAAGCTGTAGGTTCCTGCTTTCCGCGGCCGTGTTCATCTGACCAATGTAACAGCCCAGTTCTTTCAGTTGAATGGAGTGCGTTGGTTTCAAATTCAGTCCGCCGAGATAACGGTCTACCGAGCGCATCCATATTTTCAGAAATTCTTCTTCATCTCTGTTCTCCACCTGTTTTTCCATTGCCAGCAGCCACTTTCGGTAAGGCTCTTTGATGCGTTCTCCGACACGCCCGCAGATTTCACCGATTGGTGCATGGCCATATTCCAATTCACTTTTTATCATGTAGACTATATGACGGATATACAGCAGTTTCTCCAGATAATTCTGCTGCTCCATTCCATATAGAATGCCTGCTCCGGTAGTTGCCGCAATCACCAATATCCCGCCTATAAACCGCTGCATAAAAGACTCCCCCGCTCATCGTAAATATGCTTTATTTCTCCCGGATGATGCCGGTTTCCGAGGATAACATACCGCTCGAATCTCCGTTTCCGAATTAAGTCTCCCAACACTGGCTTTTCAGACGCCTCATCCATATCCATTCCATGTACACTCGCAATCAGCTTGCACCCACACTGCATTGCATACTCAACCGCATGGACATCCTCTGCCGTTCCGATTTCATCAATTGCAAGCACCTGGGGCGCCATCGAACGAATCAGCATAATCATCCCCTCTGCTTTCGGGCAGCAGTCCAGAATATCGGTCCGCATCCCCAACTGATTCTGCGCCACACCGAGGTAACACCCGCCCAGCTCTGAGCGCTCGTCCACCACGCCAACTGTGCACCCCTTTATGTACCGGTTTCCATCCGATATCTGGCGGATGATATCCCGAATCAGTGTTGTTTTTCCGCACCGGGGCGGAGAAATAATCAGTGTGTGGCATACTTCCCTGTTTTTTGTAATATACTGCATCACGGAATCCGCACAGCCAATGATTTCATGTGCCACACGGATATTCACCGAAGAAATATACTGCAAGTTTTTTACATGATTGTTTTCCAATATAACCTTTCCCATCACGCCCGCCCTGTGCCCTCCTTCAATTGTAATAAACCCCTGCCTGAGTTCCTGCTCGTATGCATACAGAGAATAATGACAGATATACTCCATCGTTTCTCTGAGCTCCTCTTTCGTGACAATGTGCTTTCCCTGCGCCTCCGTCGGCAGTACCATCTCCCGGTTTTCGTACTCCAACATCAATGGTTTTCCTACACGCAGCCGCACCTCCTGCAATTTCTCAAAATTCAGATTCTCGTGGGCTACTATTCTGCGGATTGATTTTGCCAAAACATTCAATATTTGCTGTTTTTTCTGATTTTCCCTCATCTTGTCCACCTCTTAAAACAATATATGAGTGGGTTTTAAAAATATGCATGGAAGTTCAAAAGGGACTGTCCCCTTTGCGCTCCGTTTTCAGAATTTCTGAACATAAAAGGACAGGCAACATTCTGCCTGTCCTTCCAAATCTATTTCTTTATTCTTATTCAGCTACATCTTTCATACTAAAACTGAATCTTCCCATTTTGTCTTTGCCCATGCATACAACTTTTACGACATCGCCAAGTTTCAGGACGTCTTCCACTTTATTGATTCTTTCTCTGGAAATCTTGGATATGTGAACCATTCCTTCTTTTCCAGGTGCAAACTCAACGAATGCTCCGAATTCTTTGATGCTGACTACCTTTCCTTCGAAAAGCTGTCCTGCCTCAAAATCGGTCACTATAATGTGAATCAGTCTTGCAGCCTCTTCCATCTTCTCTTTATCCGTTCCACAGATAGATACGGCGCCATCATCTGTAATATCAATCTTAACGCCTGTCTGCTCGATAATGGCATTGATTGTCTTTCCACGCTGTCCGACTACATCGCCGATTTTCTGTGGGTCAATCTGCATCTGCATAATCTTTGGGGCGTACTCGCCAACCTCTGTCCTTGGCTCTGCGATTGTCTTACCCATCACTTCATCCAAAATATAAGTTCTGGCTTTCTTTGTTGCAGCAATTGCCTCTTCGATAATCGGTCTTGTCAGTCCGTGAATCTTAATATCCATCTGGATAGCCGTGATTCCCTTATGAGTTCCGGCTACTTTGAAGTCCATATCTCCAAAGAAATCTTCCAGCCCCTGAATATCTGTCAGTACAAGATAATCCTCGTCTGTCTCACCCGTTACCAGACCTGCGGAAATACCTGCAACGGCAGCCTTAATCGGCACGCCTGCTGCCATCAGTGACATACTGGATGCACAGATACTTGCCTGTGAAGTAGAACCATTGGACTCAAACGTCTCGGATACGGTACGGATTGCATATGGGAACTCTGCCTCGCTCGGAAGTACCGGTACAAGAGCTCTCTCAGCCAATGCCCCGTGTCCAATCTCACGGCGTCCGGGTCCTCTGGACGGCTTTGTCTCACCGACAGAGTATGACGGGAAATTATAATGGTGCATATATCTCTTTGTCGTCTCTGCCTCATCCAGTCCGTCCAGTCTCTGTGCCTCAGACAACGGCGCCAGTGTTGTAACTGTACAAATCTGTGTCTGTCCTCGTGTAAACATTGCAGAACCGTGTACTCTCGGTATCAAATCTGTCTCCGCCGCCAGCGGGCGTATCTGGTCAATTGCACGGCCATCCGGACGCTTGTGGTCTTTGAGAATCATCTTTCTTACAGTCTTCTTCTGATACTGGTATACTGCCTCCCCCAAGACTGCAAGCCATTCCTCGTTCTCTGCAAATGCCTCTTCCAGCTTTTCTGTAATGACGCGGATATTCTCTTCTCTCGTCTGCTTGTCATCTGTAAATACCGCTTCTTCCATCTCTGCCGGAGATACAATCTCTCTGATTGCAGCAAACAGCTCCTCCGGTACCGCACAGCTTTCATAAGCATGTTTTGGTTTTCCGCACTCTGCAACGATTGTCTCGATAAATGCAATGACCTTCTGGTTCAGCTCATGTGCAGCAAAAATTGCATCAATCATCTGAGCCTCGGGGACTTCGTTTGCGCCCGCTTCAATCATAATCACTTTCTCTTTTGTAGATGCAACGGTCAGCGCAAGGTCAGAAACTGATTTCTGCTCTGCTGTCGGGTTAAATACAAACTCACCGTCAACCAAGCCAACCTGTGTTGTGGAAATCGGTCCGTCAAACGGAATATCTGAGATACTTGTTGCAATTGCTGCTCCAAGCATAGCTGTCAACTCCGGGCTACAGTCCTGATCCACAGACATTACCAGGTTTTCCAGTGTCACGTCATTTCTGTAATCCTTCGGAAACAGAGGACGCATCGGCCGGTCAATTACACGGCAGGTAAGGATTGCATTCTCCGATGCCTTTCCCTCTCTCTTGTTGAATCCTCCTGGGATCTTTCCTACAGAATATAATCTTTCATTATACTCTACACTCAATGGGAAGAAGTCAATTCCGTCTCTCGGTTTCTCGGATGCAGTCGCTGTACACAGTACAGTTGTGTCACCGTAGTGCATCAATACTGCACCGTTTGCCTGCTTTGCAACTCTGTCAACGTCTACACGCAGAGTTCTTCCTGCAAGTTCCATCTCAAACTTTTTATACATGTTTGCTCTCCTTTTTTCTCTTCTTTTCATCAAAAAACATTACGCCAGGCAGGAGAGTCCGAAACTACTGAAAAACACATTAACTGTCTGTTAATATTCTTTTCAGTGGTCTCGGCAGCATACATCCTGCCCGCAATCCTTAATATTATAGCATACAGTCCTATTCCACGCAATCAATTCTTTCAAACATTTTAAAACCGCAATCACTCTCTCTTTCCTATGTGTTAATTATAAGCATTCAGACCGGTCATTTTCAACAAACAGAAAAAGAGATTTGACACCATCAACATAGTGCCAAATCTCTTTTTCTTTCCCGGCAGATGCCGAAAATTATTTTCTGAGTCCAAGTTTCTCAATCAGAGTACGATATCTCTCAATATCGATTTTCTTCAGGTATGCAAGAAGTCCTCGTCTCTGACCAACCATCTTCAGAAGTCCTCTTCGTGAGTGGTGATCCTTCGGGTTTGCTTTGAAATGGTCTGTCAGCTCATTGATTCTTGCTGTCAGAATAGCCACCTGTACTTCCGGTGATCCCGTATCTCCCTCTGTCCTTCCATACTCTGCAATAATTGCCTGTTTCTTTTCCTTTGAAATCATGTTTCATTTCCTCCTGATATATAATCTTTTTATGACCGCCTGGCATTAAGCAACGGTTGGAGTCATCCAGTCACTGAACACCGGCTCAATTCATACCTGCTGTAGTATAACATAGCTTTTATTGTATGTAAAGCACTTTTTACTCA
Organism: Lachnospiraceae bacterium UBA1683; assembly: GCA_002320245.1. Classification (GTDB taxonomy): domain Bacteria; phylum Bacillota; class Clostridia; order Lachnospirales; family Lachnospiraceae; genus Schaedlerella. The sequence goes on from DCKD01000066.1 coordinate 41,814, forward strand.
TCTTCCTCTTCCAAATCATCCCACTGATCCGGCTCTAGTATTGCGAATGCAATATTGGTCGCATGGTCCGCAATCCGCTCCAAACCGGAAATCGTATCTGAGAATATCATCCCCGCCTCCGGATTACATTTTTCCTTTGTCAGTCGTTTGATATGTGAACGCTGAAGCTTCTTTTCGCGTGCATCCACCGCATCTTCCAACTGAACAACTTCCTTCACATGTTCCGGGCTTTGATTTGAGAACATATCCAATGCGTATTCCAATGTCTGAATCACCATGTCTGTCATATCCATCAACTGCTTTTCCGCCTTTTCGCTGAAAACAATATGCTCTTCGATTCTGCTCACCGCCGAATCTGCAAAATTTTCCGCATGGTCACCGATTCGTTCGATATCATTAACCACATGGAACAAAGCCCCCAGTATCTTTGCGTCCCCGGTCGGAATGTCCATTTCATTCACGCGAATCAGATAATCCGTGATTTCGCGGTTCATAAAGTCAATGTGCTTTTCCTGCCGGTACACCCGTTCTGCTTTTTCACGGTCGCTTGCACAGAGTGCTTCCATGCTGTTCCTCAGGTTTTCTTTTGCAAGTTCTCCCATATGCTGCAGCTCATGAATCGCATCTACCACCGCAGTCGCAGGAGTTACATTTCCCTTACCGATATATTCCAGCTCGTACTCCTCTTCTCCGGTTATATCTTTTCCCGGAATAATCAGATAGGTTGTCTTTACAACCCAGTTCATGAATGGGAACAGAAGAATCACTTCACACACTTTAATCAAGGTATGTGCATTGGCAACAGCACGTCCCGGATTGCCCCCGGATACTTTCATCAATGTCTCTGCGATTGGATGCAGCCCTGTTAATAAAATCAGGAAAATGATAAAAGAGCCGATTATATTAAACAGGAAATGAATCCACGCCGCACGCTTTGCATCTTTTTTCCCTCCAAGGCTTGCAAGCAGGGCAGAGACACATGAACCCATGTTACATCCCAGAATCAGGAAGAAACATATCGTAAACTCCAGCATCCCCTGATTCGCCATCAGAATAACGATGCCGACCGTCGCAGACGAACTCTGCAGCACAGCCGTAATGCAGAATCCGACAAGTATTGCCATCATCGGGCTTTTCAGCGACTTCAGAAGCGTGACAATATGCGGGGATTCTTTTAAGGAGGACATTGCATCCGACATGGTACTGAGTCCCATAAACAAGATACCAAATCCAAGAATCACCCCTCCGATTTTGCGTATATTGGGTTTCTTGGCAAACATAAACATCACCACACCGATAATGACAAACAGCGGTGCAATGTCCGACAGGTTAAACGCAATCAACTGACCGGTTACCGTCGTACCGATATTCGCACCGAGGATTACTCCCGCAGCCTGAAACAAATCCATCAGACCTGAATTCACAAAACTGACAACCATAACCGTTGTTGCGCTGGAGGATTGGATAATTGCTGTAAACAAAATACCAACCAGCATACCTGCGAACCGGTTTCTTGTGAAGAATTCCAGAATGGAGCGCATTCTCGCTCCTGCCACCTGTTCCAGCCCGTCACTCATCAATTTCATACCAAACAAAAACAGGCCAAGACCTCCAAGCAGCAAAAAGATTGTTGTTACACTCATTTGTATCCCACCCTCTTACTCGCCAAAGTAAGTCTTTCCATATATAATATCTGCATCTACCCGGGCTTTTAAATCCTCAATTGAATGAAACTTTGTTTCCGGGCGTTCAAATTCACAGAATCGTATTTTGATATATTTTCCGTATGCATCGCCTTCGTATCCAAAGACATATATTTCAGTCAGCAACCGGGGCACCTCTGCCACGGTCGGTTTGATTCCTACATTCCCGATTCCATGGTAAAGCCTGCCGTCAATCTCAGCTTCACAGGCATAGACACCAAACTGTGGCGCAATTTTACGCTCGTCCCATGCCACATTCATCGTCGGAAATCCAAGTTTCCTTCCAAGTTGTTTTCCGTGTTCAACAATACCCTCCATGCCGTATGTGTAACCGAGCAGCTCTTTTGCAAGCCTGACATCCCCTTTTTCCAGTGTTTCCCTGACATACGTGCTGCTGATTTCTCTGCCCTGATATGTTTCCTTTTTAATTACTTCCAGCTCATATCCATACTTTTCAGCGTATTCCTGCAGCATCGCAGCATCTCCGCGTTTTTCATACCCAAACCGGAAATCTGTCCCGACTACAACATATGCGGCATGCAATGTTTCCGAAAGAATGTGTGCAATAAACTGCTCTGCCTCCATCTCCCGTATTTCCTTTGTGAAAGGACACTCAATCAGGCAGTCTACCTGTCCTTCCAGCCGTTGTCTTCTCTCCTCATTTGTCAGCAGGGAATGGTTTCCCATATCAAACGCACAAACCACACTGCGGATATCACCGGATGCAAGTTCCTTCACCCGGCTCACAAGTTTCTGATGCCCCCTGTGAAGACAGTCAAACTTTCCAAGTGTAACTGCAGTCTTCTTATTGCCTTCATATGCCTGGATTTCTGTCAAATACTGCATTTTCGTCTTTTTGTTCCTCCTGGTCCAAAAACATCTTCTCTATAGAGAACACTTGTTCTTTTCTTCTGTAACGATAGATTCCGATAAAGCGTCCCTTCGTGTCATATATTCTCACTTGCTCTTTTTCTGCCAATTCACACAGGTTTTCTTTGCCCTGTACACCTGAAAATTTCAGTACATTGCCGTTATACGCCAGTTTTTCATAAGAAGGTTTCACTGTTACTGCCTTCCGGTCAGCAAACATTACATCCAACGGAACCACTATTTCCCACAGCCTTCCCTGATTCCGGTACTCCTGTACCTGCTCCAGTCTCATACTGTCTTCTAACACAAACCGACCGACCTTTGTGCGAAGCAACTGCTCCATGCAGCCGCCGCATCCCAATTTCCTGCCGATATCGTGACAGAGTGTACGGATATAAGTTCCTTTGGAACAGCTTACCTCCATGCGGACACGTGGAAGATGCATTTCCAGAATCTGAATATCCAGAACCTGTACTTTCCGGGTTTTCCGTTCTACTACTTTTCCTTCCCGTGCCAGCTCATAAAGCTTCTTTCCGTTTACCTTCACAGCGGAATACATCGGTGGCATCTGGTCATATTCTCCAATATATCCGAGTATGCAGTTTTTTACCGCATCTTCTGTGAGATGCTCTGTGCACCTTTGCTCCAGCACCGTTCCGGTAATATCCTGCGTATCTGTCTCTGTCCCAAGCAGCAATACTGTCTCGTAGGTTTTATTTTTATCCGTCAGCATATCGCACAGCCTGGTTGCCCTGCCGAGGCAGACCGGAAGAACCCCTTCCGCATCCGGGTCCAGCGTACCGGTGTGCCCGATTTTCCTCTGCCCGACAATTCCCCTCAATTTTGCAACCACATCATGGGACGTATATCCTTTTTCTTTGTAAATATTTAGAATTCCGTTTACCATGCACCTATTCCTTTTCCAACTGTAAATTTTTATACTGGCATGCAATCTGCCTGCTCACGTTGTTGATTACATCGTGGGCAGTCCCTTTCAAACTGAATCCTGCCGCTCTCACATGTCCGCCGCCGCCAAAGTATGTTGCGATTTTGCTGACATCTATCAATTCTTTGGAGCGGAGGCTCACTTTATATTCGTGTTGTTCAAGTTCATACATAAATATAGCAACTTCTGTTCCTGCCGTGTATCTGAGCTGGCTGACGATTCCTTCCAAATCTGCCGGCTCTGCACCGAAAAAATCCATATCCTTTCTTGACACATAAGAAAAGATACACCGTTTGTCAAGAATCAGCATACTTTCCAGAAGCGCTTTTCCGAGAATCTGATTCTGCACATAGGTTTTTTCATAAAACGTCTTGTCAATAATCTTGCTTCCGTCCACGCCTTTGCGCAGCAATTCCGCCGCTGCCTCCATTGTTTCCGGTGATGTACAGGAATACTGGAATACCCCGGTGTCGTGGGCGATTCCCATGTAAAGTGCCTCAGCGCATGCCTTGCTGATTTTGTTTTTATCAATCAGGCGGTATACCAGCTCTGCGGTAGAGCTGGCATCCGGCGCAATTTCATTATAGTCTGCAAATGCCTCATTACTCACATGATGGTCGATACACAGTGTTGTTTTCGCCTGTTCAAACAGTGGGGCAAAAAGACCAAGCCTTTTCTTGTCCCCGCAATCCAGACAGATAAACAGGTCATACTCTTTATTTCCCGGAAGCTCATTGCAAATTACTTCCGTCCCCTGAATCATCTGAAAATAATCTGCAATTTTTTCCAGATAAACATCCACCTGCACCTCCGGATACTGCTCTTTCAGATACAGGTACAATCCTGTAACAGAACCGACACAATCCCCGTCCGGGCGGATGTGCCCGCCCAGTGCAATCGTCTTTTTTCCTTCTAAAACTTCAGATAAAACAATACTCATGATTATTCACCGTCTTTCAAATCTCTCGTCAGGTCATCAATTTTTTTACTCATATTCACTCCGTATTCAATGGACTGGTCCAATATAAATGTAATTTCCGGAGTATTTCTCATGTTAATTGTTCTTGCAAGTTCATGGCGGATGTAGCCTTCCGCGCTCTGAAGACCTTTCAGCGTATCTTCCTGGGCCTTTTCATCACCGAGTACGCTGATATATGCCTTACATGTCTTCAAATCAGGAGCAACCTCCACAGCGACAACCGAAGTCATCGGCGCTACTCTGGGGTCTTTAATTCCGCCCCGTAAAATGTTGCTCAGTTCACGCTGAACTTCCGAATTTACTCTTGTATTCTTTATGCTGTTCTTTCTCATAGCAACTGGCTCCTTATTTTCTTTCTACTTCTACCATCTTATAAGCCTCTACCAGGTCGCCTTCTTTGATGTCATTATAATTTTCAAACACAAAACCACACTCGTACCCGGCTTTGACTTCTTTCACATCATCTTTAAAACGTTTCAGCGATGCAAGCGGTCCGTCGAAGATTACGATTCCATCACGAGTCAGACGGACGGAACAGTTTCTCTCAAAAATACCATCCTGTACATAAGAACCGGCAATTGTACCAACACCAGATGCCTTGAATGTCTGACGCACCTCTGCGTGGCCAAGTACTCTCTCTTCAAATACCGGATCCAGCATTCCCTTCATGGCTGCCTCTACATCTTCAATTGCATTGTAGATGACACGGTACAGTCTCAAATCCACACCTTCGCGGTCTGCAATCTCCTTTGCAGTTGTATCCGGGCGCACATTAAATCCGATAATAATCGCATTTGATGCAGAAGCAAGACTGACATCAGATTCGTTAATGGCACCGACACCTCCGTGGATAATCTTGATAACGACTTCCTCATTGGACAGTTTCAGCAGACTCTGTTTCAGGGCTTCTACGGAACCCTGTACGTCCGCTTTCACAACGATATTCAATTCTTTCAGGTTTCCTTCCTGAATCTGGTTAAACAAATCATCCAGAGACATCTTGGATTTTGTCTCTTCCAGAAGTTTCACCTTATTCTGTGAAATAAATGTCTCCGCGAAACTTCTCGCCTCTTTCTCTGAATTGCATCCGACAAATACCTCTCCTGCATTCGGTACATCATTTAATCCGAGAATCTCAACCGGCTGAGACGGGCCTGCCTCCTTCACACGTCTTCCTCTGTCGTCCATCATCGCTCTGACTCTTCCGTGTGCGGAACCTGCTGCAATGGCATCTCCTACATGCAGCGTACCTTTCTGTACAAGCACCGTTGCAACAGAACCTTTCCCTTTGTCAAGCTGCGCCTCGATAACAAGACCTCTTGCCGCACGGTTCGGGTTTGCCTTTAATTCCATTACTTCCGCAGTCAGCAGTACCATTTCCAAAAGTTCTTTGATACCCTCTTTTGTATGTGCGGATACCGGAACAAAAATTGTACTTCCGCCCCAGTCTTCCGGAATCAGTTCGTATTCTGTCAGTTCCTGTTTTACACGCTCTACATTTGCACTCGGCTTATCAATCTTATTGATTGCAACAATAATCTCGATTCCCGCTGCCTTGGCGTGGTTGATTGCCTCAACCGTCTGCGGCATCACGCCATCGTCAGCGGCAACGACAAGGATTGCGATATCTGTGGAACTTGCCCCACGCATACGCATTGCCGTAAACGCCTCATGTCCCGGCGTGTCAAGGAATGTAATCGTTTCACCGTTAACTTCTACTACAGACGCACCGATATGCTGTGTAATACCACCTGCTTCGCGGTCAATGACATTGGAATGGCGGATGGCATCCAAAAGGGAAGTTTTTCCGTGGTCTACGTGTCCCATTACGCAGACAACCGGCGGACGTTTTACCATGTCAGCCTCATCCTCTTCTTCCTCTTTCAACAATTCCTCAATTACATCGACAATCTCCTCTTTCTCGCAAAGCACATCAAATTCCATTGCGATTTCTTCTGCTGTCTCATAATCGACTTCCTGATTCACTGTCACAATCTTGCCCTGCATAAACAGTTTTTTAATAATCACGGAAGGAACAATCTTCATTTTGTCTGCCAGTTCCTGAATCGTCAGTACTTCCGGAATGACAATCTGTTTGATTTCTTCTACTTCCGGCTGCTTCGGCTGTGGCTTCTTCACTTCCGCAACCGGTTTCTGTTTCTTGCCTTTTTTGCCTTTGTTCTCAAACTCCTCATCACGAAGTTCTTTTTTCTTATAATCTTTTTCTTTATCTTTTGCCTTATTTCTCTGTGTCTTCTGCTGTTCTACCATTGGCGCCGGAATGGAATCGCGGTCATCTCTGCGCCCCTGTCTTCCCTGCGGACGGGAATTGCCATACTGTCCACGGTCATTGTTTCTGTCTCCACGGTCATTATTCTGGTAACGTCCGCCTCGGTCATTATTCTGATAGCGTCCGCCTCGGTCGTTGTTTCTGTCCCCACGGTCATTATTCTGGTAGCGTCCGCCTCGGTCATTGTTTCTGTCCGCACGGTCATTATTCTGGTAGCGTCCGCCTCGGTCATTGTTTCTATCCCCG
>DCKD01000021.1 GCA_002320245.1 Lachnospiraceae bacterium UBA1683
AAGCCCGTAAATTTTGCTCCGCAAAATTTACTAGAATTGTTTTAGGAATCTGATGTCGTTCTCATATAATAGTCTCATGTCGTCAATTTCGTACTTTAATAGTGCGATACGCTCCAGACCGACTCCGAATGCAAATCCATTGTATTCCTCCGGATCAATTCCGCACATTACCAACACGTGCGGATGAACCATGCCGCATCCAAGAATCTCAATCCAGCCGGAGCCTTTGCAGAAACGGCATCCTTTACCACCGCATTTGAAGCAGCTTACATCCACTTCAGCACTTGGCTCCGTGAATGGGAAGTGATGTGGACGGAATTTAGTCTTTGTCTCTGGTCCGAACAGCTCCTTCGCAAATACTTCCAGTGTTCCTTTCAAATCCGCAAATGAAATATCCTTGTCAATTACCAGTCCCTCAATCTGATGGAAGGACGGAGAATGCGTTGCGTCCACTTCGTCTGAACGGAATACACGTCCCGGTGCAATCATACGGATTGGGAGTTTTCCCTGCTCCATTACACGAGCCTGCACCGGTGATGTCTGGGTACGCAGCACGATATCCTTATTTATATAAAATGTATCCTGCTCATCCTTTGCCGGATGGTCTGCCGGAATATTCAGTTTTTCAAAATTGTACAAATCATACTCAACCTCTGGTCCTTCAACTACCTCATATCCCATGCCGACGAAGATTCTCTCAACCTCTTCCAATGCAATTGTATTTGGATGTCTGTGGCCTACACTATTCTTTTTTGATGGAAGGGTGACGTCAATCACCTCGGATTTGAGTTTTTCCTCGCGGATTGCTTTCTCCATCTTCGTCTTTGTCTCTTCCATAATCTGCTCGATAGCTGCCCTTGTCTCATTCACAAGCTGTCCAACTTTCGGACGTTCTTCCGGAGCGACATCTTTCATACCTTTCAGCACGGCAGTCAGCTCTCCTTTTTTTCCGAGGAATCTGACACGAACGTCATTGAGCCTCTCCGGGGCATCTGAAGCCTGAATCGCTTCAATTGCTTCTTTTTTGATTTGTTCCAATCTTTCTTTCATGATTTTCTCCTTTCAATGCATATTACACTGACGCCCCAAATGGATTTCAGTATAAAAAAACTTCATCCCTAAAAAGGGACGAAGTTAAAATTCGCGATACCACCCTGATTCCCATAGTCGTAACATATGGACACTCTGCTTTTGTGTAACGTACAACTTACGGCATCCTCTACTTTTCTTTTCAAGGACACAGCTAACGTGGGAATTTCGATTGCCATCTGAACTTAAGAGAACTTTCAGCCGATGATTCTCTCTCTCTGGCAGAAAATGGGGCTCTACTTTACACGGTCTTCGCTTTTCATCTCATTCACTATTCTTTCGAAATTACTTATTTATTTTAACATACCAGATATGATTGTCAAGTTTGTTTTTGAAGATTTTTTCCAGAATTTTTTCTATGATATTTCCAAAACTTTTTTGAATACGCTTTCAAAAATCCTCTCAACGATATTTTCGGAGATTCCAACAATGTTTTTCAATGATGCTTCCAATGCTTTTATTGATGTTTTGAAAGTTTTTTCTCAACGAATTCTCTCCGCTCATTTCCCCCCATACCCAAGCTTATCCATCGCCCGCTCCAGCAGCGCATTCACCTCACCGCCAAGCAAGATTACATACATACACATATACAGCCAAAGCATAATCAGAATAATCATTGTCAGACTTCCATACATCGTGGAAAACCCGGTAAAAATATCCAGATACATGGAAAATACAAGCGAAATAAGCAGCCATCCACATGCAGTAAAGACAGCTCCCGGAAGTTGTCTCTTCATTGTTGTTTTTCCAAGATGTTTCCGGTTCGGCAGATACTTATACACCAAATCCCAGAATACCGTAAGGATAATCAACGAAATAAAGGTCCTGCTGCGGATGATTAAATCTGTCACCCTGTGCAACACCGGGAAATGTTCGTTCAGCATCATCGTAATACTGTTTCCGAACACCGATAATACGAGCGACAGGATAATTGCAATCAGGAAAATCAGTGTATAAAGCGATGCCCGAAACCTCAAATATACATAATTACGGGTTTCCCGGCTCTCATACACACAGTTTAGTCCCGTCGTAATCGAAAGCACGCCTTTTCCGGCAGACCACAGTGCTACAAGAATCGTAACCGGGATAATAGTACCGGACTGACTGTATACCTGATTCACAATGGATTCAATCAGGCTTTCCACTGTTGTCGGAAATACCTTTAATACTGCATCCATAACATCCGCTTTTGTAAGCGGCGTGAACTGCACCATCGTCAGTAGCAGCAAAATAATCGGTATCATAGACAATACGAAAAAGTATGCCGCCTGTGCCGCATAGGCACCAGTATGATGAGAATTCACAATTGAAATCACCCGAAAGATATACTCTTTCAGATTGCTCTGCTTTTCTTTCATAAAATGTCCCCACAAAATGTTTCCTTGTGAAGCGGACATTCGCAATCCGCTCCGCTGCTGCCTTATACACACGAACCGTTTTACGGTATTGTGTACTCAGGCACTGATAGGATACCATATTGTGGGGAAATATTCAAGGAAGTGTAAATTTCATTCTTCACTTTCTGTGGCGTTACAATTCTTCACTTCCTTATCGGTTATTAATCGCTGTTACCAGCGCATCGATGGAAGCATGGATGATATCTGAATCCACTCCTGCTCCCCAGGAAAGTTTTCCGCTTGGGGACTTGATTCCGACATAGGCAATTGCCTTAGAGCTTGAGCTCTGCTCCAGCGCATGCTCCTGGTATGTGACCAGATCATATTTCAGGTCGTATGCCTTCTTCAATGCATTGCTGACTGCGTTCAGACGACCGTTCCCTACAGCCTCTGTTGTGATTGTTTTTCCTTCAAATGTAGACGTTACCTGCGTCGTAATTCCGTCTGCCTGCTGGAAATGTACTTCGCTGATGCTATACGGTGTTTTAATATTTTCGAATTTTTCCTTGAACAGTTCAAAAATTTCCTCCGGCTGAAGTTCCGCATGTTTGTGGTCGGAAACGTCTTTTGTCATATAGCTCATCGCCTCTCGCATCTTCGGCGGCAGATCCAGTCCGAAACGAGTCTCCAGAATATATCCGACGCCGCCCTTACCGGACTGGCTGTTAATACGGATTACATCTGCATCATAACTTCTTCCGACATCAGTCGGGTCAATCGGAAGATACGGGACGGTCCAGTGGTCCGGATCTTTTTCGTCAATCCACTTCATTCCCTTTGCAATTGCATCCTGATGAGAGCCGGAGAATGCTGCAAATACAAGCGCTCCGCTATAAGGACTTCTCTCGCCTACAGTCATTCCTGTATATTTTTCATATTCCTCTACAATCCCGGGCATATCAGAAAAGTCCAGCTCCGGGTTTACACCTTGTGCATACATGTTCATTGCAACCGTAATAATATCCACATTACCGGTACGCTCACCATTTCCGAACAATGTACCTTCCACGCGGTCTGCCCCTGCCAGAATTCCCATCTCGGTATCTGCGACACCACATCCGCGGTCATTATGGGCATGCTGGGAAAGGATTACATTCTCACGGTATTTCAGATTCTTAGATACATATTCAATCTGGCTTGCATATACATGAGGGAGGGATAACTGAACTGTTACCGGCACGTTAATGATTGCCTTGCGCTCCGGTGTCGGCTGCCATACATCCAGTACCGCATTGCACACTTCTACTGCGTAATCCATCTCAGTTCCTGTAAAGCTCTCCGGGCTGTACTCGAAGTATAAATCCTGTCCGGCCTCGTCTGCCAGCTTTTTCAAAAGTGCCGCCCCGTCAACAGCAATTTGTTTTATTTCTTCTTTGGACTTGCGGAACACCTGCTGCCTCTGTGCATAAGAAGTAGAGTTGTAAACATGTACAATCGCCTTCTTTGCACCTTTAATCGCCTCAAAAGTTTTCTTAATGATATGTTCTCTTGCCTGTGTCAGCACCTGAATGGTCACGTCGTCCGGAATCAGATCCTGCTCAATCAGAGTACGGCAAAATTCATATTCTGTCTCGGATGCAGCCGGGAACCCAACCTCAATCTCTTTGAATCCAATCTTTACCAGCATCTTGAAAAATGCTACCTTCTGCTCCAGGCTCATCGGAATAACCAATGCCTGATTTCCATCCCTCAAGTCCACACTACACCAAATCGGAGCTTTGTCGATATACTCTTTTTTTGTCCAGTCCATACTCTCTACAGGCGGCATATAATACTGTCTTTTGTACTTATTGTGATTCATCATCTTTTCATTTCCTCCTTCTATACCATACCTTGTTTCCAATCTGCTTCAAGACTTTACTCCACTCAATTACTTAATTATGAAGCACTCTTACTTTCATGCAAAAGAAAAAGCCTTCCTCTCCATGCAAATATCTTTTGCAAGAGACGGAAGACTGCTATATCGTCCTACGCGGTACCACTCCTATTTTATGAATGTCACTTCATACACTTACCAGATACGGGTTTTCCAAAACCTTATATCCTCCCCAGATAACGGTTGGGTTCCGTCTGCGTCTACTTTTCCTAATCGGTTACGATTCAGAATTTGGGGCAGCCGCTCCGAGGGCAGTTCCACTTATTCTCTCGGCTGTCTCGCACCAACCAACAGCTCTCTGAACCAAAAACAAGTGTAATAATCCTCTTCATAGCTTTCTCTCTTTTTACATAGCAAAAGAGTAACACTTTTCAGTTACTCTTGTCAACGCTTTTTTGTAAAATAATGCAAAGGGGACAGTCCCTTCTGACAGGGGACAGTACCCTGTCAGAAGGGACTGTCCCCTTTGCGTTCCGTTTTCAGAATATTCTAATTTTTATGCAATATAAAAGGCAGCCATTACTGACTGCCCCGCATCTTTCGTATATCCCCAAAATGCCGTTCCCTGTATTTTGACTCCTAGCCACAGCTAGGTGGGCATCCGCATCTGATTTTCTGTCTTCCGCTGCAAACGGCGGCCTGACATATTACAGAGATTTAGGAATCCCGTTTAAAGTATTGTAGGTTCAAAATTACAGGGGTATCGAACATCCCAGGTAATCCGCTTTCTGCTCTGAGAATATTATAACTCATTTACATAGTTTTTACAACATATAATCTTTGGTAAAATATCAGAACGCATTTCATGTTTTTTTGAATCATTCTCTTATATCTTCGCTCAGAAAAATTCTTTTTTCAATTTCGTTGTGTAATAAAGAAACCACACGAGCACAACCAAAAATATAACCATGCCAATCGTATCTGCCATTCCAAGCGGTGTCACAAAATAATTGATAATATCAATTACACCGTAAATGGTTGTCACAAGCGCAAAAACCAGAACGGCCGGCAGTGCTTTTTTCAAAAATGCCTCTTTATCCTTACACTTTTGCTCCGTGTACGAGTTTCCAAGAAGAATCGTCTCATTAATATGACCGGTCTTCTTCATTGAAATGTATGCGTACAGAGAGTACAATCCGCCTCCGAATACGATAAAACCGACAAATCCAAAAAGCTCATCCATCTCTGTTTACTCCTCCACTCCAAGAATACTTTTTACGGTTTCTTTCATTTTGTCTGCATCGCATTCTCTTGTATGAAGAATCTGTGCATTGCGGATTTCCTCAATTGCGTTTGGAACTGCTGTCCCTGACACTTTTTCCAGCTCGTCAATCAGCGCAAATTCATCCATTGCATCATATTTCTCATCAATGGCGGTCATCACACTTCTTGCAAACTTGTATGGACTGGCAGTCGATGCAACAAGCATCTTTCTGTCATCCTTGCTTTCATCGCGGTAATCACGGCTTACATGAGCTGCAACAGCGGTATGTGTATCCATCACATATCCCGTAGACCGGTATGTGTCACCGATTGTTTCTTTTGTCTCTTCTTCGGTAGAAAATCCACCCTCGAAATCAGACAGTCCCCTCTTCATCTCCGGTGTAATCTCATATATACCGTCATTTTTCAGGGCCGCCATCAACTCGCTGTTCTTCTGCGCGTCCTGTCCGGCAATTGTATAAATCAACCTCTCCAGGTTGCTTGAAATCAAAATATCCATAGACGGGGAAGAAGTCAGTACAAACTCACGGTTTCTGTCATATTTTCCGGTCTTAAAGAAATCAAACAGTACTTTATTTTCATTGGATGCACAGATTAACTTTGCAATCGGAACTCCCATCTGTTTTGCATAGTATGCCGCGAGAATATTCCCAAAATTTCCGGTCGGAACCGTTACATTGATTTCCTCGCCGGCTGCAATTTCCTCATTTTCCAGTAATTTAGCATATGCATAAACATAATATACAACCTGCGGAATCAGACGTCCGATATTGATAGAATTTGCGGAAGAAAACTGGAAGCCTGCGTCTGCAAGCTCTTTTCCCAACTTTTTATCTTCAAACAGTGCCTTGACACCACTCTGCGCATTGTCAAAGTTTCCATGGATTGCAACAACTGCTGTGTTGTCGCCTTTCTGTGTCACCATCTGAAGTTCCTGTACTTTGCTGACACCATTTTTCGGATAGAACACAATGATTCTCGCCCCCGGTACATTGGCAAATCCGGCAAGTGCAGCCTTTCCGGTATCCCCCGATGTCGCTGTCAGAATAACGATTTCTTTTGTCACATTGTTTTTCTTTGCCGCCGTTGTCAGCAGATGAGGCAAGATAGAAAGTGCCATATCTTTGAACGCAATTGTTGCGCCGTGGAACAATTCCAGATGATACGTGTCCCCTACTTTTACAAGTGGCGCAATGACTTCTGTATCAAACTTAGCATCATACGCACGGTCGATACACTGCTTTAATTCTTCTTCTGTGAAATCTGTCAGAAACTGTTTCATTACCGAATACGCAGTTTCCTGATAAGACATTCCCTTCAGTTCGTCCATTGTTACATCCAGTTTCGGAATCTCTGTAGGAACAAACAGACCTCCGTCCTCTGCAAGACCTTTTAGAATTGCCTGAGATGCGGTTACTGTTTCCTCTGCATTCCGTGTGCTTTTGTATAATAGATTCATTTTTCTACCTCTTCTTTTTACTGTTTGTATAATTCACAAGTCCACCCGCTGCAATCAGTTTCTGCATGAATTCCGGGAATGCCTGTCCCTGGAACTCCGTTCCTTTTGTCCGGTTATAAATCTTGCCGCTGTCAAAATCAACTTCTACCTCATCGCCTGCCTCGATATTTTTTGCCGCCTCCGGACATTCGATAATCGGAAGCCCGATATTAATTGCATTCCGGTAAAAAATTCTTGCAAATGTCTCCGCAATAATACAGCTCACTCCTGCAGTCTTCAGACAAAGCGGCGCATGTTCCCTCGAAGAACCACATCCGAAGTTTTTATTTGCCACAATTAAATCCCCCGGCTGAACTTTATTCACGAATTCCGGGTCAATATCCACCATGGCATGGCTTGCAAGTTCCTGTGCATCAAAAGAATTCAGATATCTTGCAGGGATGATAACATCTGTATCCACGTTATCTCCATACTTAAACACATGTCCCAACGCTTTCATTTTTTGTCACCTACTTTCTCAGGATTGGCAATATATCCGGCAATTGCACTTGCTGCCGCAACCTCCGGAGATGCCAGATAAATCAGGGAATCTACATGCCCCATTCTTCCGACAAAGTTACGGTTTGTTGTAGAGACACACTTTTCTCCTGCCGCCATGACACCCATGTGCCCGCCCATACAAGGTCCGCAGCTCGGTGTGTTGACTGCACACCCGGCATCCACAAAAATATCCAACAGCCCTTCGGCAATGCACTGTTTGTAGATCTTCTGAGTTGCCGGAATAACCATGACACGTACATCCGGATGCACCGTGTGCCCTTTGAGAACTGCCGCTGCCTTTCTCATATCCTGCATTCTTCCGTTTGTACAGGAGCCGATAACTACCTGGTCAATCCTGATTGGCTCCATTGCCTCAATCTCATCAATTGTTTTTGCATTTCCCGGGAGATGAGGGAACGCTACGGTCGGACGTACTTCTGACAAATCAATTTCGATTACTTCATCATATTGTGCGTCCCCGTCTGCAGCATATACCTTATATTCTTTTTTTGTATGCTCTTTGAGATAGCTTTCCGTCTGTTCATCCACCATAAAGATTCCGTTCTTGGCACCAGCTTCGATTGCCATATTTGCCATTGTAAACCGGTCATCCATAGACAGATTTGCAATTCCGTCTCCGACAAATTCCATAGATTTGTACAGAGCGCCGTCCACTCCGATTTTTCCGATAATATGAATAATCACATCTTTACCGCTTACGTACGGTCCCGGTTTTCCGGTCAGTACGAACTTGATTGCACTTGGGACTTTAAACCAGAGCTCTCCGGTTGCCATTCCGGTCGCAATATCCGTTGTTCCTACACCTGTTGAAAATGCCCCCAGCGCACCATATGTACAAGTATGTGAGTCCGCCCCGATGATACATTCTCCGGCAGCAACCACACCGACCTCCGGCAGAATTGCATGCTCCACACCGGATTTTCCCTGCTCAAAATACCAGCTTAATCCCTGTTCCTTTGCGAACTCACGGATCGCCTTTGAGTTCTCCGCAGACTTGATATCCTTATTCGGTGTAAAATGGTCCGGTACAAAAACAACTTTATCTTTATCAAATACATTCTCAGCCATCTGGCTGAAAATCGGCAGTGCCATCGGACCTGTGATATCATTTGCCATCACAACATCCAGCTTTGCCATAATCAACTGCCCTGCTTCAACAGAATCTAATCCTGCATGTGCCGCAAGGATTTTTTGTGTCATTGTCATTCCCATCGTGACAACCTCCGTTATGAAGTGACTTTT
>DCKD01000047.1 GCA_002320245.1 Lachnospiraceae bacterium UBA1683
AGCGTTTAATTTGCCGAATAACATATCGAGGTTATCTCCTTTATCTGATTTATGAATACATACCATAGTAGACGGAGTTCCTCGGCGATTCATCACATAGCAGTTGCCTTGTTGTGCAATATATGCAGAAATACGATTGTCGTTAAACTCTACACTTTCGGCAGGGTTTTCATTTTCCAACAACTCTCGGATTTCTTCTTTTGTTACAACTACAACGTCCTCATGCACTTTGTTTCTTCCTTGTTTTGTAAAATTACAAATATCTTGCGAGAAATTCATAGGATTTTTGTGTTGTACTCCTTGAATCGGCAATAGCGGATTATCCGCAATCATCACTATTTTTGTTTTTGGTCTGATTCCTTTTGTCTTGCTCTGAAATTCTGAACTTGTACTTTCAAACGGAACTGATTTTGCAATGTTCCTTAAACGGATTCGTATGGTCGGTAAGAGAGCGTAACTTACTTCTGTCAGGTTGTTATATACATTCGTTGCTATGCAGTAGTAATTCTGCATACCGATAACCGTCAGATTATATCGGCTGATATTGAAGCCAGTCGTATGTCTGGCTATATCTTTTACCTTTAACTTTAGATTTGTTTTCGCTTTCTTTATTACTTTTTGGTTCATATCTGTTTTGGCAACATAACCATGTTTCGTTCTTCCCTTTGGAATGACTTTGATTTTGAACCCCAGAAAATCTGATGAATTTTTCTTCAGATTTACTACCTTCGATTTCTCCGGACTGATTTCTAATTTCAGTCTTTTATTAAGAAAATCTACGGTACTATGGTAAAACCTCTGTGCTTCTTCATAGGTTGAACACATGATTTTAAAATCATCTGCGTAACGCACAATAAAACCGCTTTTCAGTTTGGTATATTTCTTTGCGTACTGAAGCCACCCATTTTTACTGCGGTTCTTCGGCTGGAATGTTTCCCATTGACTGCTTACCCACCAGTCCAATTCATTAAGGACTATGAGAGAGAGCAGTGGACTTAACAAACCGCCTTGTGGCGTTCCTTTTTCTGGAATACCCTCGCCGTCAATTTCCGCTTTCAGCATTTTACTGATAATACAAATCAATCTTTTATCCCGAATACCGAGTGTCCACATTTGTTTTAAGAGTTTTCCATGATTGACATTATCGAAAAATCCTTTAATGTCTACGTCAACACAGTAATGATATTTTGATAGATTTATCAGTGTCGTTACTCTGCTGACTGCATGGTGGGCACTTCGATTTGCACGGAATCCATAGGAATGATTATGGAACTTAGGTTCACATATCGGTTCTAGGACTTGCAGGATACATTGTTGTACCAGTCTGTCCCAGATACACGGGATTCCCAGTGGACGCATTTTATCACTTCCAGCTTTGGGAATGAAAACACGTCTGACTGATTTTGGGTGGTAGTCGCTAAGGCTTTCCCGAACGGTAGCGACAATCTCAGCATTGCTGAGTTGTTTTATATCATCTATCGTCATTCCGTCCGTTCCAGCCGTTTTACTTCCACTGTTTGATTTCAGATTGCGGTAAGCTAAACAAATATTTTGTTCCGAACCAATAATTTCAAGTAACTTATAAAAGTTATTACCATTCTTGCTCTGTGCGTATAACTCGTCATAGATATGTTGCATATCGTAATATTCGTTATAGCGGAGCTTGTTTTTCTTTAGCATGGTCTGTACCCTCCTTAATCGCAGGAGCAAGTACATCTCTTAGTCTTACACGAACCCATACCATTTTCTAAGTAATTCTATTCTTCATATGACTAGTGGCTATCCCTCCACCGCTTGTTATCACGGTTTCATAGGTACTGTGCCACCACTCTCACTGACATTAACACACCTTATATTATTGCTAATCTCACAATAACTTTATGATGTGAACACTTCACAGACAGTAAAATCTCCATGTTGTCAGCTTTCAACGTTCCAAACACACTATCTGTACATATATCCTTAGGTTTCCTCTATAAGCCTGCTACCTTGATAACGCCTTTAACGTTATATGGATTTTCATAAATCGCGAGTCTTACTCACCCACAGTAGCGACACTATTTGTGTCACTGGGCATTTCTATCCAGCCCCGATATAGACCCGTACATTCAAGGATTCGTCAGTAGACCTCTCATCTACATTCTAACCATAGATATTTTATAGACTTCCGGCATATAAGACACAACGCCCACCTCTGGGAATCTTTCGTCAGCATTATCTGTTACGGTGTCTGTCTGCCGACTTCACCGAGCTTCTGACAGAGCCTTGTTTACTCAAGTTTCTGCCAGTCGGAGTATTAAAGTAGCCTTTCAGGGCGTTACCCCGTCATTCGACTATTCGTGTGTTTAGTTCTCCAACACACATTAAATATTGATTTAATGAAGTGCTGTGCCTACTCTTTTCAAGTAGGAACGTTTCGCACCGGATTTTGGGTCTACAATGACCGCACTGCCCCCGAACAGTACCGCATAATAGACAATGAGGTTGTTGCAAAAGGACTTGCCACCCCCAAGTGAACCAAGGAACGCAGCCGCCAGCGCATTTGTCACAGAGCCTTTGACTCCCTGTGCCGCAAGGCTCGGTTTCAGATAGACATTTCTGCCCGTGTCAAGGTTGTAGCCGATATAGATACCGTCATTTTCCCCTAACTGCTGTGTCGCACCAAAGCCAAGACCTGCCAGAAAATCGCTTGTCACGTACTGGATATAGTCATTGATATACCGCTTGCTGGCTGGAAGAAACTCCCCATGCAGACCAAGCATATCCCCGAACGGGCGCACCAGCTTCACATTGAGGTCGTCGTAAAAGTCCTTGACTTCATCACAGCGGCGTTTCAGCTCGTCCAAACTGTCTGCCGCCACACGCACCACGTAGGACAGCTTATACATGGACTCTTTGGACTGGTCTAAGGTGGTTTCCAGCTCATTTACTGAGTCCAGAGCGTCCACCACGTTGTTGCTGGCTTCGTTGTTGGACTCCCAAGCGTGGTTGTCCAAGTCTTTCAGCTCTTTCTTCTTGTTCCTTACCGTCGTCAATGCTTTTTTGTTGGTGACGATTTCCACGTTCATAGACGTGGACACGGGGAACGTAAATTGTTGCTGCTGATAGTAGAAGATTTCCGAAGATGGGAAGTCCAGCTCCCCGACAATATTGTTGATGGTGAAGTAGGCGGCATAAGTCGTCTGTTCCTCACTGTCCAGCTTTAAGTACCGCTGGTTCTCCGTGATCTGGCAGCGTGTCGGACGGATAAGGTCGTACCGCTTCACCAATGTTTCTTTTTTCAGCTTCTTTACCGGGAAGTCGTAGGCATAGTCCTCATAGGCAACGCCTGTTTTCCCGTAGATATGCTCGATTAGGTAGCCGAAGTCGTGTTTTTCTAAACGTCGGATTTTAAAGCGGTGGGAGATTTTACTTTCCAAGAGCTTCTCCATCTTTTGGAAACGGGCGATTTCATCATTGCTCATGGATACAAAATCCCCCATGAGCTGGTGGTTGACCTCATACAGAAAGTCGGCAAAGGTCATGGCAGCGGACTTTCCGGCGTGCTTCAAGCTGATTTCTTCCTCGTTCACCAGCAGCTTGAAGCCAAGAAAAAAGCGGTAGTCAATCTGATTTTCCCCAATCATTTCAACTAACGCTTCGGTCTGTTCGTCTATCTTTGCACAAGCCACCTCACGGAGCCGGCCTGTGACCTCCTTTTTGGAGCGTTCCTGTGTCTGCCGGATACTGGACTCGGTGCTGATCTGCAAGGCGTGTATCTTCCCGTCACGGTTCTGTGCGATAAGCTGCCGGAAGTTGTCATGTACCATGTACTTTTCCTCCGGCGACAGGAACGAATAATTATAGGGTATCAGCTCATAGTAGGCAAAGCACTCCCCGTCATGGTTGAACACTAGATTGTTTTCGATATATTTAATGGGGAACATACACATCACTCCTAACTGCCGTAACGGCTGTATTCAATAATTCCGTTTTCAGCTTCACCGCTTTTCCGGCGTAGGTCACTTTCGGGCGCAGCAGATAGCTGATACTGGATTTTAGGAAACCGTAGGGTTTCTTTCCGTCAAAGGTTTTCTGGCTCATGAACCACGTCACCGCCACGGGGATACCAAAGTATTTGAGGAACGCTCCGTCAATCATGTTTAGGGGCGGCAGCTCTGCAAACACAATCACCGCAAACAGGGATACCACGAACCAAGCCATCTGTGTGAATGTGATGGGAAACGGGAGCTGAAAGTCGTTGATTGCGTAAATGACCTTTTCCACGCTCCAAATGTTGGTATAGCTTCTTATTTTCTTCAATATTTGTACCATTCCTTTCTTCTAAAATGGAAACAGCAGCCTGCATTTCACAGACTGCTGCTATTAAAATAAGCTGCCAGAATCACACGTTTGTGCAGGTCTGCCAGCTTGTTAATACGGGCACTCAAAGACTCCGTATCTGGTTTCTATGAAGCACCCATCCAAGTCAATGTCACGGGCAAAGGCTTCATAGTCTATGTAGTTTCTCAATCGGTCGGGTATCTCGCCCAGAACGCCGCACTCGTCAATTAAGTGGTAGGCAACGTCCACCATGTTATCGCAAGGGTACTGGATGATGTCGTCCTTGTGGTCGTAGAGTTCCTCCACGCTGCAAAAATGGCAGAGCAGGTCGTCAATCACCTCATTCAGCGGATAGTCCAGTTCCTCCACCATCTCGCACAGGCGGTTGACTTCCTCAATGGGCGTGTACTCGTCGATTTCAAAGGGCAGCTCATAGTCATGGATGGCGTATTCTTCGTATCGGTCATTCAAGCCGATCCGTTCTGCCATCTCGTCGTAGTCTATGGGCGGCGTAAACCAGTCGCCCACAAGCTCGCCCTCGTTATACTTGCCAAGGTTGGCAATATAGACACGCATTTCCTCCAATAGCAGCCACCGCCTTACCGATAGCGGAACACGCCGCTGGTTGTAAAAAGATACTCGTCGCTTTGTTCCAGCTCATGACCGTAGGAGATAAAGTCTATGTGCTTAATAAGTTCCGGCGGCAGCTCCCCGAAGCGGTGTTCTTCCATGACAAGGTATTCTGCCAGAGAAGCGGAGTCCGGCACATCATAGTGGCGTATCTCGTCCTTGTGGTCGAAAAAGTCACTGATGTTGTGAAACCACTTTGCCTGTATCTCGCTTAATTCATTGCCAAGGGGCGTGCCCTCGATTTCCTGCACCATGCGGCACAGGGCGTTGATTTCCCAAAGCGGCATATCAGGACTTAGGGAAAAGGGCAGCTCGTAGTCCTCAATCTCAAAATCTTCCTCTTTTTCCACGCCTAACTTTTCTTTGATTTCCTCAAAGGTCACAGGGCAGGGAAACCATGCGCCTACATACTCGTCCTCGTCGTCACGATAAGGCTTTGTGGTATTGAGGATGTATAATCTCATTTCATACATAGTGATAAATCACGTCCTTTCAATTCTGATAGTATTCCCACCAAGACTGCATAATCTACATCAAATACAAAGTGGGAAAATTCTTCTATTTGGTTTGGCAGATAGGTAGCAAGCGGCAGTTTTCAAGCCTGTGGTAAGGTGAATTGGAAATGCCAGCACAGCCGATACGCCGTGCCATATCCTTGAAAATATCTTTATTCACGAACGCTCTTTTATCGTAAAAAGAGCAAGAAAAAAGCAGCAAATCTTTAAGATTTACTGCTGATTTCTCTATATAAGTGCATTCAATTCGTTCATAACCTCTCTGCCTTTTTCTGTTAAAGTGATTATTTCTTCATTATTCTTATTAACTGTAGCAGAAAACAATCCTAGTTGTATATATTGATTTTTTACAATAAGTGCTTGTTGTCTATCAACATAGTATCCACTGACAAAAGAACTTACAGCATCTACAAAATCTTTAGAATTATGTTTTGCAGTTAATCGCAAAGAAATAAATTTAAAGAGTTCGTCAAGAGTAGTTTCTACATCTTTCTCGTCAATAGTAGTAGACGCTGTATATATTAAGCAACGTTCAGTATAATGAAGTTTTATAGTATAACCATAAAATGGTAATTCCTTATCGTTAGAATTAGAACTTATTTTATATTCATCCAACTGTTTCTGTAATAATTCGTTTTGCTTTTGTAAATCAACTATTTGTTTAAGCAATTCTGTTTGATTGTATTCTCCCCCTCTTGTCCATCCTGGTCTACTAATTTCTTGCTTAGCTCGCATTATAGCAATTGCAGCTTTCCCGTTTAAATCGCCAGTATCTTTCCACACACTAGCCAACCTATTTCTCATAGCACGTAATTTGAATTCAGCAAGTTTTCCTTGTTTAATTACATCGGATTCTTTCTGGCTTTCGTTAAGTTCAACAGTATCATCTAATGCAAAAACTAACACCGGAATATTTTTAGACAACGCATATTCATATTCCATTTCTGTATAGCTAATACCTGTAGCTTCATTAATAGATCCATATCTACCGCCAATAATCAGTATGTAATAATCACATAAATCAATAACTTTTTTAATGACATTAAATTGTTCATCATCCGTTGCAACGAAAGCTTCCATTCCTGCCGGAATGCAATCAGCCATCAAAAGCAAATTTAAAATAGTTTTTCTTTCTTCAACCAAATCAGTATAAGTAGAACTTATAAATACTTGATATTTTTTGTTCATAGTTTCATTTTCTCCTTTTTAGATTCTTTAATTAAGTATATCAGAAAAAAATGAATTAGTTAATCTTTAATTATGCACCAATAATCTTGTTGAACAGGTTTAAGAGTACGTCTTTTACGCCGCCAGCGTTGAACACCAGACCGACAGCAACTAAGGCAATCACCAGAAAGCCAATCAGCTTGCTGAACTCACGCTTAAAGCCTAAGTAAATGCCAATCACCACGATTGCCATTAGCACAAGGCTCTGTGCGTTACTCAAAAACCAGTTGTAAAGGTTCTGTCCAAAGTTCATTTTTCATTGCTCCTTTCCATTTCTTCTAAGTGGGTGTCTGCTTCTTTCCCGACTTGCAGGATACACATAAGCACCACGCCCATTCCCATGCCTGCCGATACCAGCAGCAGGTCAAACAATATGTGCCACATTTCTTATTCCTCCTTGTCCTTGACCGTCATTTCCTCCACGGTGACGGAGAGCTGCCGCAAGACCTTTTCCAATCGGTCAGAGAGCTTCGCATGTTTCACCATGTCCTTAATCACCGCCGTGTTGTTCTGTTTATCCAGTTTTTCCGCCACCTGTAAGGTAGGGGCGACCTGCCTTGCCAACCAGTTTAAGGTACGCTGGAAATTGTACGGTTCGGGTTCGGTCGTCAGTTTCAGCCGCCCACGCCCCTCGCCGAGAAACCACGCCCAACGTTCATTGGTCTGCCATTCGCTCCGTCGCTTTGTGTCGTCCTTATCGGCAAACCGCACATAGCGGTTGATGATGGAAAAGGCAGTACGTTCAGCGTCATAGTAGGTCAGCAGGTCACGCACCGCATAGTAGGCTCGCTCGTTCTTCAAACGAATTTCAAAACGGTTCTTGACAGGCGTTTCCTCAACAGGGATGTCATATTTCACGTACTGCTCGTAATCTTTTTCATACACACAGAAGTAGACTTCTGATTTCAGTGAACCGATATAAAGCGTGTGCCCCATGCCGGACTTGTTTTCCTCATGGCTCTGCACCAGCTCGCCTGAGCGGTAGGACTTGAAACTTCGGAATACGGAAATACATTCCTCATTCCGGCATTTAGCGGTCAGCTCTGGAATGTCCAGTATCCCCACCCTGTCGTTGATGGCAAGGTCTATCCGTTTGAATACGCCACCCTCGCAGAGAGCGTCCGTGAAGAAGTCATACCAGCTCCTATGCTGTGCCAGCAGGAAGTTTTCAAACTGGCGGCAGCCTTTTCCTTTCAGTTCCAGCAGCACCCCCTTTTCCTGTTCGGGGGATACCAAAACGAAGATATCTCCCATGTAGTAATGCTCTGGATAGGAGTAAAAACCGAAGTCCTCATGTATCATGAAGTCCAGCTTCAATTTGAGGATGGTTTCAACCACGAATTTCACGTCTGTGGTGGGAAAGCGTATCCGCACATAATCAAACAGCATGGTAAGCGGTGTTTCCGGGTTGTACCGTTCCAGAGCTTGCAGCAGATTTTCTTTGATTTCCTCGCTAGGGGCAGCACCGCCGGACTCTATCTTGCCAAGATACTGCCTTGTAATGCCAGCCGCCACCGCCAGCTTATTTTGTGAAACGCCGTATGCCAGCCGTTTTTCTTTTAAATCCGTGTTCCAGTCTGTATTATTCAGTAAAAATCCCTCCATTCTGGAAAAAGTGTCAACTAGAAGCGTTCCAGTTGACATCTTATGAAAGTAGAAAAAGTCCTTATTTTACAAGGACTTTCCTAACTTCTTTGACTGTTTCCTATTGTATTTGTGCCCCCCTGTTAGATACCGGGGGGCGAATGGTTGTGGCGGCAAGCCGCCCCAACACGGCTAGGACGAACCAGCGGCTTTCGCTTCGCACGCCGCCTGTCCGTCCTGCCTTTGGTCGTTTTTATTCAACCGTCAATTCAAACACTTGCGGATTGTCCACAATGTTAGAGTCGGTCAGAGTACCCCCTTTTGCTGTATAACTTAGGGTGAATACGGGTTCACCTCGTTTTACGTCATGTTCAGACAGGTACACCGAAGCGTACAGCTCATTGGGGATACCATAATCATAGCTGAACAGTATGTTGCCGAAGTCATTTTCCCTGCATTTTCTGACGATCTCACTTGCACACTCCATTTTGTCGGGGATATACAGCCTGTTCACCACGATAATAAGGTGTTTTTCCTTATAAGTTCCTGCCGTAAAGGAACGGCTGTTGTAAACTGACATTTCCCGTCCATTCTGTAAATAATCTGCCGCTATGACTGCCACAATAAATACAGCGGCAAGAACGATAGATTTCTTCCTGCCCATCCAGAATACTCCTTTACCCTGTATATACATACAGTGTACTGTAATACATCTTATTTTTCAATACAGTTGTATATATAATTTAACCAAAAGGACGGGTGTAAAAGAATGATGGTATACATTGATTTAGAGCGGCTCTTGAAAGAGAAGAATATCAGCAAGAACAAGGTATGTGAAGCCTGTAAGCTCCAACGCACACAGCTCAATAATTACTGCAAGGGCAAAGTCACCAGAGTAGACCTTGCGATACTTGCCAGATTGTGTGAATTTCTTGACTGCACGCCAAACGACATATTGAAGTTACGTTAAAGCTATGGGGGGTGTTCCCGTAGCTTCTTTTTTCACCTCCTTTCCTGCCAGCTCTCCGATTACCATTAAAAAGTCATGCCCTTTTGGTACGAGGGGAGTGTAAAACTCTGATATGACGCTCGTTCCCGTATCCACGTAGCCACGCCCTTTGATCTGCTTTAAGAAAAAGTCTTTGTCCACCTCACCGAACATCATAGAATACCCAAGCTCTGACATCCTGCCAAGTGCCACACGGAAATTGAACTGGTCACGGATACCGTCACCAAGATATTTAGCGTCGGGTCGCTGGCAGGCGAGGATAAGAAAATAGCCTGCCTGCCGTCCAAGCATGACAATCTGTTTCAGCTTATTCAAGACCAAAGCGTTTTCCTTTGTCGTCAGCATTTCCATAAACGCCACATACTCGTCAAAAATGAGGAAGTGGGGCGGCAGACCTAAATAGGCATAGTTTTCCCCTGTCTTGTAACCGTCCATGAGCTTCATGGCTTCGCTCCGTTCCATCATGCCATCATAAAAGCGGTCGATACAGTCTGTGATTTCCTCCTTTCGGTAGTAGACTTCGGGCATGACAGCGGACAAATCGGCTAGGTCGGCGTTCTTCGGGTCAAGCACATACAGTTCAGCATTGTTACGCAGGAGTGCTTCTATGATGGTAAGGATAAAATAGGTCTTACCGCCGCCAGTGCCGCCAGCAATGAGCATATGGGGGAGCTTGTCATATTCCCAATACACATTTTTCATGAGCCGCAGGCTGCCACCTGCCGCCTGTACCTCGTCTATGGTGATACGGTTGGCAATGGTGTCATAGAGCAGCACATACTCTACAAAGCTGTCTTTCAGCTCTTTGGAAACCAGCTCACAGTAAAGACCTGTTTCCAGCTTCTTTTCCAAGTGCAGGAGCTGGTCTTGATATTTTCCCAAGGTGATTTCTGCCAGTATATGAATAAGTCCATTTTCCAAGCGGTAATATACTTTGGGAAAGTGGGTGATTTTCTCCTTTGACCTGCTGGCTGGCAGGTCTTTGAAAAAGCCGCCATCCTGTGACTGCTTGGACTCATACCAGCCATTTTCCAGTATCATCCGTGACAGTTTTTGACGGTGAAAAAGCTGTTTTATCCTGTCCGGCTGGTAACGGGCGTACAGGAACGCAGACAAGCTGCACACCAGCACCGCCACTATGAGAGATACTATCATGTAGGGCGTGACCGTGAGCTTAATGCTGCCATTCTGAAAGAGCGAAACCATGTTCCAGTCCGTATGCAGCACCGTATGGATGTTCAAAAGCAGTACGACCGCAAGGAGCAGGCACGCCAGCCGACCGCCCAATGACCGCACCACCAGCGACCTGTCACTGGCTCGGATACGGTTGCCTTTTCTTTGAAAATTCCTCATGGCTTAGTCCTTTCTGTTATTTTTTGCCTTGTGGCTGCTGGTTCTGTGGATGTCCAGTAGGCTGACCGCCTTTGTTCTTCAATACAATGTCGTCGGCTTTGATGTACCAGTCTACATCTGCCCCTTGAAACGTGGCGGTCGCCACCGTGTCTGCCACAGGGTTGATGATCTCCACCTCGGCATTGTAGTCAAATTCTTTCAAAGGCACAGAAGCCGGGATACTCACCTGTATCATGCGCCCTTGTCCTCTGGACTTCAAATCATAGGTGCGCTCCTTGATTTCCTCGGATACCGTACCATCTTCATTCTGGATGTGTACCTCTCGGCGCAGTGCTGAAAATTTCAACACCCCGAATGTCTTTTCCTTGTCAATGATAATTCCGTTTGCTAATCTCATAATCTCATGACCTCCTTATGCTTTCACCATGTCGTCAGCGGACAGGATATAGTTGGTAAATCCACGGGTGCCGATTTTGTAACCGTCAGCCGTGATTTTCGGGTTGATAAGTTTTACCTTTTCCTCCACCTCAAAATTTTTCTCTCCGGCAGAAGCAGGCAGGATAACAATAATGTCGTCGGCTCTCTGTACGTCAGAGTACAGATTGAAACTTCGGGAAATGACCGTCATGCGCCCGTTTACCCGACGCTGCTCGGTCTTGCCCTCTCCGGCATATTCCAAGTTTCCGAATGTCTTTTCCATGTTAGGGATTACGTGTTTTAATTCCATATGTATTTACCTCTTTTCTTTTTATGTGCGTAGCTTTAAGGAAAGAGCATGGGGGAGCTACAATCCCCCATACCCCCTAGTGGACTGTTTTTTTCTATCAATCAAAAAGACGATTGACAGAAAAGAAACAGTGTAAAGGTTTTATCCGGCAGTCTGAACCATCACGGCAGGCGGCGAGCGTGTATGCAGCTTCATAGGCAGTCACCTCACACTTTATTTATCACCGTCATGCTTTATGGAACGGCGTTTCTTATAGGCTGCAAAGGCAAGACCAGCCGCAGAGAGTCCAAGCAGGACAGCAAAGGCAGCTACATTGGTGTTGTCACCCGTTTTGGGTGAGTCCGTCACCTTATGGCTCGGCGTGTCTGATTTTTCCGGTTTCTCTGGTTCTTCGGGCGCAGGCGTTTCCGGCACTTCCTTGATTGTGACCGTCTGCCCCTTGTCTGTGATGTCCTTATGTTCTGTGACTTTTACTGGCTCGTCGGGATTGGTGATGTCGTAGAGTTCCTCAAAGGTCACAAGCTGCTTGCCACCCAACTTTGAAGCGTCGAACGTAAAGGAAATTTCCACCTCCATTTTGGTGTCGGCAGCGGTGAATGTGTAGTCATTTTCTACACGTTTCCCGTCAATGAGAAGCTCGGCATTTTCATCCTTTATCACCTGCCAGCCTTTGAGCTGGTATTTTGTACCCACTTCCAGACCATCCAGCGTGACCGTATCCACGATTGTGACCTCTTTGCCAGCTTCTATGACTTTTTCACCGTCTTTACTGGCGGCAGTGGTATGGATTTTGATTATGCGCTCCGTGATAAGAACCGTCTGCCCCTCGTCCTCTATGTCTTTATGTTCCGTGACTTTTACAGGCTCGTCGGGATTGGTGATGTCGTAGAGTTACTCAAACGTCACCAAGTTCTTGCCGCCAAGGGCAGAAGCGTTGAATGTAAAGGCAACCTCCACTTTCATTTCTTCTTTGTCGGCAGTAAATGTATAATCACTCTCCACACGCTTGCCATCCATGAGAAGCTCGGTATTTTCATCCTTTATCATCTGCCAGCCTTTGAGCTGGTATTTTGTACCTACTTCCAGACCGTCCAGCGTGACCGTATCCACGATTGTGACCTCTTTGCCAGCAACGATTACTTTCTCGCCCGTGGCTTTGTCCGCAGCAGTGGTATGGATTTTAATTACACGCTCTTTGATGGATACCGTCTGCCCGTCGTCCTCAATGTCCTTATGTTCAGCCACTTTGACAGGCTCGTTCTTGTCGGATAGGTCGTACAATTCTTCAAATGTCACTAAGTCCTTGCCACCGAGAACAGAAGCATTGAACGTATATTCCACCTTGACTTTCATTTCCTCACCGTCGGCTGTAAATGTGTATTCACTTTCTACACGCTCACCATCAACAAGAAGCTCGGTGTTTTCGTCCTTTACCATCTGCCAGCCTTTGAGCTGGTACTTTGTGCCCTTTTTCAGACCGTCCAGCGTGACCGTATCCACAATCGTGACCTCTTTACCAGCAACGATTACTTTCTCACCCGTAGCTTTATCCGCAGCAGTGGTATGGATGGAGATTTTTTTCTCGTAATCATCCGTGAGCGTTCCCAAGTCAATGACTACCTTATCTCTGGAAACCACAATCTCAAAAGCCGGAACAATCTTAAAACCCTTATTACTGTCACAGCGCAATTCCTCAATCTCGTAGGTATCGTACAGCAGCGCACCTTTGGAGTCGTCCGGTTCAGACGTACCGAACCAGATACCATCCTCGCTGGTCTTGCCCCTGTTGGTATTCTGTTTGTGGGTTACCCAGTCAGAAGCAGTGGAGAACTGCCCGTTTTTATCAGTCACGACAACATGGCTCTCACCTGTGGTCTTGCTGGTAATGCGGAATGGAACGTCAGCAAGACGCTTGTGTGTACCGTCGCTGATTTTCACACCCTCCATGTCGCCACGCTTGATCTGGTTGTAGATGGATTGTTCCGCACCAGTCAAGTCAACGATTTTGCCATTTTCCTTGATGGTAAACTCACGGGAAACCGCACCCGTTGTCAAATATCCTGCCGGACTCTTGCTTTCATCTAGGCGGTATGTTCCGTAAGGCAGTGTATCCGCAGCCGTTGAAGCGATACCGTCAATGCCTGTAAGGATGGTTTTCACAACCTCACCTTTGTTGTAGAGCTTGCCATCCACCAGCACAGCGTTCTCATTTAGGCTGGTGATGGTGAAGTCCGTATCTTTTAATGTTGCACCGCCCTGTGGCTTCGTGTCCTTTGTTTCAAGGTCACGCTTCTGGACTTTCACGCCGCCACGGATAACCTTGTCAGAAACGGAATACTGGTTGCTGCCTGTAAGTACCGCCAGCTCCCCATCTTCGGTGATCTGTGCCAGATACATTCCCTTAATCTGTTCCTCACTGCCACCTGCCTGCATATACGCACCCTCTAACAAGTAGCCTGTCGGACTCTTACTTTCAGATACGGTCAGTGTTCCAAGCGGCAGGCATGGCACGCCATCCTGTAAGTAGAAGCTGTCGCCGGATACCTTGTAGCGGTCTGCCAGCTTTGTGATGTAATGGGTAGTTCCGTCGCTGCCTTTTTCAGCCACGGTCTTTGTTGTCCATGTACGGGTCGGTTTTGCTGGCAGGTTGTCTTTGTTGTAGTACCCGTCATAATAATTCCAGACGAACTCTGCACCCTCCAAAGAAGCTGCCCCCTGTGCCGCTCCCTTTGATGTTTCCATGTCTATCTTAAAAAGCTCAATCAATGTGGTTGTGACTTTGGGTGTATCGCTGACTTTCAAGGTGGATGTTTCACCAGCTTTGACAGTCAAGGGATATACCATCTTATCTAACTGGAAACCAGCCGCCGGAACGGATAGCTCCTTGATATAGACTTTACCAGCCTTTACCTCCACCGCTTCGGTGTTCCCGTCCTTATCTGTCGTAAGGGTGGCAAGCTGTTCCTTGCAGCCTTTATCAGCAAAGACACCATACGTCGCACCAGCAAGGGCATAGCTGTTGTTTCCGTTGGTAATGCCCGGATTGGAGGACACCTTTTGAAGTGCCGCATTTCCCACATCCAGCTTCGCCCAGAACTGTCCTAATTCCTGCCCGTCGCCGGAATAGATATAGCCGCCGCAGTCGTAGCGTCCTTTGTTGGCTTTTACAAATGCCTTTGCGCCAGCGTATACCTCGTCCTGTACCGCTTTGGATACCTCGTCATAGGCAGCTCGCACATGGTCGCAGCTCCATCCCAAATGTACGCTCAAACGCTGCCAGACAACGCACTGCTCCAATAGATAGACCTGCTTATAATTCAGCTCTTTGTGGCTGGCTGCATATTGCTTGACGTATTCCAGTGAGAGGGCAACGTCAGCAATCTGGTCGGCACTCATACGGGAACTTGCGTCCGAGCGTGTCTTGTAGCCGGACTGAAAATCTGTGTTGATGTCAATACAGTAGGCGGTTTCGCCCTCCACCTGCATAATACCCTCATGGAATGTAGAACCGATACTGCCATCATTCATGACTTTTTCTACATAGCCTGCCTTTTCCTGTGCGTCTGTCCAGTATTGCTTCTCCGCAGCCTGTACCTGTGAAGCTGGTAAGGTTGTGAATACCGCAGCCAGACTTAGTACGCCAGCAAGCAGACGGTTCATAATCTTTTTCATATCGTTGTAAATCCTCCTTTCGTGATTTTGGGTAAAAAAATAGACGCTCATTTCTGAACATCCAAACGTAAGAAAGGGATACTGTTGTTATCCAGCACCCCTCTTTGTAAATCTTATTCTGTTGTATCCCCACACTCTATATCAACCACCACAGAAACATTGATGTAATCTTTTATGACCTTATTTCTGTATTTTTCACCGTCGCCAGTGAACACCATATGCTTGAAAAAGTGCCTAAAATTAAGGATTTCTACATAGTTTTTCTTTGTATCAACACTATAGTCTCTACATACACCGTCTCGCAAAACTGATCAACTGCGACTGCTTTCACCAGTTTATACCCTTTTGCCTGAATCATGGACAAATCCCTTGCAAGACTGGTTACTTTGCAGGAGATATAGACAATCTTATCAACCTGATAGTCTAGTATTTTCGGCAGTGCTTTCGGATGGATTCCGTCTCTTGGCGGATCCAACACAATGACATCCGGCCTTTCTTCAATCTCATCGAGCACTTTGAATACATCACCTGCGATAAACCTACAGTTGCTCAAACCATTTCTTTCTGCATTTTCTCTGGCAGCCTCAACAGCCTCTTCGATAATTTCCACGCCAATTACCTGCTTTGCCACCGGTGCCAGCACCTGCCCGATGGTGCCCGTTCCACTGAAAAGATCAAACACAGTCATGTCGTGAATATCTCCGATGTAATCTCTGACAATACTGTACAGCACTTCCGCTCCGCGGGAATTTGGCTGGAAGAAAGAAAACGGAGTAATCTTGAACTCAAGTCCGAGTATTTTTTCATAAAAATAATCCTGACCATATAAAATCCGGGTTTCATCACTTTGAACTACATCCGATAATGAGTCGTTTAAAATATGAAGAATTCCGACAATCTTTCCTTCCAGATTCAGCGCAAGCAAACGTTCTGCCAATGGCTGCAACGGATATTCTTCCTGTGTTGTCGTTACCAGATTCACAAGAATTTCTCCGGTCGTATCTCCGCGGCGCAGAAGCAAATGACGTAAATATCCGACATGCTGCATTTTTTTATAATATCCTGCACCCAATTGCCGAAAATATTCCAACACGCACATGAGTATCTGGTTCATATCCTGATGCACCAGCTTGCAATCTGATGAGGTGAGCACATCATATGTGCTGCCTTTTTTGTGCAATCCGAGCGACAACGGTCCGTCTTTATATTCATCCCCAAACGAAAACTCCATTTTATTTCGGTAACCAAATTCTTTCGGGCTCGCTTTCACACCTTCAAATTCATACGTCCGCCCCGGCAGCATTGCACCATCCAAAATCTCCCGGACCTGCTCAGATTTCATTTCTCTTTGTGCTTCATAAGACATCGTCTGGTACATGCAGCCACCACACGCCGGGAAAATGCTGCAAACCGGTTCTCTCGTCTCCTTCGGCGACTTCTCCAGCACCTCCAACAGCCGTCCCTCTGCACGGCCGCCTTTCAATTTATGAATCATAAATCGAATCTTCTGTCCCGGAATTCCATTTTTCACAATAACATATCTGTCCTCCTCCGGCACATATACCTTTCCCTTGTTCGGAAATTCCACTTTTTCGATTATTCCTTCATATATCTGTCCCTTTTTCATCTTCTTTCCTTTCAATCTCATTCTATGATGATTACAACGTCAAAAGCCACCCCACACGTCGTGCAAGCACGGATGATCTTGGCTCATTGTCAGCCCCTCAGGTTCCCTGCGGTATTCTGCTTCCCAACATCTCGCAGCATAGCTGCTCGATGTCGGACATTCGCCAACCTCATCCCCGTGCAAGCACGGATGATCTTGGCTCATTGTCAGCACAAAAAACGGACAGGGTGCAGCACCCGCCGCATCCTGTCCCCTATAACTTTTCTGTTTTACCAATCAAACCTGATCTTCTTCGCTGAAGTAATCATCGAAATCATCGTCAAAATCTTCCTCAAAATCCTCCAGATAATCAGGCGTCAAGAATCTGTACACAGCATAAGCAATTCCTGCAACTGCTGCCACTGCACCGATAATTGCGAGAACCCAGATTATTGTGCTTTTCTGTTTTTCATCCTCTTTTTTATTCAGAAGCTCTTTTAATTTTGTCTCTGCAATCAGTTCTTCTACCTTGCTCATTGTATTGTTCATCTGCGCCACGTCCTTTCCCTCTTTGTTGGTAGGCATTTCTTTTCTCATATTATAACACTATCATTTTCAGATTACTACTCTTTTTTCAGTTTTGCAAACGTCGCAAACATCTTTTTCACACCCGCCGTATCAAACAGAACGGTTACTTCATAATCACGTCCGCCTTCCACGATATCCTGTACCGTTCCGGCGCCAAACTTTACATGTCTCACGCGGTCCCCGATTGTGTAATCCAATCCCTTCTCTTTTGTCACCGCAAACTGTTTTGCCGCAGTCATCATTGGAGCTGAATACTGGAACGGCTGCTGGCTAAATGCCTTTTTCGCCTGCTGAAATGCACTCTGTACCGGAATTTCCTTCTCTTCCCGGAACGGGAACATGAAGCCTCCCTCCTCCAACAGATTCTCCGGAATCTCTTTCAGGAAACGGGACATCCTGTTGTACTGCGTTTTCCCCCGTATCATCCTCCGTCTTGCACAGCTAAGTGTCAGTTCCTGCTTCGCCCGTGTAATTCCGACATAGCATAAGCGCCGTTCCTCTTCCAGCTCTTCCGGTTCATCAATAGACATATAACTTGGAAACAGTCCATCCTCCATTCCAGCAAGATAAACATATGGGAACTCCAGCCCTTTTGCGCTATGTAATGTCATCAAAACGACATAATCCTGCTCCTCATCCAGACTGTCGATATCCGCAACCAATGCAACCTCTTCCAAAAATCCACTCAGAGTTGCCTCTTCATCTTCATCGGCACAGCTATCCTCATAAGCGGCGATCTTGCTGAGCAGCTCATCAATATTTTCAATTCGTGCCTGTGCATCCTCTTTATCTTCCGCCTCCAAAGTCTCAATGTAAGCCGTCATTTCAATGATTTCCTTCATCAAATCCGACAAACTTTCCTGCCCAACTCTTCCTTTGAAATATTCAATCAACGCAACAAACGAATCCAGTTTGGCAGCACTTCTTCCGATGTTCGGAATCAAATCCGGCCCTTGCAGCGCCTCGTAGAATCCGATTTCCCTTGCAATGGCAGACTCCTGAATCCGGTTGATTGTCGTAAGTCCGATTCCACGTTTCGGCACATTAATAATTCTCCGCACAGCAAGGTCATCCTGTCCATTGTCAATTGTTTTCAAATATGCAAGCAAATCCTTGATTTCCCGCCTTGCATAGAAATTTACACCGCCGACAATCTTGTAAGGTATATTGCATGCTACAAATTTTTCCTCGAAAATACGTGACTGGGCGTTCGTTCTATATAAAATCGCATAATCGTTGTAACTGTCGCCCTTCGTACATCCGCTGCGGATATCATTCGCTATAAAGTCCGCCTCGTCAAAAGCGGTATCAAATTCACGCAGCCGAATCTTATCACCTTCTCCATTATCGGTCCAGAGTGTCTTATCCTTTCTGCCTCTGTTATTGCGGATGACTGCATTGGCGGCATCAAGAATATTTCCCGTTGAGCGGTAATTCTGCTCCAACTTGATTACCTTTGCATTTTGAAATGTATTTTCAAAGCTCAGAATATTCTGGATATTGGCGCCACGGAACTTGTAAATCGACTGGTCATCATCCCCGACCACACAAAGGTTCTGATATTTTCCTGCTAAAAGACTTACAAACTTAAACTGTACCGTATTAGTATCTTGATATTCATCGACCATAATATACCGGAAACGCTCCTGATAATACTCCAGAACATCCGGCTGCATCTGGAAAAGCTGTACCGTCTTCATCAGCAAATCATCGAAATCCAGTGCATTGTTTGCTTTCAACTGTTTCTCATACTCCCAATACACCTTCACAGTCATCTGTTTCCCAAAATCTCCCGCCGCATTTATCTCATACTCCGCGGGTGTAACCATCTCATCTTTAGCGGCGGAAATTGCTGCAAGAAAAGAACGTTCCTTATATCTCTTTGTATCAATATCCAACAACTTGCATATACTTTTCATCAATGTTTTCTGGTCATCCGTATCGTAAATCGTAAAATTGGTATCGTATCCAAGCCTGTCAATATACCTGCGCAAAATGCGCACGCAGGTGGAATGGAAGGTACTTACCCAGATACTCTCCGAGCCAAATCCAACAAGGCTGTCCACTCGCTCCCGCATCTCTCCTGCCGCCTTATTTGTAAACGTAATCGCAAGAATATTCCACGGATTGATACCTTTTTTTTCTATTAAATATGCGATTCTGTGAGTCAATACCCTTGTCTTTCCCGAACCGGCTCCCGCCAGAATCAGGAGCGGTCCCTCCGTGTGGTACACAGCCTCCCGCTGTGGTTCATTTAGCGAATCATATATACTCATAAATTATAGCCTTTCTGTCTGTATTTATACTAATATGTAACTGTTCAGAGCCAAGCAAATTCATACAAAAAGAGTACTGAATGCTTGCATTTGTAAACACATTTTGTATGAATTTATTTGGCGAATACGCCACACCGGGGAAATGCACAGCATTTTTGGGGGTTGGCTCCGGACAGTTACAATAATATTTTACTGTTTCCGGATTTCTCTCGGCGAACAGCCGTAAATCTCATGGAACATCTTATTGAACAGCTTATAATTTGTAAAGCCATGTTCTTCCGATATTTCCATGACTCCCTTCTGTGTGTTGCAGATATCCTGATAAATGTGCATCAGACGCACCTGATTGACATATTTTGAAAATGTCACGCCCATATTTTGCTTGAAAAATCGGCTGAAGTATTCTCTGCTCAGATAAAAATGCGAGGAGATGTCCTCTAACGATATCGGTTCCCTGTGATGCATCTCAATATATTCCGTAATCTCTCCAAGTCGCTCCAGAATGGTACTCTTATCGGATGCATACACATTTTCCTCTTTCTTTGCAAAATGATTCAGCAATTCAAAAAAAACCGCCATCGCAATCGCCTGACTTTTCAGCCGGTATCCCGGCGGCTGCATAACATACATCGGCGGAAGCCCTTTTAGCATCTCACAGACTCCAAGATAGGAATCTAACTGCTCCTTTTGCAGTTCTTCTCTCGTACAGAAAAAACGATACGCATCCATATCCGGAACAAAATTTTTCATACTGTTTCTGGAAAAGTGTATCATAATCATCATGGACGCGTTCACGCATTTCACCTCATGCATCTGGTTGGAATCTATTACTACATAATCTCCGGCGACAACCTGATAATCTCTTCCGTCAATCATAATTGCACCATTTCCATTCAACACGTAAATCAATTCAATTGCAGAATGCCAGTGAACCGGATTGTATTTTCCCTTGTCTGTATAATAATGAATCTGTACTCCGGTACGCTCCAGTTTGAAGAGTGGTTCATAAATCATTATAGCCTCCTTCATTGTTTTTCGCCCGATTTGTTATTATGCCGCGTCCCCAAATGGGACGGTCCCTCCGGGGGATGCGCGGCCGCTTTCTGCGGTTCCGCAGAAACAGCTTTATGCGCAGGTATAATAACTTCCGTTATTATACCATGCCCGCCCGAAAAATTCACCCCTTGAAAAAACGTTACCAAAATACTTGCTATCTGGTTTTGAATACTATATAATAACTATGTTGAGGTGATAATATGACTATAGATTCTAACGATATATTAAACAGCATTTTGGAGAGTATCTCCCGTATTGATTATGTCCACTCCGGGGATATTCCTAATATTAACCTGTATATGGACCAAGTAACAACATTTATGGAATCACAGCTTGCATCTACCAAACGGTATGAGTCGGACAAGATTTTAACAAAAACGATGATTAACAACTATGCGAAAAATAATCTGCTGCCGCCGCCGGATAAAAAGAAATATTCCAAAGAGCATGTACTTGTCCTGATTTTTATTTACTACTTTAAAAATATTCTTTCCATCAAGGACATTGAAACTTTGTTGAAGCCGATTACAGAGACATATTTCCACACCGACAGTAAACTGTCCATGACAGACATTTATGAAGAAATCTGCTCAATGGAAAAGGCTCAGATTGAACCGCTCCAGAAAGAATTGAAAGAGACATTCGAACGCGCGGAGAATTCCTTTGCCGGCGCTCCGGAAGCGGAAAAAGAAAAACTGCAGCTCTTCTCCTTTATCTGCAGCCTTAGTTTTGATGTCTATGTAAAAAAACTTTTGATTGAAAAGTTACTCGATGAAGTAAACCCAGA
The DNA here is from genome assembly GCA_002320245.1 of Lachnospiraceae bacterium UBA1683. GTDB lineage: Bacteria > Bacillota > Clostridia > Lachnospirales > Lachnospiraceae > Schaedlerella. The sequence goes on from DCKD01000047.1 coordinate 21,354, forward strand.
GAAATAAGGAATGAAACACAAAAGGGAGCCCAATGAAACAGGTTCCCTCTTTTGTTTCATGCCTTTCCTTTTTCCTGCTGTCCCATACGTTCAAACACCATATCGTAGCCATCATTCCCATAATTCAGTGAACGGTTCACTCTGCTGATGGTTGCCGTAGACGCCCCGGTTTTCTCAGCAATTTCAAGATAAGTCCTTTTCTCTCTCAGCATCTTCGCCACTTCAAATCTCTGGGAAAGAGATAAAAGCTCATTGATGGTACAGATATCCTCAAAAAAAGTATAACATTCTTCCTTATCCCGCAGACTCAATATCGCGCTAAACAGATAGTCTACCGACTCGGTTCTTATTTTCTTACTCATATTCCCGTACTCCTTTGTTAATCAAAGACTATTTCTGATTTTAGCACATTAAATTTATAAAGTCCACCTTTTATTCAAATGTTTTGAAACAATTCAGATATGGTTTCAATTTTTCAAAATCTGTCGTCACTATAAGTTCTTCCGGGAAACCACAGTAGTCCAGCAATTTTTGTACATTACAGAAGTTTCCGGCATCTACATCCACATGTGCATCACTTCCGGTCGTCACAGGGACATCGTACTGACGGCACAAATCCAGCATTTTCAGCAGATTTTCTCTGGTGCCTACGCGGAAACTTTTTTCTCTCAGCGATGAATTATTCAGTTCCAGCAGCGTTCCTGTCTCTTTCGCGGTTTTCACCAACACCTCATAATCAATCGGGAATCTTCCGTCATCCGGATGTCCAATGATATTTACATACGGTTTCTTCATAACCTCCACATATGCATTTGTCACGTCTTCTATCGTATGTCCCGCGCCAAAACAAGGCACATGCATACTTGCGACAACAATATCCATTTCTCTGCAAACCTGTTCCGGCAAATCTACCGTTCCGGAGGTATCCATAATGTTAAGCTCTGCACCAAACAGCATTTTCACCCCACTAATTTCTCTCGGAATCACATCCAGGTTCTGGAAATAATAAAGTCCGCATGTTCCCGGCATCTCTGGCGCATGTTCCGTCAATGCCTGAACTTTCATTCCTCTTCGTGCTGCCGCGGCAGCCATCTCCCGGATTGTACTGTATGCATGCCCGCTTACCAATGTATGGGCATGTGTATCTGCAATTATCTTCATCTTATTTCCATTCCTTTCACTCCTATTTTGATATCAGGTATTTACATACCTTTTGTTATTCTATCATATTTTATATCAGATTTTGCCAAAAAATATTTTGTAAATGAATTTTATATTTTTACATATTATCTGTCCCAGTGCAGATACTGTTTTTGAGGTGATTTTCATGTCAGAAAAAGAAAAAAACGAAAAACTGATTGACGATTTTGATTATCTGCAAAATGCGGCATCCGTTATGGACTGCACGGGACTGATTCCATTTCTTCCGACTTCCGAGGCAGAACTGGAATCTTACAATGACGTTTATCACTATATGTCGCCCTGCCATCTGAAAGAACCGGTATATGAATCATCTGATACAGAGAAGCCATCCCCGGAACATTGACATTTTTTCGCAGGATATTATATTTTTTCACAAGATATTGTATTTTTTCATTGTCCTCACTTCTATAAAATGCTATAATATTCATACCTTTGGTTGACAAGAGCACACGTGTCTCAAGTCATGGTATTTCCTGCCAACTGAGGGTATTGTAATTGAATTTACGAAAGAGAGGATTATAGATAATGAAGTGTCCGATATGCGGAAAAGATGTAGAGTTACAGAAGAAACAAGTTGGCACCGACGAAAACGGCGAGCCGGTATTCAATCAATATGCCGTTTGCAGGGACTGTAGAAAGCAGTGGAATCTGGATAAACAGCGTGCGAAAAGAGCGGCTGCCAGAGAACATACAGAAGATTCAACAGCGCCTGCTGGTACAAAAAGTGGGGAGACGGAGGAAAAACAGGCACAGCCTGCTGTGAAAGCCTCAAAAACGTCTCAGCCGGCTGCAAAAAACGGAGCATCTGAACCGGCTGTAAAAACAGACGCACAAAAAAAGCGGCCAGTAAATACATCTGCGAAAAAACTGCCGGCTGACGCACCTGTCAGAAAGCATCCTTCTGACGAAACCGAGCGAACACGCCGCCTGCGTGAGAACGCAGAACACGCACCTTCCGAGGACGGTGAGAAGAAACCGCGCAGACGTCCGGAAGATGGAGCCGCTGCTCAGAAAAAACGGCAGGAAAACGGAACCGCTGCTCAGAAAAAACGGCAGGAAGGCCAAACCGCCGCCCGCAGAAAACGGCAGGAGGCGGAAAATGCCGCTCAAAGAAAACGTCCGGAGAACGGAACCGCTGCCCGCAGAAGACGTCCGGAAGACGGAGTTCCTCAGGGAAAACACCCGGCTAACACTCATCCAAAGAAGCGCCCGCAAGCGGACGGACCGATTAGCGATGCTGATACTACGGAGCAGAAATACGCCAACATTCCTTCCAAACAGGTTCGTACCAAGCGGGAGACTGCTGTCAGAAAAGGGTACGAAGATATGCTCTCCACAGACCCTTCTTATAATGCGAGGAAGAAAGAGAAACCGGTAACAAAAGCTTCTCAGCGTCATATGAATGCATATGATGATTTTGATAATGAAGAAGATTTAGAAGACGAATACATCCCAGCTGCAAGATTCCGTGTTATCCGCGTGATTTTCGGTATCCTGTCGGTCGTTACATTTGGTTACTTTGCCTATTGCGGGTTACTTGCCGGATTGAATAATGTCTCCTCCGGAAGTAACACATCCACCGGAACAACCTATATCATACTTGCCCTATGTATGCTTGTTTCCGGACTGCTGCTCCTGATTATGCAGAAGTCCAACTCTGTGTTCGCATTCCTGCTGCCATTGGCTGCTTATCTGGGCGGCAGTGTGTTTGCTTTCCTGAAGCGTTCCGGAGACAGCAAACTGTTATATTTTGCAATTGCAGGTGCTGTACTTACCGTGATTTTCCTGATTCTGACCATCGTTTCACGCGGCGGTTCCGATGAGGACGATTACGATCCATCCGAAGATTATGATGATCCTTTCGAGGATGACTTTGAATAAATTAATACTCTGATTCTATTCAGGCGGGAGCTTTCTGATTGAAACTCCCGCTTCTCATATTCATTTATATTCCACCGAGACCTTTCTGTAATTGATGCTCCCTTATCTGAAATCCCTTATCTTTCCAACAATCTCCTGCTAATATCCAAAGCACTGTAAAGCACTCTCGTTACTATTTTCATCCTCAATTATATAAAAAGCAGAAAATTATCTATCGGAAACTGCATTATTCTTTCTATAACTATTCTAATATCATTTTTGCATAAACAATCTAGATTTTTTTACATTTTTGTTGTATAATATATTGTATAAATACATGCAAGAAGGAGAGGGGAACTCTATGAAGCAAAACAATATGTTAGCTATGATTTTAGCGGGAGGACGCGGAAGCCGTCTTCATGAGTTGACCAACAAAGTAGCAAAACCTGCCGTATCTTACGGCGGTAAATATCGAATTATCGATTTTCCACTCAGTAACTGCGCAAACAGCGGAATTGATGTCGTTGGGGTTCTTACTCAATATGAATCCATTCTTCTGAACAGCTACGTCGCTGCCGGAGGGCGTTGGGGACTGGACGCAAGAGACAGCGGAGTTTTTGTACTGCCGCCGCGTGAGAAAGCAGACTCGGATTTGGATGTGTACCGTGGTACCGCAGATGCAATTTCACAGAATATTGATTTCATTGACAAGTATGACCCGGAACACGTCCTCATTCTTTCGGGCGACCATATTTACAAAATGGATTATTCGAAAATGCTGGCATACCATAATAGCTGCAAAGCGGATGCCACAATTGCAGTTATCGAAGTTCCGATGAGAGAGGCAAGCCGTTTCGGTATTATGAATACCGACGAAGAAGGACGCATTGTAGAATTTGAAGAAAAACCGGCACAGCCAAAAAGTAATCTGGCATCTATGGGTATTTATATTTTCAATTGGAAGCTGCTCCGCAAGATGCTGCTTGCAGATATGAAGGATTCCGACTCCAATCATGACTTTGGAAAAGATATCATTCCAAGCCTGCTGAACGATGACAAACGCCTTTATGCTTACAAGTACAAAGGATATTGGAAAGACGTCGGAACCATTGACTCTCTGTGGGAAGCCAACATGGATTTGCTGGATTCCGACAATGCATTGGATTTGGGAGATTCCCAGTGGAAAATTTATACCGAAGACACCACTACTCTTCCACATATCATTGGTCCTGATGCTGTCATCAAAAATGCCTATATTACACAGGGCTGTATGATTGATGGCGAAGTACGCAACTCCGTACTCTTTACGGGTGCAAAAGTCGGCGCCGGCGCCAAGATAATTGACAGTGTACTGATGCCGGATGCTGTTGTCGAAGAGGGAGCTGTCGTTACCCGTGCATTAGTTGCCGACAGAATCCGCATTGGAAAAGATGCCATCGTAGGCAGTGCTGACAGTGAAAATATCGAATTAGTGGCAAAACGTGTAAAGGGGGCAGAATAATATGAGCAGCGCATTAGGAATTGTAAGCTTCTCCGGAAGCCACATTTATGTAGAGGGATTACAGGATTACCGTTCGATTGGAGCATTTTCTTTTCTTGGAAGATACCGTGCTATTGACTTTCCTATTTCAAATATGACAAACAGCGGTATTGACCGCATCCAGGTTTATATCAACCAGATGCCCCGCTCACTAGTTGAGCACCTCGGAACCGGACGTCACTATAATATTAACTCCAAGCGCGGCAGGCTTCATCTTCTGTTTCCGTTGTTTAATGGAAGCAATCCAATCTACGAGACAGATATTGCAGCCTACATGAACAACCTGCCTTGCATTGAAAATGCACATGACGAATATGTTGTAATTGCACCAAACTATATGATTTTTAAACAGGATTTTGACGAACTGCTGCAGAAACATATCGACTCCGGTGCTGACATTACTCTGCTTTACCATACGGTGGACAATGCCAGAGAAGCATATCTCAACTGCGATATGCTCACACTCAACCGTCAGAAGGGTGTGCTTTCCATTGATAAAAACCGTGGAAATGCAAAGAACCGGAATATTTTCATGGATACATATGTTATGAAACGGGAATTATTTATCGAACTGATTCAGAAAGCAGCAAAACTTTCTTCCATGTACACATTACCACAGATTATCAATGCAACCTGTGAGGATCTTGATATCCGTGGAGTTGCCCATCGTGGATTTTTTGCGGCAATCACAGATTTGAAAAGTTACTACGACTCCAATCTTTCTATGATTGATGCCAAAACGAGGGAAAGCCTGTTTGACGAGGACTGGCCGATTTATACCAGGACAAATGATTCTTGCCCGTCTCACTATTTTGACACAGCAAGCATCAATACATCCATTGTTTCTAACGGATGCCTGATTAAAGGAGCGGTTGAGAATTCTATTGTAGGACGTGGATGTACCATTGAAAATGGTGCTGTTGTGAAAAATTGTGTCGTTCTTCACGGCTCACACATCGGAGAAAATGTACATATTGAAAATCAGATAATTGATACGTTTGCAAAGGTCATTCATGGTCAGGAAATCATCGGTGCTCCGGAACATCCGGGCTATATCCGCAAAGATGACCTCCTGTAACTCCTGTTATTGAACTTAACAAAGTTTTGTTACCATATAAAAGTCTTTGTTTTGTTAAATGTATGTTTAAGAGCGGAAAAAAGAGGTGGATGCCGGTTCAAGCAGGTTGATTCCGTCATCTGTGATAACGGACCAGTTATCGTGCTTACCGGAATCATTGACTCTCCTTGGGTTAGCAGATTAGCGAGTCCAAGAAATCCTGCCAATAGAATGCCTTCTGATTTCAAAACAGAGATACTATAGAAAGAGGCACATTTCCTAATTTCGGAAGTGTACCTCTTTCTAAATAGCTTATATCCAGCTTATTTTTTCTCATACTGCCGGAAAAATCCGGTGAGTCCGTGCAGTGTCTTCACCAGCACCTTGATTTCTTCCTCATCCAGCTCATTCATTACTGCATCTGTCATCTGCTCATGGAATTCTGCATGATGAAAATAGGCTTTCTTCCCTTTTTCAGTCAGGAAGATAAATACAACCCTGCGGTCTGTCTCACTGCGTTTGCGTACTGTATACCCTTTGTTCACAAGTCCATTCATTGAAGTTGTCAGAGAACCTACCGTAACTTTGAGCTTAGCCGCAATCGAAGACATATTGCCACCGTCCAGCCCCACAGCTTCCATAATATGCATATCGTTATTCGTGATATCTTTGAATTCTTCTGTGATGATTGCCTCTTCTTCTAACTGCAAGATTTCATTGAAAAGATGCACCAGTACATCATTAATCACTTTCCGGTTATCCACGTGTTCTCTCCTGTTCTCTGCAAATAGTGTAACTGTCAGATTCCTTGTTGAAATATCTGAAGTCAGTATATCATGACTGCCATTGAATTTCCAGTCCTTTTCAATTCAGCCTTCCGGCAGAACTGTTACGCATCCTGCCATTTTGAATCGCCTTTGGCGATGGGCAGGATGCACTCAAGACATAATGTGCATCCTCGTACTCAATCAGTGTTATGATTGAGTACGGGCTGAACTGTTACCTATGATTATCTCAAAGGAGAGAATCCCACATCATCCAACAGTGAACTCTACATCCGCCTAAAACGGTCATATCTATGTTTCACAAGCGCGGTTTCATCCATCGTCTCATAATGCTCCAGAAAATGTTGTATCTTCCGGGATAAATCTTCAAAAACCTCCGGTAGATTTTCCCGGTTTAATGGTTCTTCCTCACGGATTATCTGCTCGATGATTCCAAGCTCTTTCAAATCTCCGGCTGTCAGCTTCATCACTTCTGCGGCTTCTTTTGCACGTTTGCTGTCTTTCCAGAGGATAGACGCAAATCCTTCCGGTGATAAAATGGAATAAATGGAATGCTCCATCATCCATACCTCATCTGCCACGGCAAATGCAAGCGCTCCGCCGCTTCCGCCTTCTCCGATAACCACCGACAGAACGGGGACTTTTAATCCTGACAATTCATAGAGGTTTCTTGCAATCGCCTCTCCCTGTCCCCGTTCCTCTGCCTCCAGCCCGCAGAATGCGCCCGGAGTGTCTACGAAACAAATCACAGGACGGCCAAATTTTTCTGCCTGTTTCATCAGCCGCAGTGATTTCCTGTAGCCGTCCGGGGATACCATGCCAAAATTATGCTCGATATTCGCTTTCGTTCCGTGTCCCTTTTCCTGTACAAGTACGGTGACGGGCTGTCCGCAAAACATTGCAATTCCCCCGATTACCGCCGGGTCATCCCGGAAGTACCGGTCGCCGTGCATTTCCACAAAGTCTGTGAAAAGCAGATTAACATAATCTTTCCCTGTCGGACGGTTTTTCTCACGGGCAAGCTGTACATGTTCCCACGCAGACATTTTTGGACCAATCTGATTCATGCCTTTTGTTTCTGTTTTCCCAGATTGAGACTGCTCCCCATCATTTTTCACAGACTGCTCTGTATCATTTTTCAGGCACTGCTCTGATAAAATCTGCCCCGGCTTTTCTTCCGATATATACTGTGAAGTTTCTTCATCCGCTTTCTCCGGAATGCGGGACTTTCCTTTTACAGCCCCATCCACAGCATGCATCTTCAGAATACGTCCCAATTCCTCTTTCAGATTCTCCCGCTCCACAATCTCATCAATAAATCCATGTTCCAGCAGGAACTCTGACCGCTGAAAACCTTGCGGGAGTTTCTGTCCAATAGTCTGCTCAATAACACGAGGTCCCGCGAATCCAATCAGCGCATTCGGCTCTGCCAGAATGATATCGCCAAGCATTGCAAAACTTGCCGTCACACCTCCGGTAGTCGGGTTCGTCAGCACACTGATATACAGTTGCCCGGCATCACTGTGACGTTTCAGCGCCGCCGAGGTCTTTGCCATCTGCATCAGGGAAACGATTCCTTCCTGCATTCTTGCTCCCCCGGAACATACAAACAAAATGACCGGAAGCTTTTCTTCGGTTGCCCTCTCCACAGCCCTTGTAATCTTCTCGCCGACAACTTCCCCCATACTTGCCATCAGGAAACGTCCGTCACAGACACCGATTACAGCCGGTGTCCCTCCGATTGTAACTTTTCCTGTAATAACAGCCTCATCCAGCTTCGTCTTTTCACGGAGCCCTTCCAGTTTTTCCTCATATCCTTTGAAATGCAGCGGATTTTCTGTTTTCAGTCCCTGATTCCACTCTTCAAAACTATCCGCATCTGCAACCATCTCGATTCTGCGGTATGCGTGTACACGAAAATAGTTCCGGCAATGCGGGCAGATATAATAATTCTTTTTTACTTCTTCCACAAATACTGCGGATTTGCACGAATTACATTTTTTCAGAAGACCGTCCGGCACCTCCGGCTGTCTGGCTGCAAATAGATTCCCTGCGCTGTTCACCGAACCGGCTTTTACCGCAGTTCTTTTAAACATATGCTTAAACTTCATTGATATTCACTCCCGCAATCACATGTGTGTTCAAAAACTCAATGTCAAAATTTCCCGCCTGATAATCCGGGTTTTCCAGAATTCCGAATTGATAATCCACATTCGTATCAATTCCGTCGATGATAACCTCCCCAAGCGCGCTCTGCATCTTGGCAATTGCCTCTTCTCTTGTATCTCCGCAGACAATCAGTTTTGCCAGCATGGAATCATAGTACGGCGGCACCCGATATCCATTGTAAATGTCGGTATCGATACGGATTCCCTGTCCGCCCGGCAGATGCAGCTCTGTGATAGTTCCCGGCGATGGCCGGAAATGTTTTTCCGGATTTTCTGCATTGATCCTGCACTCAATCGCATGTCCCTGAATCCTGACGTCCTCCTGTGTCACTGAGAGCGGTTCCCCGGACGCAATTTTTATCTGCTCCTTTATCAGATCCATTCCCGTCACACACTCTGTCACCGGATGTTCCACCTGAATTCTCGTATTCATTTCCATAAAATAAAACCGTCCGGTTTTCTCTAACAGAAATTCGATTGTCCCTGCATTGACATAATGTGCTGCCTGCGCCGCTTTCACAGCCGCCTCGCCCATTTTCAGACGGAGCTCTTCCGAAACTGCTGCCGACGGAGATTCTTCAATCATTTTCTGATGATTTCTCTGAATGGAGCAGTCACGCTCTCCCAGATGGATTACATTTCCATACCGGTCTGCCAGAATCTGAAATTCAATATGCCGCGGGTGCTGGACAAAATGTTCAATATACATCGTCCCGTCACCAAATGCCATCTGTGCCTCTTTCTGGGCTGTCTGAAATGCCAGTTCAAACTCTTCTTTTGTATCAGCGGTACGCATTCCCTTTCCGCCGCCGCCAAGCGCGGCTTTGACAATCACCGGATACCCAATACGGTCTGCCTCAGCCAAGCCTGTCTGCACCTCCAGTATCGGTATATCTGTCCCCGGAATCACAGGAACGCCTGCTGCCGTCATCGTATTTCTGGCAACCTGTTTATTTCCCAGATTCCGGATTACTTCAGAATTCGGTCCCACAAATATAATACCGCACTGCTCACAGAACTCTGCAAACTTTGCATTTTCCGAGAGGAACCCAAAACCCGGATGAATGGCATCCGCACCGGAAACCATCGCTGCGCTCATGATGCGCTCCATATTCAGATAACTTTCCGAAGACGGTCCGGGACCGATGCAAATTGCCTCATCTGCCAACTGTGTATGCAGACTTTCTCTGTCAGCCTCTGAGTACACCGCTACCGACTCTATTCCCATTTCCCTGCATGCGCGGATTATCCGCACTGCAATTTCGCCCCGATTGGCAATCAATAACTTTCGAATCATATGCAACACCTTATCCAATCATAAATGTCAGCTCTGCTTTTACTGCTACTTTTCCATCAACCGTTGCAACCGCCTCTCCGATTCCAACCGGTCCTTTCTGCCTGATAATCTTTGTTTCCAGACGAATCTTATCCCCCGGAACCACCTTTTTCTTAAAACGACACTTATCAATTCCACCGAAAAATGCTATCTTACCTTTATTTTCTTCCTGTGACAGAATGGCAACTGCCCCTGTCTGTGCAAGCGCCTCTACAATAAGCACGCCCGGCATCACCGGCTGCTGCGGGAAATGCCCTTTGAAAAAATCTTCCCGGAATGTCACACATTTATATCCAACGGCATATTCGCCCGGAACATAATCTTCAATATAATCCACCAGCAAAAACGGATGGCGGTGAGGAAGAATCTCCTCTATCTGTTTTACATCTAAACTGTTCATCTATCTATAGCCCTCCCGAATCACTTCGCAAACTATCCGATACGGAACAATGGCTGCCCGTACTCTACGGAATCTCCGTTTTTCACATAAATCTCTGCCACTTCTCCGTCAAAATCACATTCAATGTCATTCATCAGTTTCATCGCTTCTACAATCGCAATAACCTGACCTTTTTCCACCTTATCCCCGACCTTTACAAAAGCCGGCGCATCTTCTGCCGGTGCAGAATAAAAGGTTCCGACCAACGGGGACTTCACGATATTTCCCTGTGGCTCTGCCATCTGTGTGCCCCCGCCGGACACGGAAGCTTCTGCTGTAACCGATGCTACCGGAGTACCCATGACCGCCGGATTCACTGCCTGCATTCCCGGAGCGCCCATCGCTGCCGGAACCACATTCATATAATTCACACCTTCTGATGCCACTGCCTGTATTTTTCCACATTTCATGGAGATTTTTGTATTTTCGTTCTCATACTGAAAGGATGTCAGCTCAGAACCGGATACATGATCAATCAGTTCTACAATCTGCTCAAATTTCATTCCTGCCGCCTCCTTATGCTTCATACTTCTTTACCAGCAAGGTACCGTTATGTCCGCCAAACCCAAGTGAGTTGCTCATTGCATAAGTCACATCCTGACGGACAGGTGCCCCGATAACATAGTCCAAATCCAGTTCTTCCTCCGTCTCAGTTGTTCCGACAGTCTGGTGGATAAATCCGTCCAGAATTGATTTTACACAGACGATAAATTCCACACCTCCGGCTGCACCCAACAGATGGCCAATCATGGACTTTGTAGAGTTCACTTTCAAATGTTTTGCCGCATCCCCAAATGCTGCCTTGATAGCTCTTGTCTCAAACAAGTCATTATGATGTGTGCTTGTTCCGTGCGCATTGATATAATCCACATCCTCCGGTGTGATTCCTGCCTCATGCATGGCATCTGTCATTGCTCTTGCAGCTCCGCTCCCATCCTCAATCGGGGAGGTGATATGGAATGCATCTGCCGTAGCGCCATAACCGACTACCTCTGCAAGAATCTCAGCTCCGCGGGTAATTGCATGTTCCTGTTCTTCCAGAACAACAATTCCGGCGCCCTCCCCCATGACAAAACCGCTTCTGTCCTTGTCAAACGGAATGGATGCATGCATCGGATCTTCACTTGGTGTCAGCGCTGTCAGACCTGTGAACCCTGCAACGGCTACCGGGCAGACAGAGCCTTCAGTTCCTCCGGCAATCATCACATCCGCATCCCCGTACTGGATGGCACGGAACGCATCCCCAATACAGTGTGTTCCTGTTGCACATGCTGTTACCACGTTTGTACATTTTCCGCGGGCGCCAGTTGCGATGGATACATTTCCCGCTGCCATATTCGTAATCATCTTCGGTACCAGTAACGGGTCCACACGGGACGGTCCCTTATTCAGCAAGGTCTGCTCTGCCTGGGAAGATGCCTGCATACTCCCTACACCAGAACCGATAATAACGCCGACACGGAATGCGTCTTCTTTTTCCATATCCAGTCCTGCGTCCCTGACCGCTTCCTGTGCTGCCACCACTGCATACTGTGAAAACAGCTCCATCCGTTTTGCGGTACGGAATCCGAGAATCTCTTTCCCGGAAAAATCTTTTACCTCCGCAGCAATTTTCACTTTAAAATCACTCGTATCAAATTTTGTAATCTCTCCGATTCCGACTTTTCCGGCTTTGATGCCATCCCAGAAAGAATCCACGTCATTTCCAATGGGCGTTACCGCCCCAAGTCCTGTTACAACTACTCTTCTTTTCATTCTCTCCTCCTTCTGCCCGTTTCCATTCCGCCATGTGTCCCTATGTAAGGTTACATCGCCATTCCGCCGTCCACACACAGAACCTGCCCGGTCAGATATCCTGCTCCGTCAGACGCTAGAAACGCGACAGTCTTTGCAATGTCCTCCGGAGTTCCGAATGTCCCCATCGGAATCAGCTTCATTGTTGCTTCTTTCACTTTGTCAGAAAGGACATCTGTCATATCCGTCCGGATGAATCCCGGTGCGACAGCGTTCACCGTAATCCCTCTGGACGCCAATTCCTTTGCGGCAGATTTTGTCAGACCGATTACTCCGGCTTTGGATGCCGCATAGTTCGCCTGACCGGCATTGCCGTTTACTCCGACTACGGATGCCATATTGATAATGCGTCCGCTTCTCTGTCTGAGCATATAGCGCGACGTATGCCGGATACAGTTGAAGGTTCCCTTCAGATTCACATCCACTACTTTCGCAAAATCTTCTTCACTCATACGCATCAGAAGTCCATCTTTCGTAATTCCTGCGTTATTCACAAGAACATCGATTCTTCCATAGTTTTTCACAACTTCGCCGAGGAACTGTTCACATGCATCAAATTCTGCTACATTACACTGATACAGCGCACCGTCTCCGCCATTTTCGCGAATCCGGGCAAGCACTTCCTCTGCTTTTTCTTTCGAACCATTATAATTGACAATTACAAATGCACCTTCTGCCGCAAGTTCCAGCGCAATCGCTCTTCCGATTCCTCTGGATGCGCCTGTCACAACCGCAATCTTTTTCTCTGCCATAAATATGTCCTTTCTGTCAATTTTATTTTCCTAGGGCAGTTAATTTATATTCGCTCTGCCAGTACGCCGAATAACCTTCTCTATATCTGCTACCGTCTGTACGTTATACACATTTACATCACGGTTTATTTTTCTCATAAAGCCAGCCAGTGTCCTGCCCGGACCAATTTCCACAAAGGTATCCACACCGTCTGCAATCATCCGCTCCACGCTCTGCTGCCATCTGACCGATGAACAGATTTGTCTGGACAGTAAGTCTTTTGTCTGGCTGCTGTCAGTCACAAATTCTGCTGTCACATTTGTCACGTACGGAATCGTAAGCGGTGCAACCGCCACATCCGCTAACACCCTGCTCAGCTTTTTCCCTGCCTCATTAAGCATTGCCGAGTGGAACGATCCGCTCACATTCAGTTCTATCACTCGCTTTGCTCCTGCATTTTTCAGCTTTTCTCCTGCCTCTTCCACTGCTGCTTTCACACCGGTAATGACAATCTGTCCCGGACAGTTATAGTTTGCCACACTGACGCCTTCGATTCCGGCGATTGCCGCATCGACCTCGTCACTGGCAAGCCCAAGCACTGCCGCCATGCCGCCCAGCCCCGCCGGGACCGCCTGTTCCATCAGGATTCCACGTGTACGGACGGTTGTGACAGCATCCTTCAGCGTCATACCTCCTGCCACTTCAATGGCGCAATATTCACCCAGACTTAAACCTGCTGTCACATTTGGATGCAGCCCGTTTTCCTCGAGTACCTTTTCCATTGCAAGACAGGTCGTCACAAGCGCAGCCTGTGTATATTCAGTCAAATCTAATCTGTCATTTTCCTCAAAACAAAGCTCTCTCATATCCAGAGCGAGCCATTCAGAAGCCTTATCAAATACCTGTTTTGCAGTGTCATATGTATCATAAAAATCTTTTCCCATTCCGGCTTTCTGGGCGCCCTGACCAGGAAAAATAAATGCTGCTTTACTCATAGATGGATGTTCCTTTCAACAATGTATCTGCCTCGCCTGCCAGTTTCTGAATCAACTGCGCACAGCTCATTTTTTCTTTGACCATACCTGCGCTCTGTCCTGCCATAACGCTTCCGGTATTCACATCTCCGTCTACAACGGCCTTCCGAAGCCCTCCAAGCGTCATTTTTTCTAGCTCCTCAAACGGCACGCCTTCCGCCTCTTTTTTCAGATATTCTCTTGTCATCTGGTTGCGCAGCGCCCGCACGGGATGCCCGGTTGTCCGTCCGGTTACTTTCGTATCAATATCTTTTGCCTTGATAATTCTGTCCTTGTAATTCTCATGCACCTGAGATTCCGTAGTCACAACAAAATGAGTTCCTACCTGAACTGCTTTCGCTCCCAGCATAAATGCAGCCGCGACACCTCTTCCGTCTGCAATTCCTCCGGCAGCAATGACCGGAATCTCCACGGCATCCGCAGTCTGGGGAACCAGTACCATCGTCGTAGATTCTCCGATATGCCCGCCTGCCTCACAGCCCTCTGCCACAATGGCATCCGCACCGTTTCTCTCCATGCGGACTGCCTGCGCTACGGAGGCAACGACCGGAATCACCTTCACTCCGGCCTCTTTCCACATGGTCATATATTTTTCCGGATTTCCTGCCCCGGTCGTTACAACCGGCACCTGTTCTTCCACGATTACTTTTGCAACCTCATCTGCATATGGGCTCATCAGCATGATATTCACACCAAATGGTTTCTTCGTGAGTTTCCTTACTTCTCTTACTTGTTCACGAACCCACTCTGCCGGAGCGCTTGCCGCCCCGATGAGTCCCAATCCGCCTGCCTCTGATACTGCGGCGGCCAGATGGTATTCTGCCACCCATGCCATACCGCCCTGAACGATGGGATATTCGATTCCAAGTAATTCGGTAATTTCCGTTTTCATATGGTTTGTCGCCTCCTATAATGTCTATTATGCCTGAAGCTTTTTGATTTCTGCCTCAATGTCCCCGATTGTCTTGATATTTTCAAGCTCTTCTGTCTCGATTTTTACATCAAACTCCTCCTCTACTGCCATAACCATCTCAAATAAATCCAGAGAGTCCGCTTCAAGGTCTTCCTTGAACGTTGTCTCCGCTGTCAGTGTATCTGCCTCTACTCCTAATGAATCTGCTACGATTTCTTTGATTTTTTCTAACATATTTTTGTTCTCCTTTTTCATTTTTTCATTTTTTGATTTTTGAATTACCATTGAATTAAGCTTGCACCGTAAGAAAGCCCTGCGCCAAACCCGGCGAGAATGACATGTTCTCCGGCTCTGAGTTCTCCTTTTTTATTCAACTCATCCAATAAAATCGGGATACTGGCAGACGATGTGTTGCCATACTCTCCCATATTCACCGGGAACTTTCCGATATCCTCTTTCAGCCGCTTTGCAACTGAACGGACAATCCGCTCATTCGCCTGATGCAGCACAAAATATTTTACTTCATCCGGCTGCATTCCTTCCCGGTCAAGCAGCTCCCGGATAACTTCCGGCACCTTCGAAACCGCAAACTTGAACACTTCCCGTCCATCCATCTGCATATACGTCTCGGCTGCTTTTGGTTGTTCTTCAAACTGTTTCTGATTCCGGCTGCTGCATGTCAGTACATTACCGCCATTTCCGGCTGAATATGTAACCTGCGCATAATGACCGGTTTCCCCTGCACGTACGACTGCTGCTCCGGCTCCGTCCCCAAACAGGATACATGTAGAACGTTCCTGCCAGTTCACGAGATTGGAAAGGCTTTCTGCACCGATTACGACTACATTTTTATAAATCCCCTGTCCAATAAACGCCTGCGCCGTATTCAATGCAAATATGAAGCCGGTGCATGCCGCGTTTACATCCATGCACGTCGCATTCACCGCGCCGATTTTTTTCTGCACCTCACAGGAGGTGCTCGGCATAATCCTCTCCGGAGAAATCGTTGCTACGAGAATCAAATCCACCTCGTCCGGCGCAAGGGATGCATCTGCAAGTGCAGCTTTCGCCGCCTCCGCCGCCATGTATGAGGTCGTCTCCTCCCCGCTGGCAATATGCCTTCTCACGACACCGGTGCGCTCCTGAATCCATTCATCATTCGTATCCACCATCTCAGACAACTTATTGTTGTCCCATGCCACTTTTGGAATGTAAGAACCAGTTCCGCATATTCTTCCTATCATAGTCCTCTTCCTGTCAATTGTTTTTATTTTAAAATGTTTTGACTATCAAATTATATCATCATAAAACTATTTGTCAAGCTGTTTTTTATGAAAACAGAAACGAAAATGCGGCGGATGCATACCGGCTACGATACGATAAATCGTAACCGGTATGCATCCGCCGCACTCTCTTTTCCACATGTACAGAGAATCTGTCAGGCTGCGCAGGCTCATTGACAGGTCTCTCATCTCATAACCTTCTTAAGTATCTTCAAATGTTTCTTAAACGGTGGATACCGCAAATACACATCCACCAAATTAGACTTTTTCATCATACTCTTCTGATGTGTAAACGTATCATAACTGTTTTTTCCGTGGTACTGCCCCATACCGCTTTCCCCCACACCGCCGAATGGCATATTCGGATTTGACAGATGAATGATTGTATCATTGATACATCCGCCTCCAAATGATACTGTCCGGATTGCGTATGCTTCATTTTTCTTACTTGTCGTAAAATAGTAGAATGCAAGTGGTTTCGGGTGTTCTTCTATCACAGCAAACACATCCTTGAGCTTATCAAATTCCATAACCGGCAGCAATGGTCCAAAGATTTCTTCCCTCATAACAGCATCTTCCCATGTAATATCATCCAGAATCGTAGGCGCTATTTTCAAAGATTCCCTGGAATACCCACCGCCCGCCACGATATGCCCGCTCTCCATCAATCCAAGTAACCGCTCAAAATGTTTCTCATTGATAATCTTAGGCAGTTTTTCTCCCTCCAATGGATACTCTCCATAAAAGGCTGTAATATATTTTTTCATTTCCCGCATCAGTTCTGCCTTCACACTTTTATGCACGAGAAGATAATCCGGCGCCACACATGTCTGGCCGGCATTCAGAAATTTTCCCCAGACAATGCGTTTCGCAGCCAGTTTTACATTTGCTGTTTTATCTACGACACATGGACTTTTTCCTCCTAGCTCCAGCGAAACCGGAGTCAGATGTCTGGACGCAGCCTCCATCACAATCCTTCCGACCTTCGGACTTCCCGTAAAGAAAATATAATCGAACTTCTCATCCAACAAAGACCGGTTTTGCGCTCTGCCCCCGCGCACAACCGCAACATACTCCTCCCGGAATACCTCCCTGATTATCTTTTCTATAATTTCAGAAGTGTGGAATGAATATTCGGAAGGCTTTACCACACAGCAATTGCCCCCTGCAAGCGCACCAACAAGCGGTGCCATCGCAAGCTGGAACGGATAGTTCCATGGTGACATAATCAATACAGATCCATATGGTTCTGTATAAATATAGCTAGAGGATGGGAAGTGAATGATTGGAGTTTTCACCCTCCTCGGTTTTGCCCATCCCGGCAAATGTTTCACCGTGTACCGAATCTCCTCCAATACAATTCCAATCTCCGTCTCGTAAGACTCAAATGCAGATTTATTCAAATCAAGCCTTAGAGCAGATAATATCTCCTCTTCATGTCTTTTGATAGAATCCTGAAGCGCACACAGCTTTGTTATCCGGAATGCAACATCCTTTGTTTTTCCTGTGCCGAAGAATGCCCTCTGCAGCATAATTGTTTGTTTCATCTCGCTCATACCATTCCTCCCTGCTTTTTATGCCCCTTATTATACAGAGAATTCCCTCTTCTGTAAATTATCTGTTGACACTCCCCATAGCTAAAGCAAGAGGTTTTACCGGCTTAACCGATAATATTTTTATGCTTCTACAATCATGAGGCACTTTATTGTGACGGTTTAGCCTGTCTGCCGGACTGTTGCCATCTGCCGCTATCTGTTACTGTTTCCCCGCTGACGAAGTATCATTTCCCGCAAGATACGTCATTGGATTCACTGCGACACCATTTTCCTCAACCTGAAAATGCAGGTGATTCCCTGTAGAATTGCCTGTTGTCCCGGACAGTCCAATCTGCTGCCCTTTTTCAATATGCTGTCCGGCTTCCACGTAAATCTTATCATGATGCATATACTTGGTCACAAGACCATTTCCATGGTCAATTATAACCTGCAAATGTTCCAATCATATTGCTTACTGCTCCAGTGTCATATCATCCAAACGATATAAGTCATAGGTTTCCATCTGCTGAATGAGATTCTGTGAATAGGTAAGGCTTGTTGCCCATCTGTACCCGGATTATCAAGCGGATTGCCGGGATAAGTGGTAACGGTGGGGAATTTTACCTGCTTGGAGACAATTCCGCGGTTTCCATTGATTCCAGAACCTTTGGTTATATAGAAAAAGAAGCATTGAATGGGAAAGTATTATTTGCCATCCATTTATAAATGAGCTGAAACAGCAGAAAGGAAACACACATGAACGAACTTCAGGAAATCACAGATTATATCCATTCTATGAAAATAAAGAAAACCATATTTGGCGGCTATGAACGTGAGGATGTGCTCGTTAAGATGGGAGAACTTACCAGTATGTTCCAACGGTACATAGATGAACTCCGAAAAGAAGAACAGGAAAAGCAAAAACAATATCAGATTCAGCTCGGTGCATATGAAGAAAAATATTCGGGACTGCTTGCTGTCACCGAACAGTTTTCACAGATGCGGGAAACCCTCCATGATTTAGAAAAAAATCTCACAGATGCGGAAGCACTTATTAAAAATGAAACCGATAAATCTGAATAACCCCCGTGTTGACTTGTACACGGAGGCTACTCAGGTTTATGGTTCCTATGCCATATTTTCCTGCATTTCTTTGTCATTCAAAGGACTGTCCCACTCATCTTTAGCATAAGACCGCGGAGTGAATTATGCTAATTGTGAATTTCCACACACGTCTGGCCTACGGCGCCGGATACTTGCAAACACCGAACCCGAAATGTTATGCCATACACTGAAAATTGCGCCCGGAAGGGTAGCCAGTGGATTTGCTGCAAAGTTCGCTGCCGCGAGCGACACCGCAAGCCCGCTGTTCTGCATTCCGACCTCAATTGCAATTGCCGTCGCTCTGGAATACTCTACCTTGAGCACCTTTGCAGCCAAAAGACCCAGTCCCATTCCACACAGATTGTGCAATGCAACCACACCTAACACCAGTGCGCCGCAGCTCACTATTTTTTCTGCATTTACTGAAACAATTCCACAGATAATCATTACAATTGACACGACTGAAATAATCGGCAATATATCTGAAATCTTCTGAATCTGGCATCCAAATAAGGTGCGGATGAGGATTCCCAAAAGAACCGGAACCAGAATCACTTTCACGACCGACAGTACCATCGCCCAGAATGATACCTGTACCCAGGCTCCCGCCAGAATATATACCAAAAGCGGAGTCATCAGTGGTGCAGCCAGTGTGGATACAATTGTCATACCTACGGAAAGCGCTACATCGCCTCCTGCAATGTAAGTGATGACATTACTTGCAGTTCCTCCCGGACAGCAGCCCACCAGTATCACACCGATTACCAAATCTTCCGGTAAATGAAAAACAACTGCCAGAATCCATGCAACAAGCGGCATTACCGTGTACTGTGCCACGCAGCCGATAATCACCTCTCTCGGATGTGAAAACACAACCTGAAAGTCACCCATTTTTATCGTAAGTCCCATGCCAAACATGGCAATTCCAAGAAACACCGAAGTGTAATCAACCGTCCATGCAAATCCGTCCCGCCAGAAAAATGCCAGGACAGAAAAGCAGATAATGATGATTCCAATATATTTTGTCAGAAAAGAACTAACCTTTCCGATTCTCTTCATTGCATTTTCCATAGCCTACACCTCGTAACTGAAATTATCAATCAGACGAGTCTTTCCGATATAGACCGCCATTGCTACAAGTACATCTTTTTCTGCCTTCTCCACCGGCTGCATCGTCAAAGCATCTACCATGGATACATAGTCGATTTCCGCAAGCGGTTCCGCCTCAATGATTGCTTTCATCTCGGTAAGCACGTCCTGTGCAGCAGCTCCCGCATGAATTACCTCCTGCCCCTTTTTCACTGCTCTGGACAGACAGAGTGCTGCTTTTCTCTCGTTTTCATCCAAATATGTATTTCTTGAAGATTTCGCAAGGCCATCCGCCTCCCGCACTATCGGACAGCCAACAATCTGAATGTCAAAATTCAAATCCTCCACCATCTTACGGATGATTGCAAGCTGCTGTGCATCCTTCTGCCCAAAATACGCCCGATCCGGTGCCACAATATTGAATAGCTTCGACACAACCGTGCAGACACCTTTAAAATGGATTGGCCTTGTTTTCCCACAGAGCGTCTCGGAAAGTAAATCAATATTCACAAATGCGTGTGGATTGCTGTACATATTTTCCGGCTCCGGATTGAAAATCAAATCTGCCCCGAGACCTTCACATAATGCACTGTCACGTGCAAAATCCCGCGGATATGCCTCTAAATCTTCGGTTGGTCCAAACTGTGTCGGATTAACGAAGTCCGATACCACAACGATATCATTCTCCTCGCGGCATCTCTGAATCAGACTTGCGTGTCCCTCGTGTAAAAATCCCATCGTAGGCACCAGACCGATTGACTTACCTTCCTTCTTCCAGTTTTTCACCAGGTTTCTTGTTTCTTCTACTGTTTTTGTTACCTGCATTTTATGATTCTCCTCTTTTTTGGATTCGGAGATAGCCTCTTAACTAATTCACTGTTATTCCATATCTTTTAACAAACCATGCTTTTCATAGCTGGTTATCCGGCTAATCTTATTCTCCTCATCCACAAAGACTACCGCAGGTCTATGTATTTTTGCTTCGTCCGGCTCATAACTTCCATAAGCCATAATAATCACTTTATCACCCGTACTTACACATCTTGCCGCTGCGCCATTTAAGCATATCATTCCACTTCCGGGCTCGCCACAGATGGCATACGTCTCAAACCGGCTGCCATTGTTGACATCCACAATCTGGACCTTCTCATATTCCAGAATCCCCGCTGCTTTCAGCAGCTCCTCATCAATCGTGATACTTCCCACATAATCCAGTTGTGCCTGGACAACCGTAGCACGATGAATCTTACCTTTTAACATCTCAATTGTCATTTCATACTTCCTTTCCCTACAAGGGGGACTGTCCCTTCTGACAGGGGACTGTCCCCTTTTACAAAAAAGCACCTTCAGGGCATAGTACGGCTCCGAAAATGCTTTTATATCTTTCATATTCCTGAGTCTTATTTTGTGTAACTGTCCTAAACAATTACCGTATTCAAATATAAGCTCTTCTTCATTATAAGATGTAATACCAGTGAATCAGACAGAGTATAGCTTTGCCCGCAAATACTATCTCCGTTGTCCATTATAGCCACGGTAACATTCGTTTGTCAACAGTAATCCGATATCTTTCGCATAACACTATTGCAATTCGAAGCCCGTATATTTATAATAGGATGTGTAAAATAATATTGATTATAGGGGAGCTGGTAAACCGGCTGAGAGGGAACTGCATTTGTTTCGACCCATAACCTGATTTGGATAATGCCAACGTAGGGACACATAACATCGATTTGATTGAGATGCCTGCGTGCATCTCTTTTTTACTTCATAGGCGGCTCTGCAATTCCTATAAAACACTCCCTTCCGGGGGCGCAGAGGCATAAAGAAGGAAGGTGTCGCCCCACAACCGCGCCTCGCGGAAAGTTCTACGGATTTGCGATATTATAAAAACGACCTACATGCGATAATGCCAGACAGTTTTCCTATAATTTAGGACAATGGAGGAATGTCAAATGAGAAATTATACAACCCAGATGGATGCTGCAAGAAAAGGAATCATAACACCGGAAATTGAAACCGTGGCAAAAAAAGAAAAGATGCCGGCAGAAAAGCTGATGCAGCTTGTAGCCGAGGGGAAAGCAGCCATCTGTGCCAACAAAAATCATACTTGCCTGAACCCGGAAGGAATCGGCAGCATGCTTCGCACTAAAATCAACGTAAACCTCGGTGTTTCCAGAGACTGCAAGGATTACAGCATCGAGATGGAAAAGGTAATGAGCGCGGTCAATCTCGGCGCCGAGGCAATCATGGACCTTTCCAGCCACGGAAACACACAGCCATTCCGGCAGAAACTGACACACGAATGTCCGGTTATGATTGGCACCGTTCCGGTTTACGACAGCGTCATCCATTATCAGAGAGACCTTGCGGAACTGACCGCACAGGATTTTATTGATGTTGTACGTCTGCATGCAGAGGACGGAGTGGATTTCGTAACACTACATTGCGGAATCACAAGAAAGACGATTGAACAGATTAAGACGCATAAACGGAAAATGAACATCGTAAGCCGCGGCGGAAGCCTCGTATTTGCATGGATGAGCATGACCGGGGAAGAGAACCCTTTCTATGAACATTTTGATGAAATCCTTGACATCTGCGAAGAATATGATGTCACCATCTCCCTCGGAGATGCCTGCCGCCCAGGCTGCCTTGCTGATGCAACAGATGTCTGCCAGATTGAGGAACTGGTACGGCTCGGCGAACTGACAAAACGTGCGTGGGAGCACAACGTCCAGGTTATGGTAGAAGGTCCCGGGCATATGCCGCTTGACCAGGTTGCCGCCAACATGCAGGTACAGCAAAGCATCTGTATGGGAGCCCCTTTCTATGTACTCGGACCTTTGGTAACAGATATCGCACCGGGTTATGACCATATTACCGCCGCGATTGGCGGCGCCGTTGCAGCTATGAGCGGTGCAGCATTTTTGTGCTATGTCACACCAGCGGAACACCTTGCTCTTCCAAATGTGGATGATGTAAAACAAGGAATTATTGCATCCAAAATTGCAGCCCACGCCGCAGATATCGCAAAAGGAATTCCGGGAGCACGCGATATTGACGACCGCATGGCAGATGCAAGACGCGTACTGGATTGGGATGCACAGTTCCAATGCGCACTTGATCCGGAAACCGCAAAGGCTATCCGCGACAGCCGGAAACCGGAAGATGACCACAGCGACACTTGCAGCATGTGTGGAAAGTTCTGTGCCGTCCGCAGCATGAATAAGGCGTTAGCAGGAGAATATATCGATATTCTCTAATGTGTATTTAAAAAGGAGCAGATACCAACACGATGTTGGTTCTACTCCTTCTTTTCATTTTCATCCAGCCCTACCCTCCGCTCCGTCAATCGGGCGGATTCCTGAACAGCCTCACCATATCCTGTCAATGCAGCAAACGGGGCGAACTGTGCCGCCTTTCCACTGGTGATTTCCACCATAATAGGACAATACACTACAGCGGAGTACCCATCGCAGTTTTTAAATTATTTTTCCACTCCGGCGGGTTTTACTTCCATATCATTCGGCAGCAACGCACTCAGCAGAATTGACACAACAAACACCACTGCTACACAGTTTCCGGAAAAGATATCCTGCACAATCTGAGGAAATACATGCCAGATATCCGATTCTGTCGCCGATGTGAATCCCAGACCTACCGCCAGTGACAACGCAACAATCGTTACATTCCGCTGATTGAATCCCGCTTTGGATATCATCTGAATCCCGCTTACCATAATGTTTCCAAACATCATAATCGTACATCCGCCCAGTACAGACTCTGGAAGACTGGAAAAGAAATTTCCGACCGGTGGCAGCAATCCCGCCAAAATCATGCAGACAGCCCCGACTCCAATAGTAAACCGATTGACGACGCGTGTCATTGCAACAAGCCCTACATTCTGGCTGAAGGAAGTGACCGGAGGACATCCGAATACAGCGGACATCGCGCTGCAGAATCCGTCGCAGGACAACGCCCCGACAATTTCTTTTTCCTCGATTTCCCGGTCTAATCCACTGGCTGCAACGGCTGTGGAATCTCCGATTGTTTCTGCGGCAGATACAAAAAATATAATCGTAACTGCAAGGATTGCTCCCGCATGGAACTCCGGTGCAAACGGCATCAGTTTCGGAAGTGCCACCAGCCTCCCGTCAAAGATTGCTGATAAATCGACAACGCCCAGCACGCATGCTAAAATATATCCTACAATCAATCCAAACAATACCGATAACTGCTTCCAGTAAGATTTTGCAAAAATATTAAACAGCAGACATGCTGCCAGCGTCACGCTGCCAAGTACAAGGTTCACAACAGAACCAAACGAATCACTGTAACCGCCGCCAAAAGAGCGCGTTCCTACCGGCAACAGTGAAAATCCGATTGCTGTCACAACTGAAGCCGCAACAACCGGAGTCACGATTTTCCGCCAATATCTGGCACAAAGCCCAAGACATCCTTCGACAATCCCTCCGACCAGAATCGAACCGATTGCCACCGGATACCCATATGTAACGCCGACATAAGATAATATCGTCACAAACGTAAAGCTGACTCCCATAACAATCGGCAGCTTTGCCCCGATTTTCCATATCGGAAACAACTGAACCAATGTCGCGATTCCCGCAACAAACATTGCATTCTGCAGCAGCATGGCAATCTGGCTTCCCTCAAGACCACTGGCAGCCCCGATAATCGTAATCGGCGCCAGATTCGCTACGAACATCGCCAGAATGTGCTGTAACCCAAAGGGAACCGCCTTCGCAACAGGCACTCTCCCGTCAAGCGTATACAAGTTCTTGATATTTGCTTTTTCCATCTCTTTTCTCTCCTGTATGTTAGATTTACAGGAGAATTATAACAAATAATCACATACTTCGCTATCTTTTTCTTGTCTGGACAGACCGTTCTCGGACAGACAATTTATATTGAGAATTCCGGAAACCCTGCTGCATAAGGCGCAATATCGTATTGCTGGAAATAAATCACAATACCATTTGGCGTCAGATAGAAACTATTCGGAGAAAATGTGTCCCTCAGCCGTTTTGCATAATCATCAAAATAAGTGTCCGGCGATTCCTTCAGCCGTTCAGCAATCTGATTTTCAATCTGATTTATAATCTTTTCCTGAAATGTATGATCCTCTGCAAAGAAATCCTTCAATTGCATCCGCTTGCCTGTCATAAAGTCCCATGTATCCGACGTGCGGACTGTTGAGCCATGGGCTCCGCCCATATACGTGTATTCCTCCATATAAAGGCTGGTAATACAGCCGGCGTTATATGTTATTTTATAAGTCATAACAAATTCATAAGAATTAAACGGGGGATTATTCTTCTGAATATACCGGGCTGCATCTGCTGCCTGCGGATACAATACATCCCTGCAATAGCGCTCTTTGCTTTCTGCAAGAACCGCATAATATTCATTGATTGACTGGGACGCCTTTTGCCCACACGTCGAATGGAAAACGGGATATTCTATCTTATAGGTTAATACTTGGATATCACGGTAAAACATGTTGTCATTCCGCGAGTTGGTTACAACAGTCTGCATACTCTGACTCCGGTCGCTTTATCTATATAACCTATGAGATAATACAGAAAAATATGCTCTGGCTGCAGACAGATTGTCCATTGTCCACTGAGGGTCTAGCCAAAGATATATCCGTCAGATTATACAGAGGGGTATTGTACGGCAACCCCCCTCCAGATTCGTTCCTTGTTTTGATCAATTCGAAACAGCCTGCAAATTTATTTTATGCAGCGCAAAACCTTTCCACAAATTTCCTTGCATTTGTGCCGGAAGGACTGCTTCATCACACGAAAAATTCCCCACATGCCAGATTCCACATCCCATGCAAAACTTCCAGAACGGTAGAGATAATCACCCGGACATGCCGCCCCATCTTTCAATTCCATGTCAAACCGGTTTCCTACACTGATTCCACCCTGCAAGGGGATTTCTCTGGACAAGGTGTCCTCAGGCTGTTCTTTCCACAAATGCCCATGCACAGCCAGTGATACATTTCTTGGCTTATCTGCCGGCATCATAGTACGGAAAATGACGCGGTCCCCAGGATAGGCTTTCCATATAGGCATCGCCGGGTCACCGTGGATTCTGCTGCTGAATACCTTCCAAATCCTTGCATCACTATCCAGCCGGTTCGCAAACCGCTCTGACCGGTAGTTATAGCCTTTCTCGCCGGTATCCTCTGCATCTACCGCTTCCTCACTGCCTGCGGCCGCAGTCTCTATCAGGCGGTCTTCCGCATCCAAAAGCCGGATTCCGTTCTGGATAAACAGTACATATTCACGAAACTCCACGATGACCGCCAGTGTATCGCTACTCTGCCGACA
>DCKD01000091.1 GCA_002320245.1 Lachnospiraceae bacterium UBA1683
TTATTTATTTTATGATATACTAGTTTAATATGATGCAGTAATTCGGGTGGCAAAATATAATTTTGCCGCCCGAGTCTGCTTAATTCCTTAGGTTCTGCTGCAGCTACGATCCTGACGGATATCGAATTCAGGGTTAATCGCGTAGAAATTATTACTGTCCAGATTGTCCTGCACAATTCTCAGGCTTTCCCCGAAACGCTGGTAATGCACGATTTCACGTTTTCTTAAAAAACGAATCGGCTCACAGACTTCAGGGTCTTTTACCAGTCTTAAGATATTGTCATACGTGGTACGTGCTTTTTGCTCTGGTGCGACCTCGTAAGCACAACATAGCCGGAAAACCTTGAAAACACGCTGTTTTGTGTAGGACAAGCTTTTTCCTGCTACGGTTGCATAAGAGCAAAAACATAGAAAAATGAAGATGAAACAAACTATCCTGCATAGTTCCAATGGTTTCAACAACTAAGACGTTCAGAAATGAGCGTCTATTTTTTTACCCAAATGAAAGGAGAATCAAAAAAATGAAAAAGTTTATAAGACGATTGCTTACAGGTGTTCTCACTCTTGCGACCGTATTTACTACATTACCTGTTACACAGGTTCATGCTGCCGATTCCGTCTATACTCATTCTGACGGAAAAACAGGTACGGTTATCAAGGAAACAGACAGCGGAGAACAAGAGTCTGTTTTTGAGGAAGGCTGGATGAAAGCAGACGGTGAAACTGCCTATTGTATTCAATTAGGTGTGGCGTTCCAATCCGGCTATAAAACACGCAAGGACGCAACCGAGCGATTGAGTGAATCACAGATTACCGATATTGCATTGAACCTTGAATACGTCAAAAATTATACAAAAGACAGGTTTTCTGACAAACAGGCGTATTTATTACAGCAATGTACCGTATGGCGTAGATTGAGTGTTCATTTAGGTTGGGGATTTGGGAATACACACGTTGCCTATGATGAAATCTCTAAAAACGTGCAGGATAAAATCTACGAAAACGCAAAGGCTTTCGCTAAAGAAAACAAAGACCGTTACGATTGTTACGGTTATATCTACACTGGCGAGGGACAGGATTTAGGACAGTTCTATGCAAAGTTAGCTGTCGGGAATGGTAAGATTCAGAAATCTTCCAGTAATACCACAGTCACAAATGAGAATGACTGCTATTCCCTGTCTGGTGCGACTTATGGTGTCTATTCTGATAAAGACTGCACGAAATCTGTTGCCACACTTACGACAAATGCCAGTGGCAATACCGATACAGTGGAATTAAGAGCCGCAACATACTATGTAAAAGAAACGAAAGCTCCAAAAGGATTCCAGTTAGATAAGAACGTCTATACTATGACGGTCAAGGTTAATGAAACCACGACATTAAAAGTCAGCGACACACCAAAAGTCACAGACACTTTGGTTGAGCTTTTCAAAATTGATATGGAAACTTCCAAAGCTACGCCACAGGGTAACGCTTCTTTGGAGGGTGCAGAGTTTGTCTGGAAGTATTATGACGGTTACTACACAAAAGATAATCTTCCATCAGAGCCAACACGCACATGGACGACAAAGACAATCGTTGAAAAAGACAGCAATAACGAAGTCCATTACATCACAAGATTAGCGGATTCCTACAAGGTGTCTGGTGGCAGCTTCTATACACAGAATGGTACTATCTGCTTGCCGCTAGGTACTATCACTGTGGAAGAAAAGACAGCCCCAAACGGTTACTTATTGGAGGATGCTTATATGCAGGCTGACGGAAGTTCAGAACAGATAAAAGGTGTCTATGTGGCACAGATTACAGAAGATGGTGAGCTTGCAGCGATAAGCGGCAGCAATCAGTATTCTGTATCAGACAGGGTTATCCGTGGCGGTGTGAAAATCCAGAAACGTGACCTTGAAACAAAAGATACGAAAGCACAAGGCGGTGCGACTTTGAAAGATACTGCTTTTGAAATCATTTCCTTAAATGATAACGCTGTCTTGGTAGATGGCAAGTTATACAACAAAAATGAAGTCGTCAAGACAATCCATACAGGTGTTGACGGTATCGCTATAACTGACGCTGATACATTACCATACGGAAAATACCGTATTGAAGAAAGTAACGCCCCAGAGGGATATTTGACGGACGGTGCAAAACCGATTGAATTTGACATTGTGAATGACGGTGAGATTGTAGATTTAACGGACGAAACACACTCTGTCTACAATCAGATTAAACGTGGTGATTTGGAGGGTGTGAAAATCGGTGACGGTACTCACAAGCGACTTGCGAATGTTCCCTTTAGGATCACAAGCAAGACGACTGGTGAGAGCCATATCATAGTGACAGATAAAAACGGTCAGTTTTCCACTTCCTCTGACTGGGTATCTCATAAACAGAATACCAATGCCGGAAAGACCAGTGAAGATGGTATCTGGTTCGGTACGTCCACACCAGACGACAGCAAAGGTGCATTGCTCTATGATACTTACACAATCGAAGAATTACGCTGCAATTCCAACAAAGGAATGACACTGATTCCGGCGTTTGATGTAGTGGTATCAAGAAATAAAGTTGTTGTTGATTTAGGTACACTCACAGATGATTACGAACCAGAAATCTCTATCCATACGACTGCCGCAGACAAGGTAACGGGTGAAAAATCAATCATTGCCGGAAAGAGCGTGACTATCGTTGATACGGTGACTTTGGACGGTTTGAAGAAAGGCACAAAATATCAGCTCAAAGGCTGGCAGATGGTGAAGTCTGAAAATGCACAGCTTCTTGTAGATGGTAAACCTGTAGAAAGTGATTACGCCTTTACTGCGAAAAAATCAGAAATGGAAGTTGAGGTTTTCTATACGTTCAATGCTTCTGCTCTTGGCGGTAAAGACCTTGTGACATTTGAGGAATTGTACGATTTATCCAATCCAGACGAGCCTGTCAAGGTGGCTGAACACAAGGACATTGAGGACGAGGGGCAGACCGTGACTATCGAAGAACGAGTGATTGAAATTCATACCAACGCTGCTGACAAAGTGACAGGTGAAAAGATGATTGTTGCCGGTAAAGAGGTGACTGTCATTGATACGGTCACTTTAGATGGTCTGGAAAAAGGTACAAAATATCAGCTCAAAGGCTGGCAGATGGTGAAGTCTGAAAACGCACAGCTTCTTGTCAATGGTAAACCTGTGGAAAGTGATTACACCTTTACTGCAAAAGATTCCAGTATGGAAGTCGAGATTGCTCTTACATTCAATGCCAGTGAGCTTGCAGGAAAAGACCTTGTGACGTTTGAAGAATTATACGATTTATCCAATCCGGACGAGCCTACAAAGATAGCGGAACATAAAAATATTGAGGACGAGGGGCAAACGGTGACGATTACAGAACGTATCATCACTATGCACACAACCGCTACTGACAAGGCAACAGGTGAAAAGACGATTGAAGCAGACGACAAAGTAACTATCGTTGATACGGTCACTTTAGACGGTTTGGAAAAAGGCGTGAAATATACTCTTAAAGGCTGGCAGATGGTGAAGTCTGAAAATGCAGAACTTCTAGTGAATGGAAAGCGTGTAGAAAACGACCTTACTTTCACCGCTACTGACACGAAGATGGAAGTTCAGATTGAATTTACATTTAATGCCAGTGAGCTTGGAGGAAAAGAGCTTGTGACCTTTGAAGAATTGTACGACGTAACCAACCCGGACGAGCCTATCAAAGTGGCTGAACATAAGGACATCAAGGACGAGGGGCAGACGGTGACAGTCAAAGAAAATCCAGATACACCAGACAAAGAAACGCCGGACACGCCTACTACCACAACCAAAACTAGCGATTCACCAAAGACAGGTGACAACACGCCATTTGTCGCATTGTTCGCCATGATGGGAATTTCCGCTGCTGGTCTTATCTTTGCAGGTTATAAGAGATTCCGCAGAGTAAAGAAGTCTGACTGATACGGGAGGTAACAGGCTTATGGAAGCAACAACCCGTTCACCGCCTATCATGGAAACGTCAGTCTGTGGCTGACACTATATCGAACTTCTGCTTAATTACGATTTATCTTTCTGAATGGGGATTGTCAAGGGTGCTTTCAGCACAACGCTTGCCCTTGATGATTCACAGGCAGACAGATATTATCCCAACAGCAGAATGACACAATCAATCATTAAAAATATAGAAAGAAAAGAGGTAAACAATTTATGGAATTAAAACACATTATCCCAAACATGGAAAAGACATTCGGAAATTTGGAGTTTGCAGGTGAGAATAAAGTGGAACAGCGTAGGATCAACGGACGTATGACGGTCGTTTCCCGCAGCTTCAACCTTTATTCAGATGTACAGAGGGCAGATGATATTATCGTGGTGCTGCCTGCTTCTGCTGGTGAGAAGAACTTTGAATCAGAGGAAAAAGTGAAACTTATCAATCCCAAAATCACCGCAGAGGGTTATAAAATCGGTACAAGAGGATTCACAAACTATATCCTGTCAGCAGACGATATGTTAAAAGCGTAAGGAGGTAAAATTTTATGAGATTAGCGAATGGAATCATTATTGACAAGGAAAAGACTTTCGGGGTATTGAAATTCTCCGCATTAAGACGAGAGGTACATATCCAGAATGAGGACGGTACGGTTTCTGAAGAAATCAAGGAACGTACCTATGATTTGAAATGTAAAGAACAGGGTCGCATGATACAGGTAAGTATTCCTGCCACTGTTCCGTTAAAGGAATTTGACTACAACGCAGAGGTGGAAATCATCAATCCTGTGGCAGATACGGTGGCAACTGCTACGTTTCAAGGTGCAGACGTTGACTGGTATATCAAGGCAGATGATATTGTTTTGAAGAATAAGAACGGTCAGTCAGCAGGAAATCCACAGCACCATAACCAGCAATCACAGAATAAAAAATAAGTCATGTCGTTTTGTTGCTTGCAATATTGGAATAGGATATAATTTCCTCATAAAGTAAGATTTGTGATATACTAAAATTTAATAACGAGGAGGAGTTTAAGTGTCAGAAATTTTGCAACTACTAAATAATTTTCAAGGAATTATCGGTACAATTCTTGGTAGTGTTACAACACTGATTGTTACTGATATATTAAAAAAAAGAGGACAATTAAAAAATTATCTTGTTTCATACGAAGCCAAGTTTCAAACATTTCGAGATGTCGGTTGCAGTATGGGCGGCAAAAGGGATGAAGATTTTTATGGTTATTCTATAAAATATACAATTCAAATATATAATCAGAGTGATACTCCCAAAATAATGAGAGATTTTAGGCTAATATTCTATAAAAATGCAAAAGAACAATATTCCCTTATCCCTGATAATGAAGAAACCAGAAGATATTCTGCTCATATCTCACACATTGATGAGATGGAAGTTGCCAATATTGCTCCAAAAGAAATACAGGTATTAAAACAATCACTCTATGTTATGTATGATATGTTAGACAAAATTCAAGGTGCTGATAAAGTAGAATTGCAATATAAAGATGAAAAAGATAAAAATAGAAAAATTATATTATCAAATAAAGTAATTACAACAGATGATTATGTGCAAGAATAATATCATTTAATACTTGACTAAAACTTAATATTCTATATTGCATAAGCAGTAAATCTATAAGGTTTGCTGCTTTTTTTCATGGAAAGGAGAATTTTATATGCCACAATTCAATAAACGTGGGAATCGTATCAGAGCCAGCGACAAATCGCTGGTTTTTCGTTTCTCGGCTGGTTCGCTGCTTTTGCTGTTCCTTATTGTGTTTATGCTGCTGAACCTAAAAACAATCATCATTACTGATTGGAAAGCAATCTTTCTTTTTCAAGATGGCAGCGTCCATTTTTCGGTCACACCATATGGGATAGTTACGGTCATAATATCAGCTCTGGTATGTGCTGTTGCTGCTATGCTGTATCGCAGATTCCAGTATGACAAGGTAAAGCAGCTCTTTCACCGTCAAAAGCTGTCACGCATGATACTTGAAAATGGCTGGTATGAATCAGAATCCACACAGGACAGCGGATTCTTCAATGACTTGCCAGTGTCTGGCAAAAAAGAGAAAATCATCTATTTTCCAAAACTGTATTACCGTATGGAACATGGACTTTTATATATCTGTACTGAAATCACATTGGGGAAATATCAAGAGCAGCTTTTACACTTGGAAAAGAAGCTGGAAACAGGCTTGTACTGTGAGCTGGTGTCTAAAGAACTGAAAGACAGCTATGTGGAATATGTGCTGCTTTATGATACGATTGCGAACAGAATCACTATCAATGAAGTGCAGGCTGAAAATGGCAGCTTGCGTCTGATGAAAAATGTCTGGTGGGAGTATGACAAGCTCCCTCATATGCTGATTGCTGGCGGCACTGGTGGCGGTAAAACTTACTTTATCCTTACTATCATTGAAGCTCTGCTCCGCAGCAATGCGGTCATGTATATCTTAGACCCAAAGAACGCCGACCTTGCGGATTTGTCCGTTGTCATGCCGGAAGTCTGGTACAAGAAAGACGATATAACCGCCTGCATTGACCGCTTCTATGATGGCATGATAGAACGCTCGGAAAGTATGAAACTCATGGAAAACTACAGGACAGGTGAAAACTATGCCTATTTAGGACTATCGCCCCACTTCCTTATCTTTGATGAATATGTGGCGTTTATGGAAATGCTGACAACAAAGGAAAATGCGGCTGTTCTTAACAAGCTGAAACAGATAGTCATGCTCGGACGACAGGCAGGATATTTTCTGATTCTCGCCTGTCAGCGACCAGACGCAAAGTATCTCGGTGATGGAATCCGTGACCAGTTCAATTTCCGTGTGGCGTTGGGGCGTATGTCAGAGCTTGGGTACAGTATGATGTTCGGTGAAGTAGACAAGGACTTTTTTCTGAAACAGATCAAAGGGCGTGGCTACGTTGATACGGGAAATAGCGTCATATCCGAGTTTTACACTCCCCTTGTACCCAAAGGACACGACTTCCTAAAAGAGATAGGGAGATTATCACAAAACAGGCAGGACGGACAGGCGGCGTGCGAAGCGAAAGCCGCAGGTACGGACTAGCCTGTGTTGGGGTGGCGTGAGCCGCCCCAACCATCTGCCCCCGTTATCTAACAGGGGGGCACAAATTATCTGGAAACAGTCAATTACATATCAAAAAGTCTTTGAAAACAGAGGACTTTTCAAACATTCAAGGGAATGTGACAAAATCGGTAACTGTCACATTCCTTTTTCGATTGGAGGGATTGAAACTGAATGATACCGACTGGATAAATGATTTTAAGGAAAAACGGACGCAGTACGGCGTTTCCCAGAATCGTCTTGCGGTCATGGCTGGTGTCAGTCGTGAGTATGTCAGCAGGATTGAATCTGGAAAAGTAGCCTTGACGGAAGAAATCAAGGGGAAATTCACGGACGCTCTGGAAAAACTGAATCCAGAGAATCCGCTGGAAATGGTCTTGGATTACGTCAGAATCCGATTCCCCACACAGGACGTTCGGCACGTGGTTGAGGATATTATGCAATTAAAGTTGGACGTGATGATACATGAGGACTACGGGTTCTACTCCTATGCGGAACATTATGTCTTGGGTGATGTGTTCGTGCTGGCTTCACCCGATAAGGAAAAAGGCACGTTATTAGAGCTGAAAGGCAAAGGCTGTCGGCAGATGGAAAGCTACCTGCTGGCACAGCATAGGAGCTGGTATGACTTTCTCATGGACGCTCTGGTGGAGGGAGGTGTGATGAAACGTCTTGACCTTGCCATCAATGACATGGCAGGAATCTTGGACATTCCAGAGCTGACAGAGAAATGCAACTATGAAGAATGTATTTCTGTATTCCGTAGCTTCAAGAGCTACCGCAGCGGTGAATTGGTGAGAAGCAATGAACAGGACAGATACGGAATGGGAAATACGCTCTATATTGGTTCGCTCAAATCGAAGGTTTATTTCTGTATCTATGAAAAGGACTATGAGCAATACGCAAAGTATGACATAGCCATTGAAGATACGAAAATCAAGAACCGTTTTGAAATCCGGCTGAAAAATGAGCGAGCCTATTATGCAGTGCGTGACCTGCTGACCTACCATGACGCAGAGCGTACCGCTTTTGACATTATCAACCGTTATATGCGGTTCGCTGACAGGGAGGTGGAGAAAAGACGCAGGGAATGGCAGACCAATGAGAAATGGGCGTACTTTATCGGCTCTGATCGTGGGCGTTTGAAACTGACGACCAAACCAGAGCCTTATACGCTCACTCGGACGCTGAACTGGATAAGCAGGCAGGTGGCTCCCACTTGGAAAGTCTTAGAGAAGATTGACAGTAAAAATGGCACGACTTATCTCAAAGACATTTTAGACCATGCGAAGCTCACGGAGCGTCACAAAAAGCTGATTGAACAGCAGACAACCTCTACGGAGGAAATGATTACAGAAATGGAGGAATGACAATATGAAGCATATCTTGTTTGATTTATTCCTGTTCTCACTTGGGGCAGGATTCGGTGTAATTACCATGTGTCTTATGCAGGCAGGAGCAGCCGCAGACAAAGAAATTGAAATGATGGAAGGGAGCAGGAAATAATGAATTTCGGACAGAACTTATATAACTGGTTTTTATCTAACGCACAGAGTTTGGTACTTATGGCGATTGCGGTTATCGGCGTGTATCTTGGATTTAAGCGTGAGTTTTCCAAACTGATAGGATTCTTGGTGATTGCCTTAATCGCTGTCGGCTTGGTATTCAATGCTGCTGGCGTAAAAGATGTACTGTTACAGTTATTCAATAAGATTATTGGTGCATAAACACTTTAAATAACTGCTAAAATATGGTATGATATTTATTACCCTACCCCGCTCAACTGAGAGGTTGGGTTGATATGAGGTCTACGGACGGAGCGAGGGCTAAAATTCTATCAGTATAGCGAGGTGAGTGTTATTATGAGTAAGATTAGTGATTTAGCAACAGTAGTAAGTTTTCTTATGATGGTTCTTTTAAAAATTATGGATACGAAAGTAGTAACCTCTCTGCTGTGCGGGGTGAAATGATGAAAAAGAAAATGCGAAATAAAAAAATTAAGAGGTATAACAAATTCTTTAGTTATAATTGTGCTGAAAGACAGAATAGAAATTTTTCTTATAAGGATTTCAGTTATAGCAACTCTTATAATACACATTTCACTAATTCAATATTTTATGGGAATAACTTTTATAAGGCGACTATGAAATATTGTGGATTTAATGGTTGTAAATTTAGCTTTATTGAATTTAAAAGTACCAATTTTCGAGGATGTCGATTTAAAGGTGCACATTTTGAAAATGTAATCTTTGAAAACTGTAATTTGTCTAACACCCATTTTCAAGGAGCAACTTTTAAAAATGTTTATTTTACTAATACTGGCTTAAAAAGTGCTAAAGGTATAAAAGATACAGACTTATTGACAAGAATAAACAATCATAATTTGAAGCTTTCTTTAAATGCTGAAACTTTAGAAGCAATAAATGAATGTAAGACTAACCCATATATTGTATCTTCTGGAACTATTTTTTATAAGAAAAAAGGACGTTTAAGTAATGCCCAAAAAAGGATTGAAAAGTCATTATCTAAACAAGAGCGAAAACAGCTACAAAGGAAGCGTCAAGAAGAACTCTTATTACACCCTAAGCAATTAACATTACATAAAGTAAATATTATTCGTTTATTAGACAACTATACTGAAGAAGAAATTGCTCAAGGATTACATTTAGCAGCTACATTTATTGACAAAGATTTTTCTTCTCTTAGTTATTTCATACCATATATAAAAAAGGCAAATTGCCATATTACTAAGCAGTAAATCATAATAGGTTTGCTGCTTTTTTTATGCAAAATTTTAAGATTGGAGGACAACATGAAAACAGATATTTTTGAGGATATGAAAGAGCGTGTCGGCTGTGAAAACATTTCCGATTTGCCCTACCGTAAACGTGCGGTGTGGGAAATCATCAAACAGCACTCGCCACTGGATTATCCAAAAGAACAGTTAGAAAAGTTTTCTCATTATGTGTTTGGTGTAGATTATGCTGTTATAATGGGAATACTGGAAATGAAAGGAAGTGACAGACCATGCAGGAAATGCGAGTTTACCTGTTAAACAATACAAAACCTTACCATGACGAGGACGATGGTTACTCTGGCGACTGGTTCAACTGCCCTGTGGATTTTGAGGAAGTCAAGGAAAAACTCGGCGTGGAACACGAAGAACAGATTGAGATTGCAGACTATGAGCTGCCTTTTGATTTACACAGCGATACGCCGCTCTGGGAAATCAATGCCAACTGCCGCATGGTTCTTGAATTGGAGGGTACGCCTATTGGCAATGAAATGAAAGCCATTCAGCAGAAATGGTTTGCCAGCTTTGATGAATTTATCGACCATAAGGACGAGATACGTTACTATGATGTGGGTGACGG
This sequence comes from Lachnospiraceae bacterium UBA1683, assembly GCA_002320245.1. Taxonomy (GTDB): domain Bacteria; phylum Bacillota; class Clostridia; order Lachnospirales; family Lachnospiraceae; genus Schaedlerella. The sequence continues at coordinate 10,470 of DCKD01000091.1, forward strand.
TGCAGCTCTGGCAGAATACCTTATCTGTGAGGAAAACGTATTCGGTGAGATTCCACACGAACTGCAAAAGCATATCGACTATCACTCTTATGGGAATGAGCTGGAACTGGACGACAGATACTTATTCACCACAAGCGGCGTGTTCTGCTATCAGTAAAGGGGTGATGTGGTATCGAAGAAATGCGAATCTATATCGCCAATCTTGGGAAATACAATGAGGGTGAGCTTGTGGGCGACTGGTTTACGCCGCCCGTTGATTATGACGAGATGGCGGAACGTATCGGCTTGAATGACGAATACGAGGAATACGCTATCCATGATTACGAGCTGCCCTTTGAGATTGACGAGTACACGCCGATTGAGGAAGTCAACCGTATGTGTGAAATGGTGGAGGACTTACCAGAAAACATACAGGACGAATTGAGCGAGCTGGTCGGTCATTTTGGAAGTATCGAGGAATTATACGACAATCAAGACCGTATCTTTCACTATCCCGACTGTGAGGATATGGCAGATGTGGCAGAGTATCTCCTGTATGAAAGCGGAACAATGGACTCTGTACCAGAAGAATTGAGGGATTACATAGATTTTGAAGCCTATGGGAATAACCTTGATACCTCCGGCACATTCATAGAAACGAACCACGGTGTTTATGAAATCGGCTGGTAACAAAAACGGAATATCTTAAAAAACTGAATATCTTACTATCTGCCAGTGAAATGACACTGGTTATTTTTTTGCAGCAGCTTGTGAAAACAGGCTGCTGTTTCCATGTAAAGAGAAATCTTCAAAGAAAGGAGCTGTGAAAATTGAAGAAAATCAAAAGCTATACAAGCATATAGAGCGTGGAGAAAGTCATTTACGCAATCAATGACTTTCAGCTCCCGTTCCCTCTCACGTTCAGTCAGATGGCTTGGTTTGTCCTGTCGCTGTTCGTGGTGATTCTCTTTGGGGAACTGCCGCCCTTTAACATGATTGACGGTGCGTTCCTCAAATATTTTGGAATCCCTGTAGCGTTCACTTGGTTTGTATCGCAAAAGACCTTTGATGGGAAAAAGCCTTTTGGATTCCTAAAATCCTGTGTAAGCTTTTTTCTCCGACCAAAAGTGACCTATGCCGGAAAAGCCATCAGACTGAAAAAGGAAAGATTCAATCCCGTTATTACAACAGTTAGGAGTGTGATGTATGTTCCCGATTAAGTACATAGAAAACAATCTGGTGTTCAACCATGACGGTGAGTGCTTTGCCTACTATGAGCTGACACCTTACAATTATTCGTTCCTGTCACCAGAGGAAAAGTACATGGTGCATGACAACTTCCGTCAGCTTATCGCCCAGAACCGTGACGGAAAAATCCATGCCCTACAGATTGCCACGGAGGACAGCTTGCGTGCGGTACAGGAGCGTTCCAAAAAAGGAATCACAGGCAGGTTAAAAGAGATTGCCTGTAAAAAGGTAGATGAACAGACAGAAGCGTTGGTTGAAATGATTGGGGAAAATCAGATTGACTACCGTTTTTTTCTTGGCTTCAAGCTGCTGGTGAACGAGGAAGAAATCAGCTTCAAGGGTATGCGAAAATCAGCGGCTATGACCTTTACAGATTTTATCTATGAAGTCAATCACAAGCTCATGGGTGATTTCGTTTCCATGAGTAATGATGAAATCAACCGTTATATGAAGATGGAAAAATTGCTGGAAAGCAAAATCTCACGCCGCTTTCAGTTCCGCAGACTGGATAAGAACGACTTCGGCTATCTCTTGGAACATATCTACGGAAATACTGGCGTTGCCTACAGTGATTACAGTTATGACCTCCCGATAAAAAAGTTAAAGCGTGAAACACTGGTGAAGCGATATGACCTTATCCGTCCGACACGCTGCATGATAGAGGAAAACCAGCGATACCTAAAGATTGAGCGTGAAGATCAGACAACTTTTGTTGCCTACTTCACGATTAACAATATCGTGGGTGAGCTGGACTTTCCATCTTCGGAAATCTTCTACTATCAACAGCAGCAGTTCACGTTCCCTGTTTCCACTTCTATGAATGTGGAAATCGTGACAAACAAGAAAGCCTTAACCACAGTCCGTAACAAGAAAAAGGAATTGAAAGATTTGGATAACCATGCGTGGGAATCCAACAACGAAACAGGAAGTAATGTCATGGACGCTCTGGATTCCGTGAATGAGTTGGAAACAAACTTAGACCAGTCCAAAGAATCCATGTTGTTATTCGGCAAATTAAACGC
>DCKD01000069.1 GCA_002320245.1 Lachnospiraceae bacterium UBA1683
GCTACGCGTCGCCCGCGAAGCCGTCATTACCTTCCCTAGGGCATTTTTAGCGGTCGAACAACTTGCATGATTAAAACAAATTGTCTAAATATTCCGTATACGTTAATATTAGGACATTTATATTCATATGTCAATATTTTAACAAAAAATATTTTTTCGGGAAGGATCAGATTCACTGCTGCCGGGAGTAAGTCCCAACAAGGAAGCATTGAAATGCGTCTATATCAACAGTGACGGCGGAAGCTGGATCCGGGCTGTCACCAACAGGTAAGAGTAAACTTGTGGCAGACCGGTTTCACCTGATGAAATATATCAACCGAGTTGCACGGTATACATTAGATGAGGAACCCATTTACAAAGGGACGGTTTTATAAATATATTTACAAGAACAAGCTTCTGGCGGCAAAGAAGCTTCTGACACGGATTAAAAACCATTGCAAAGAAAGTGAGCGTGCAGTAGAAGACTGTCGTACTTATCTGGCAGGGAACTGGAAGTATATCCAAAGGGCGTTCCATGATAAGCATGTGTTAGGGTGCAGCGCAGAAGGGCATGTGAGCAGTGTTTTTTCGGAGAGGATGAGCTCACGATCGATGGGATGGAGTGAAACGGGCTCAGACCGGATGTGCAGGCTGAGATGTTTTATATATCCGCTGCGACAATCATCCCATCTGTCCCGGTTGACACAGCTCTCGCCATCTCCAGTTCCTTTTTCCCTTCCATAGTTCCGGTCAGCGGTATGCGGAGGCTCTGCATGGAACCCTATCAGGGACGTCCAAGTACGGAAGATCTTTGCTATCCGGGAACAGATTGGGAATATAGAGAAAACAAGTCCGAAGTTATATCTCTTTGGATATCAACTGACAATTTGTTTACTTCATCACAAACTAAATGCAATTTGAAAATAGAATAATATGGTATTAGAGCAGGCAGAAGAGTCGAGGAAATAATGATATCTTAATTTTGATAAACCTCCGAGATTAACGGAAGAAGAAATTATAGAACTGGCGCAGAAAGTAAAAGCAGGGTCAGAGGGCTCTCAAGAAAACGTACCGAAATCCGGTACAAATGGTAGGAAAGGAAATGAATCGGCAAAGGAGGTGTTGCAGAAACAAGAGTGGGATTTGTCTGGCACGTTAAATGAATGCATCCTGCGCTATGCAGATAAGCTTTCAGAACCGCAGTTGAATGAAATATTGCTGGGAATGGAAGCGGGATTGAGTGAGAAACAGGTAAAGTCCTATTTTATGCTGCCGGCAGAACAGATGAGCCAGTATAGAAGGGCATACCAGTTTAGCCGGAAACGGGGCTGGCAATAACATAAGTTAAGGGCGAAGATACTTTAATCGGTATCTTCGCCCTTTGCCATGTCCGTTAGGATATAATGCTTTTGAGTATCAATTTACTTGCTAGCCAGTTCGGTTAGTGTTATCAGTTGAGAATCTTTAAAAGAAATAATTCCGTTTATTTTCCCAGTTGCGACAGAACAAACAGAAAAGTCGATTTCAACATCGGATTTCAGCAAGGATACTAAATGTTCTATAATCGTAGAAAAATATCAAATCTTGTTTGATAGGAAGATACAATTTGTTAATGAGAGCTTGGTTTGCCGCTTCTTATTCTTCAAGATTTAGTGGAAATCTTTTTTTCCATAGATCATAGGTTGTTCTTTTTTGGACAAGGATATCTTCGGAATCGTTTTGCTGAGGTACAGACCTTTGCTGGACATTGTACCATGAAGCAAGGAAATTACTGATTTCTTTTTCCCCAGGCGATTCATTGCCAAAGGTAAGGCTGTAGCGATTTCCTCTTTTTTCTATCTGTAAATGTAATTCATCTTCAAGTTCAAATAATATATGCATTATATCTACGGTTGAGGTGATATTGATGTCTGAGAGTGCAGAAACATCAACATCTAAAGCATGTGCAATCTCTTCCAATTTGTCTTTTTTTGGAGTTCTTACGTTATTTTCGTATTGTCGAATGCGATCACCGGAAAGGTGAACCGCTTTTCCAAGTTCGGCTTGCGTCATATTTCGTAATGTACGAATATATCGGATTTTTGCCCCAATTGCCATATTGTTTCACTCCCATTTCATTTACTATAACTTGATTATAACTCAACAGAATTAGACTTTTTCAGTGCCCTTGTAAATCAAGTACTTCCTATATTTCAACCTCGGTTTTACCAATGATTTACCAATATTTCTGGAGAGTCAGACTTGTTAACTATTATATCAGAATGAGTAGATCAACAAGATGGAAGAGCTCAAGAAACATATTTACGATAAAAAGAACGGATTGTATTATACGTTGTCTGGTGACTATTACATACCCGACCTGTAGCTGCCGGGGGAAAGCTGCCCTATTGGAAGATAGGGCCGGATGTGTCAGGAATTTTTACAGGAACACCGTCCCGGTGAGTATGCTTCCCTGTTTCTGTCAGGAAAATTCTGGACCTACCTTCCCGACCTGAACGAGCAGGCCAATGACCAACAATAGGCAATGCCATTAAGCTAGATGTTAGATAGATCGTTCGAAAAGAAAAAGTTATGGTGTATGGCTTTAAATTTAAAGTTAGGTACAAGATATTTGGAATATTGTGACATGAGTTAAGGAATACTTTTTACTTTTAGGTATTATACTATAAGTAGGATGTATTTCTTAGGAATACGGGATATAATGAGAAAAATATATTTTCAAAAAAGTCAAGAGGTAATTGCAAAAAAAATATATTTTTGTTATACTATAACAAGCAAAAGACTTAACAATTTGTAAAACATTCAGTTCTGTCAGATGCCGATAGTAGTGAAATGCATATGAAGGATAAGGAGGGAGCCTATGGTTGATATATTGGATGCAGCACGCTATTTGATATTCTTATCATACGGAAGAAAAAAATATTCTCTCACTCCATTAAAGTTACAGAAGCTTTTGTATTTAGCTCAAGGATGGAGTTATGTATGGGATAATAAACCAGCTTTTGTTGACGATTTTTGTGCATGGCAATACGGTCCCGTAAATGAGAGAGTGTATGAAACATTTAAAAAGTACGGAAGATCTGAAATTCCGGAAATAGAAGGTTGCAGTAGAATTGCAGATGAAAGTGTTGAAGAAACAATTGAAGCAATTTGGTTAGAATATGGAAAATCCACAGCATACGATTTAGTGGAGTTAACTCATTCACAAAGTCCTTGGAAGAATGCGTATTCTAAGGGACTAAGAATCACAAATAGCAGTATACAAACATATTTTCAGTCAACTTTTTAGTTGACTGAATTTTGCATTAGGAGGAAAACATGCCGATTGCATTAAAAGGTATAGAGATAGAGAATTTTAAATCATATGCAGAAAAACAGTACATTCATTTTTCTGATTTATCAGTCTTACTTGGTGCTAATAGTAGCGGAAAGAGTACTGCGTTACAAGCACTTTTAATTATGAAACAAACCATAGAATGTAACAGCCCGGATGAAGAACTATTGTTATCTGGAAAATATGTTGCATTAGGAGATTTTGATGATGTAATCGCTGATCCCAAAAAAGATTTTTTTTCTCTTGCTGCAGTTTTAGAGGACGCAGAAAAATCAGAGAATGAAGTCGAGAATGATGAATTTAGAGTAGCTTGGTATTTTAAACGTGCAGACGATGGAATATCTGCTATATTGATTAGATTAGATATCATTTATGAAAATTTGACCTTGTCATTTAAACGTGCTGATAATATTCATTATATGTATATCAATGAAAAAAGAAGTCCATTTAGTGCAGTAATCTCTAATCTAATGATGGCAAAATATTATATTCATTATGATATTGAGTTTAATAATAAATTGGCAGAGTTATTGAATGAATTGTCAAAAGAACTTTTATCAAAGAAGATTACAACAGTACAGACTGATCAGCCAGTAGGCTTAAGTGAAATTGAAAATTTTTATTTTAAGCTTATGGATAGAATTCAAACGAATGAGGATGAGCAATACGTTGTTTCGGCAGAACATGGCGAGATGGCTAAGAGGGTTGGAGATTTACTAGATAAATTTGGTGAGCTGGAACTTCCTAGATTTGAAGCCATTTCAAGAATTTTACCAAAAGAACTTCGCTTAAAGATGTTAGAATTAGCACTTTCTGGTCTGGATAATATGGAAAATGTAGATAATATTATTTCAAAGTATGAAGCTTATTTATCTGAATATTCAATGAATGAGCATAATGTAGCAGACTTTGGAGGGATTTTTGGACTAGGCAGCAATCCATTCAGATTATTCGATAGAGATGGAGGAAAGAAAGACAATCTTACGCAGCTCAAGTTTGCCTTGGATTTCTATAATAGTTTTTTAAAAAATATTTTATCTAAAGTATTTTTTGTAGGACCGATTAGAGAAACACCAAAAGGGTTATATAATATTGGATTTGAAACAATTCCTAAATATGTTGGACCAACAGGATCCTATTTTGCATCTGTTTTGTTACATGAAAATAAAAAAGAGAGAGAATATATTCTTCCAGATAGAATAGAACGATGTACATTGTCAGATGCTTTAGCCGAATGGATGATTCACTTAAATGTTGCGAGTGCAGTGGATGTCGATAAGAAAAACTCATTTGGATTTAGCGTTTCTATAAAGAATATGGAACAAGTCAAATCAGATATTATGAATGTGGGTATTGGAACAAGCCAGGTATTGCCAGTGTTGATTTCAGTCTTATTATCTGAACCAAACGAAATACTGGTATTTGAACAACCAGAGCTTCATTTGCATCCATACTCTCAGAGTCGTTTGGCTGATATGTTCACAGAATTTTGCAAACACGGAAGAAAAATTATTTTAGAAACACATAGTGAGTACTTCTTATTGAGGCTCAGATATCATATTGTTAAAGAACAATATTCGCAAGATGCTACAGCAGTGAATTTTTTCCAAAATAAAGGTGGAACTAAAGTGACTTTCGCAAATGTTTCTGGTTTTGGAAATATTGATTATCCGGAAGATTTCAGAGACGAAACACAAGAGCTACTAAATTCAATACTTGAGGCATCATTCGAAAGGAAGGGGCTATCATGAGTGTATTGATAGATCCTTATATGTTTGAACTTTCAAATGAACAAGAAATACGTGACAATATTACTTTTTTTATGAATGTGATTAAAATTGCTTCATATTCTGAAAAAAGCAAACGAATTCCCATTGCTGTTTACAGTGGAATGATAGAAAAAATGCAAAAACGTGCAATACAGCCATTTCCAATACAGCTGTCAATGATTCAAGATAAAGACTTAAAGAGTACAATTATGCAACTAAATAATTCATTTAGTAATGCATTAATAAGATTTGTTGAGAATATAGATATTGATGAATGTGATGGAAATCAAGAGTTTGTAGTTCGTAACGATGAGGAAATGACAGAAGATGATCATTATTTTGAGTTGTTGAGTACGTTGCTTGTTCCCTGTTATTCTGAAACTGTCGATTTAGATTCGAAAATCCTGACTGGTAATAAAGAAAATGGTAAACAAATTGGGGATACTTTTGAACTTGTTTGTAACTGTGATACCCGCGAATACCAGAAAACGTGTAACTTTATAAGTGTTGATGATTTAGTTTCGGATAAGGATAAAGTAATACAGGAATTGAAACAAAAGAAAAAAAACGGAGGAATTCCTGTTAGCAGTACAGTTACGGCAAGTATTGGAAGTCATCACAATCATGTTCAAGCAAATAGAAAAAAGTTTTCGGAGCTTGATGACCTTTCATCACAAAATAAAATTGTATTACGTTTGCTTAAAGAGTTGGGATTGTTTAGAATAATATTTGGTAAGTTTACACCTAACGGAGTGAAGGCAATTGGGACAATGTCAATACAAAATGTTGACTCAAAGGATTCGCAAGACATTGTGACGGTCAATTTTTCTGCCGAAACGCAGATGGTTATTGAAACTTTTTTGTATTTTCCAAAAGGAATTGGTGAATTATTAAAAAGATATTTTAAGTCGGAACAATTGACATACCAGACAGTTGAAAATATGATTGAAAAAATAAAATAATAATGTACAAAAACGGCAATTCTTTACAAAGGTAACCGCCAAATAATAATTTGGTCAAATTTAAAATTTATATACATAAAGTACCCTCATATTCCAGTTTGTTTCTTTGAATTTCAACTGAATAAGCATAGCACTAACCGCTGCTACATGGAAGCCAACCTAACCATGCAACAGCGGTTTTTTTTACCGTTTTTTCCTCTGGCTCATAGGCGTTCTCATTTTCTTTGATTTTTTGAGAATCCGAATCAGCCAGCGAAATTCCTCGTCTGACAAATTTTTATAGTTGATACCGAGCTACTTGCAGATGGGCAGCTTGCAGCACTTTCAAATGGGGGTCATCTTCGCCGGGGCGATACCGTTCGATGATTTCATGCCGGACGGTATCAACGAAGGCGTTGAGGTTTTGAATCTGCATGGTGGCAATCCCGTCCACATAAATCTCAATGTCCGCAAGAAACTTGATGAAATCCTTATGCGTGGCAAGTTCACACAGCAGACGGTTGTTAATCCGCCCGCTTTTCAGAAGTGCCACCATCTCATCATTCAAGTGCAACTCCGTTAATGGCGTGTTGATCTGTTCCTTGTTCTCTGTCCGGCACAGCAGATAATCAACAGAAACCCCATAGAAGTCTGCCAGCGTGATGAGGTTTCCATGATTGATTTCTTTATAATCATTGGATTCATAGCTGGCAAGGGCAGATTTTGAAATGTTCGTCAGCTTTGATAATTCTTCCAGATTTAAGCCTTTGTCTTTTCGGAGTTTCCAAAGGCGTTCCTGTAAGGTAGTTGCTCCTTTCATGGGCGCACGCTCCTTTCCGGCGGCTGTATTGCTGCCGCTTAACTGGATTATATCACACTTTCCGCAATCATGGAAATTTTTGATTTTTCCCGATGAAGTAAATGAATTGTCAGTT
>DCKD01000002.1 GCA_002320245.1 Lachnospiraceae bacterium UBA1683
TGGGTTTTGTCAAGAAGAAAAAAGTTTGTTATTTTTTTAATTTCCCTCTTTACAAAAGTCACTTCATAACGGAGGTACAAGAGTATGAAAAAGAAAATTTTGTGCCTTGCCATGACGGCAGTTATGGTTGTAGGCGCGGCGATGCCGGTACAGGCAGGTGAGTATCAGGGAAAAGACGGATGGTTCGTGGAGTTCGACGGAAAGGATATGAAGAGTAACTTTAAGTCTTCCGATGTAACGGACGATACGAAGGATGTGCAGCCGGGTGACAGCATCGAGCTGAAGGTTCAGATTAAGAATTCGGACACGGGCAAGACGGACTGGTATATGAGTAATGAGGTGCTCCAGACGTTGGAAGATGCACAGCCGGCGGCTGACGGCGGCGGATATGAATACCGTCTGAGCTATACCGACAATGCCGGAACCGAGAAGGTACTGTATGACAGTGAGACGGTTGGCGGTGAGACAGACAGCAAGAGTGGAGAAGGTCTTCATCAGGCAACGGATTCACTGAAGGATTATTTCTATCTCGGCAGGCTGGATGCGGGACAGAGCGGAAATGTGAAACTGAGGCTTGCGGTAGACGGCGAGACACAGGGAAACGGATATCAGGAAACATTTGCAAAACTTCAGATGAATTTTGCAGCCGAGAAAGTAGCACAGGGCGGAACGGTGAATGTGAAAAAGGTGATTAAGAAAACCGTGAAGACTGGTGACACAGCGAAATGGATGGTATTCTGTGTGATTGCTATGGTCAGCGGACTGATTCTTCTGGCAGTTGCTATTAGAATGATGAATAAGAACCGGAAACGTCATGACAGGAAAGGGGAGTAGCAGAGATGAAAAGATGGAAAAAAATGCTTGTATCGTTTCTTACAATCTGTATGCTCTCCGGTCTTTCCGCAGTCAGCGTGCTGGCAGCGGACGGAACACCCTATACATACACGGTGACATTGTCAGCCGGAAATAAAGGCGTTTTCAACGGCGCGGCGAAACTGACCGGGCTTCGTACAGGGGATGCCGTTAGTTTTGATATTTCACAGGTTCAGGTGACGGACGAGAAATATTATGTGAAAGGAATCCGCCTTAGCGGACGTGATAATGAAGAAGCCCTTGCAGCTCCGGCATTCAGAGTGACGGGGGATGCAGATTATGTTGTTGCATATGGAATCAAAGGAAATCAGGTTGCCTATACGGTGAATTATCAGGATGGTTCCGGGAATGCTCTTGCGGAAAGTAAAACATTTTACGGCAATGTAGGGGACAGTCCGGTGGTAGCTTACCGATATATCGAGAATTATGTGCCGCAGGCACTTGCACTGACAGGAACGCTTGTTGAGAATGAGGCGGAAAATGTATTTACTTTCGTATATCAGCCGGGCGAGAGCGGAACGGTCGTGCAGACAATCGTGACTACAGAAACGGTAACGGTTCAGGGAACGCCGGCGACTGCTGCGGGAACTGCCGCCAGCGGTGCAGGCAGAGGGACAGGAACAGCCGGTGCGGTTGGAACAGGTGCGACCGGAACAGGTGGAGCCGGGACTGCAACAGCGAATGGAACAGGTACAACAGGCGGTACAGAAACAGGGAATGCCGCTGAGGGTACACAGGATGCTGCCGCAAGTGTAGTTGAGATTCCGGAAGAAGAGACACCGCAGGATTTGATTCGTGTCGATGAAGAAGATACTCCGACAGCGAATAAAAAGCTTGATAAAGAGGATGCTGCGAAAGGACTTCCGCTCGCAGGGATGATTGCAGTCGGGGTAGTATCACTGCTCGCAGTGATTGGCGTGATTCTGATTGTGAAGAAACGGCTGAGCTAGTACATCGTCCGCAGACTGCGAGGCATATGGTATGCGGCGGAGCGTTCGATTAGAATTATAGAAGGAAAGAAATAAGTGTGCGGATGCGGCACTTATTTTTTGGCATATATAGGGGGCTATGGTTGATTTTTATGGGGAATAGTATTATAAAAGAGATAGACAATATTACGGGAAAAAGGGGAAAATGCTTTGAGCAGAAGAAAAATACGGGAGCTGTTGTGTGCAGCACACTGGGTACAGCTTTCTTGATTATCGTGATTGTGGCATGTCTGCCACTGACTGTTCCGAGGGTATTTGGATACAATATCTATACCGTTATAAGCGGCAGCATGGAGCCGGCGATACCGACAGGGAGCCTGGTATATGTGAAGACTGTTCCGGCAGAAGAGATAAAAGAAAAAGAAATCATCGCATTTTACGGTGCGATGGATGGAGAGGCAATCATCACACACCGCGTGGTGGCAAACAGTGAAATCATGGGCGAGTTCATCACGAAAGGCGATGCGAACAAGACGAATGATATGAACCCAATTCCATATGCGAACTACATCGGCAAAGTGGAACTGTCAGTTCCCGTGCTGGGTGCAGTTGCACAGACATTCACAAGCACCGCCGGGAAAGCTGCCGCAGCGTCCCTTGTAGGAGTTGCGGTGCTGTTGGAGGTACTGGCAACGGTATTGAGACGGAAAGAAAACAAAGGGGACAGTCCCTTCTGACAGGGGACAGTCCCCTATTTACCGTTCAATTTCCCTATTTAAAAATGGGCTAGGATTTTCAATATTTTTATGATAATATATACGTGGAAAATTTTTCGAATTGTATATCATTTGACAAGGAGGCGCTTTAATTATGCTGAGAATTGGAATGTTGACAAGCGGCGGAGACTGCCAGGCACTGAACGCAGCAATGCGTGGTGTTGTTAAGGGCATATATTCCAAACGCGATGATGTGGAAATTTATGGATTCCAGGACGGATATAAAGGTTTGATTTATGCGAATTTCAGTATGCTGACAGCAAAAGATTTTTCGGGAATCCTGACGCGGGGCGGCACAATTCTGGGTACATCCAGACAGCCGTTCAAGTTGATGCGTTTGCCGGATGAAAATGGACTGGACAAAGTGGCAGCAATGAAACATACCTACCACAAGCTGAGTCTGGACTGTCTTGTCATTCTGGGCGGCAACGGAACGCATAAGACAGCTAATCTTCTGAGGGAGGAAGGCCTGAACGTGATTACCCTTCCGAAGACGATTGACAATGACCTCTGGGGAACGGAGATGACATTTGGTTTCCAGAGTGCGGTGGACATTGCAACAGATACGATTGACCGGATTCATACAACAGCAACTTCCCACAGCCGTGTATTTATTATAGAGGTGATGGGACACAAAGTCGGACATGTTACACTTCATGCAGGTGTTGCAGGCGGTGCGGATATCATCTTGCTGCCGGAGATTCCATATGACATTGATGTGATTGCAGATGTTATCCGCAAACGTTCTGATGCAGGAAAATCATTTACTATTCTTGCGGTAGCAGAGGGTGCGATTTCAAAAGCGGATGCACAGTTGAAGAAGAAGGAGTACAAGGAGAAAGTACAGAAGAGAAAATATCCTTCTATCGCATACGAACTGGCTGAGCAGATTCAGGAAAAGACGAACAAAGAGGTGCGGATTACTGTGCCTGGGCATACACAGCGCGGCGGCTCTCCGTGTCCGTATGACCGTGTATTTTCCACAAGAGTAGGCGCGAAGGCGGCGGAGCTGATTCTGAATCAGGAGTATGGATATATGGTTGCTATGCGGGGCGGCGAGACGGTGAAGGTTCCGCTTGAGGAAGTTGCAGGCAAGCTGAAGTATGTCGACCCGAATTGCAGCCTGATCCGGGAGGCGAGGATGGTCGGTATCAGCTTTGGAGACGAATAAATAGGATACAAGAGGTGTGATTCATGTCATATATGGCATTATATAGAAAATTCCGTCCGACGGCATTTGAGGATGTAAAAGGGCAGGACCATATCATTACCACGCTGCAGAATCAGATTAAGGCAAACCGTATCGGACATGCATATCTGTTTTGCGGGACGCGCGGGACAGGAAAGACGACTGTGGCGAAAATATTTGCCAAAGCGGTGAACTGTGAGCATCCTGTAGACGGCAGCCCATGTGGGGAATGTGCGATGTGCAAATCAATTGCGGCGGGCACGTCGATGAATGTCATCGAGATTGACGCGGCATCTAACAATGGTGTTGACAATATCCGTGAGATTCGGGAGGAGGTAACTTACCGTCCGACCGAGGGGAAATATAAGGTTTACATCATTGACGAGGTGCATATGCTGTCTATCGGTGCATTTAATGCGCTGCTGAAGACGTTGGAGGAACCGCCGGAATATGTCATATTTATTTTGGCGACGACGGAAGTCCACAAGATTCCGATAACGATTCTGTCGCGATGCCAGCATTATGATTTTCATCGGATTACGATTGATACGATTGCGGACCGGATGAAAGAGCTGATGGATGTGGAGCATGTTGACGTGGAAGACCGGGCAATCCGCTATATTGCGAAGGCGGCAGACGGTTCCATGCGAGATGCGCTGAGCCTGCTCGACCAGTGCATTGCGTTTTACCTCGGGCAGAAACTGACTTACGATAATGTGCTGGAGGTACTCGGTGCGGTGGACACGGATGTGTTCAGCAAACTGCTCCGGAATATCATTGCACGGGATGTACCCAGGGTTCTGGATACTGTTGAGGAACTGGTGATGCAGGGGCGGGAACTGTCTCAGCTTGCGGCAGATTTCACATGGTATCTGCGAAACCTGCTTTTGGTAAAAACATCTGATAATATGGAGGATGTTTTGGATGTATCTACGGAAAATCTACAGCAGATGCAGGAAGAGGCGCAGATGATAGAGGTGGATATGCTACTGCGGTATATCCGCATTTTCTCGGAGTTGTCCGGGCAAATGAAATATGCGACGCAAAAACGTGTTTTGCTGGAAGTAGCACTTATTAAACTGTGTACCCCGGCGATGGAGGTGAATACCGATAGCCTTCTGGACCGCATCCGCGCGGTGGAGGAAAAACTGGAGCAGGGATTGTCGGAAGTGCAGGAAAAAGTGGTGTATATGAATGCCGCGGACGTGCCGGACGCTGGCGGGGCAGTTGCCGGTATGGAAACCGGTGGCGGAGCGGGTTCTTCTGCGGGAAGGGTGAAACCGGAACTTCCGGCGGCAATCCCGGAGGAAGTGCAGGAAGTGGTGAAGAATTTCCGTTCCATTGCCGATGAAACAAGCGCACCGATGAGTACCTATCTAAAACAGGCGAGACTAAGCCTGGGCGGGGACAACCGCCTGATGGTTGTTTTCCCGGACAGCATTGGGGCGGCAATTGTAGGGCGTGAGGATCATAAGCAGGAGTTGGAGTCAGTCATTGAGCAGCGCATCGGCAAAAAAGTCGAAGTAGAAGTCCGGCATGTAGAAGACGGACGGCAGTTTGAAGATACATTCGTGGATTTAGAAAAGCAAATGAAAAGCGTAATTAACATGGAAATAACAGTGGAGGATTAAACATGGCAAAACGAGGAGGATTTCCGGGAGGCGGAATGCCCGGAAACATGGCAAATTTAATGAAACAGGCGCAGAAGATGCAGCGCCAGATGGAAGAACAGGCAAAAGAGATGGAGACAAAAGAATTCACAGCGACAGCCGGAGGCGGAGCTGTAGAAGTGACCATCTCCGGAAAACGTGAAGTTTTGAAAGTAAAGCTATCGGAAGAAGTCGTAGACCCGGATGATATCGAAATGTTGGAAGACCTGATTGTGGCGGCAACAAACGAGGCGATCCGCAAGGTGGATGAAGAATCCGGTGCGGCAATGTCTAAGCTCACAGGCGGAATGCCGGGAATGTTTTAAAAGGGGACAGTCCCCTGTCAGAAGGGACAGTCCCCTCTGCGAAAAAGGACGCAGCCCTTTTGGATTACAGGAGTAAAGTGACATGGAGTATTATAGCAATCAGATTAGCAGGCTAATTGAAGAATTTTCCCGGCTGCCGGGCATTGGCGCGAAGTCTGCGCAGCGGCTCGCATTTCACGTGATTAATATGCCGAAGGAGCAGGTGGAGAATCTTGCGAAGACGATGGTAGATGCGCGAAACAATGTGAGATACTGTGCGGAGTGCTGCACGTTGACAGATCAGGAGCTGTGCCCAATCTGCAAGAATGCAGACCGGGACCATAAGACGATTATGGTGGTGGAGACGCCGAGAGATCTTGCGGCGTATGAGAAGACGGGAAAATATAACGGCGTTTATCATGTGCTGCATGGTGCGATTTCGCCGATGTTGGGAATCGGGCCGGGGGATATCCGGTTAAAAGAACTGATGGAACGTCTGCAGGGTGATGTGGAAGAAGTTATCATCGCGACGAATTCCAGCTTAGAGGGCGAGACAACGGCGATGTACATCAGCAAGCTGATTAAGCCGGTTGGCATAAAGGTGAGCAGGATTGCCAGCGGGGTACCGGTCGGCGGCGATTTGGAATATATTGACGAGGTGACATTACTGCGTGCGTTGGAGGGCCGGACCGAGTTATAGGGAGGACATGTTGAAAAATTAAGAAAACGCGGACTGAAATGAGGGTGTAAGATGGGAAAAAAGGTGACGTCTTCCGATGTGGCAAGACAGGCGGGCGTTTCGCAGGCTACAGTGTCTATGGTGTTAAATAAAAAATATAATGTGTCGTTTTCCAAAGAAGTGATACAAAAAGTGGAACAGGCGGCGCAGGACTTGGGGTATGAATTGCCGAAACGGAAACATCGCAGAGAAAGCCGGCGTGAGAAACTGCTGGTTGTGTTTTGCCCGAATCTGACAAATCCGTATTATGTCATGTTGCTTCAGGGGATTGAATCGCGTGCGACCGAGCAGGGATTTGGGTTATTCGTGTGCAACACACAGCGTAGTCTGGAGCTGGAAGAACGTTATTTGAAAATGCTCGTCTCGCTGAACCCGCGCGGCGTAATTTACATATGTAATCCGAGCCGCTGTTTTATGCCAATGGTAAATTCATACAAAAATGTGCTCACGGATGCAAGCATTCATCACACATCTTGTATGAATTTGCTTGGCTTTGAACAGTTACAAATTTTACTAAAAAAGCAAGGGGAAACAATTAATAAATGGATTTATAAAATCAAAGAAATTATTAATCGTTTTAGGTGCTATTGACCGTTCCATTTTTAATGTCTATAATCAAACTCAGAAAGCAAGAACTACTAAGTTAATTAAGAGGATATTCAAGGAGGAACGAAAAAATGAAATTTTTCATCGACACAGCAAAGGTAGAGGATATCAAAAAAGCAAATGATATGGGAGTTATTTGCGGAGTTACAACAAACCCGTCATTGATTGCTAAAGAAGGCCGTTTATTTGAAGAAGTAATCGCAGAAATCGCATCCATCGTAGACGGACCAATCAGCGGTGAAGTAAAAGCGACAATAACAGACGCAGAAGGCATGATTGAAGAAGGCCGCGAAATCGCAGCCGTTCATCCAAACATGGTAGTAAAAATTCCGATGACTGTCGAAGGACTTAAAGCAGTGAAAGTACTTACGGCCGAAGGAATCAAGACAAACGTAACATTGATTTTCTCCGCAAATCAGGCACTCCTTGCAGCAAGGGCAGGTGCGACATATGTATCCCCGTTCCTCGGAAGACTTGATGACATTTCCACACGTGGAACCGACTTAATCGCAGAAATCGCTCAGATTTTTGAAGTGGCAGGAATTGAAACAGAAATCATCGCAGCAAGCGTCCGCAACCCACTCCATGTAACAGACTGCGCACTCGCCGGAGCAGATATTGCAACGGTACCATATAAAGTCATTGAGCAGATGACACACCATCCATTGACAGATGCCGGAATCGCAAAGTTCCAGGCCGACTACAAAGCTGTATTTGGTGAATAATATAACAATGTAGGTCAAAGGGGACAGTCCCCTTTGCAAAAGGGACAGTCCCCTATCAGAAGGGACAGTCCCCTCTGAAAACATATAAAACCAGGAGGACACTCATGAACAAGTTAGAATTAATGAAAACTGCGAACGAGATTCGCAAGGGGATTGTGACTGCCGTACACAGTGCGAAATGCGGTCATCCGGGCGGTTCTTTATCTGCAGCAGATATTTACACATATCTGTATTTTGAGGAGATGAACATTGACTCGAAGGAGCCGAAGAAGGCTGACCGTGACCGTTTTGTTTTGTCAAAAGGGCATACAGCGCCGGGGCTTTATTCCACGTTGGCACACCGCGGATACTTCCCGGTAGAAGATTTGCAAACATTGCGGCACGTAGGCTCTTATCTGCAGGGACACCCTGATATGAAACACATCCCAGGTGTGGATATGTCCTCCGGTTCTCTTGGACAGGGGATTTCTGCAGCGGTTGGAATGGCGCTTGCTGCAAAATTATCCAACGATGATTATCGCGTATACACGCTGCTTGGCGATGGTGAGATTCAGGAAGGTCAGGTGTGGGAGGCGTCTATGATGGCTGGTTTCCGCAAACTGGACAACCTTGTTGTTATTGTCGATAACAATAATCTTCAGATTGATGGTGCGATTGATGAAATCAACTCCCCATATCCGATTGACAAGAAGTTCGAGGCGTTCAACTTCCATGTAATTACAATTGATGGAAATGATTTTGACCAGATTGACGCTGCATTTAAAGAGGCGCGCGAAACAAAAGGAGTGCCGACGGCAATCATTGCGAAGACGGTGAAAGGTAAAGGCGTTTCTTATATGGAAAATGCTGTTGGCTGGCACGGAAAAGCTCCAAATGATGAAGAGTATGCAATTGCAATAGAAGAATTAGAGAAAGCAGGTGAAGCATTATGTCAGAAGTAAAGAAAATTGCAACGAGAGATAGCTACGGTAATGCTTTGGTTGAGCTTGGAAAAGAACATGAGGACGTCGTTGTACTGGATGCCGATTTGGCAGCGGCTACAAAAACAGGAGTCTTTAAAAAAGCATTCCCAGAGAGACATATCGACTGTGGAATCGCGGAGAGTAATATGATGGGAGTGGCGGCAGGACTCGCGGCAGCAGGAAAAGTTCCGTATGCAAGTTCATTTGCAATGTTCGCGGCAGGACGTGCCTTCGAGCAGGTTCGTAACTCCATCGGTTATCCACATCTGAATGTGAAAATCGGTGCGACGCATGCAGGAATCTCTGTAGGGGAAGACGGCGCGACACATCAGTGTAACGAAGATATCGCATTGATGCGTACAATTCCGGGAATGGTTGTCATCAATCCATCTGATGATGTTGAGGCGAAGGCGGCGGTAAAAGCTGCTTACGAGCACGACGGTCCGGTGTATATGCGATTTGGCAGACTTGCCGTTCCGGTTATTAATGACAGACCAGAGTACAAGTTCGAACTTGGAAAAGGTGTTCTGCTCCGCGAGGGAAAAGATGTAACAATTATTGCATCCGGACTCCCGGTTGCAAATTGTCTGGAAGCAGCAGAGAAGCTTGTGGCAGATGGAATTGATGCAAAAGTAATCAATATCCATACCATTAAACCGCTGGACAAAGAACTGGTCGTTGCAGCGGCAAAAGAAACCGGAAAAGTCGTTACGGTTGAGGAACATTCCGTAATCGGAGGTCTGGGAAGCGCAGTGTGTGACGCGCTGTCCGAGCAGGCGCCGACAAAGGTATTGAAGATTGGAGTCAATGATGTATTCGGTGAATCCGGTCCGGCACTGGAATTGTTGAAAAAATACGGATTAGATACAGACAGTATTTATGAGAAAGTGAAAGCATTCTGTTAGGTTACAAAGGGGACAGTCCCGAACATACCCAGGTAGTGGGAAATGTATAGCTGAACAGCAAGGGTGTCCATCGTGAGGCGGAATCTGAAGGAAGCTGTAGGCAAACCTCTGGTCCGACGGACAGAAATTGGGATATAATCTGGAACGGGCAAAAAATCTCCTTGGATTCCCCAAAATGATGGAATTAATGGAACAGGCATAAGCCTCTTTCTTCATCCTGTGCATTTTAATGTTACAGATAAAAGAAAGAGGCTAAATTTATGCTTGAAAATCAAGACTTCGGACACTCTGGGGGGAATGTCGGCTTAAGTTGACGACATAATTATAAAATTCCTATCAGGTGAGAAAAGGTGGAGAATTTTCTAACAAAATTCCATATGTTTCAAAATATATAAAACAAAATCCCTATAGGAAAAATAGGGGATTGTAGATATAATTGAAAAATATCGTGATGATAGAAGATACTTCGTTTGTGGGAGAATTCCAGAAAATGTATGAGACAATAGTGATAGGCAGTGGTCCTGCAGGGTTAAATGCAGCATTATATCTGAAAAGAGCGAATAAAAATGTAATTGTAATTGAAAAGGAATATGAAGGAACTGGGCAGATTGCACAGAGCATCCGTGTTGAAAATTATCTTGGATTTCAGGAAATTTCAGGTATGGGGCTTGGAGAATATTTCAGACAGCATGTGTTGTCTTCAGGCGTCCCGATTTTGGAGGATGAAGTGACCGAAATTATACATAAAGATGTCTGGCAGGTTGTTTTAGCATCGGGAAAAATAATCGAGGCGAAAACTTTGATCTATGCGGCTGGAGCAGTCCCCAGAGAACTAGGGATATCAGGGGAAAAAACATTTCAGGGAAAAGGAATTTCTTACTGTGCATACTGCGATGGTTCTCTTTTTAAAGGGAAAGATACAGCGGTAATCGGAGGGGGAGACACAGCGCTGGATGACGCGTTGTATCTTTCTGATTTATGCAGGAAAGTATATCTGATTCACAGGAGAGAGAAATTCAGGGGAAATAATGCTACAGTGGAACTGTTGAAAAAACGGGAGAATGTCGAGTTTATTCTGAAAACGTTCGTTCAGGAAGCGTATGGACAGAAAAAGCTGGAAGAGATACTTCTTGCCGATGGAAGAAGTATCAATATCAACGGACTGTTTGTTGCGGTCGGTTCGACTCCGTTATCAGATATCATAAAGGATTATGTGAGGCGGGATGAAAAAGGATATGTGATTGCAGGAGAAGATGGGATTACGTCATCCGCCGGCTTATTCGTGGCTGGTGACGTCCGCGCCAAGAAGCTGCGTCAGGTCATTACTGCGGTTTCGGATGGAGCAAATGCGGCGGTGTCTGCGATTCAATATATGAAATTTGACAAAAAGGGGTGATGATATGAAGTTTCATACAGCGGTACTTCATGCGGGGAAGACAGAATTGGAAAAATATGGTGCTACCCTGCCTCCTGTCTATCAGTCCAGTGCCTTTGAACAGCAAAGTGCGGAAAGTCTGGCGGGGATATTTGAAAATAAAGCGCCAGGATATTGTTATACAAGAGTGGCGAATCCAACGGTAACAGCTTTTGAAATGAGGATTACAAAACTGGAGGGCGGTATAGCATCGGTCGCCTGTGCATCTGGTATGGCGGCGATTACGAATGCATTTTTAAATATCCTTCAATCAGGGGATGAGATTGTAACAAGCGCCAGCCTCTATGGAGGAACCATCGATCTCTTTCGGAATCTGGGGGCATTTGGGATTCAGACAATCTTTGTAGAAAACAATAACTGGGAAGCCTTTGAGGGGGCGATAGGTGAGCATACGAAATTGATTTTTGCGGAAACGATTGGGAATCCAGGTCTGGATGTGACAGACATCGAGCGGTTGGCAGAGTTGGCACATTCTCATGGGCTTCCATTGATTGTGGATAATACCACAGCAACCTCGTATCTGATCCGCCCACTGGAGCTGGGGGCGGATATTGTGATAAATTCTTCATCTAAGTATATCAATGGAAACAGCAGCGCGATCAGCGGGATACTTACAGACAGCGGTCATTTCAAGTGGACCAGAGAAAAATATCCGGTTCTTGGAGAATATCTGAAATACGGTCCAATGGCATATATCTCCAGGATGAGGGCGACTGTTTTCCGAAACTTTGGAGCCTGTTTGTCTCCCCAGAATGCGTTTTTAAATCTGATGGGACTGGAGACTCTGGCACTCCGCATGGAACACCAATGTGAGAATGCGCTAGGACTTGCGGTCTGGATTCGAGAACATTATCCGGAATTATCGGTGAATTTCCCAGGGCTGGAAAGCAGCCCTTGGCATGAAATTGCCAGAAAACAGTTGGAAAATGGATACGGTGCAATTCTTACCCTGCGGGCAGGAAGCAAAGAAAGAGCATTTACATTCATAGATAACCTGAAGCTGGCGCTACAGGTTTCCAATATCGGAGATACGAAAACACTCGTCATACATCCGGCATCGACAATCAGTCTTCACAGCACGCAGAAACAGAAGGAGGAAGCAGGGATCTATAATGATCTGATCCGGGTCAGTGTGGGCATTGAGGATCTGGAAGACTTGATAGGGGATTTTCAGCAGGCAATCGAAAGCATGGAGAAACAGTAAAGGAGACGAACCCCATAAAGGGACAAGGTGAATTGCCGCACAGCGGCAAGAGAGGGCGCCCTGGGTAATACCATAATGCACAGAAACAGCGTACAAGAAGGAGGAAATAATGGCAGAGAAAAAACCAGATTATGCATCGTTGAAAAAAGGCGGATTTATGCGGCAGAAACAAAAAGGATATTTTTCCCTTCGCCTTCAGGTGGTGGGAGGAAACCTGACTGCGGAAAACATCCGCACGGTATCAGAGGTGGCGGATCAATATGGCAAAGGATATGTACATATGACCTCTAGGCAGGGAATCGAGATTCCGTTTATCCGATTTGAAGATATCGAAGAAGTGAAGGAAAAGCTGTCAGAAGGCGGCGTAAAACCTGGTGTCTGCGGACCAAGAGTGCGAACGGTTACAGCCTGCCAGGGATCTGCGGTCTGTCCAAGCGGTTGCATTGATACTTATGCACTGGCAAAAGAACTGGATGCACATTATTTTGGCAGAGACCTGCCCCATAAATTCAAATTCGGTGTGACCGGATGTCAGAACAACTGCCTGAAAGCCGAGGAAAATGATCTGGGAATCAAAGGCGGCATGATTGTGGATTATAAGGAAGACGTCTGTATTCAATGCGGGGTCTGCGTGAAAGCCTGCAGGGAGAACGCCCTTGCCACGGAGGATGGCAAAATCGTCATTGACAGGGAAAAATGTAACCATTGCGGACGCTGTGTAAAATCCTGTCCTACAGATGCGTGGGAGGGAGAAAGCGGCTATATTGTTTCTTTTGGCGGTCTGTTTGGAAATAAAATCTATCAGGGTGAAACACTGCTCCCGATTATCAAAGATAAGGAAACTTTATTTCGGGTGGCGGATGCGGCCATTGGATATTTTGAAGAAAATGCTAGACCAGGCGAGCGTTTCCGCCTGATGTTGCTAAGAATCGGGGAAGAAGAATTCAGAAAAGTGATTACGGGGGCATATTATGGACGAGATTAAATTTGATGAACAGGTTGATATTACAGATAAGGTTTGTCCTATGACTTTTGTGAAAGCGAAGGTAAGTATCGATGAACTGGAGGACGGGGAGGTACTGGCTATCCGTATGAATGACGGCGAGCCGGTGCAGAATGTTCCCAGAAGTATGAAGGAAGAAGGACATAAGATCCTAAAACTCACAGACAATGAAGACGGAACTTATACACTTTATGTACGGAAGGTGGAGGAATAAATGGCAGACCGGATAGGAAAAGAAAAGTTTGAAGAAAAAGTATTGAAAAGCGATTTGCCCGTGCTGGTGGATTTTTATTCAGATTCCTGTATTGCCTGCAAAAAACTTGCGCCGGCTCTCAGTCAGACGGAAGAACGATTGGAGGGCAGTTTCCATTTTTATAAGGTAAATACAAATTATGAGGCGGAACTTACAGAAAAATATGAAATCCTGTCCAGCCCCACGTTGCTTGTTTTTAGAAACGGGCAGGAAGCGGGTCGTAAAACAGGTGCGCTGAAGTCGCAGGAACTGATGGATTGGTTGAAATCATTTTGACAGAAGGGAAGGAGTAAGAATATGTATATTACAGTTGCAGGAAACGGAAAAGAAGTGAAGAAAGGACTGACTTTGCCGGAACTGATCGAACTTGAACAGGTGGAAATGCCGGATTATGTAACGATTTCCGTGAATGATGTGTTTATTGATGCAGATAAAAGAGCGGATACGGTTTTAAAGGATGGAGACACTGTGGAATTTCTTTATTTTATGGGAGGTGGATGCTAAATGGCATTGACAGATACACAGATTGAACGTTATTCCCGCCACATCATACTGAAAGAGGTGGGAGCAAAAGGTCAGAAGAAACTGTTGAATGCAAAGGTTCTTATTATCGGCGCAGGCGGGCTTGGCGCCCCTGCCGCCATGTATCTGGCTGCAGCAGGCGTGGGTACGATAGGAATTGTGGATGCGGATGATGTGGAGCTTTCCAATCTGCAAAGACAGATTATTCATTCGACAGAGGATGTGGGAAAACCAAAGGTAAAGTCAGCAAAAGAAACCATGGAAAGAATGAATCCGGATGTGAAGGTAAATACTTATCATATGTTTGTGGACGCCTCTAATATCAGAGAATTGATTCGAGAGTATGATTTTATCATTGATGGAACGGATAATTTTCCGGCAAAATTCCTGATCAATGACGCCTGTGTTCTGGAGAAAAAACCATTTTCGCATGCGGGAATCATCCGGTTTCAAGGACAGCTTATGACTTATGTGCCGGGAGAAGGTCCCTGCTATCGGTGTGTATTTCAGGATCCGCCGCCGAAGGATGCGGTGCCTACCTGCAAGCAGGCCGGCGTGATCGGCGCTATGGGAGGCGTCATTGGGAGTCTTCAGGCAATGGAAGCGGTAAAATATATTATTGGAAAAGGAGACCTTCTGACAGGGTATCTGCTGACATTTGACGCTTTAAAGATGGAGTTCCGTAAGGTTAAACTGCCAAGCAACACACACAATTGTGCTGTCTGCGGAGACCATCCGACCATTACAGAGCCTATTGACTATGAATTGAATGTATGTGAAGATAAAATATAAAGTGGAAAATGGGTGGAAATATGAAAAAAGTAATCATCAGAAAGCAGGATGTGGATGAAATGATTCTCCATGCCAGAGAGAAGCTGCCTAATGAAGCGTGTGGATTAATTGGAGGAAATGATCAGGGGGATGAGAGGGTCATTGAAAAAGTATATTATCTGACCAATATCGATGCTTCCAACGAGCATTTTTCACTGGATCCGGAGGAGCAGCTTCAGGCAGTAAAGGATATGAGAGCCAGAGAACTGAAGCCGATTGGGAATTGGCATTCGCACCCAGAATCTCCCTCGCGTCCGTCCCAAGAGGATAAAAGGCTTGCTTATGACTTGAAAGCCAGTTATCTGATCCTGTCCCTTATGGAAGAGGAACCGATACTGCATTCGTTCCATATAGAGAACGGAGAATCCGAGAAAGAATTTCTGGAGATCAGGGATTAACAGAGGAAAAGCAGGCTGCGCAGTGGCTCGTTTTCATGAGCATGTAGTTATTAATCAAGGGCGAGGTGAAATATGTACACAGTATTACTTGCAGTAAAAAGTGAAATCATCCTGCAGGAATTAAAGCGGCTTCGGATTTGGGGTGACTCTACTGGTTTTCAGATCTGTGAAATCACTTCTAACTTTGAAAAACTGATTGAGAAGCTACAGAAGACACATTATTATCTGGTATTGCTGGAAGCGACACCGGATAATCATGTGACGACACTTCTTGGGACAATCAAAAAAGAAAAACTTTGCAAAGCAGTTGCTATTGTTAGTCAGAATCCGGATTTTAAGACTGTGCGAAAAAGTTTTTTGCTGGGTGTGGATGATTATCTTGCCACACCCTTTGAAATCAGTCATTTTATATCGCTTTTCAGTAAAATAGAGAATGCCGAGCATGGAAAAATAACGGCGGAAATCTGCAGAAAAGAAGAACTGTTAAATTATTTTGAACATGTGGATAATGCAATCAAAGAGTATCTGGATGAACTGCTTTATACGGCTCTTTCTGAATATATGGATCTGTCAGAAGCATTTGCCTGTGTAAAACGGATTCTGGACAGTGTCATTAAGGAACTCTTTGAGCGTTATGAATGGCTGGTATTCTATTTTGCACCTGAAGATTATATCCCCCAGGGAGGAGCGTTCCCTGATTATGAGGAAATGATACAAAAAGACATCGAGAATTTTTATACATTTTTTCTTGAATTTTCAGAATTATATCCAGCGCATGGAGAAGGATTGGAGGACATTCTTCTTTATATTTTAAATAGACCGGAAGGTGATTTAAAACAGAAGACGATTTCAGAGGAGGTGTACATAAACCGTTCTTATCTGAGTACGGTATTTGCCGCCCAGATCAGGGTGAATTTTGTGGATTACGTCAATACGGTGAAAATGAAGCGGGCGGCATATCTGCTGAAGCATACAAAGATGAAAGTGATTGACATAGCGGGAACACTGGATTATAAAGATATGGGATACTTTTTAAAAAGATTTAAGGCAAAGTATGGCGTGACGCCCTCCCAGTATCGGATTCCGGAGACATATGAGTTTCAGATTTAAGAGAGGTAATGGAAAAATATGGCAAAAATCTATCAGAAAATTACGGATATGGTGGGAGAAACTCCGCTTTTGGAATTGCAGGAATATGCGGCGGCAAATGGATGTAAAGCAAGAATTCTTGCGAAATTGGAATATATGAATCCGGCAGGTTCTGTCAAGGACCGGGTTGCGGTGAGGATGATCGATGAAGCGGAGAAAGCGGGCATCCTGCACAAAGGGGATGTGATTATCGAACCGACCTCCGGCAATACGGGAATCGGGCTGGCCTGCGTGGCGGCAGCCCGTGGATATCGCCTGATGATTACCATGCCGGAAACTATGAGTTTAGAAAGAAGAAAACTCTTGTCCGCATATGGCGCAGAACTGGTTTTGACTCCTGCTTCCAGGGGAACCAAAGGCGCGATAAAAAAAGCAAATGAGCTGGCGGAAGAAATGGGCGGATTCGTTCCCAGCCAGTTTACAAATCCATATAATCCGCAGGCTCATTACGATACAACAGGACCTGAAATCTGGGAAGACAGTGGGGGAAAGGTAGATATTTTTGTCGCGGGGGTAGGAACCGGAGGAACCATTACAGGAATCGGGAGGTATCTGAAAGAAAGAAATTCGGAGGTAAAGATTGTGGCCATGGAGCCTGCGGGATCGCCCGTCCTGTCGGATGGAATACCTGGATCGCATAAAATTCAGGGGATTGGCTCAGGGTTTATTCCAGATATTCTGGATACGGAAATTTATGATGAAATCATCGCGGTAAACGATGAAGACGCATTTCAAACCTGTAGGGAACTGGTAAAGGCGGAAGGCGTTTTGTGCGGAGTGTCTTCTGGCGCGGTTTTGTTTGCTGCGAAAAAGATAGCAGAAAGACCTGAGAATGAAGGAAAAACGATTGTAGTATTACTTCCAGACAGCGGTGAAAGATACTTGTCCATGGGAGTTTTTGATGAATAAAGATAATAATTTTGTGGCAAAGCGCTTTTAATGACATGAGAAAATGTTATTGAAGGCGCTTTTTCAATGTCAAAATTACGATATGAAATGGAACTGGAATGATATTTGTAGGAATTATGTTAAAAAAAATTCTATGGAAAATAAATAGACAGAAATCAATAGGAGAGAAAATAAAAAAATAGTATAACATAGAAAACATATTTAAAAGGAAAAGTATATATGAGTTACATTTATTTATCTGCTGGAGGAATCTATAAGTGTTGAATCTTTGATTTGAACAGTGAAAATAAAGATTTTTAGAATAAAAGACAGAAAAAAGTATTAATAAAAATTTGAATTATTCGAGGTGATTATTATGAAAAAAAGTGTGGCATTATTTATGACAGCAATGATTGGAATGAGTCTTTTGGCAGGATGCGGAAACGGTTCTGCGAAGTCTCCTGAAGTAAGTGAAAAATCGTCGGCTGAATCGGCAGCAAATGAGAATTCAGCATCAGTGGAGATTACCAATGTTTCATATGATCCGACCAGAGAGCTTTATGCAGCTTATAATGAAATTTTTTCAGAACATTGGAAAGAAGAAAGTGGTCAGGATGTGTCTGTAGTACAGTCTCACGGTGGTTCCGGAAAACAGGCACTGGAGGTTGCGAACGGACTGGAAGCAGATGTGGTAACTCTGGCATTAGAAGGAGATGTGGATACTCTGGTAGATGCCGGACTGATTGAAGCAGGATATACAGAAGAGTTTCCGCTTGATAGCTCCCCATATACGTCAACAATTGTTTTTTTGGTGAGAAAAGGGAATCCAAAGGATATTCAGGATTGGGATGATCTGTTAAAAGATGATGTGGGTGTGATTACACCAAATCCAAAGACCTCTGGCGGAGCAAGATGGAATTATCTTGCAGCCTGGTATTATTTTGAACAGCAGGGACAGAGTGAAGAGGAGATTCAGGAAAGTATTAAGAAACTTTACTCAAATGTTTTGGTACTGGATTCTGGAGCGAGAGGAGCCACAACGACCTTTACAGAAAATGGTCAGGGTGATGTCCTGATTGCATGGGAAAATGAAGCATTCCTTTCTGTTAAGGAAGACCCTGATTCCTATGAAATTGTAGTACCGTCTGTATCAATTCTGTGCCAGCCAACCGTTGCTATTGTTGATGAAGTGGCAGATAGCAGGGGAACCAGAGAGGTGGCTACCGAATATCTGAATTATCTGTATTCTGACGATGCACAGAGACTGGAAGCAGAAAATTACTATCGTCCGTCCAATGAAGATATACTGGCGGAATATGCAGCAGATACTGACAGCAATTCAATCATAGAGATTCCGGAAGACGGAAAATGGATCAATACGAATGTGCAGTTGACCAATATCAGTCATTTCGGAGGTTGGGCAGAAGCCGGTGCAAAACATTTTGCTGATGGTGGAGTCTTCGACAGCATTTACGAGGAAAAATAATCTTATATTCACAGAGAGGAAAGTCCTTCGGGAATTTTCTCTTTTTAAAAACAGCCAGGGTTCCATTTTATGAAAAAAAATATAACATGGGCAGAAAGAGAGGATATGCAATTTGAAAAACAGAAAAAGAAAAACAGCCAGAGTGATACCGGGGTTTGGGCTGTCTCTTGGAATTACCATTACAATGCTTGGATTGATTGTCATCATACCGTTGTGTTCCCTGGTGATTTTCTCATCACAGCTTTCTTTTCAGAGTTTTATCTCCACTGTAACAAGACCGAGAGTCCTTTGCAGTTACGCAGTCAGTTTTCAGACAGCCTTTGTTGCCGCGTTGATTGATGCGGTTATGGGAATAATACTGGCGTGGGTGCTGGTAAGGTATCGGTTCCCTGGGAAAGAGATTATGAATGGGATTATCGAGCTTCCTTTTGCCCTTCCTACTGCAGTAGCAGGTATTGCCCTTACGCATCTGACAACGACGAACGGATGGGTGGGAAGCATTTTTCATCGTTTTGGAATCCGTATCGCCTACACCAGAGTGGGAATTACGGTAGCTCTTGTATTCATTGGAATCCCCTTTGTGGTGAGGGCAGTACTGGAAAAGATAGATATTCAGTATGAAGAAGCTGCCCACGTGCTTGGAGCAAATAGCAGACAGACTATTTTTAAAGTGATTTTTCCGGAAATTCTCCCGGCACTGATCAGTGGCTTTACCATGTCATTTGCAAGAGGCCTGGGGGAATATGGAAGTGTTGTATTTATTGCAGGAAATACACCGTACGAGACGGAAATTGCTCCCCTTATGATTATGTCGGAGCTGCAGGAATACGATTATGCAAGTGCAACATCCATAGCACTGGTCATGCTGCTCACGGCATTTATGATTCTCTTCGTGAATGCGGTTCTTCAGAGCCGTACATCAAAAATTGTCAGTGGTATTGCGTAAATTCAGAAGGAGGAGATGGAAGATATGAATATTCGAAAAGATTCCGGATCGCTGAAATGGATTCTTATTGGAATTTGTGCGGTGTTTCTGACGGTTATGTTGATTTTACCGTTGGTGTATGTACTGATTACGGCATTTGAAAAAGGAATTCATGTATTTGGGACAGCAGTATCCGATGAATATGCGGTGAAAGCGATTTTTCTGACCCTGAAAGTAACTGTGATTACTTTAATCTTTAATACGATTTTCGGTATTTTTGCAGCATGGTGCATTACCCGCTTTCAATTCCGGGGAAAAAAGGTTATTTCAACATTGATCGATCTGCCATTGACGGTATCACCGATTATTGCCGGTCTGATCTATGTATTGACTTTTGGCCGCCAGAGTGCTTTGTATCCATTTTTAAAGAGTGTAGGTATTAACATTATTTTTGCAGTTCCCGGAATTGTGCTGGCGACGATTTTTGTAACGTTTCCTTTTGTTTCCAGAGAAATTATTCCGGTTTTAACTGCCCAAGGAACGGATGAGGAAGAAGCGGCTGCACTGATGGGAGCCGGAGGATTTACCATTTTCCGTGAAATTACGTTTCCTCATATCAAATGGGCTCTGTTATATGGAATTGTACTGTGCAGTGCAAGAGCAATGGGAGAATTCGGAGCGGTATCTGTACTGTCCGGACATTTGCGGGGAAAGACAAACACCATGCCGCTATACATAGAACTATTATATCAGGGTTATGATTTTACCGGTGCTTTTGCAGTTTCTGCGATTCTGGTATTGATGGCAGTAGTAATCCTGATATTGCGAAGCAAACTGGAGAAAAAAGGGAAAAAAGAGGTAGACTGACATGGTGCAGCAGAACAAAAATTACATAGAATTAAAAAATATAAACAAATCATTTGAAAAATTTCAGGCATCAAAAGATATCAATTTTGGCATCGAGAAAGGTCGTCTGGTTGCACTTTTAGGTCCGAGCGGAAGTGGAAAAACCACAATACTGCGTATGATTGCGGGTCTGGAGAATGCGGATTCTGGTGAAATTGTGATTGACGGTAAGGTGGTCAATGATATCCCTGCCAGCCAGCGGAGAGTAGGATTTGTGTTTCAGAACTATGCGTTATTCCGATATAAGACGGTATATGACAATATTGCTTTTGGGCTGAAGGTTAATCACTGGAACAAAGCGGATATAAAAAAGAGAGTAAGCGAACTGATCAATCTTGTAAATCTGAATGGATTAGAAAAAAGATATCCCAATCAGCTCTCAGGAGGTCAGAGGCAAAGAGTTGCTTTTGCCAGAGCGTTGGCACCGAATCCGGAGCTTTTGCTTCTGGATGAACCCTTTGCTGCCATAGATGCAAAGGTTCGTCAGGAGTTGAGAAGCTGGCTGCGGGAGATGATTAATAAAGTTGGAATTACAAGTATTTTTGTGACTCATGACCAGGATGAGGCCATTGAGGTGGCAGATGAAATCATTATCACCAATAAGGGCAGGGTGGAACAGATTGGAAGTCCTAGGGAAATATATAACACGCCGCGAACAGCTTTTGTAGCGGAATTTATGGGACATCCTACCAAAATCAATAATATCAGCAGTTTTTGGGGTTTCACCGGGCTGGATGCTTCCTACCATGCTGTGATCCGTCCGGAAAATGTAAGCATCTCCAAAAAAACAGATAAGATACGGTATGAGGTCACTGCCGAAGAAGGGGTAGTGGAACGGGTTCTGTTCAGAGGAAAAGAACTGGAAATCTGGGTAAGGATTCATGGGATTTTGCTACAGGGAACAAGAAGGGCAGAGGAAGAACCCATCCGTGAGGGAGAACAAGTAAAAGTATTTATTTACCGTGCATATGTGTATAAAGAGGACGGGGAAGTACAGATTGTTGTCAATCAGACCATTAGGGCAGAAGAGTCGGTGATTATATAAGGAGAAGCCACATGAATATGTTGTTAGAAACAAAAAGGCTGGAAACGGACGTTCTGATTATTGGAGGCGGAACCGCCGGATGTTTTGCCGCCTATACGCTGGGCAGAAAGTCAGATAAAAAAATATTGATTGCAGAGAAATCCAATATTAAGCGAAGCGGCTGCCTTGCAGCAGGGGTAAATGCAATCAATGCTTATATTGTGGAAGGAAAAACGCCACAGGATTACGTGGATTATGCAAGAAATGATGCAGAAGGAATCGTCCGGGAGGATCTTTTACTGACCATGTCCAGGCGGCTGAATCACGTGACAGAAGTGATGGAAGGTTTGGGACTTGTGATTCTTAAGGATGAGAATGGAAAATATGTGACCAGAGGCAACCGGAATATCAAAATCAATGGAGAGAACATCAAACCGATTTTGGCAGAAGCTGCGTCCAGCCAAACCAATGTGACCATATTGAATCATGTCAATATAACGGATTACCTGTTGGAAGATGGATGCGTCCGGGGAGCAGTGGGATTTGATGTGAACCGTCCGGTATTTTATGAAATCCATGCGGAAGCAGTGATCGTGGCTACCGGAGGAGCAGCCGGGCTGTATCGTCCCAATAATCCGGGATTTTCCAGGCACAAGATGTGGTATCCGCCTTTTAATACAGGAGCGGGATACGCAATGGGAATTCTGGCGGGGGCAGAAATGACTACGTTTGAGATGCGTTTTATCGCCCTGCGATGTAAAGATACCATTGCACCTACCGGAACCATCGCTCAGGGAGTAGCTGCAAAACAGATCAATTCCCGGGGTGAGGTATATGAGAAAAAATATGGTCTGACAACTTCACAGAGAGTATATGGAACGGTGATGGAAAACCGGATGGGAAACGGTCCCTGCTATTTGAAAACAGATACAATTTCAAAGGAACAGGAACTGGATCTGTATAAGGCGTACTTGAATATGGCACCCAGCCAGACCTTGAAATGGCTGGAAGCGGAAAAAGGACCTTCGAAAGAAAATGTGGAGATCGAAGGAACAGAACCCTATATTGTGGGAGGCCACACAGCCAGTGGTTATTGGGTAGATGAGGAAAGACAGACGACCATCCATGGGCTGTTTGCGGCAGGAGATGTGGCTGGAGGATGTCCGCAAAAATATGTAACAGGTGCTCTGGCTGAGGGCGAGATTGCTGCGGAAGGGGTACTCCGATACCTGAATCAGAAGGAGAAACAATGCTCAGGACAAAGAAATGTGCAGGAGAAAGTTGATTCCACAGAGAAAAAGAGGGAATACGAAAGATTTTTATCTCAGGCACCGTCATTTCTGGATATCGAGCAGATCGAAGAGGCTATGCAGAAAATTATGGATCAGTATGCCGGAGGTATCAGTACCGATTATCAGTATAATGAGGCGAAGCTTCAGAAGGCAGATGAGAACATTCTGCTTCTGCAAGAAAAATTGAAAGAACTTTCTGCCAGGGACGTGGATGATCTGCTGCGGATTTATGAAATCCGGGAACGGCTGATTGTTTGCCGGGTGGTAATCGCTCATCTTCTGGCAAGAAAAGAAACAAGATGGCACAGTTTTGGAGAAAAATACGGACTATCCGGAGAAAAACAGTAAATTTGAAAAATATGTGAATTCCAGGTATGTGGACGGCAGGATAGAAATCATTCTGAGGGATTTAAAATGAGTATAAGAATTGACAAAGAAAAATGTATCGGATGTGGAAGGTGTATCGAGGCCTGTCCTGGAAATCTGCTGAAAAAAGACCAGAATGGAAAGGCATTCATTCTTCATATGCGGGATTGCTGGGGATGCACCTCCTGTTTGAAGGAATGTAAATCTTCAGCAATCAGATTTTTTCTGGGAGCAGATATCGGGGGTAGAGGAAGTGCTCTTTCAGTAGATATTGTTGGTGATCGTTATCTCTGGCAGGTAACAGATTCTGCGGGAAAGGTCAGAAGTATTGAAGTAAATAAAAAGGAAGCTAATAAGTATTAGACAGGAGGACAGGAACGATGGGCAATTTTTCTCATCTGGATGAATTGGAAGCAGAGGCAATTTATATCATCAGGGAAGTGGCAGCAGAATGTGAAAAGCCGGTTATGCTTTATTCTATTGGAAAGGACAGCTCGGTTATGCTTCATCTTGCAATGAAAGCATTTTACCCGGAAAAACCACCATTTCCGTTTATGCATATTGATACCACATGGAAATTCAGAGAAATGATAGAATTTCGTGACCGCGTAGCAAAAGAAAAGGGCATTGAGATGCTGGTGTACACCAATGAAGAAGGAGTAAAGCAGGGAATCAATCCTTTTGATCATGGTTCTGCTTATACAGATATTATGAAGACTCAGGCATTAAAACAGGCTCTGAGCAAATACGGATTTACAGCTGCATTTGGCGGAGGACGCAGGGATGAGGAAAAATCCAGAGCCAAAGAAAGAATTTTTTCTTTCCGAAATGGCCAGCAGGCATGGGATCCCAAGAATCAGAGGCCGGAAATGTGGAAACTTTATAATACAAAGATCCATAAAGGGGAGAGTATGCGTGTATTTCCAATCTCAAACTGGACGGAAAAAGACATCTGGCAGTATATCCGCAGGGAAAATATTGAGATTGTTCCTTTGTATTTTGCAAAAGAGCGGCTTGTGATCTACCGGGATGGGAACATCATCATGGTGGATGATGACAGACTGAAGCTTCGGGAAGGAGAAACTATACAGAACAAAAAAATCCGTTTCAGGACACTGGGATGTTATCCTCTGACTGGAGGAGTGGAGTCCGATGCGGATACTCTTGATGAGATTATCGAGGAAACTTTAAGTGCTGTGGAATCAGAACGTACCAGTCGGGTAATCGATCATGAGGAAACTGGTAGCATGGAACGCAGAAAGAGAGAGGGGTACTTCTAAAATGAAAGGTTTGCTGAAATTTATTACCTGTGGAAGTGTGGATGATGGAAAATCTACACTGATCGGGCATATTTTATACGATTCCAAATTACTGTACGCAGATCAGGAACGGGCACTGGAACTGGATTCCAAGGTCGGTTCCAGAGGTGGTAAGATTGACTATTCCCTTTTGCTGGATGGTCTGATGGCAGAGAGAGAACAGGGGATTACCATCGATGTGGCGTACCGGTATTTTACCACAGACAACAGAAGTTTTATTGTGGCAGATACCCCGGGACATGAAGAATACACCAGAAACATGGCAGTAGGAGCGTCTTTTGCAGATTTGGCTGTGATTCTTGTGGATGCGAAACAGAGTGTTCTGGTACAGACCAGACGCCATGCAAGAATCTGTGCTCTGATGGGAATCCGTTATTTCGTATTCTCCATCAATAAGATGGATCTGGTAGATTACAGGGAAGATCGGTTCCTGGAGATTGAAAAACAGATTCAGCAGCTGCGGGAAGAATTGAATCTGGAGCATGTAGTAAATATTCCGGTTTCAGCCACAGAAGGAGATAATGTGACTGCGAAATCCCCAAATACGAAATGGTATCAGGGACCGGCTCTTTTATCTTATCTGGAGCAGGTGGATATTTCGGAAGATAAAACGGAAAAAGGCTTTTATCTTCCAGTGCAGAGAGTCTGCAGACCGAATCATGAATTTCGTGGTTTCCAGGGACAGGTCGAGGCAGGAGAGATTTTTGTAGGAGATCAGATTACAGCTCTTCCCAGCAAAGAAATTGCACATGTGAAACGTATTGTGGTGGGAGATAAAGACTCTGAAAAAGCCTCAAAAGGTCAACCGGTTACGATACAGCTGGACAGAGAAGTAGATGTATCCAGAGGATGTGTGCTGACTGATGGTGCAGAACTGAAAATTGCTTCCGGAGTGACAGCAACGATACTCTGGATGGATGATGAAATCCTGGAAAATGGCAAAGCTTTTTTTGTAAAAATAGGTACCAGAATGATTCCGGGACAGATTCGAAGTATTTTATATACCATTGATGTGAATACCGGAGAGAAAAAGGATGGAAACAGACTGAATAAAAATGAGATTGCATCCTGTGAACTCACATTTGCAGATAGTGTGGTACTGGATACTTTTCAGAATCATAAGACTGTGGGAGAACTGATTCTGATTGACAGGATCACCAATATGACTTCAGCATGTGGAGTAGTGACTTCCACAGTAACAGATTTTCTTGAGCGTAAACATGTGACTATAGAGAACAGGAGTGTTTTGAACGGACACAAAGCAGTGACAGTTGCGTTTCCGATTGGAAAAGGAGGAATCACACTGCAACTAGTTCAGGAGACGGAGCGGAGGCTGTACGCTGACGGTAGACACACTTTTCTGTACCAGCCCGAATCGGGAGACGACATAGAAAGGATAACAAGCTTACTGAATGAGGCAGGGATTATCGTTTTGTTGGCTGCAGATTCTCAGATATCCATTCCTGAATCATTGGTGAAAAAGGAGCAATATTACAGTGGATGGGAAAAAGAAGTGGTGATTTCACCCAGTGAAATTGCAGAATATATCAACCATATCGCATCTTTAACAACGGGAGTTGTGGTAGACAGAGATTACATATAAAACTTTAAATGTCTGTTATAGGAAGAGCGTTTTCAACAGTCATTATGGTGGCTTACGAAAACGCTTTTTAATGTTGCTGGTATATTGAATTTTGTTAAACAAAATTCCTATGGAAAAAATGAAACCTATAATCCATAGAAGAAAAGTAGGAGAAAGAGTATAACAATACCAAGTTGTTTGAAGGTGGAGATTATTATGAGTAATAAAGTTAAAGCAGATGTTGCAGTATCAGAGGATATTGTGACAACAGAGAAATTCCAGCTGAGTGATCTTTGGAAAAAAGAGGACTGGTTGGCGGTGTGGATTGGATTTAGAGGAGGAGTTCCGAATGGAAACAAAGAGATATGAATTAAATAAACAACTGGCACAGATGTTAAAAGGTGGCGTTATCATGGATGTTACAACACCGGAGCAGGCAAAAATCGCAGAGGAAGCCGGTGCATGTGCAGTCATGGCATTGGAACGTATTCCGGCAGATATTCGCGCGGCGGGAGGCGTGTCCAGAATGAGCGATCCCAAAATGATCACGGGGATACAGGAGGCAGTGTCAATTCCTGTCATGGCAAAATGCAGAATCGGTCATTTCGTGGAAGCACAGATTTTGGAAGCGGTTGAGATCGATTATATTGATGAAAGTGAAGTTTTGTCACCGGCTGATGATGTATATCACATTGATAAACAAAAATTTAAGGTTCCTTTTGTATGCGGCGCCAAAGACTTAGGGGAGGCTCTAAGAAGAATTAACGAGGGCGCGTCCATGATCCGAACCAAAGGGGAGCCGGGAACAGGAGATGTCGTGCAGGCAGTAAGACATATGCGTATGATGAACGGCGAGATTGCAAAAGTAGTTTCCATGCGGGAAGATGAATTATTTGAAGAGGCAAAAAATTTGAGGGTACCGTATGAATTGATTGCATATGTTCATCAGAATGGACGCCTTCCTGTGGTAAATTTTGCCGCAGGCGGTGTTGCAAC
Organism: Lachnospiraceae bacterium UBA1683; assembly: GCA_002320245.1. Lineage (GTDB taxonomy): Bacteria > Bacillota > Clostridia > Lachnospirales > Lachnospiraceae > Schaedlerella. The sequence goes on from DCKD01000002.1 coordinate 27,238, forward strand.
GCCTGCAGATGCGGCGTTGATGATGCAGCTTGGCGCGGAAGGAGTGTTTGTAGGCTCTGGTATTTTCAAATCCGGCGATCCGAAAAAACGCGCTGCTGCTATCGTAAAAGCAGTAACCAATTATCAGGACAGCAAATTGCTGGCGGAGCTTTCCGAAGATTTAGGAGAAGCTATGGTTGGAATTAATGAGCAGGAAATACAGCTTTTAATGGCGGAAAGAGGAAAATAAAATGCGGATAGGGATACTGGCTGTGCAGGGTGCGTTTATCGAACATAGAAAAAAACTGGAGAGCCTGGGGGCAGAATGCGTAGAACTTCGGAAAAAGAGTGATCTGGAACACCACCTGGACGGGTTGGTATTGCCGGGTGGAGAGAGCACAGTGCAGGGAATGCTTCTTCGGGAACTGGATATATTTCAGCCATTGAAGCAAATGATCGAGCAGGGGACGCCGGTGCTTGCAACCTGCGCCGGGCTGATTCTGATTGCCAAGAGGCTGGCAAATGATCCGCATATATATTTCGGTACGCTGCCTGTTACTGTGCGGCGCAATGCTTACGGAAGACAATTGGGAAGTTTTCACACGGTACAGGAAATGAAGCATATTGGTTCTGTTCCGATGACGTTTATTCGTGCTCCATATATTGAAGAAACCGGGGAAGGTGTGGAAATTCTCGCAGAACATGAGGGAAAAATTGTGGCTGTTCGGTATGGCGTGCAATTTGGACTGGCTTTTCATCCGGAATTGGATAAGGATAACAGAATACATGAGTTATTTTTAAATGCCTGCTGATATTTGCATACCGGACAGCTAGCTGTTTTACCTTTTATGAAAAATGATAGAAAAGGGGTTTATTTATGCTGGATCAGTTTTCGAGAACTCAGCTTCTTCTCAGAAAAGAAGCAATGGAAAGGTTAAAAAATTCTAGGGTTGCTGTCTTTGGAATAGGCGGTGTGGGCGGTTATGTATGCGAGGCTCTGGTTCGGAGCGGGGTCGGGGCATTTGATCTGATTGATGACGACAAAGTGTGCCTGACAAATCTGAACAGACAGATTATAGCGACCAGAAAAACGGTGGGCAAATATAAGGCAGATGTGATGAAGGAGCGTATGCTTGAAATAAACCCTGATGCGGAAGTGACTGTACACAAGTGTTTTTTCCTCCCGGAAAACGCAGATGAGTTTCCGTTTGAGAAGTATGATTATGTTGTGGATGCGGTAGATACAGTCACTGCAAAGCTGGAAATCATCATACAGGCAAAAAAGAAGCAGGTACCAGTAGTTAGCTGCATGGGCGCGGGAAACAAGCTGGATGCCAGTGCGTTTCGTGTGGCGGATATTTACAAAACGAAGATGTGCCCTCTTGCGAAAGTGATGAGAAGAGAACTGAAAAAACGTGGTATAAAGAAACTGAAGGTTGTGTATTCCGAAGAAAAACCAGCCAGGCCGCTGGAAGATATGTCTATCAGCTGTAGGAGTCATTGTATTTGTCCGCCGGGGGCAAAGCACAAATGTACGGAACGGAGGGATATTCCACGCAGCGTAGCATTTGTTCCATCTGTGGCAGGAATGATTCTGGCAGGCGAGGTTGTGAAAGAACTGTCTGGTATTACTGATAAAAAGTGATACATGGAGACTGGGAATTTTGAAGGGAAGAAAGCTAAAAATGGTTGTTTTAGAATTGGCAAAAGAAATTATTGATGGAAGAAGAATGAAAAGAGGAGAAGATTTGTCTTTCTTTCTTACATGTGATTTAGAGGAGCTTTGCAAAGGGGCGGATCGAATACGTGCAGCGCTTGTTGGTGATAAGGTGGATCTTTGTTCTATCATCAATGGCCGTAGCGGAAAGTGTCCGGAGGATAGTAAATATTGCGCTCAATCAGTATATCACCAAACAGATTGTGAAGTGTATGATTTTTTGCCTGTTGACACTATTTTAAAGCAGTGTAAGCTAAATGAAGCAGAGAAAGTAGATAGGTTTTCAATTGTTACAGCTGGCAGGACACTCGACGATGATGAATTTGAAAAAGCGATAGAAACATATAAGGTCTTAAAAGAGAATACAAAGATTGATCTTTGTGCTTCTATGGGATTTTTATCCAGAGAGCAGCTGCGCAGGTTAAAGGAAGTGGGTGTGACAAGCTATCACCATAATATTGAGACATCAAAGAGAAATTTTGCTAACATTTGCACAACCCATACGTATGAAATGAAAATGGAAACATTGAAAATGGTAAAAGAAGAGGGACTTTGTGTATGCTCAGGTGGAATTATTGGAATGGGAGAAACATGGGAAGATCGTTTGGATATGGCAATTAGCCTATCAGAGGTACCGGCCGAATCCATCCCCATTAATGCATTAATGCCGATTCCGGGAACTCCGCTTGAGAGTCAGAAACCACTGACGGAAAATGAGATTTTACGTACCATTGCAATTTTTCGATATATTAATCCGGAAGCAAATATTCGTTTGGCGGCAGGGCGTGCTTTGCTTGAAAATGATGGGGAAAAGGCATTTAGTGCAGGCGCATCCGCTACTATAACAGGAAATATGCTTACGACAGTTGCTTGTGCGACAATACGTAGTGACCGTGAAATGCTTAAAAAGATGGGACGCGATATGGAACCGAAGTATCCACGATAGTTGAAGTGTCATGATATAAAGTAAAACAATGAAAGTGGAGGACATAAAAATGGCAAAGAAAGAAAATAAGTATAAAGGTTATGACATTACGACACAGGCAGTTCATACAGGAACAGATTATGATCAGGAGACAGGGTAGTATATCCCAATGTAAGCTATATGGCTGTATATAGAATGTTCGCATTTCTATGCGTCCTTTCCCGCTTCGCATGGAACGGATCAATCAATCCGCACAGAAGATCGCGACATGATGAAAGCCTTATATTTCCACAGCCAAGTTATGATGAGCGTATTCATCTGTATCCAGAGAAATTTAGGAAAGGTTTTATCCGTTTTAGCGTGGGGTTGGAGGAACCGAATGAAGTCATTCGGGATCTGGCGCTGAAAACAATCGGATTATAAAAATAAGGATGGGAAATTGACAATGAATAAAGAAATAAAAGAACAGATACAACAGTTGAAGAAAGAAAAAGATGCGGTGATACAAAAAAATACCAAAAAGATAGGTTTTGTGGTAAATTAATATTTAATCTATAATTGACAACATCAGCCGGCAGTATTAAAATAACTCTTAAAGTGTATTTTACTGCTGGATTTTATTTGTATCGGGGCGAAAATTTTATGTACTGCATCAGCATAAGTCACAAAACTTCAGATGTTACCGTGAGAAAAAAGCTTGCTTTTTCTGATGAGCAGAAAAAAGCTTTTCTCGACAGGCTTTTTTGCTCGGAAAGCATCAGCGAATGTCTTGTGCTTTGCACCTGCAACAGAACCGAGGTATATTTTTGCGGTGATAAAGGTTCTGTAAAAACAGTTGAAACTGTTCTTTCCGATTTTTCACAAATTGACTTTGATGAGCTAAAAAAGTACATATACCTTTTTTACGGAGATAAGGCTTTGCTCCATCTTTTCAGGGTAGCAGGCGGAATTGAGTCTATGGTAATCGGAGAGGACGAAATTCTCGGTCAGCTAAAGCGTGCCTATGCCTTTGCCAAGGAAAACGGCACGGTTGCCTATGAGCTTAATATGTGCGTTCAGGCGGCTGTTGCGTGTGCCAAAAAGATAAAGACTGAAACCGCTCTTTCAAAGACCTCGGTTTCTGTTGCAACGCTTGCGACAAACGAGGCGGTAAGGTTCGGAAACGGCAGTCTGAATGTTCTTGTAATCGGAGCAACAGGCAAGGCGGGTTCAACGGTTGTGAAAAACCTATTGTCGCACAGAGATGTTACTGTGACGGTTACTTCAAGAAAGCACAAGGCTGAATCTGTTTTTGAAAACACAGGTGCAAGGGTAATTGACTATGACAGCCGATACTCTGCCTTTGATACGGCTGACTGCATAATCAGTGCAACAAGCGGACCGCATTACACGGTTACATATTATGATTTGAAGAGTAATATAAAAACCGAAAAAGAGAGATTGTTTATTGACCTTGCAGTACCGCCCGATATTGATGAAAATGTTGAAAAAATCACAGGTGCAAGGCTTGTGAATATTGACTGCATAAAACAGCTTGCAAGGGAAAACAATGCTCTGAAGCTTGACAGCGTTGAAAGTGCAAAGGAAATCATTTCGGATGAAATTGAAACCCTAAAAAAAGACCTTGCCTTTCACGAATTTCTGCCGTGTATGGAGTCGGTAAAAAATGCAATGCCGTCTGATTTTTCGGAGAAATTTATTTATAAGCTGAAATCGGATGTTTCATCGGAAGAATTTTCGAGAATCCTTGAAATTTACAGAAAGTGCGGAGAGAATAACTGATGGCATATTTCCCGTTTTATATTGATATTAAAAAAAATACTTGTTGTCGGCGGCGGAACGGTTGCACTCAGAAAAATTGAAAAGCTGATGCCGTTCTCACCCGACATTACTGTTGCTGCTCCTAAAATCTGCGATGAAATTAAGGCTTTGGATGTAAAAAAGCTTGACCGTGAATTTTGCGACAGCGACCTTGACGGTGCATTTTGTGTTATAAGTGCAACAGATGATGAACAGCTCCTTTCGCTTTGTCTTACGGGGATTGAACCCAATAAAAAAACTGTTGAAAGCTTGATTGAGGAATACGAAAAATGACTGTAAAAATCGGCACACGCAAAAGCAGGCTTGCTCTTGCACAAACTGAAATGTTAATTAAGACCTTAAAAAATCGTTTTCCGAATGCAGAGGTTGAAACGGTTTACATCTCAACAACGGGCGACAAAACTCTTGACAAACCGCTTACGGCTATCGGCGGAAAAGGTGTGTTCATCAAGGAGCTTGAAATGTCGCTTCTAAGCGGAGAAACCGATATTGCCGTTCACAGTGCAAAGGATTTGCCTGCAAAGCTTGCTGACGGACTTGAAATTTCCGCCGTTTTGCCGAGGGGCAGCTACGGTGATGTACTCGTTACACGAAATGATTTTGAAATTAAGGACGGCTTTGTTATCGGAACAGGCAGTCTCAGAAGAAGACTTTTTGCAGAAAAAATCTATCCTAATGCAAGGTTTAAGGATATAAGGGGCAATGTTGATACTCGCCTGAAAAAACTTTTAAACGGCGAATACGATGCCCTTGTGCTTGCAAAAGCAGGTCTTGAAAGACTTGACCTTTACTGCGGTGACGGCTACACGGTGACGCCGTTTGATGCTGCGGAATTTCTCCCTTCACCGTGCCAGGGAATTGTTACGATTGAGAGCAGAAAAAACAGTGAGATTTCAAAAATGCTTTCCGAAATCAGCGACAAAAATACGATGCTTTCATTTGAAACCGAAAGGCAGGTTCTGCACAGCCTTAATGCTGACTGCTCAACTCCTGTCGGTGCGATTTCAAATGTTGAGAACGATAAAATAACACTTTCTCTGTCGGCTGACTGCAAAAAAATCATCAGCGGAACAGATGAAATTTCAAACAGAATTGAACTTGCGAAAAGGCTGGTGAGCGAACTTGAGTAACGGAAGAGTATATATTGTCGGTGCAGGCTGCGGTGACTTTGACCTCATAACCCTGCGTGGTGCGGAGTATATAAAGCATTGCGATGTGCTTGTTTATGACAGCCTTATTGATATGTCATTGCTCGGTTTTGCACCCGATACAGCCGAAAAAATCTGTGTCGGCAAGCGTTCGGGTCGCCACAGCGAAAAGCAGGAGAACATAAACGAAATCCTTGTTGAAAAGGCGAGAGAGGGCAAAACGGTTGTCCGTCTTAAAGGCGGTGATCCGTTTGTGTTCGGCAGGGGAGGAGAAGAGATTGAAACCCTCAAAAACGCCGATATACCCTTTGACATTGTTCCGGGAATTTCTTCATCAATCGCAGTCCCCGAGCTTGCGGGAATTCCTGTTACACACAGAAATTTAAGCCGAAGTGTTCACATAATCACAGGACATACGGCACAGGACACTTTGCCCGAAAATATAAAGAAATGTGCCGAGACTGACGGAACACTCGTATTCCTTATGGGATTGAGAAAGCTTCCTGATATTGCGGAAAATCTCATTCGGAACGGCAAATCCGAGAATACTCCCGTTGCGGTTGTATCAAACGGAGCGTGTGCAAAAAATCAGACGGTAAGGGGAACTCTTTCTACAATCTGCGAGAATGTAAAAAAAGCCGAGGTTATTCCGCCTGCTGTTATAGTTGTGGGTGAAACTGCAAAATTTGATTTTGCTCCCACAATCACAAGACCTTTGAAAAATGTTTCCGTTACAGTAACAGGCACAAGAAAGCTTTCCGACAAGCTCGGCAAAATGCTCACGCTTTCGGGTGCAGAGGTCAGAAGGTATGACCTTTTAAAGGTGATTGAATACCGTGAAAATCACCCCTTTGACAATGCACTTAATAATATTGACGGCTACAATTATGTTGTACTGACAAGTATGAACGGTGCGGAGATTTTTATGAACAGACTGCGAAAGCTGAAAAAAGACATTCGCAGCTTTGCCAATGTTAAGTTTGCCGTTATCGGTTCGGGAACTGCGTCCGTGCTTGAGAAGTACGGCATTTTCGCCGATTATATCCCGAATGTATATACAACCCGTGAGCTTGGAATTTTCCTTTCAAAAACCGTGAAATCGGACGAAAAAGTGCTGATTCTCCGTGCCGAAAACGGTTCTCCCGAGCTTACGCGGATTTTGTCGGACGGTAAAATCAATTTTGATGACATTAAAACCTATGACATTCAGCTTGAGAAAAAGCAGGACGATTCCGTTGTTGATACAGACTTCATCACCTTTGCAAGTGCATCGGGTGTGAACACATTTTTTAACGGCGGCGGTACAATTTCAGACAGAACCTCTGTTGTCTGCATCGGTGAAATTACTGCCGAAGCACTTGAAAGCCAAGGCGTTAATTCGTTTAAGATTGCAAAAACTAAAGATACAGACGGAATTGTTGAAACAATAATCAGGGAAGTAACTTTGAAAGAAGGATAAATATATGAGAAGATTCAGAAGATTAAGAGCAGGTGAACAGATTCGCAGTCTTGTCCGTGAAACAAGGGTTGATAAGGGCGATTTGATTTACCCGATTTTCATTGCAGAGGGCGAAAACATTAAAAAGCCTGTTGATTCAATGCCGAATGTATATCAGTATTCGCTTGACAGGGCTGATGAAATTCTAAAAGAAATTGAAGACAGCGGCATTGCAGGACTTCTTATTTTCGGAGTTCCAAAGCATAAGGATGAGCTTGCAACCTCTGCCTATGACGATAACGGCGTAACGCAGAATGCAATCAGATACATAAAGAAAAATTATCCGTCACTTCTTGTAATTGCCGATGTGTGCCTTTGTGAATATACAAGCCACGGTCATTGCGGTGTTGTGTGCGGTCACGAAATTCTCAATGATGAAACTCTTCCGCTCCTTTCAAAAATGGCTGTAAGTCTTGCAAAGGCAGGAGCAGATATTATTGCTCCGTCAGATATGATGGACGGCAGAGTGTCTGCAATCAGAAATGCACTTGATGAAAACGGACTCATCAACACTCCGATTATGTCATACAGTGCAAAATTTGCATCCGGCTACTACTCACCGTTCCGTGATGCGGCAGAGTCTGCTCCCGAATTCGGCGACAGAAAAAGCTATCAGATGGATTATGCAAACGGCAAAGAGGCTCTGCGTGAAATTGCAGACGATATTGACGAGGATGCGGATATGGTTATGGTTAAGCCTGCACTTGCATATCTCGATATCGTAAAGGCTGCAAGCGAGCGTTTTGACCTTCCGCTTGTTGCGTATAATGTAAGCGGTGAGTACGCAATGGTCAAGGCGGCAGCGGAAAAAGGCTGGATTGACGAAAAGAAAATTGTGTGCGAAAATATGATTGCAATCAAAAGAGCAGGTGCTGATATTATCATCACCTACCACGCACTTGATGCAGCAAAATGGATTGATGAATTTTACAGATAGGGAAGTGCTTTTATGAATACCAACCAAAGTGAAAAGCTCTACGCACAGGCTCTTGACTTTATGCCCGGCGGTGTAAACAGTCCTGTTCGTGCGTGTCGTTCTGTGGGAAGAACTCCTCTTTTCATTGACCGTGCTGAGGGTTCAAAAATATATGATGTTGACGGAAATGAATTTATTGATTATATATGTTCGTGGGGACCGAATATTCTCGGTCACAAACAGCCCGATGTTATCAAAGCCGTGACTTCTGCCTGTCAGAACGGTCTTACATTCGGTGTGTGTCACAGCGGAGAAATTGAGCTTGCACGCCTTATTCGCAAAAATATACCGTCAATTGAAATGCTCCGACTTGTAAATTCAGGAACAGAGGCTGTTATGAGTGCTGTCCGTGCCGCAAGAGGATTTACAAAGAGGGATAAAATCGTAAAATTTGAGGGCTGTTATCACGGTCACTCTGACGGACTGCTTGTAAAGGGCGGTTCGGGACTTCTGACAAACTCAATCCCGAACAGTGCAGGTGTTCCGAAAGGCTATACAGACACAACCCTTCTTGCAAAATACAATGATGAGGAATCCGTACAAAAGCTCTTTGACAGTTGCGGCGATGAAATTGCCTGCGTAATTGTTGAGCCTTGTGCCGCAAATATGGGCGTTGTACCGCCGAAAGAAGGATTTTTAAAATTCTTGCGTGAAATCACGGAAAAGCACGGTTCACTTCTCATCTTTGATGAGGTAATCACAGGTTTCAGACTTTCGCTCGGCGGTGCTCAGGCACTTTACAAAGTAAAACCCGACCTTACAACCCTCGGCAAAATTGTCGGCGGCGGAATGCCCCTTGCAGTTTACGGCGGCCGAAAGGAGATTATGGAGTGCGTTGCACCTCTCGGTTCTGTTTATCAGGCAGGAACACTTTCGGGAAATCCCGTTGCTGTAAGTGCAGGCATTGCAACACTTAAAATTCTTGAAAAGAATAAAGATGTAATCTATCCCGAGCTTGAACGCAAATCTGCCAAAATTGAAAACGCAATGAAAAAGTCGGGACTCAATGTTAACCGTGTCGGTTCGATTATGACCGCATTCTTTACCGACAAAAAGATTGTTGATTACGATACCGCGACAACTGCCGACACAAAGCGTTATGCAGAATATTACAATCATCTTCTTGAAAACGGCATCTATGCCGCACCGTCACAGTTTGAGGCGATGTTTGTATCCTTTGCTCATACCGATGAGGATATAGAAAAGACCTGTAAGGTTATTGAAAGCTTTAAATGAAAATCCTAATCCCCCAGCTATGCTGGGGAGAATAGTGTAAGTGGAGACGGTGAGTATATAAGAACAAAGCCTCCTGTGGTAAAGTGAGAATTGTGTCGCAAGCCAAACTCAAAACCAAAGGAGGCGGTCCAAAT
>DCKD01000026.1 GCA_002320245.1 Lachnospiraceae bacterium UBA1683
CTCCATGCGCAGATGTGCAGACACAGCCTGCTGTAAGCCCGCTTACACATTCTGTAACCGCACATTTTCCATATTACATACTCACTGCGTATCCGGCACAAACCGGATGGACGTATCTGAAGTCTGATAATTTTCCAGATGCAGCACGCCTGCCTGTCCGGCATACTGTTCACTCAGTTTCTGCAGAACCGGAGGAACCTGAGCAATTTTTTCTTCATAATTTCCCACACCCAGCATCACCTGAACCGCACCGAAGGTCACAGCCAGATTGCTGCCGGAACATGTCAGCCTGTCCGGAATCAGGCTGTTCTTCCTCAGCAGGGCGGTCAGTTCTGTTATCTGTCCAAAAATCTTATCATCCGCCGCGGGAATCTTCTTTCCCATCTTCACTTTTTCCGCATTGATTTCCATGCCCTCGATATATGTCACACCGTCTATTACATCGTCGCTCTTCAGCGATGCGGTTCCATCCTTGTCAAAATACAAAAATGCACCGTCATAATCTATCCGCCCTGCAAGTGTTTTCTCTTTTACCTGCACCTGCACCTTTCCCGGTGATTTCAATGTCACCCTGACGCTCTGTACCGATGGAGGGAGCTGCACATCCTCACGGTTATATCTCCAGAGGACATACAGGGAATTCCCCGCATATTTATCGCTGCCCATCCAGTCCAGAATGTCCTGCTCCGGTGTATGGACATTTCCCGTCACAGTAATCTGTTTTGTCTGGAAAATGATGGTTTCCAGATAACCAAGCCCACCGAGCAGCGCAGCGATACAAAGAACAAATATAAGCCATTTCCAATTGAACCTGCGTCTTCTGCGTTTCCGCCTTCGTTTCTTTTGTGCCGGCACAGACGTCCGGCGCTGCCGCATCTGTGTACTCCCCCTTTGCCGCACAGATGCGCTCCCGCGGCGGTGCTGCCCGGACGGATGTCTCTCCCCGGTCTGCGAATGTCCGGATTGACTGTATGTAGTTGTTCTCACAGACTGATCTCTCCGCCTGATATTTCGCTGTGCCATCTACAGCCCTCCTCTTTCGCTCCTTTTCCCGTTTATAGCTTTTCCCGTAACCGTTCAGAACAGCAGCAAAACGCAAAGGCAGACCGGTGCAAGTTTACTTGCATAGGGCTGCATTAGCATTTGGGAATGGGCAGAACGCCCATGAAGCCTCAGACAGAAGCTGCGTAGCAGCGAATAGCCTACAAAGCAGGCAGGTCTGTGGTCTGCGTTCTGAATGTCCTGTATAGTTACCTTTTCTTTTATTTTACCAGATTAGACACGCTCAATACAAGCCCCATTTCCAACAGCAAAAATAAAACCGAAGTACCCCCGTAACTGATGAACGGAAGTGTGATTCCCGTATTCGGAATAGAGTTTGTCACAACCGCAATATTTAAAATCACCTGAATCATCATATGTGCCATTGCACCGGAAGCTATCAGTGCGCCAAGTAAATCCGGAGCTTTTGTCGCAATCACAAAAAAACGCCAGATTAATATCAAAAACAGACACACGATTGTCCCTGCCCCAATCAGTCCCAGTTCCTCACAGATAATCGAAAAAATCATATCATTCTGTGCCTCCGGAAGAAAACCGAGTTTCTGAATACTTTCCCCCAGACCTCTTCCAAACAGGCCACCGGAGCCGATTGCATAAAGCCCCTGCAATGTCTGGTATCCTTTTTCATATTTTTCCGGATTCCTCCAGATTGCAAGCCGTTCAAGACGGTAACTTTCCAGTGCAAGAAAAGCTGCCATGAATCCGATTCCCGCAACACCCATCCATAAAAACTGCCCATACTTCGGACTGGCAACAAAAATCAGCACTGCCGCAATCCCAAGTATGATAATCGCCGTACTTAAGTTGCTTGCCCCGACAAGCGCCACAATCGGCAGTACGGGTGCAAGCACCTTTGCAAGCGTCGTGATTTTCCCCATTTTCTTCACATGCTTTGTCACAATGCAGGAAAGGAACAAAATCACTGCCACTTTTGCAAATTCTGAAGGCTGAAAAGAAACAGGGCCCAAAGAAAGCCATCTTTTGGACCCGTTATACTCATCTCCTATAAACATTACTGCCACAGATAATACCATTGCGGTCAGATACCCCAGATTTGCAAACGGCACCCATGTGTGGTAATCAATCCTGGCGATGATAAACATCCCAATCAGACCAAGCACCGTTGCCGCGCCCTGTTTTTTCAGGTAATACAAGGAATCGTGAAACTTTACCCGTCCATTGTATGCACTGGTACTGTATAAAAGCACCAGCCCAATCACAACCAACAGCAGCACTACTGTCAGCATTGTGTAGTCGTACCGCGGTTTTTCAGCCGGACGTTTCAATCAAAATCCACTCCCTATAACTGATTTACAAGTTCTTTGAATTTATCTCCACGTTCTTCATAACACTTAAACATCCCCCAGCTCGCACATGCAGGAGAAAGCAATACCGCATCCCCCGGTTCTGCAAGCCGTACACAGGTTCCTACTGCTTCTTCAAATGTATCTACCAGGATAGTATCTGTGAATCCCAGTTTCTTCGCTGTCTCATCTATTTTTTCTTTTGTAGCGCCGAGCAGAACAAGCTTCTTCACTTTTCCGTCGAATGCTTCAATCCACTCCTCATAGGAAGAATTCTTATCATATCCGCCTCCAATCAGAAGCGTCGGCCGGTTCATCGCCTGAATCCCCTTAATCGCCGCATCCGGATTCGTTCCCTTCGAATCATTATAGTAGGCGACGCCATTCTTCTCTGCTACAAATTCAATTCGATGCTCCACGCCCTTAAATGCACGGACTGTACTGCGGATGATATCCATCGGCACTCCGTAGGCTGCTGCCATCGCGACTGCCGCCATAATATTTTCATAATTGTGTGTGCCGAGAAGCTGCAACTCATCTACGTGGCAGACTTTGACCGCCTCATCCGTACCATAATGGAACATGATATTGCCGTCTTCCAGATAAATACCTCTTTCCAATATACGCCGGCTGCTGAAATATAGAACCCTTGCGTTCACGCTTTTTCCAAATGCACGTGTCACTTCATCCTCAAAATTCAGTACGCATACGTCATCCGGCGTCTGATTTCTGCAAATATTCTTTTTTGCCTCAATATAAGCGTCCATTGTATGATGGCGGTTCAGGTGATCCGGTGTAATATTCAGGATTGCGCTCACCTTCGGACGGAACGTATGTATTGTTTCAAGCTGGAAACTGCTCATCTCTGCGACCGCGACAGAATGCTCCGTCATCTCAGACGCAACTTCTGTATAAGGATTGCCAATATTCCCAACTACATACACATCGTCCTGATAATTTTTCATAATCTCACCAAGCAATGTTGTTGTCGTTGTTTTTCCATTCGTCCCTGTAATTGCAAGAACCTCTCCTTTTCCGTATACATATGCCAGCTCGACTTCGCCCCAGATTGGAATATTCAGCTCCCTCATCTGTTCCACAACCGGAAGGTCTGTCGGTACTCCCGGACTGATTACCGTCAGCGCCAGTGTCTCCATCACTTCCTTTGGAAGTTCTCCGAGAATCACCCGGACATCTCCTTCCAGAGTCCTGCCTTTTTCTCCGTCCCGCAAAATATTCATCCGAATCTGCTCTGCATCCAGAGAATTATTTCCATCATATAATATTACATCTGCCCCCTCCCTCAGAAGCAAACGGCTTGCAGCGATTCCACTGATACCGGAACCAAATACTAATACATGTTTCTCTTTAACGTACATCTTTATACCCCCATAAGTGCAATCAGGCAAAGAATTGCCGTCACAACTGAAAATACAGCGACCACCCTTGTCTCAGACCAGCCGCACAATTCAAAATGGTGATGAATTGGAGCCATCTTAAAAAAGCGTTTTCCGCCTGTTTTCTTAAAATAAGTAACCTGAATGATAACCGATGCTACCTCTACAAGATAAATCAATCCGACAATGATGATAAACAGCGGCATCTGCATCATATATGCCGCGCCTGCCACGAATCCGCCCAGCGCAAGGGAACCGGTATCCCCCATAAACACTCTCGCCGGATACACATTGAACAGCAAAAAGCCCAACAGAGCGCCAACTACGGCGCAGGTTATCGGTTCAATCCCACTCTTTGTACCAATTGCAACTACTGTGAAAAATGTTGCCACAAGAACCGTAACACTGGACGCCAGTCCGTCCAGGCCGTCTGTAAAGTTGGTTCCATTGACAGTTCCAATCACCGCCACAAACAACAGCGGAACTGCCAGCCATCCGATATCCCAGTATTTTCCGCCTGAAAACGGAACAAGCATGGTAAGTGGAATTTTTGCAACCTTTACAACATAATAGGCAAATATTGCGGTTATTACAATCTGCAGCGCCATCTTCTGTTTCGGATACAGTCCATCGGAACGTTTCATCACTACTTTCAGATAATCATCCAAAAAACCAATCAGCCCGAACCCCGCCGTCAGAAACAGCACCGGGATAATCCTTGGATAATCTTTTACATAAAACAGCGAAGTGATTATCACACTTCCCAATATCATCACACCGCCCATCGTCGGTGTTCCCGCCTTTTTCAGATGAGACTGTACACCATCTACACGCTCGGTCTGCCCCATCTTCAGCCTGCGCAGAAACGGAATCACAATCGGTCCCATAATCACACTCAATACAAATGCTATCAATACCGGAATTACTACATGATTTGCCATATATACACCTCTTCATCTCTTTGGTTATGTAAGCGGCATTCCCGCCGCACCCTATACAGTATACCTCATACACTGCCGTTTTTCAACCACAACCGAGCAACACATCCCACTCATTCGCCCTCATCCACCTCTTCGGAGGCTGTTCTCTCAATCCCCAGATACGGCAGCACATTGTCGTAAATGCTGCGCAGTACAGGAGCCGCAATTGTCCCCCCATAATATACCCCCTGAGGATTGTTAATGATAATAATCCCGATAATCTGCGGATTATCCGCCGGAGCAAAACCGACAAACGAAGAAATATATTTGTTCGCACTTCTCGGCAGAGTCTGCGAAGTCGCTGTTTTCCCTCCAATCCGATACCCTTCCAGATATGCGTTTTTCCCGGAGCCTTCCGCCACGACGCTCTCCAGAAGCATACGCATGGTAGCCGATGTTTCGTCAGATACAATTCCATCCGTTTCCTTCCATGAAAGTGTTTCCAATATCGTACCGTCTTTGTCCGACACTGCTTTTCCAAAATGTGGTGTCACCCTTCTCCCCCCATTGATAATTGAACTAATTGTAGTCAGCAACTGAATCGGTGTAATCTGAAAAGACTGGCCGAATGTCATCGTTGCGAGCTCCACCATGCCGATGTCTTCCTTTTTATGCATAATCGTCCCCGCTTCGCCCGGCAAATCCACATTCGTCAGGCTGAGCAGTCCAAATTTCTGAAAATATTCATAAAATGCATCCGAACCGAGCCTTAACCCGATATCAATAAATACCGGATTGCAGGAATTCTGGATTCCCTGAACAAAAGTTTCTGATCCATGCCCTCCCACTTTATGGCACCGGATTTTCCTATCCTCCACCATTCGGTATCCGGGGCAGGAAAACGTATCCTCCAGTTTTACCACTCCTGCTTCCAGACAGGCGGCAGATGTTATAACTTTAAACGTAGAACCCGGTTCATATGTGTCATTGATACACCCGTTTCTCCACATCTGATTCAGAAGATCCTGTTTTTCTTCCTCACTGATTGATTCATTCTCATCCATAGTATTCAGTGTAAATGGTTCATTCAAATTAAATTCCGGCACATTGACCATTGCAAGCAGCTCCCCGTCCTGCGGATTCATCAAGATAACAGACACGCTGTCCGCCTGTTTTTCCTCCTTCACTTTTTCCGCCGCCTGCTCACAGTACTTCTGCAGATTATAGTCCAACGTAATCTGCAAAGTGTTCCCCTCCACAGGCTCCACTCTGTCCTCCGCCATATCCTCCAGCTCAATTCCTCTGGCATCCGTCGTTGTCAGGATTGTACCATTGATTCCTTTCAGATATTCTTCGTATTTTACTTCGAGCCCTATGATTCCCTGATTATCCCCTCCGGTAAAGCCAAGGACTTTGGATGCAAGCTCCTCATACGGATAGTATCGTTTAAAATCCTCATCCACTTTCACACCTGCCAGATTCAGATTCCGGATTCGGTCCCCGGTTTCTTTTTCCACATTTGTTTTAATTTTTTCCATAGAAGATACCTTTTCCACTTTTTTGCGGACACTGTCTTCCGGCAGCTCCAGCTCCTCCGACAGAATTTTGATAACTTCTTCACTGTTCTCAAGCTGGCTGTGGATAACCGATATTGTGCAGACTGTTTTATTTGTTGCCAGAACCACCCCGTTCCTGTCCACAATCTCTCCCCGCGCCGCCTTGATTTCCCGCTCCCGCTCATGCAGTTGTTCGGCTTTTTTCTGATAATATTCCGCGTCAAATATCATCAGATAAATCAGTCTTCCAATCAAACCGAATATCAGAAACAGTGCTGCCAGAAATACAACTAATATTTTTTTCTTGTTATAGGTTTTATTTTTCTGTTCCGTCCCGTTTCCCATGAAATAAAAAACCTTACAAACGATATCTTTATAAGATATTATATCATTTGTAAGGTTATGCGTTTTATTCTGTGTTTCCACCCGTTGTCCAGTCGTCCAAATCCGGCATATAATTTTCATCTACATAAGAGCCGTCCGCATTGGAATAGGTATCTTCAAAAGATGCATCATAATCTGTATAATCCTGCTGCACACCGTCATCTGCCGCAGTGTCCGCTGCTTGAGCCGCTTCCTGAGCCGGCTGGTATCCTTCAATCGTAGAGATATTCAGATACGGAAATGCCTGCGACATAATCTTCTGGGATAACCCAAGAACCAGTGAGCTGTCATCCTGAGCCGCTGTATTTGGCTCATCAATCACAACATAAATCACAACTTCCGGATTATCCAACGGCGCGCACCCAATATAAGAGAGCACGTATTTCCCATTGTTTCTGGGTAATTTCTCCGCGGTTCCTGTCTTTGCCCCGATATCATACCCTTCCACTGCTGCATTTTTACCGGTACCATATTCCATAACCGCTTTCAGGTAAGAATGTACCTGTTTGGAGGTGCTTTCCGATACCGTTTTCCGTAAAAGTACCGGATCCTTTGTTTCGATTACCCGTCCGTTTTCATCCTGCACCTGCCTGACTACATGAGGCTCATAATAATACCCGCCATTCACAAGCGAAGAGAATGCCGATGCCATTTGTGTCATCGTAACATTGAAGCTCTGTCCGAATGAACTGGTTGCCAAATCTGTCTCTGTCATTGAATCGGCCGTAAACAGCAGCCCGGATGTATCCGCCTCGCCCGGCAAATCAATCCCGGTATATTCCCCGAATCCGAAAATGTGCTGATACCGTATAAAATTTTCCGTCCCGATAAACTCTGCAATCTGCATCAACGCCACATTGCAGGAATTCGCAATTGCATCTGCCACCGTCTCTGTTCCATGCCCGGTCTTTAAATGGCAGGAAATATCCCAATCGCCCACGTGGAGGTAACCGCCGCATACATACGTCTCGTTTCCGGTAATTGCTCCGGTTTCCAGGCCGGCCGCAACTGTAAACGGCTTGATAGTCGAACCCGGCTCATAGGCGTCACTGACACAGAAGTTCCGCCAAAGCTCATTCATTGCATTAAGCTGCTCTTCCTCTGACATTGCATTCCACTTTTCTGTAGAATATAAGCCGGATAAGTCCCGCGGGTTGTTCAAATCGAAATTCGGATAAGACGCCTCTGCAAGTATCTCTCCGGTATTCGGATTCATCATGATAACTGCCGTATTTTTGCTTCCCGGCTCACCCTCACGGTACTCACCCGCATGGGCATCATTAAATTCTTTGATGCACTGCTCCACAATACTTTGTAGTGTGACATCAATGGTTGACACAACGGTATTCCCGTTTTTTGCCGCTTTTACCGTGCGCTCAGTGGAAGAATCATCAGAAAAATATCCGTACTCCCTTCCGTCCGTACCATTGAGCACGCTGTTATATGCACTCTCGATTCCGATTGCCCCGATATTGCTGCCCGCCGAAAAGCCAATTACATCACTGGCCAGTGTACTGTACGGATACTTGCGTTTGTAATCATCCTCCAGCCAGATTCCCTTGACATCCGGGTACTTCTCGGTATCCTCTTCGATTGCCTTAAATTCCTGTGCTTTTTCATATGTTACATCGGTTGCCATAACCTCATAACGGCTGTCCGGATTTTCCTCTATCACTTTCTTCACATCAGCCTTGGATATTCCGAAACAATCCTCCAGCACTTTTATTGTTGGCTCAATATAATCTTCTTCTGATGTCATAACATAGACATCCAGAATCACTTTATATACACGCTCACTGGTCGCAATCTTTGTCCCATTCCGATCCACGATGTCTCCGCGCTTATACGGAATCACCCGGCTGTCATATGTCTGCTGATCCAGGACAATCTTCGTGTATTTGCTCCCTTTCGAGGCATTGATATATGTAATTCTTCCGATAAGAACAATAAAAGCCAGTATAACTGCCATAAATAGCATTACCAGCTTTTTTTGCATCCGTTTTGGAAATTTCTTTTTTAAAAATTCATAACTGCTTTTTCTTCTTTTCCTGACTGCCATACTTTCTACCTTACTCTGACATGTCTCTTGACTTCGCCAGCACGCCGTCCTCCGGAATATCGCTGTATTTCGTCACAGAGTCACTCTCCGGTCCGGTATATTCCACCACGCTCCCCTGCGCTGCATATACCATTCCAAGTTCATTGATTGCCTTTGCGCGGACTTCCTCCAGATTCACAGAATCTTCCGCCGCCTGATATGCGGTATCATTTTCTTCAGTCAAATCTGCAAGCTCCTCCTGCAGTGCCGCGATGTTTTCGGAACGGTTCACAATCTCCGTCTGTAGTTTCAGAAACATCACGCAGATAAAAACCGCAAATACTGCTGCCCCTGTAAGGAATGCAGCATAGGCAGGACTGATACTCCGTGCACGCTTACGGTTCTTACGCACCTGACGGCTCGTTGTCACATCGTGCTTCGGTTCTCTTTCCCATACTTTTCCGGGCGAAACTTCCGGCTGTGGTACAGCACTCCCATAGACATACATCTGTCCGGACCGATTTATACGGTTATTATTTTTTCTGCCGTATGTGGCTATACGTCTTGCTGCCATAGCCTTCTGCCCCTTTCCGGCTCACCGGGTTCTCCCCTCCCGGTGAATCTAACTTATATACTCCTTACTGCTTAACACCGTTCAAACACCCTGAGTTTTGCACTCTTTGAACGGCTGTTGTGTTCCAGTTCCCCCTCGCTCGGAAGAATTGGTTTTCTTGTGATTACCTTGCCCTTTGAAACACTTCCACAGACGCATACCGGAAAATGACTCGGACAGGTACAGGGATTTTCATTTTTCCGGAATGCACTTTTTACAATCCTGTCCTCCAGTGAATGAAATGTAATAATGCAAATCCGCCCTCCCGGATTAAGCATCTCAATCATATCATCCAATGAATCCCTGAGTACATCCAATTCCCTGTTCAGTTCAATTCGAATCGCCTGAAACGTCCGCTTAGACGGATGTCCGCCCGTCTTCTGAAATTTCATCGGAATCGCGTGGCGGATAATCTCATTCAACTGGCCGGTTGTCTCAATCGGTGCCTTTCCGCGCTCCATCACGATATGTTTTGCGATGTTCTTTGCGAATTTGTCCTCGCCATAATCGCGAATCACGCGGTACAGGTCTGCTTCGCTGTAAGTATTCACAATGTCTCTTGCCGTCAGCGTCTGTCTCTGGTCCATACGCATATCCAGCGGTGCATCTGACCGGTAGGAAAACCCCCTCTCGGCTGTGTCGAGCTGATAAGATGATACACCCAAATCAAGGACGATTCCGTCCACTTTGTCAACACCGATTGCATGGAGCTTCGACTTCATTTCACAATAATTGCTCCGGATTATTGTTACTTTCTCCCCGAAGTCGTTTAGTCGGGCGCTGGCTGCCTCAATTGCAGCAGCATCCTGGTCTATACCTATAAATCTCCCCTGTTCGCCCAAACGGCTGCATACTTCACAGGCATGTCCGCCTCCGCCAAGTGTGGCGTCAACGTAAGTCCCGTCCGGTTTTACCGCCAGAGCGTTTACTGTCTCTTCTAGTAGTACTGATGTGTGCTTAAATGCCATGTCAACCTCCATTCCTTCACATTATATACGGATTCCAATGGATTCCATACGTTCTGCAATCGCATCCAGGTCTTCCTCACTGACCATGCTGCGCTCTTCCCAAAGTTCCTTATCCCAGATTTCCACACGGTCCTGAACTCCCACAAGGACAACGTCCTTTTCAAGATGTGCGGCTTTTCTGAGTGAAGGCGGTACCAAGACTCTCCCTTGCTTGTCAAAACTGCCTTCCGAGGCGCTTCCGAAGAAATATCGTTTGAATATTCTGGCATCTTTATTCATCCGTGGTAAGGTTTCGAGCTCTGCTACGAATTTGTTCCACTCTTCCTGAGAGTACACAAACAGACAGCCTTCCAGTCCGTTACAGATTACAAAACTATCGCCTAAATCTTCCCGTAACTTGGCTGGTATAATCAAACGGCCTTTTTCGTCTATGCTGTGATTAAACTCCCCTAGTAACATTAAGAACTCCTTCTTTCAAAGTGGCTCCACTTTCTCCCCACTTTGTTCCACAATTCACCACTTCCTACCACTTGAAACCATTGTAAACCACTTTCCACCCTTTTTCAAGAGTTTTTTTCTATTTGTTTCACGCAAAAGTAACCGTTCAGCTTTCCGGCAGAACTGTTACGCATCCTGCCATTTTGAATCGCCTTCGGCGATAGGCAGGTTGCATTCAAGACAACACGTGCATCCTCGTACTCAATCAACAGAGTGATTGAGTACGGACCGAACTGTCACACGCAAAATACGATTACTCTATAATAAAAAAGATGGCTGCCAACTACGAAACATAAATCGTAGCCGGCAGCCATCCGGTTCTCCATATTCTAATAAAATCCCAAAACACAAAGACCTTCTGTCAGATTTGCTTTTATTCTGCCAGACTTGTCATGTATGTGTTAATCGCATCATAATTTACCGATGCCACTTCTCTTTCCTGATTGGATGCATATTTGTCGTATGCCGAGTATCCAAGCCATGCGACCAGTGCCAGTGCGGCAAGGGAAAGCACGCATTTTCTCAGCACATTCATCATCCTCTGTTTTTTTATGATTTTTTTTCTGTTCGCTTTTTCTTTCTTATAGCGGTCTACCTTTTCCTGACTCATCTTTTAACCTTCTTTTTTTATATTTATACCCACATTCTGTGTCTATATCACTACAATGATTCCGCCGTCATTTGCATACATAGAGCTGATACCCGCAGTGTCTACAATGAAACTTGCTTTGACCTCCATCTTTTCCAGCAGCATTTTTTCAAAGTCCCGTGCGCGTTCCGCACAGTTGCAGTGTGAAATCGCCAGCACCCTGTCTTTTGAATTCTCCACTTCATCCACCACATAATCTGCCATCTTAACAAGTGCCTTTTTCATTCCTCTTGTCTGCGCTTTCTGGCAAATGGTTCCCTCCGGTGTGGAACCCATGACCGGCTTAATGTTAAGAGCTCCGGCAACCAGTGACTTGATTCCGGTCAGCCTTCCATTCTTGCGGAGCGTATCCAGATTCTCCAGTACAAAGTACGTGTGCTGTCCGCTGATATACCTTTCCACTGCATCGATTACCTGTGTGAAGCTCATTCCCGCCTCCTCACATTCCTGTATCTTAAGGGCAATCAATGTCTCCCCGATGGATGCTGAGCAGGAATTAAAAACGTGGATATCTTTCGCACCGCACTCTTCTTTATATAAATTCTTTCCAAGCACCGCACTGTTATAAGAGCCGCTCAGTTCCGCAGACAGTGTCACAACATATACCCTCTCTGCATCACAGTGATACTTTTCCATATACTGTTCCGGAGACGGACAGGATGACTTTGGACTTTCCTGACTCCTTGCCACCTTCTTCAGAAAATCTGCCTGATCAAATGTCTCATCATCTACGATACTCTCACCATCAACCTGCATTGTCAGAGCAGCCGAGCTAAATATTCCGCTCTGCTTCATCTCTTCTGTAAGTTCCCCGCAACTGTCAACGATTACTCTATAACTCATATCCGTTCCTCCCAAATCACACAGTATCAATATGTTTTCTATTTCATGTAGTTTTTAATACTACATTACACTATACCATACTTTATGTCATCTGCAAAGGATTTTTTACGTTTTCTATCTATTCTATCTATTTCTATCTATGTTTTAATGTTGGGAGCAAAAGGGATTTTGGCTTCTCTGATACACGGATTTCAAAGTCATGTCTTTTCATGTATGTATGAAACACATGACCTTTTGACCTTGGTATCATGTTTTATCTTGTAGCTTAATCTTTCTTGAGATTCCGAGTGCAATTCCCATCTCTGTCATAAGGAACAGAACGGACGTACCTCCATAACTGATAAACGGCAGCGTAATTCCGGTTGTCGGAATCATATTCGTTACAACCGCAATATTCAGAATCACCTGTAGCGCAATATGCGCGAAAATCCCTGTCACCACCAGAGAGCCATACAAATCCGGTGCATTCTGCGCGATGAACATCAGGCGGTAAAGCAGGATTCCGAATAGCACCAGAATAATAATTGCGCCGAACACACCCAATTCTTCACACACAATTGTCAGAATCATGTCATTTTGTACCTCCGGAATTACCCCAAGTTTTTGGGAACTGTTTCCAAGGCCTTTTCCGAAAAAACCGCCGGAACCGATTGCGTACAATCCCTGCATTACCTGAAACCCGCCTTCACTTGCATGATTTTCCGGGTCCAGCCACGTGATGACCCTTCGCATTCGGAAGTTTTCACTCGTTTCCAGATTGGACGCCAGAATCATAACCCCGACAGAAATTGCCGCCGTTGCCATTACAACAATGGAAATAAACGGTTTCGTCTTCGGATGTACTACAAAAATCAGGATGCAGGTGATTCCCGCTACAATCATTGCCGTGCTCAGGTTATCCGTCAAAATGAGGACTCCTGCCGACGCCACCGCACCGAATGCCAGAACACGAATAATCCCGTCTCTTGTCTGTATCTTACTTCCAAGCCTGCACAATTCAAATGAAATAAACAGAATCACCGCAATCTTTGCAATCTCCGATGGCTGCAGTGTCATGTTTGCGGGAAGCTGAATCCATCTTCTCGAGCCATACGCCTCCACACCGAGCGGTGTCTTCACAAGCGCCATCATAAACAGTGAAAAAATGTAAATTTCAAACGAGAATGCACCATATACATGATAGTCAATCTTCGACACAAACAGCATAAACACAAAACTGACAGCTCCTACGAGCGCCTGCTTTGAAAAATAGAACATATCGTCGCCAAAATCTGCATTCGCACTGTATGCACTTGTACTGTAAAGCATAACCAGACCAAAGCACATCAGGAAAATCAGGACCAGCAGCAGGTCATAATCGAAATACTGCGGATTCTGCACAAACAGATATGCCCGGAAACTGCCCTTCTTCCGTCTTTTCCGCGGAGGCTGTGTATTCTGAAATTGCGGCATCTTCTGTGTCCTTTGAAGCGGCTGTGTATCCCCAACCCTTCGAACCGGCCGCACAATTCTACTTCTCATACAATCTCCTCTATTATGAAATCCTACCTTTATCTTGCCGCCATTGCCGGATGTACCGGTTTGCCATGTCCAAAATATCTGTCATACCATACAAGGAAAATATAAACAGTCCATATCTTACGGCTGTTATCCGTCTTTTCATTCTTATTCTTTCCATTTTTATGGTCATCCAGCATCCGAACCAGAAGATCCGTATTAAAGAACTTCTTCGCCGCATCCGTCTGAAACATCTCTTTTACACGATTGTAATATTTCTCTTCCTTTAACCATACACGGATAGGTATCGGAAATCCCAATTTCTTCTTTTCCGCTGTCTTACTTCGAATCACTTTCTCTGCCGCCCCGCGCAGTGCGACTTTTGTCTTCGGCGCACGCACTTTGTAGTCGGGTGGAAGTGACTCTGCCAGTTCCAGTACTTTCTTATCCAGAAACGGCACACGGACCTCCAACGAGTTTGCCATGCCCATTTTGTCTCCCTTCATCAGAATATCGTGCACAAGCCAAAGATGCAAATCTACATACTGCATCTTTGTCACCGGATCTTTTCCTTTTACACGGTCATACAGTGGTCTTGTCACTTTCTGAATTCCCGGCTCGCAGCCCTTCTTCAGAATCTTGCTTGCCTCACGCTCCGTAAAGATATTGGTTGCATTTGCAAAATACCTTTCCTCCAGTGTCTTGCCGTGGCGCATCAGGAATCCTCTTCCTTTTGTCCCACGGGGCAGGCAATACTCTGCAAACTTTCCAAGTACCCTTCGGATTGGCATCGGAATCTTATTGAATCCGGTATGCTCCAATGGCTCACAGTAAATATTATATCCTCCGAACAGCTCATCCGAGCCTTCTCCTGACAATACAACCTTTACTTTCTTTGCTGCTTCCTCACTCAGGAAATACAATGCAATCGCAGCAGGGTCCGCAACAGGCTCATCCATATAGTACTGAATATCTGACAATTTATCCCAGTACTCATCCGGGGTAATTACCTTCGCGTCATTCTGCATATTAATGCTTGCCGCAAAATCTTTTGCATCCTGAATCTCACTGTATTTTCCCTCGTCAAATCCAACGGTAAACGTGCGGTCCACCTGTCCAAGATAGGTCAGATAACTGGAATCAACGCCGCTGGAAAGATAAGATGCAACTTCCACATCACTGATTTTATGCATCTCAACAGATTCCTTCATCACTGCTTCAATATCATCCACCACTTCATCAAACGGTTTCTTACAGTCACCTGTAAAGTTCGGCTCGAAATACCGGGTAATTTCCATGTTTCCATTCTCATATGTGAAATAGTGTCCCGGCTGCAGGCAGAATACGCCCTTGAAAAATGTCTCATTTGTCGGCACGAACTGGAATGACAGATAGTTGCCAAGCGCATCTTCATTAAAAATCTTATCAAACTTAGGATGCTCCATAAAGGACTTAATCTCAGAGCCAAACATCAGGGTTCCGTTCATCTGTGCATAATACAATGGCTTGATTCCAAAAATATCCCTTGCCGCAAATAACTTTTTCTTCTTCGTATCCCATATTACAAATGCATACATTCCACGGAGGCGGTCAACCATCTTCTCGCCCCACTGCTCATATCCATGCAGCAGTGTCTCGGAATCTGTGTTTGAAACAAATACGTGACCTTCCTCCACCAGTTCCCTGCGGAGCTCCTGATAATTGTAAATTTCTCCGTTAAATACAAGTACCATGCTTCTATCTTCATTATATAATGGCTGATCTCCCACTTCGGAAAGGTCGATAATGCTCAGACGCCGAAAGCCAAGTGCCGCATCCTCATCCACATACCTTCCCTCACTGTCAGGTCCGCGGTGAATGATTGTATTCATCATGTTGACAAGCACTTCTTCTCTGTTTGCAACCTCTCCTACAAATCCTGCAAATCCACACATATATTTTTCTCCTTTTACTGTATCGCGTTTCATGTTATCACTTAGAAAGGACAGGCAACTTCTCCTGCATCATCCACCAATCACTTTCCCAAAAACGACTCTGAACTTCATACGGAAAAATAACCTGTCCTATATTATAACTTTTTTTCCTTATAAAAACAACTTTGTATTTACTTTTTCAATTAAATTTTATATAATTTATAGCATCGGGGTGTGGCTCAGTTTGGTTAGAGCGCACGGCTGGGGGCCGTGAGGCCGCAGGTTCGAATCCTGTCACCCCGATTTTTTAAAATTGTGCTAACCGTGCAATTACACGCTCCACACTCATTCCTTCTTCCGACGGCCGCCGGATGACGACCGGAACAGTCTGCGTCTCTTCTGCCGCTTTTATTTTTTCTTCGAAACCTCCTGCCCTGCCGGATTCCTTTGTCACAAGATATGCCGCATCCACATGCCGGAGCAGCGCAATGTTCATCTCCACTGAAAAAGGTCCCTGCATAGCAATCAGATGTGTCCCTTCAAATCCAAGTGAAATGCTTTTCTCCACTGCTGCCTTTGTAGAAAGAACCCTTGCGTAGCAGCGCTCCTGATAACCGGGAATCGCAGTGTATTTTTTCAAGTCCTTGCTTCCGGTTGTAATCAGAATCTTTCCGGACGTCCCTTTCAGGTAGTCCGCCGCCTGCTCCACGCTGTCCACATACACGGCATTTTCTCCGAAACACGAAGCTGACCGCAGACAACGGATATATTCTGTCTGCTGTCTCATGCATGCCTCTTTTATATTTGAGGTAACTTCTCTGGCAAATGGATGCGTTGCATCCACAACCACATCAATCTTATGATTTTGTATCCACATCCCGATTTCATCTTCATCCATCCTGCCGGAAATTACTTCCATATTATCATAAGTTCCCGCACAGACCTTGCCATAATCCGTAGCAACACTGAGATACATATCCACCGGATACCGGCTCAGCGCCTCCGCGACCTGATTTCCCTCCGTTGTCCCGGAAAATATTAAAATTTGTTTCCTTTGCAGCTCTCTCCTCATTTTCCCTAGGTGCTCATACTCCTTGTTTTTCTCTTCCAAACGCCTCATTCATTTTTCCATTACGAATCTGTAAAACGAATTTGGATTGCTTTCTTCACAATTGCGAGCGTCACTTGCTGTAGTTTCTGTTTGGGAACAACCACATTTCCCTCCGGGCAATATCGTTTTGCCGCGCGTTCGCACACATTATCCACACCTGTCACTGATTCTACGAACGCAGAGCCCTCGCTCACCGTTTCAACCTCACTTAATGCTTCTGCTGAATATGTCTGGAATGGCACATGGTATATATCCGCCAGACGAAGGATTGCCTCTTCCTCTTTTTTTAAATCAATGCTGGCAAATGCGCAGACTGCCTGTGGCTCCAGATGATTCTCCCCGCACACACGCTCCAGCGCAAGACTCAGCGTCTCAAGGGAAATCCCCTTTCTGCACCCTATACCTACTACATATGGCTGTACTGGAAGGAATAAAAGCTTCGATGCATTTTCTGGTGCAGCCTGTCCCTGATTTTTCTCTTTCCACTGATTCTTTATTTTTCGGACAGATTCCGTAATGATAATTCCGTATGTATACTGCGTCAGCCCGTCCAGTGAACGGCACAGTGCAACCTCATCCGGCACTGTTCCCTCCACCGGATATTCACAGTAAAGCCCAATGGTTTCTCCATCCAGTACCGCCGCCGAAATCTGTTTCGCCGTCTCACGGTCTGTGATTTTCAATCCATTGTCTTTTGCAAACACGTCTGCCGCAAACTTTCCCTCTACATCTGTCGCAGTCGTAATAATTGGAGTCGCATAGGTACAGCCTGCAATTGCTCCCGCCAGTCTGACACCCCCGCCAATATGCCCCGACAGAAGAGGAATCACATACATGCCCTGCTCGTCCATCACAAGAACGGCAGAGTCAGAATACTTGTCTTTTACCCACGGCGCAATCATGCGGACGGCAATCCCCGCCGCACCGATAAACAAAAAAGTCTCCTCCCCCCATTTTTCTCCTATCCACTCCTGAAGGTTTTCCGGCATCGGCTGTAACCCAAATACCTCTGCATACCGTTCTACGGCATAACTTTCGCAGGCATATCCTTTTCTCAGGAGATGCCTGCGCACACGTTTATTTTGTTTACTTCCCTGCTCAGTAAAACTGAAAATAATTATTTTTTTTCCCATGATTGTATTGTAATTTTTCCTCAGATGAAAGTCAACGGGATTCCACTGTGGTCCCCATATTTCTATCCATATTTCTTCCCATGTCTCCGTCCACGTTTCTATCCGTGTTCCTGTCCATACTTCTGCCCATGTTCCTTCCCATGTCTCTGTCCGTGTTTCTGTCCATGTCTCTGTCCATGTCTCTGTCCATGTTTCTGTTCAAATATCTCGCTATGTTTCCCGGTCCCGTCTCCCCCGGGCGAACCATCTGTTCCCGGATTTCCCCGCAGGCAATCTTCATGCCGCTGTCACCGGACGGCTGTGTATGGAAATCGTCCGGATGAAGATGGATGACCGCTGTTCTTCCAATCACATCTTCCGGATGAAACCGCCCTGTATACACAGCCATCCACGCCGCACCGTTTACCGATAAAAGAGGTGGAAGGTCACCCGCATGATTCGGATGCTCCGCATTATCCGGATTGAAATGTCCTCCCGTATCTTTCAGAGGATCCTGCGCATCCCCGGTACATGTTGCTCCCTCGTGGATATGAAACCCGAAAAACTGTCCCTTTTCCGGATTCTCTTCATCCGGCAGTCCATATATTTCCGCCATCAGTATTGTGCCGTCATACACATCAAAGAAATATACCATGCCATGAATATCCGGATACTCTGCAATTCCCTCAATCTCTGCGTACGCTTCTGGCATTCCATTTAATTTTTCAACCATATCATCAACCTCCTTCTGCACACTATATGCAAAAAGGATGGAATCTGTCACTCCTTTTCCAGCATGAGCCAGTTTGCACGAAACGGACGCATGAGATTCCAGTAACCGACTCCATACAGTCCATACTCCACCGCCAGATTCAATTTTGCTTCAATGCTCCGGGCATCCTCAAACCACACCTCATGCTGTACACGGTTAACCCAATATTGAAAATGCGGGCTTTGCGCAGTCTGTGCATACTCAATTTCCGCATTGTTCTCTGCGGCAATCCGCACAGCCTCCACATTTCCGATAAGCCTTGCTTTTGTAATGCCTTTCTGATAAGGCAGTGTCCAGTCATACCCGTAATTGGGTATCCCCATGATAATTTTTTCCTTTGGGATTTCCGTCAGGGCGTATTCCACCACCTGACGCACCTTGTCAAGCGGCGCCACTGCCATCGGTTCACTGTAAGTATATCCCCACTCATAGGTCATAAGGAATACAAAATCTGCATTTTCTCCAAGCAGACGGTAATCCATGCCTTCATACAGAAGTCCCGGCTGATTCGCCTGCACCTTCGGCGCAAGTGCAACCGACACCTGATATCCGTTCTGGTTCATCACCCTACGCATATTCCCCACAAACTCGGCATAGCCGGCACGGTTCTGAGGCAAAATATATTCGAAATCAATATCTACACCTGCAAACCCGCGATCCTGCACCGTCTCCAAAACGTTTTGAATCAGCCGTGCCTGAATTTCTTTATTCTCCGTAACTACCCTTACAAGCTGATTGTTGAATGCCCCTTCCGAGAACGGAGTCAGCACCATCATCGGTTCAATCCCATTCTCCCATGCCAGTTGAATCATCCACAAATCATCGTGTATCGGCGGCACAAGCTCACCCTCAAATGTAAACCCATAGGAGAACACCAGCAACTCATTGAGCGCCGGAAACGCCTGCTCCAGCACATAAGGCTGAACAAAGGGATATGCATATCCTGTGACATACATACCCCTTCGAAATGCCCCTTCTTCTCCCGGCTGCAATATCAGCAGTGCCTGCCCCACAACCAATTGTGTCTCATTTATAATCTGATTATCAAATGCAATCTTCCACGCTGCAACTTTTGTCCTCCTGGAAATCAAATACAACGTATCACCTGGTTTTACAACATAAATCATATCCTACCCCCGTAAACTCAATATATGCGGGAGGATGTGTTTTTATGAAACAACAAAATGAAAATCTATATAATCAACATTGCATCCCCAAATGAGAAGAAACGGTACTTCTCTTTCACAGCCTCTTCGTACGCCGCAAGTATATGCTCCCGTCCTGCCAGCGCGGACACCAGCATAATAAGTGTAGATTCCGGCAAATGAAAATTCGTAATCAGGCAGTCTAGTATCTTAAACTGATATCCCGGATATATGAAAATCTCAGTCCATCCGCTGCAAGGTTTCAGATGCCCTGTATCATCTGCCGCAGATTCAATGGTCCTGCAGCTTGTCGTTCCGACACAGATAACTCTTCCCGGACCATCTTTGGCACGGTTGATTTTCTCTGCTGCCTCTGCGTCAATCTGGTAGAACTCCGAATGCATATGATGCTCGGTCACTTCCTCCACCTTGACCGGACGGAATGTTCCAAGACCTACGTGTAACGTAACTCTTGCGATATCCACACCTTTTTCCTGGATTTTCCCCAACAGCTCCGGTGTAAAATGCAGTCCTGCCGTCGGAGCTGCCGCAGAACCCTCATGAGTCGCGTAAACCGTATTGTACCGGTCACGGTCCTTCAACTGGTGCGTAATGTACGGCGGCAGCGGCATCTGTCCGAGCCGGTCCAGAATTTCCTCAAAAATCCCCTCGTAATGGAACTGAATCAGGCGGTTGCCTTCCTCCACCACTCCAACGACCTCGCCGACAAGAAGTCCGTTTCCAAAACCGACCTGCGCGCCAACTTTCATCTTCTTCCCTGGTTTAACAAGCGTTTCCCAGATATCATTCTCCTGCCGTTTTAACAGCAGAACCTCAATTTTTGCCCCGGTTCCGACACGTTCTCCAATCAGCCGTGCCGGAATTACCTTCGTGTCATTGATGACAAGACAATCCCCCGGATTCAGATAATTTATAATTTCTTTGAAAATATGATGTTCCGTTTTTCCGGTCTTCTTGTCCAGTACAAGAAGACGGGAACTGGAACGATCTTCCAGCGGGTCCTGCGCAATGAGTTCCTCCGGAAGCTCAAAATAAAAATCACTTGTTTTCAATAATCTTGTCCCTTCTATACATATATTATTGCAATTGCTCTTCTGTATGTCCCTCCGGCTGTACTTCACCCGGCTGTACCTCCTTCGGTTGGGGCTCCTCCGGCTGAAGTGCTCCAGACTAGGGCTTTCCCGACTGGAGTTCCCCAGACTCGGGCTCCTCCGGCTGCGGTTTCTCCGGCTGGGATTCCTCTGGCTGAGACTCCTCAGACTGGGGCTTTCCCGGCTTAATCGGCGGCAGCGCCTGCACCGGGATCTCGTACACCATAACCTTCTTGGCATATACAACCTTCGTATCTGCCAGCCGGTCATGCAGACCACGTTTTTCCCGGTCAGGCACAATCATAAGATAACCGATGCCGAGCAATATTCCGCTTAGAAAACGGCCAATCGTTTCCCTGTAAACCACATCCCAGAAATTTAATTTCGTTTCCTCCTGATTACAGGAGTATTCCACACTCACAACACGCAGATTAAACAGACGTTTTCCAAGTGTTGTTCCGGTACAATAGGTCAGTAAAACAAAGTACATTGCCTTACAGAGATACAGAATAATGTCCTTCAAGGTATAATGAAACAGAATATCCGTACTTAAGAGGCTTCCCTGTGAAAGGGCAGAAATAATTGCCAGAATGCCGCGCACAACCAGAAGTCCGGCAAACAAAACAGCATTATCTACCATCCATGCCGCAAGCCGCACCCAGAAACCGGCATACTCCATCTCCTGTTTACTGTAATTGTTCTGCATAATACATCGGCACCCCGCTTTCCAGCTCTGCTGCGGTTTCCCGCAAAACCTGCGCTTCTGATTTCGGAAGACTTTCCTTTACATCAGAAAGCAATGATGCAAGTATGCTGTTATCTGACGATTCCATCTGATAAAATCTAGTTGTTCCAAGCTCACTGCTCATCGCGTCCTGCATGTTTGAATACGTGTCAATCTCATCAATCAATCCATGATTCAATGCCTGTGATGCTGTGTAGGTACGTCCGTCCGCGAGTGCTTTCACTTCTTCTGCCGTCATATCTCTGCCATCTGCCACGATACCGACGAATTTTTCATAATATTCGTCAATCTGCGTCTGGTAAATGTCAATCTGTTCATCCGTCAGTTTTGAGCTGTCTTTATTTTCTCCGCTTGTAATGCTGACATACCGGATTCCAAGCTTTTCATACAGGCCGGACAAATCATAGCCGGACATAATCACTCCGATGGAGCCTGTTGTCGTGTTCTGGTTGGCATAGATTTTATCCGCTGCCATGGAAATCATATATCCGCCGGATGCCGCATAATGTGCCATATAGTCCCACACCGGATTTCCTGTCGTCTCTTTATATTCCTCAAGTTTATCATACAGTTCCTCCGACTCATACACCGTCCCTCCCGGCGAATCCACGTAAAGAAGAATTCCTTTGTTATAAGAGTCCTGCATCAGATAATTGATAAAATTCATCGTATCATTGTGCCGGTATCCCGATGCAGCATCAAGCGGCCCTGTTTCCGTCTGCTGCTGAATCGTTCCCTCGACACACACTACCGCAATATAATTTTCGGATGGCGTATCAAATGCCGTACTGCTATTCAGATCCGAAAGAATACTTTTGTATTCCTCGGCTTTCTTATCTGCAATTGTATCTGTCAGAACACTTGCAGCCCCTGTCACAATAAACAATGCCGCCGCAACAATCAGCCCTGTCATCTGCTTTTTCTTCATCACAATGTACCTCAGCTTTCCTACTTACGGAGTTCGATTCCCATTTCCTCCAACGCCTTAAGTATCTTATCCATAGCAGTTGTAATGTCTGCCTCTTCCAACGTCCGGTCTTTCGCCCGGAATGTTATGGAATATGCTACAGACTTGAATCCTGCTTTAATCTGTGCTCCCTCGTATAAGTCAAATAGTGCAAAGCTCTCCAGATTCTTTCCACCCTTCCTGGCAATAACATCCTCAATCTGCCCCACGAGAATTTCTTTCGGAACTACCATACTGATATCTCTGGACACTGCCGGGTATTTCGCAATACCTGTATATTTTCTGTCAAATGTTGCGTACTCCAAGATAGCAGGCATATCGATTACCGCGATATACGCACGCTCTCCGATGCCATAAATATCCGCAACCTCCGGATGCACCTCGCCGAGATACCCGACTACTTTTCCATCGTAAATGATATTTGCCTGACGTCCCGGATGCAGATACGGTTTCTCTGCATTCGGATTATAACTCTCTCTTCCACGCATACCAATTTTCTCAAAGAACTCTTCCACGACACCTTTCATACTGAAGAAGTCACCCTCTCCGTACATTCCAAGTGTAAACTGCATCCGCTCATCCGGCAATTCCGTCAACGGAAGGCTCTTTGGCAGATAGATATTGCCCAGCTCGTACAACCGTACATTTTTATTTCTTCTGTTATAGTTTATCGCAAGCGATGCCAGCATTCCGTTCAGGGATGTAGTTCTCATCACACTGTAATCTTCTCCAAGTGGATTCATAATTGGGATTGCCTGGCGCAGCGGTGAGTCTGCCGGAAGTAGTAATTTATCAAACACCTTCGGGCTTTCAAAGGAATAAGTCATTCCCTGACTGAATCCGCAGAATTCTGCAATATCCCTTGCCACCTGCTCGATTCTCAGTTTGAAAGTCAGTTTTCCGGTTGTAGCCTCCCCATCCGGCAATGTCGTTGGAATATTGTCATAACCATAGAATCTTGCAACTTCTTCCGCAAGGTCCGCAATGCGGAACAGGTCATGACGAAAAGTCGGTGCAATGACTTCTTTTGTCTCTGCGTCATAATCCAGTTCGATTTTCCTGAAGTATCCAAGCATCCCTTCTTCCGAAATGTCTGTTCCAAGCATTTTGTTAATCTTTGCTGCATCGAACGGAACACGTACAGGCTCTTTTTTCTTGCTGTACACATCTACGGTTCCCCCGACAACCTCTCCCGCTCCCATCTCTTCCACGAGCTGGCATGCACGGTCGATTGCCGCCTTCGCATTATTCGGATCCAGTCCTTTTTCGAACTTACCAGACGCATCGGTACGAAGCCCGACTCTCTTGCTTGATTTTCTGATATTTACGCCATCAAAACATGCTGCCTCAAAAAGCATGGTCTTGACATCATCTGTAATCATGGAATTTTCTCCGCCCATGATTCCGGCAATTCCGACCGCTTTTTGTCCGTCACATATCATCAGCACATCTTTGTCCATGACACGCTCCTGTCCGTCCAGCGTTACGAACTTCTGTCCTTCCTCCGCATTTTTGACGACAATCTGGTGTCCTGCCAGCGTATCCAAATCATAGGCGTGCATCGGCTGTCCATATTCTTCCATTACATAGTTCGTAATGTCAACCAGATTGTTAATCGGACGAATTCCGACAGACGCCAGTCTTCTCTGCATCCATTCCGGCGAAGGTCCGATTTTTATATTTTTTACAACCCTTGCACAATAGCGGGGGCAAAGCTCCGTATTTTCCACGGCAACTTTCACGTAATCATTGACATCCTCATCATTTCCTGTCTCAGTTACAACCGGTGGTCTGAACTCCTTGCCAAATGTTGCGGCAGCCTCCCTGGCGATTCCGACTACACTGTAGCAGTCTACACGGTTAGATGTAATCTCATATTCAAATACTACATCATGCAGCCCGAGCACCTCAACGGCATCTGCTCCAACTTCCACATCATCGTGGAAAATGTAGATTCCGTTTTCCGGCGCCTCCGGGTACATCTCTTTGTCAGAGCCAAGTTCCTCGATAGAGCACATCATACCAAAGCTCTCCACTCCACGGAGTTTGCCTTTTTTAATTTTGATTCCGCCTGCTACACGCTGTCCCGGCTCGTGCCCGCCCGCTACACGGCCGCCATCTACTACAACCGGAACTTTCGCTCCCTCAAATACATTGGATGCCCCTGTCACAATCTGAAGAGTCTCTGTTCCAATGTTTACCTGACAGATTACCAGCTTATCCGCATCCGGGTGCTTTTCAATCTTGTCAATCTGTCCGACAATAATTTTGTCCAAATCAGCATCTAATTTTTCAAAACCCTCTACCTTTGTTCCAGACAACGTCATTGCGTCTGTATATTCCTGCGCTGTCACATCCAAATCCGGGACATACGCTTTAATCCATGATAATGAAGTATTCATGTTATATTCCTCCAAAAAATTTCACTTTGCTTTTCGTGGTATCTTGTGGAATCCCTTCGTGATTCCACAAGCCCGTAAATTTT
>DCKD01000090.1 GCA_002320245.1 Lachnospiraceae bacterium UBA1683
TCATACCATTGTATAACGCTCTGAAAGACCTGTTTTAATCTGCCGGAAGACGCAGCGTTTAATTTGCCGAATAACACCATGCTTTGACTGTCGCCAGCATTAAGTGAGAACATACTCATTAAGTCGCCCAGCTTCATGTAGATACCAGCAAAGCACACTATCTGTAAGAACGCTATCATAAAGAACGGATAGTCTGTGGAAATGTTGTAAAACATACTGGAAATGCTGAACGCCACCGTTACAATGAGCGTTATTCCTGCCCGTGTCATTATGGTATTAAACACCCTCACGATTGCCTGCTTTGCCATGCTTTCATAACTCGGTATCATGGAAAGTAAAAAGCTGATAGGTAAAAACATAGCAAAGATAATAAAAAGTATCTGGCTGAACAACATCATACCCGTAAGCAAGAATACAAATATCGTGATACCCAAGTTGAAGAACAGTAGGAAGAACACCATACCCAAACGGTTTACCACCTGCGGTATTGTCAGATTGTTGTTGTCGTTGTCCTCGATTTCTGTTTTCACGACTTCCTCTCTGGTCTTTCCGTCCTCGTCCTCTGGGCTTGCTGATACGAGAGCTTCAACACGGTCTGTCCCGATTTCCTCTGCGTTGCTGTTACCGAATTGTAGAAGTAGCCACGGCTGCTGTACTTGAATAGAAAATAAGCTGTCCCGTATCAAGTCCACGCTGTCCTTACCCTCACTGTCAGAGTTGGGGAGCATGATTTTTGTTCCCAAGTCCAAAGAAGCGGTACTGATGTCTGATGAAAATTCATTTATCTTCTTGATGTAATCGGGAGCATAGGCAATAAAAGAAGCGGACAGAATGAACACCACAACAAAGTTGATAACAGCGTGAAGTGCCTTGCTGGTTTCCCTTTTTATCAGTCCCGTATATGCAACATACATTCCCACTACTAAAATAATGAGAAGCAGGAAACCAACATAGAAGCCCGTAGAAGAAAAGCCGTTCTCGGTAACACCTGCAAGGGTCTGTATGCTTTTCCCGATACTGTCTGCCATATCGTTGATGAAGTCCAGCTTATAGGCTTCCTGCACCACATAACCCGTGGCATTGCTTAAATAAAGGCTTATCGTCCAGACAAAGTTGGTAATGCAGTAAAGCCCGTACTGCACCGATTTTCACGTCCAGCCAGTTCCACGGCAACCACGACCAGCTATTATCTACATAAAAATCAAGCTGGTAGTTGGAAAGCGGATATTTTGAGTAAAGATTTTCTGCGTTTATGGTATCGTCCACAAGCCCCATCGCATGAGCCACCGTCCCCAAGAGTGAAAGCAGGATAAGGGAAAGTGCCACGACAAACAGAGCCATTTTGAGAAAGTGGAAAATCTTCTTTTTTGTGAACGCACCTTTTATCCTTTCTTTCATCACTCCACCTCATTTCTCTGTACGGGCGGTCTGGTATCAAAAGCGTGTAGCAGTTCTTCAAAGACTGGGTGTATCTGCACCACACCGACACGCCCGTATAAGTCCTGCAATAAACATTGTCCGTTCTCTAAATCACGCAAGCGTTTCTGGTTGTTCTCGTCGTCCTTGTCGATACCGAAAAACTCTAAGGTCTGCTTTATCTCGTTGATGTCGGTACTACGAAATGCAAACTTCAAGCCGATATTGTTTTTCAGACTTTCTTTTGATACGTCGCCAGATGATTGTGTAACGAAATAAACGCCTGCCTGCATAGCTCGTCCAGCACGCACCAGCTTATTTGATAAGGTTTCTCCTTGTGCCACATTTAAGAACGCCCACGCTTCGTCCAAATCGACAATCTTAAAAATGCTTCTGTCGGAATGGATAAAATCAAGGGCAAAGGTACTAATCACAATCAGCATAGACACCGACAATAATTCAATGGTCGTGTATTCCTCAAAAGTGGTATCTTTATCTGGCAGTACAAGGTCTGCTACTTGAATGATATTGAGCTGGTTATCCAGACTGATAGCATTTTCCACTGTTCCGTCTGAAAACAGCAGGTGTGCAAAATCATAGTCCGTGAAGCTGTCAATATGGTCTGCGATATTTCTTGCTATGGGCGTATCTTCACGGCGTAGCTCGTCTATCACATGGAGCAAGCCTCGTTTGTCGCTCTGGGTAACGGAACGAACCGCCTTACGTAACACAGGAAATTTTTCGCCGTCCCTAGAGGAAATACCCGTAAGGAATGTTAAGATGTCGATTGCCAGACTTTCAGCGTCTTTTACATTCTTCATAATCACAAACGGGTCAAGAAGTCCTGCATTGCCTTTATCGCTTGTTAGGTTTACGATATTGATTTCATGGGCGATTTCTGGAAGTGTTTCTTTCCAGTTGCCACGCTCACTTTTAGGGTCTAACAGAAGTGCTTGACCGCCAAACAGCACCGCATAATATACCAGAAGATTGTTACAGAACGATTTCCCACCGCCAAGCGAACCGACAAAAGCAGACGCTAAAGCGTTGGTAACTGTACCTTTTACACCTTGACTGGCAAGGGACGGTTGCAGGTACACATTTCTTCCCGTATCAACAGAATAGCCCATATAGATACCCGTAGTTTCTCCTAACTGCTGTGTCGCACCAAAACCAAGCCCTGCTAGAAAATCTGATTTTACATACTGCACATAATCATTGATATATCGCTTGCTGGCTGGTAAAAATTCAGAATGAAGCCCCAGCATATCCCCAGCAGGACGCACCAGCTTTACATTGAGGTCGTCGTAAAAGTCCTTGACTTCATCACAACGGCGTTTCAGCTCGTCAAGATCGGGTGCAGACACCCGTATGACGTAGCTTAACTTATACATACTTTCTTTGCTCTGGTCTAAGTCCGTTTCCAGCTCGTCCACGCTGTCTAAAGCGTCCACCACATTTGAGCTTGTTTCACTTCCTGCTTGATAGGCGTGATTGTCAAGGTCTTTCAGTTCCTTTTTCTTGTTGCGGACGGTCGTTAATGCTTTTCGGTTTTCCACGATTTCTACATTCATGGAAGTATCAACGGGAAAGGTAAACTGCTGTTGCTGGAAATAGAAGATTTCAGAGGACGGAAAATCAAGCTCCCCGACAATCGCATTGACAGTAAGATAGGACACATAGCTTTCCTTGTCCTCATGTTCCAATCGCAAATACCGCTGGCTTTCCTCAATCACACACCTTGTCGGACGGATAAGGTCGTAGTATTTTATCAGCGTTTCTTTCTTATAGTTCTTCTTTGATAGCTGGTACTCATAATTTTCATAGGCAATACCGTCCCTGCCGTAAAGATGTTCCATGAGATACCCAAAATCATTGATTTCCAAGCGACGCACCTTAAAGCGACGGGAGATTTTATTTTCCAGTAACTTTTCCATTTTCATGTAACGGTTGATTTCATCATTTGGCATGGAAACAAAGTCGTTCATCAGCGTGTGGTTCACTTCATGGAGAAATTCTGTGAACGTCAGCCATGCCGATTTTTTGATGTTCTTCAGATTGAGCTGTTCTTCCGTAACCATGAGCTTAAAGCCAAGAAAAAAGCGGTAATCCACTTGATTGTCCCCAATCATAGATACTAACGCTTCGGTCTGTTCGTCTATTTTCTGGACTGCCACCTCACGAAGTTTTCCCGTAACCAGCTTTTTTGACTGTTCCTGCATACTTCTAATTGAGCTTTCTGTGGCAATCTGCAACGCATGAATTTTACCCTCACGGGACTGTGCGATAAGCTGTCGGAAACTGTCATGCACGATAAATTTCTGCTCTGCGGATAAGAAAGAATAATTATACGGTATCAGCTCATAGTAAGCGAACACCTCATTGTCCTTGTTCCAGACAAGGTTGTTGTCAATATATTTTATCGGGAACATAGTTCACACTCCTTACTGCCGTGATTGTTTCATTCAATATCTGCTTATGCAGTTTTACGGCTTTTCCTGTATAAGTGATTTTAGGTCGCAGGGCATAAGTTATCTGTGATTTCAAAAAGCTGTACGGCTTCTTTCCGTCAAAGGTTTTCTGCGACATAAACCAAGTGAGAGCAACGGGAATACCGAAGTATTTGAGAAATGCTCCCTCAATCATGGAAAGTGGGGGTATATCCCCAAACAGAATGATGAGAAATTCTGTAATCACAAACCATGTAATCTGTGTAAAGGTAACGGGAAAGGGCAAGTTAAAGTCATTGATTGCATACAAGACTTTTTCCACGTTCCAGATACCCGTATAAGATTTAATCTTTTTCAAGTTCTTTCAGCTCCTTTCAAAATAGAAAAGGACAGCCATTTTCAGACTGTCCCTTAAAAGAGAAATACGCTGTCAGTAGCAACAATGCTTGTTGCTGATCTTCCAGCGTTAATATGGTATCTCGCACATACCTCGGCTTGTTTCAATGAAGCAACCGCCCATATCCAAATCTCGCCCGTAGGCTTCATAGTCAATATAGTTCTGTAAGCTGGGTGGAATATCCCCAAGTGCCTGCAATTCGTCTATGTAGTAGTAGGCAACATCTGTCATGGTTTCACAGTCGGGATAATAGTAAATATCGTCTTTGTGTTCCACGACTTCTTCCAGCGTCCCGTAGTGGCTGATAAATTCGTCCAGACACTCTACGATATAGTCGGGAAGCTCCTCTATCATTTCATACATCTCATTGAGTTCTTCAATGGAAACATACTCGCCAATCGCAATAGGGAAGTTATCGGTATCATGGATTGCGTATTCCTCGTACTGTTCATTCAAGCCGATTTTTTCTTTTACATCTTCCTCGTCAATGGGAAATGTGAACTAAGCCCCCACTAAATAGCCCTCGTTGTATTTGCCAAGATTAGCAATATAAACCGCCATATCATCAATCATAAGCACCACCTCATTTCCTATTCTGGCAGTTCAAAGACACTGTGTTCCGTTACAAGATAGCGTCTGTTTTCCAGCAAGTGAGAAGCATAGGCTTCAAAGTCAAAGTAGTATGCTTGACAATCCTCGGATAAATGTTTGAATGTCGGGTCGTTCATCAGCTTTTGCCTTGCAACATCTATCATGCTTTTACAGTCGTGATAAACGGTAATCACGTTCCTGCAAATATAAAGTGCTTCTAAGTTCTCAAACACGGTAAGAAGTGCTACATATTCTTCTTGCATATCGGCTGATAGCTGACGGTACATAAAATCTAATTCGTTAAGCTGATACACGCTTGTTTGTTCGTGGACTTCATCAGCATAAGGCAACACCTTTTCGATAATGCGGTAATCTTGACTTTCTGCACCGACACCCAGCTTTTCTTCAAACTCGGCAACATCTATCGGCAGGTCGAACCAGTATGATGTTGTTTCTTCGCCATTTGTTCTTCCCGTTTCCACCAGCACCCTTGTTTCCTGCATTGTTCCTCACGTCCTTTCTGTTGTTTCATCACATCTTTTAAGGTCTGGTATGACATACCAAACACATATTTAGAAAAATCTTCCAACTGTCTTTCTTCATAATCGGCAGGGTTCAGCCGTTTCATTTCATGCCATACCTTACGCTTGTAAGAGGGCAGGTCAGAAATGTATTCACAGACGACTTTTGCCTGCATATCCTTAAAAATATCGTTCATTTCATCACTCCAATCTGAAATTTAGGTAAGAAAAAAGCAGTCAATCCTAAGACTAACTGCTATGTGTGTATGGATATGAAGTTGTCAAACTGGAATTGAACAAAATCGCTGCGCGACGGCCTGCCAGGGCTGTGGCATAGCGATTTTGTTCTAATCAAAAACAGTGGAAAGCAAGTCCTAAAAGTAGTATTGTTAAGTCACCATAACCAACAATCAAACAGGATCGACCTTTCCACTGCCTATGAAAAGAATACCACCCTTCCGCTTGGTTGGCAAGCGGTTTTATGACCCAAATGCTCCTCCTTGTAAAGCAGTGCGTTTTGATAACTACTGATTTTATATGGAGGATTTTATTATGTATGAAAAATATTTAGAACAGCTTGAGGAAGCAGGAAAAATCCGTAACCTCAAAGAACGTTCCATCAACTGCTATAAAAACTATGTTTTTTATTTTCTGAAATACACAGGTAAGAACCCACATGAGCTTACCTGTCAGGATGTCAGAACTTTTCTGCTTGCTAAAAGAGACGAAGGGCTGAAGGCCACAACACTGAATCTGTATAATTCTGCTATCCGTTTTTTCTATCGGAATGTCCTGCATATCCTTTGGGATGATATCACAGTTCCACGGATGATTTTGGAACACAAGCTTCCAACAGTGCTGACTGTTGATGAAATTGACCGTTTGTTAGAAGCTATCAATGATATCAAATATAAAGCCATGTTTGCAACGATGTATTCTTCCGGAATGCGGGTTTCTGAAGTCATTCACCTTCATTATGATGATATTTCCCGCACAAATATGCAGATTCATGTCCGGGATACGAAAAACAGGATGGATCGTTATACCATTCTTTCTAAACGGTGTCTGGACATCCTTACACAATACTGGTTTGAAAAAGGACGTCCCCGTGGAATTCTGTTTCCTAATAAATTTACGGGTAATTACCTAACCGTCAGTGCGCTGGAACAAGTGATGCGGCGAGCAATATCCGATGCTGAGCTTCCAAAAAACGCAACTCCACACTGTCTCCGTCACAGCTTTGCAACTCATCTGATGGAGCAGGGCGTAGAACGGCAAAATATCCAGGCGCTGCTTGGACACCGTGACCCGAAATCCACGGAAGTTTATCTTCATGTCAGCAACAAATCCCTCATGGGAATCCAAAGTCCATTTGACAGGAAAGAAGGTGCTGATTATGAATAAGCCCACCGTTCAGGATATTTTCCAGTGTTTTTACCCAGCATACCTTGAAAAGTATTCCCCTTCTCCGGAACAGGCAAAAGCTGCCAGGAACATCTTGAACGGCAAAACCGGAGCTTATGGTGCAAACGTCAGTGTATGTGAAGACTGTGGCGCTGTTCAGATTCACTATAATTCCTGCCGCAACCGTTGTTGTCCCATGTGTCAGGCTGTTCCAAAGGAACTGTGGATGGATGCCCGCAGAGAGGATGTGCTTGATGCACCTTACTTTCATCTGGTGTTTACAGTTCCGGATAGCCTGAATCCGCTTATCTACAGTAATCAAAAACTGTTGTATGACACCTTATATCATGCTGCTTCTGCGACTATCAGTGAGCTGGCTGCCAATCCGGAGCATCTTGGAGCTGCTGTCGGATATATCTGTATTCTCCATACATGGGGATCTGAAATGAACTTTCATCCCCATATCCATACAATACTGCTCGGCGGTGGTCTGACATCCAAAAACGAATGGAAAGACAACGGTACTGAGTTTTTTCTTCCCATATGGGCGATTTCCAGAGTCTTCCGTGGAAAATATATGGATGAACTGAAAAGCCTTTGGAATACGAATCAGCTTGAGTTTCATGGAACCGCCAAAAGATACCGTAACTATTATGCATTCAAAGAACTGATTGACTCCTGCTATGATACAGAATGGATTCCTTATTGTAAGAAAACTTTTAACGACGCACGGTCT
>DCKD01000097.1 GCA_002320245.1 Lachnospiraceae bacterium UBA1683
GTGCGACACGTTCCGTAGTGAAAAGTTACGGCATAAGAACGCACATGATTTGATATATAAAATTAAATCAGTTCTTAGAGAACTGATATTCCGACAGGTGGAATGAAGGGGTAACGCCCGGAAACGCCTGCTCTGATACTCCGGTATGCGTCTGGAAGTGCAACCTTCCAGTGGTATAACGCCCGGTAAAGTCGGCTGTATGCACCCGCTGTAGCGATTACGCACGTTACGGCAAACCAAGCCAGAGGTGGCTGTGGGTGATAGGTCGGGAGTCTATAAAATGCTCATGGCGAGGATTCCATGTTGGACGCATGGATGACGAACAACTGAATGTACGAGTCTATAAAGGGAATCGGGAGAAAAGCCCGATGCTACGTGAAGTAGCGTATGTGTGGTAGAGTAAGTTTCCCAGAGATGAAATACCATGATGTATTACAGGTACATCCAAGCATACAGGCTCATAGGGAGCGCCTAAAAGCATATGCAAAGATAGGAATATCGGAACGTGGAAAGGTCGGAACACATGATAACCCGTTGCAGGGGTGTGTTGTCAAGGAAACAAATCTAATTGAAGAAAGGAATTTGAGGGAACTTGACTTTATCCGGCTGAGAGCGACGGCACAGTACC
Organism: Lachnospiraceae bacterium UBA1683; assembly: GCA_002320245.1. GTDB lineage: Bacteria > Bacillota > Clostridia > Lachnospirales > Lachnospiraceae > Schaedlerella. The sequence continues at coordinate 629 of DCKD01000097.1, forward strand.
GTTGAAACCGTGGATAACACGGTGGAGGGATAGCCGTTAGTCCGTATGTAACTTTAGTACAAGGATTACACAATCAACAAAGGTTCGAGTATGACTAACAGAGGCAAACTTCATCAATAAATCGGATTGATATTAAGGAGGTAGCCGACTTTGTCAGCAAATGAACAGATAAGAAAAAGGCAGAAACTCCGTAATGCGGAATATTACAGCCTTCAGAAGTCTTTTGACAGGTTGTATGCAGAAAGTCTGGATGGCAGGAAGTTCAAAAAACTGCTGTCCCTCATTCAATCGGATGAGAATATCAAACTTGCGTACAGGAATCTGAAAAAGAACAAGGGAAGTAAGACACCGGGTACGGACGGAATGACAATCTCTGATATTGAAAAATATCCAGAGGAAAAACTGATTTTCACAGTAAGGAAACGGCTGGAGAATTATATACCGCAGCCAGTAAAACGCAAAGAGATACCTAAGCCAAATGGCGGAATCCGCCCATTGGGTATACCAACTATCATGGACAGACTGATACAGCAGTGCGTAAAGCAGGTGCTGGAACCAATCTGTGAAGCAAAGTTCCATGAACGGAGCAATGGATTCAGACCAAACCGGAGTGCGGAAAATGCACTTGCACAATGCTATAAAATGACGCAGCAAATGAATCTGCACTATGTTGTAGATATTGATGTGAAAGGATTCTTTGATAATGTAAGCCACGGAAAACTATTAAAGCAGATGTGGACGTTGGGAATCCGGGATAAGTCATTGATATGTATTGTGAGTAAAATGTTAAAAGGAGAGGTTGCTGGAATCGGCTTTCCAGATAAAGGTACACCGCAGGGGGGATACTTTCTCCATTATTATCCAACATAGTTCTAAATGAGCTGGACTGGTGGGTAACAAGCCAATGGGAAGGGATGAAAACGCGCAAAGAATTTGCAAAATATATCTGTCCCAATGGGACAGTCACGGACAATGGCAGGATAGCATCACTTAGGAAGTTCTCTAATCTAAAAGAATGCTATATCGTGCGTTACGCCGATGATTTTAAGGTGTTTTGCAGAAGTTATGAAGATGCCAGACGCATGTTTATCGCTATCAGGAAGTGGTTGAAAGACCGGCTGGATTTGTCTATTTCGGAGGAAAAATCAAAGATAGTGAATCTGCGGAAGAACTATTCCGAATTTCTCGGATTTTGGCTGAAAGTCAGGAAGAAAGGGAAAAAGAGGGTAGTCACATCCCATATCAGCCAGAAGGCGAAGGAACGCATCAAAGTGGAAGTCAAAGAATTGGTAAAGGACTTACAGAATCCAAAGGACATGGAAGAATCCTATCGGAAAATATGCAGGTATAACGCATATATTTTGGGTGTCCATAATTACTACCGATATGCAACAAATATACAAGAAGACTTAGATCCAATTGCCTTTAATATCAGAAAGAACCTGGAAATACGATTAAGAACAAGATTGACTAAATCAACAAAACGAATGGTGCCGCGATACATAGCTGTCCGGTATGGAGACAGCAAGCAGTTACGCTTTGTGGACGGACTGCCGGTAGCACCACTTGGATATGTACAGCATAAAAGTCCAATGTACAAGCCCAAAGCCGTTAATAGTTATACGAAAGAAGGCAGGGCACTGATACACCGTAAGATTCAGACGGTCAGTGCAGATAAAATAGAATATTTAATGCAGCACCCGATACCCGGAGCCACAATAGAGATGAACGATAACCGCTTATCTTTATATGTAGCCCAGCAAGGGAAATGCTTTGTCAGCGGTGTTGAATTGAATGTTAAAAACTGTGTCCTACATAGGAAAAAGAATCTTCCGGCTGGAATGAGAGATAAGTATCAAAATCTGGTACTTGTTACCCCGCAGGTGGAAAATTTAATCTCCTTGGAGGGAGCAGAGCCGGAGACATATAGGAAAGCGGTGGAAAAGCTGAAACTGGATAATAAAGCAGTAGAGAAGTTGAACAGGTTAAGAAGAATTCAGAAATCGTGAACAGATAGCAACATCTGTCATTTGTTGAGAATTGTGTACTTATTAGAAAGAGAGACATGCGGATGGAAAGCCGTGTGATGGGAAACTGTCACGCACGGTTTGGGGCGGGGGAAAACTTGGAGATGATATCAAAGAGTTACCTATCGTTAAAAGTGTCTACCTCACAGGCGACTGTGGGGATGGCACACATATGATGGTGTCGCACTTTATCTACAGGCAATGTTTTTCCACGAATGGCTGCAGGCGAAAGAGGAAAAACGAAAACCAACACTGAATAATATCCTGAAACTCGTCAATATGGAGACTAAAAAAGTTCCTGATGAAAGCGGGGAAAATGAAACTACAGAATTACAAATGGAAATGGACAGGCTTGCAAGCGTGCATGGGGAAGATTATCCTCCGGTGCGTGATTACCGCAAACTGAAAGAAGGCGCATCGGAAACGGTGCGCTCTATTATCATCATGGTAAATGCGATGCTGCGTTTGTGTGAGACATCTACATTGAAACGGTTATTTGAGGATGATGACATTGATATTCCAAGCCTCGGACTTGGAGTGGATGGAAATCCCAAGAAAAAGACTGCGTTATTTCTGGTTTTGCCGGATAATGACCAGTCTTTCAACTTTTTAATTTCCATGTTCTACACGCAGCTCTTCGATGTACTGCTCCGGATAGCTGATCATAAATGTCACGGACAATTGCCGATCCATGTCCGCTTGTGGGCAGATGAATTTTATGCAGGACCGAAACCGAATAATACAGAAGTATTGATGGGAACCATACGAAGCAGAAATATGTCGATTGTTCCGGTTCTGCAGTCGATTTCCCAGATTAAGGCAGTGTTCCCAAATGAAAAGTGGGAGATCTTCTTGGACAACTATGCAACGGTAGTGTATCTTGGTTCTGGACCGGCGTCTTTTTCCACGCATGAATATATTTCAAAGCTGCTGGGAGAAATGACGATTGATACAAGGACGGATGGGGTTACAACCGGAATGCATGGGAATTCCAACCGGAATAATGCGAAAGCTGGACGAGGGCTGATGACACCGGGAGAAGTCAAAAGGATGAACCGCAAGTACTGTATCATTTTCTTGGAGGGGCAATACCCGATATATGATAGGAAAGCAATCCCATTCAATACGCCACGCTGGAAAGAGTCAGAACGTCTTGCCGGCAAAGAAGGGTATAAACATCCGGTCAAGGTTGTATATAATGAAAAAACCATGACCTATAAGACATTGCAGCCAAAATCAGACATCCAGTTCCTTGATAAGTCAGAGTTAGAGTTCTATAAGGAAGCGGAGAAAACAGATCCCCGAATCAAATTGTTTGAGGTAAATGAGGAGGATTTCTTATATCTTAATTTTGATAAACCCCCGAGATTAACGGAAGAAGAAATTATAGAACTGGCGCAGAAAGTAAAAGCAGGGGCAGAGGGCTCTCAAGAAAACGTACCGAAATCCGGTACAAATGGTAGGAAAGGAAATGAATCGGCAAAGGAGGTGTTGCAGAAACAAGAGTGGGATTTGTCTGGCACGTTAAATGAATGCATCCTGCGCTATGCAGATAAGCTTTCAGAACCACAGTTGAATGAAATATTGCTGGGAATGGAAACGGGATTGAGTGAGAAACAGGTGAAATCATACTTTACGCTGCCGGTAGAGAAAATGAGCCAATATCGCAGGGCATACCAATTTTCACAAAAACACAAAGGATATGATTAGTGGTTGTGAAAATGCTTTTGTGTCATGTAAATTGATATAAAAAATTTCCTGCATATTCTGATAAAAACATTTGAATGGGTGTTCTTATTGGAAGATAATAATGAAATTTTAGTTGGAGCTAAAGACACTGGAGAAGTAAATTGCATATGGGAGTCTTGGGATTATGATATGAAGTTTGATGATATTGATTATGAGAGATGTAAGGATGTTGGAAATAAAAGTAAGAAATGATGAATTATCTAATAATTACAACTGTTCAGAAAGATAGTTTGGCGGTTATTAAAAAACCATAAAGAGGATGAGAGGATAGAACAGAGTTCCGACTGCTCAGAACCCTGTCCCATGCAATTAGATACATATTTTATATCAGCTTTATCTGTTCGCACGGACTTTAAAACAGTCTCACATCAGTTTTAACCCGCTAATATGGCAGCCTTAAATCAATATTTGGTTCAGATATATTCAACCAACCTTTATTTATTGTCGCTCTATAGTGAATATCTGATTTCTTGAACCATTCGCCTTTCTAAGGCATAAGTTACCATTTTCAACAGTTAATACCCGTCTGTCTGTATTATTGCCAAAAGCTACGGAATGGATATTATAACCACTGGCTGTTTTTCCAAACTTAAACCGCTGGCAGGTATATTGATAGTAGTTTGGGTCACCATAATTCTTACTTCCAGGTATCAGATTTACCAAAGAAGCATTGGCGTCCTTGCCGGAGAAGCACAATGCTTGGTCTCCATAGGTAATCGAAAACCACATGACAGTTGGCGACGGCTCGGTATCTTGAACATTGAAGACCGTGCCGCCTCCACCTAAGAATATTTCTTCACCGGACGCAGTTAAGTAATTTCCGGTTCCTACACATTTGATCTTATATGAACCGTTACTTGGCTCACCAGCAGCAAATACGTTTGCTGGATAGCCCACACCCAATAATACTGCGCATACTAATAGAGCGATGCAAGATTTCATTAACTTTTTTGTTTTAAACATATGTTTCCCTCCTTTTTCTACATAAAAAACAAAATGCGATACTGATGGAGACATATCTGTCCTCAAACAGATATTACTTGCTGCACCCTCTGGGCATTTTTAGTGGTCGAACAACTTGCATGATTAAAACAAATTGTCTGAATATTCCGTATACGTTAATATTAGGACATTTATATTCATATGTCAATATTTTAACAAAAAAATATTTATTTTTTCGGGAAAGATCAGATTCACTGCTGCCGGGAGTAAGTCCCAACAAGGAAGCATTGAAATGCGTCTATATCAACAGTGACGGCGGAAGCTGGATCCGGGCTGTCACCAACTATGTAGGTAAGAGTAAACTTGTGGCAGACCGGTTTCACCTGATGAAATATATCAACCGAGTTGCACGGTATACATTAGATGAGGAACCCATTACAAAGGGACGGTTTTATAAATATATTTACAAGAACAAGCTTCTGGCGGCAAAGAAGCTTCTGACACGGATTAAAAACCATTGCGAAGGAAGTGAGCGTGCAGTAGAAGACTGTCGTACTTATCTGGCAGGGAACTGGGAGTATATTCAAAGGGCGTTCCATGATAAGCATGTGTTAGGGTGCAGCGCAGAAGGGCATGTGAGCAGTGTTTTTTCAGAGAGGATGAGCTCACGACCGATGGGATGGAGTGAGACGGGCTCAGACCGGATGTGCAGGCTGAGATGTTTTATATATCCGCTGCGACCATTCAATCAACCCATCTGTCCCGGTTGACACAGCGCTCGCCATCTCCAGTTCTCTACGGTAATTTACCAAGTCGATTACTTTTTCCCTTCCATAGTTCCGGCCAGCGGTATGCGGAGGCTCTGCATGGAACCCTATCAGGGACGTCCACAGTACGGAAGATCTTTGCCATCCGGGAACAGATTGGGAATATATAAAAAGAAAAGTCAGTTGTATGATTGAGAAAACAAGTCCGAAGTTATATCTCCTTAGGAGCAGTCTTTTTTATGTTAACTGACAATTCGTTTACTTCATCGCAAACTAAATGCAATTTGAAAATAGAATAATATGGTATTATAATAGTATTGAGACCTAAATATAAGGAGGGAGTATTATGAAAAGTTGTATTGAATGTAATCATGAGTTCACATTTAAGGAGAGATTAAAAAGTTTATTAAGTTTTAAGGGATATTTAAAGTGTCAACAATGTAACTCTGTTTATAAACCAGAACCCAATATATATAGAGGAATATATTGTGGATTAGTTGTTTTTATATCTATTAGTGGATTTCATTATATCCCCTTGAGAAATTTCACATTAAAATTTATATTGGATATTTTTATTTTAGTTTTTCTTTTATCTTTGTTTTATATTTTACCTCATAGGTGGCATAAATATACAAAGATTGTATCAAATACAGAAAGAAAGTGTTGTATGGAAAGCCAAAAGCAGATGTACGAGAGATAATTTCTACATTATGTAGGTATAAAGATGTGGAGATTATAGATGGTGCAGTATGCGAGGATCATATTCATTTAAGTGTAGCAATTCCGCCTAAGTATAGTATTTCAAAATTTATGGGGTACTTAAAAGGCAAGAGTACGCTGATGATATATGATAGACATCCAGAATTGCAGAGTAAATGGGATAAAGCGTTCTGGACCAGAGGATATTATGTTTCAACAATTGGTAATATGAACAGAAGAGGCAATAAAGAAATATATAAGAGAGCAGGCAGAAGAGTCGAGGAAAGAAGATTCAAGAAGTACCGCTTTGCAGCGGATCAGTAACAATGCTCGCGATACACGCACTTTTGGGTGAGCATGTAACCGGCCCTTACGAGGATCAATCCAAACCACCACTTGAAGTGGTGGTAATGACTTAGCAAAGACGCATAGAAATGCGTTGATATCTTAATTTTGATAAATCCCCGAGATTAACGGAAGAAGAAATTATAGAACTGGCGCAGAAAGTAAAAGCAGGGTCAGAAGGCTCTCAAGAAAACGTACCGAAACCTAGTACATGGCATAACAAAGAAAGTGGAGACGTACAAGAAGATGTGGGAATGGATAAAGGCGGGGCATCAGGGGGAGAAAGAGCAATACCGATGATTTGCCGGTGAGAGAAGATACTTGGAATTTGTCTGGCACATTATATGAATGTATTCTTCGCTATGCAAATCAGTTATCAGAGCAGCAACTAAATGAAATCCTATTGGGGATGGAGGCTGGATTAACAGAAAAGCAAGTAAAGTCCTATTTTATGCTGCCGCCAGAACAGATGAGTCAGTATAGAAGGGCATACCAGTTTAGCCGGAAACGGGGCTGGCAATAACATAAGTTAAGGGCGAAGATACTTTAATCGGTATCTTCGCCCTTTGCCATGTCCGTTAGGATGTAATGCTTTTTAGCCGGTTTGGTTAGTGATATCAGTTGAGAATCTTTAAAAGAAATAATTCCGTTCATTTTCCCAGTTGTGACAGAACAAACAGAAAAGTCGATTTCAACATCGGATTTCAGCAAGGATACTAAATGTTCTATAATCGTAGAAAAATATCAAATCTTGTTTGATAGGAAGATACAGTTTGTTAATGAGAGCTTGGTTTGCAGCTTCTTATTCTTCGAGATTTAGTGGAAATCTTTTTTTCCATAGATCATAGGTTGTTCTTTTTTGGACAAGGATATCTTCGGAATCGTTTTGCTGAGGTACAGACCTTTGCTGGACATTGTACCATGAAGCAAGGAAATTACTGATTTCTTTTTCCCCAGGCGATTCAAAAATAATATATGCATGATATCTACGGTTGAGGTGATATTGATGTCTGAGAGTGCAGAAACATCAACATCTAAAGCATGTGCAATCTCTTCCAATTTGTCTTTTTTTGGAGTTCTTACGTTATTTTCGTATTGTCGAATGCGATCACCGGAAAGGTGAACCGCTTTTCCGAGTTCGGCTTGCGTCATATTTCGTAGAATATATCGGATTTTTGCCCCAATTGTCATATTGTTTCACTCCCATTTCATTTACTATAACTTGATTATAACAAAGGAAATAAAAGAAAATGTTGCTGCACCAAAGAAAAGAAGTACAAATCCATTTCCATCCGGCAGGATCACATCCAGTACAACCAGCTCATAGCTCTATTTTTTTGAAAATTCCAAAGCAGCCGCTTTCGTCATAGCAGAATCCACAATATAACCGACAGCAATCAAATTATAACAAAGTGTATTATTTAAAAGTCGGTCATCTTCGACTACTAATATTCTCATATCAGCACCATCCTTTTCTTTATTTATAGGATAATCCTTAAATGTCACAGAAATCTCACAAAACATAATTCGGATTATTTTTATAAACAATGATTCTCGAAAGCTAATCCTAATTATACTATCTTTTTTACCAACACGAAAGCCGCCCATTACAGGACGGCTCGCATTTATCCTTATGCATTTTAAAATAAACTCATCTGCTCATAGTCTGACTTCCGATTCAATAACACAGGTGTCTTATGCAGTAGAAACTCCACGGCCTGATCATCCAGCATCCAGTCTTGGATTTCCTTAGACTCCAGTACAAGCGGCATCCGCTCATGTACCATAGAAACCGATGCATTTGCCTCTGTAGTCAGGATCACAAAACGGTTCTTCCCCTGAAACTGATTGAAGAATCCTGCCATAAACAACACCGGCTCTTTTCTTTCAAAATGGAACTTTTCTTTTCCCTTATTCCATTCATAAAACCCTTTTGCCGGAATCACGCACCTCCGATGCAACACACTTTCCCGGAAGGTTTTCTTTTCCAATATACCTTCTGCTCTTGCATTGATCAGAAGCCCTGTTCCCTGAAAACCGGGGAATCCCCAGTTCATCCGCTCTGCTGTCAGATGCTGTTCTCTCTGGCTTAACACAAGTGCCGCATCCGATGGGCGAATATCGCCCGTCCGCTCAATCTGCAGCTTTTTATCCAGATCCCGCACAATCTTCTCGATTTCCCTGGCAGTCTCATCATCTACATAATAGCGTCCACACATGCTCCATCACCTGTCCTGTTCTTTCCGATATTCTGAAATACTCGCATAAGCAGAAATTCCGTCTAAAATCCGCTGAATCTTTTCTTCCTTTTCCGGTTCCTGTTCCAGATAAATCTCTGTTCCGTAATGCTCACTGCAAACTTTTCCTACCTGTAGCGTAAAATACGGAGTTAATTTTTCATAAACATCATCTTCTGTACCATTCCATTCCAATATTCCATGGATAAACTCTACTGTCAGGATTCCCTTTATGACTTCACCATATTCCCAGTTTGTCTCTTCTAAAGTACCATATTGCAAAGCGGATGCAATTTCTTCTTTCTCATTCTTCCAGCAATGGATTTCAAAGGGCTCTCCCTCCTTCATATACAGGGAAAGCAAATCTTTCCACCACTGATTTCCATGTCCTTTTTCCGTAATCTGTATCGCAATCATTCTATCTCATTTCACTTTCTTTTGTATTCTATTTGACTATACGCCCTTTGTCTGCATTAGACAACCAGTTTCCATGCACAATCTTCCGGGCAAAAAAGCAGCGTAAATTCCTGCATCCGGTGATTGACCTCTGCCTGACATTTATATTTCCAGTTCAGAATCCCCGCATAAAACTGTTTTTCTGAAGAAAGTACCCGAATCGGAGAAACTTCAATAATCCCATCCGATTCCGTCTGCAGCTTCATCATCAGCGGCATCGTTCTTCCGGTGGAAGTAAACCAGCATTTTACTGCAACCTCATTGACTACCCCTGCAAGGAGCTGATGCTCCGGGTGTTCTGTGTTCGTCCCGATTCCAAATGCCATACCATTCCCTTCTTTCTTTAATCAACCTTCACTTTTTTATAATCCACGGTTCTTTTTTCCCGGCTGATTCCACCTGACATGTGATCGATCCGGCTTCCTACAAAAGCCGCCCTCATCACCGAATCATTCCCATATCGTTTTCGGATTCTGTCTACCGTTGTATCCACTTTCTCCAATTTCTCATAATCCGTAGTATCAAACATGTCCAACTGCCGCATGTCCTGATGGTCCTTGATCCGGCTGGTATGAATCCCCAGATGACGGATTGCCGTTCCATCCCACAGCTGATCAAATAACTGACAGGCGCAGCGGTGGATTTCTATGGTGATATTCGTTGCATTATTTAAGGTCATTTGATGACTTGCGTACTGCAAATCATAGGTCTTAATACCAACTGCAATGACTTCTGCCCGCACGCCTGCCGCACGAAGTCTTGTACCTACCGTTTCTGCCAGGGCCAGAAGTACCAGCTTTGCCGTAGACGCATCACTGACATCAAAGGCAATGGTCGTAGAATTCCCGTACCCTTTATTCGCCGGTGGTTCCTTCTGTACCACCGATATGTCCTGCCCATTTGCAAACAGCCAGATGACTTCTCCATGTTTCTTCAGATGACTCTTCAAAATATCCTGCTCCATATGGGCAAGATCCCCAATCGTCCGAATCCCCATGTTCAGTAACTTTTTCGTAGTCGCCCGACCAACGAAAAACAAATTGCTGACTGGAAGCGGCCACATCTTTTCTTCAATTTCGTGATGCCATAGCGTATGCACCCGATCTGGTTTCTGAAAATCACTTGCCATCTTCGCCAATAATTTGTTTTCGGAAATTCCCACATTCACGGTAAATCCCAGTTCTTCACGGATATGATTCCGTATCCGGTTTGCGGCTGTTACCGCTTCTCCCCATAGACCTGTCCCTGTCATATCTACAAAGGCTTCATCGATGCTGTACTGCTCCACCACTGGAGAATACTGCCTTAGTATATTCATAAATGCAGCGGAACAACGCTCATACAAATTATAATTCGGAGGTACCAGAATCAAGTGGGGATATTTCCGTTTTGCTTCCAAAATTGTTTCTCCCGTCTGAATGTGGTATTTTCCCGCTGGAATAGACTTTGCCAGGATTATTCCACGCCGCATCGCCATGTCCCCACCAACAGCAGAAACTTGTTCTCTAAGATCCATCTTGCCTCCCAGATGATGGAGACGGTAAGCTGCCTCCCAGCTCAGAAAAGCCGAATTTACATCAATATGGAATATCGCTCTGATCAAACCTATGTTCGCCTCCTTTTGTACCATTATACAGAACTGATGTTCTTAAATCAAGAGTAATTATTTGGCATCTTTCTGACCCGAACATACTGCTGTTTGATGCTTTTTTTTCTCACATTCATTTTACATCCACTATCTCATGAATTTCATGCACATATACTATTATAAGTCTGGTGTAAAGACATTTACAGGGAAACGGATGTATCATATGGGAAAGTATAATATTTTTTGTTGACTTCGGTAGTATGCCCCAGCATACTCGCAACCATTGATTTTGGTGTCCCGTTGGCTTGTAAGTCAGAACTGGTTGTTTTTCTTAACTTGGTAATACCACCGCCGCTTAAATCGTTCTCTCTGCATAGTCTCGTCATGCAATCAGTAATATTTCTGGCATGAGTATTGTCGAGCGACACACTTTGGTCGCCACTAACGACACTTTATAATCGCCAACTTTTTCATAAAAAAAGCACAATCATATCTCAATGACACAATCATGCCTCTTTTCCTACATTTTATCAGCTCAATGTCTGATTATTGGTTGCAGCCAACATTACTTCTGAATCAATTACTTTTTTATCCATTTGACTGCCAATCGTCATTGCATCAGTCATTACGTTATCGGTCAGACGGGGATTTCCCTGACTATAACTATGTAGTGTCTGCTGATTAAGTCCCAC
>DCKD01000065.1 GCA_002320245.1 Lachnospiraceae bacterium UBA1683
TTATTCATTCATGCGTTTGTCGTGAGCAAAGGGGACAGTCCCTTCTGAGAAGGGACTGTCCCCTTTGCTTTCCCCTTGATTTTCTTTAAAAATGGGCAGCAAAAAAGCGGGTGATGGGAATCGAACCCACGTATCCAGCTTGGAAGGCTGGTGTTCTACCATTGAACTACACCCGCGTTTCTCGCGTCATCTCTGACACGAGTAGTATCTTACCATATGTTTTTTCAGAATGCAAGTACTTTTTTTAATTTTTTATCCAATTTTTTTCAATTTTATTCCCCTCTTTTTTGACGGAGATAGAAAACAAAGGAATATATCACCGGTATCAGTGTAAATATCCCGATAGTCGTACACGTTACAACCATCTGGTTTATGCCGCGCACAAATGCACTGCACAGCAATATGACGCCGCCGGCAATCCACAGCCTGCCTGCCAGTCTGTGTGTATGGTTCCAGTTTTCTTCATTATCCAGCGTCCACGGAAGTTTAATGCCTATGGTATAATTCTGCCGGCATTTCGGCAGATAATTCCCAATCAAAATAAACATCACGTCCAACACTACTCCCGGAAACATTGTAGAATTCAGTCCTTTATATCCAAGCGCCGTACCATAAATAGCAACTCCGCATATAATTGATACAAAAGGGCAGATACATAATATCATCCGGTAAATCTTATCACTGATATTCTGTCTTTTCGGATCAATTCCTGTGACAAATGCACAGAGCAAATGTGCTCCCATGATAAACGGAAATATCGTGAATACAGTTCCTGCTTTGCTGCTATATCCATCAGCCACGCCCTGACTGTTAAAGTGTGTGGCAATTGTATCCGGCAGCCTGTTCCAAAGTATCAGCCCTGCAATAACCGGCAGCAGCGTAATCACAGTCGTAATTATAATATACTTTTTATTTCTCTGAATCATTTTCTCCCTCTCCCTTCAGCTCCGATAACCAGAGCATTACTTCCTCCACCACAGATGTGTTCAGTGTGTAAAAAATGTAGTTCTTTTCCTTTGCCTCAAATATCAGCCCCGCCTTTTTCAGGATACTCAGATGGTATGAAATCGTAGCTCCCGCCATATCAAAGTTCGCGGCGATATCACCGGCAGACATGCGACCTTTTTTCAGCATCATAAGAATCTCCCTGCGCACCGGATCTGACAATGCTTTAAATGTCTCTGCAAAACTCATTTGTACCTCCTTTGGTATTTAGAATATTTTCTAAATACTTTATAGCACATAAAAAGAAGGAAGTCAAGAAAGTATTTAGAAATTATTCTAAATGCTTTCCGGCTTCCTTTTAAAACCAGTTTATCACTGCATTTCTTCTGTTTTCCTGTCAATCCCCTTCTGCGCTTACATGCCCTTTGCGATATCTGTGCAGGCTCTCATTGCCTCAATCACTGCACTGCGGAAACCTTTTTCTTCCAGGACACGTACTGCGCCGATGGTTGTTCCTGCCGGTGAGCATACCATATCCTTCAATTCACCCGGATGCTTCCCTGTCTCCAGAACCATCTTTGCACTTCCCATAACTGCCTGCGCCGCAAATTTATAAGCCTGCGCCCTCGGCATTCCGTCGGCAACCGCCGCATCTGCCATCGCCTCAATCAACATAAATACATAAGCCGGTGAGCTTCCGCTGACAGAGACAACCGCATCCATCAAATGCTCTCCCACAACCTCTACTTTGCCAAATGCAGACAGAATCCGGCAGGCATAATCCAATTCTTCTTCGCCAACGAACTCATTCGGGCATACAGCCGTCATCCCCTCTCCGACCATCGCCGGGGTATTCGGCATTGTGCGGACAATTTTTACATCCTTCTCGAATTTCTCCGCAAGCCATGCAAGTGTTTTGCCCGGCGCGATTGTAATAAATAACTGCTCCGGTTTTACTGCATCTTTGATTTCTCCGATTACAGACTCATAGTACTGTGGCTTTACCGACAGAACGATAACCTCCGCCTTTTCCTCAACTTCTTTATTGTCCGCTGTCACATTGATGCCATAAAGGGACCGTACTCTCTCGCGTCCCGTTTCCAGCAAATCCGCTCCGATAATCTCCTCCGGTCTGAATAACCCACTCCGAATTACACCGCCCATAATGGCGCCTGCCATATTACCCGTTCCGATAAACCCTAATTTCATTGTCATTTACCTCCGAATTCTTTCCTTAAAAACCGCCGGTCCATCCATATCCGCCCCTTTTCCGGAGAAATATCTTCGGATACCGGTATATGTACCAGATGACCGTCCGCACTTGTCATCATAACATTTCCAACGCATACCTGACAAGTGGAGGGCTTGGCAAATCTATACAAACCCACTATCCCTCCTCAGTCAGTATCTGAAACAACTGCATATATTCCTGCTCTACTTCTTCAAACGGACGTGCCTTGTAAGATATTTCCCGTTTCATATCCGGCAAATCCTCCTCGCAGCCTTCCCCTAAAAGGTAGAGCAAATCATATGCAAGGACGTCGTTATCAATCTGTTTAATCAGTCCCTGCTCTTCCTCTGAGACATCAGAGCCAAGATATTTCCGATAAACCAGTGAGAGCAGCCTGTCCTCAAAAACTGCATAGTCTTTCAGGTATTTTTTGAACGGCCGCGGCACATCCGACATATATGCTTCACTTGCATCATGCAGCAGACACGCCAGCACCACCCGTTTCGAATACCCCCGCGCCTCGGCTTCCAATGCACAGTCGATGCAGTGCTGCCCGACAGAGAAGAATTGCTTTACGTGACCATTCCCCCTGCAAATCAGTGACAGGGCATGTGCCACATCACTGATGTGAAAATCTTTCATATCCGGTTCTGTCGGGAAAAAATGTGTTCCTCCGTATGTTGTAATATAATCTGACAATGGATTGCCCTCCTTCTTATTTCACAAGGTCTTTTCTTGATATCCGCGGCTACTCTGTTACAGTTCGGCCTCCGGCTAAATAGTACCCTTATTCTATTCCTTTCAGATAGCGGTGTCAATTTTTCTTATTTTTTAAATTTTCCGGTTGCACAGAATTCCCGTATCGCTTAAACTATACATGGTATTTGATTACCCTCAGCCAACAAAGGGCGACACGGTCATCCTTAGTGCGCTGTCTCATTCGCGTTCGGTCAAATAGCGCAGAATGAATTTTCAATCCGCAAGGCGAAGGACTGAGGCGATGCGGTGGCATCGTCGATTGCCGACAACGCAGGGGATGGAAATTCAGGCACGCTATTTAGCGAAATGTGAATGGGACAGTACCCTAACCCACGGAGGGTAACGGATTTGTATTTCAGATTATAAATGCATAACTATAGATTGGAGGTCTTGAAAGAATATGGGCATTGAAACAAAGGAACATATCATCGAGCTTAAACATATTAAAAAATGCTATGTAAAAGATACCCCGGTTATTTATGATTTTAATCTTTCAATAAAAAAGGGGGAATTTGTTACTTTTCTGGGGCCTTCCGGGTGTGGAAAGACAACAATTTTAAGAATGATTGCCGGATTTGAAAAGCCCACGGGCGGCGAAATCCTTTTCAACGGACAGGATATCAGCAAACTGCCGCCGAACGAGAGGCAAATCAATACGGTATTTCAGAAGTATGCCTTGTTTCCACATTTGAATATATACGACAACATCGCATTCGGCCTGCGTGAAAAAAAGATGCCGAAGGACCAGATTGAAGAAAAAGTAAAGCATGTTCTTGAGGTGGTCGATCTGGAAGGCTTTGAAAAGCGTTCCGTATCAAGCCTTTCGGGTGGTCAGCAGCAACGAATCGCCATCGCAAGAGCGATTGTAAACGAACCAAAAATCCTGCTGCTGGATGAGCCTCTTGGCGCACTGGATTATAAAATGCGTCAGGAAATGCAGCTTGAATTAAAGTCCATGCACAGGGAACTTGGAATTACATTCGTATTTGTAACACATGACCAGGAAGAAGCTCTTACAATGTCGGATAAGATTGTCGTTATGTCAAACGGGATGCTGCAGCAGATCGGCTCCGCCGAGGAAATATACCACCGCCCGGCTAATGCCTTTGTCGCCGACTTCATTGGTGAAAGTAATATCTTTAACGGGAAAAAGACATCGAGAAATACCGTACATTTTGCCGGTGCGGATTTTTCCTGCGTTGATGCCTATCCGAAGGGAACTCTTGTCGATGCCATGGTCAGGCCGGAAGATGTGATTCTGTCCGCACAAAGCGAAGGCAAACTCCGCGGGAAGGTAATTTCTTCTATATTTAAAGGAAAATATTACGATGTGACTGTCTTATCAGGAAAAAATGAGATTATTGCGCAGCGGGATGAAGGGATGAAGATTGACTCCGAAGTGGGTGTGGATTTCAAAACTGACGCGATTCACAATATGCCAAGTGATATGATGGTAAACCATATGGAAGGAATTCTGGATGACAATATGCGCCTTCGTCTGGTTGACGGAAGCATTCCTGTGAACATAGAAAATATTTTTCCGGAATACGAAATACGCGACCAGAAAGTATACGATAAAAACGGCGCGACAGTGTCTACGGAGGGCATGAAAATTAGCGTGTCCTTCCCATCAGAAAAGGCAGAGCTGAGTGATGACCCTGTGAAGGGATATTTTCAGGGGCACATTACCGATATTATTTACAAAGGCGACCATTATAACTACTGCATCGTCAGCAGGAATCAGGTTGAGTATTCCGTTGACGATGAATATCTCTGGAATATCGGCGATTATGTAAGTATCGTGATTCCGGATGAGGCACTCCAATTCCACCCGGTTACAGAACATGACATACAATAATCAGGAGGTCGACCCACAATGAAGAAATTTTATTTAAAAAGAAGCACGCTTGGGATTCCGTATATTTTATTTCTGTCATTATTTGTCATAGCGCCTTTGATTATCATCTGCTATTATGCGTTTACCAACGGCGCAGGTCAGTTTACACTGCAAAATCTCACCGCATTTTTTACAAGCGGGGACGCAATCGGAACATTAATCTACAGTTTACTTGTTGCAGTTGTGACTACAATTGTCTGTCTGCTGATTGCATATCCGGTTGCATTTATTCTTGCAAAAGGCGGCTACAAAAGAGGAAACGTTCTTTTAATGCTTTTTATTATGCCAATGTGGATTAACTTTACATTGAGAATTACTGCCTTAAAAGAAATCCTGACATTACTGGAAGGGAATCTGGCTTTTCATCCGTTTTTAAATACGATATTAGGGATGACTTACGACTTTCTGCCCTTTATGATATTGCCTTTATACAACACCCTTGTAAAAATCGACTCAAGCTACACGGAAGCGGCGAGCGATTTGGGCGCAAAGACATCCCATGTATTTTTCAAGGTCATCCTCCCGCTTTCCATTCCGGGGATTGTAAGCGGAGTAACCATGGTATTTCTTCCGGCAATGACCAATTATGTTGTTCTGGATATGATGTATAACAGTACCTATATTATGGGAAGTCTCATCGGAAGTTACTTTAATGCTTATGACTGGAATAACGGTTCACTGATTTCCCTGATACTGCTTATACTGATGCTGATTATATCATGGATAACAGGGGAATTCACAGACAGCGACGAAACAACAGGAGGTGCATATGAATGATGAAAAAGACAATACAGAATCTATGTCTCGGGGTGATATTACTGTTTCTGTATGCACCCATTCTGGTGCTGGCAGTATATAGTTTCACGGACTCTACGATGATTGGAAGTATCCGGCATTTTTCCCTCGAAAATTATAAAGTACTTTTCACCACCCCGGAGCTCCGGGAGATGATTACAGGGACTTTGATCCTTGCCCTTGTCGTATCCGCGCTTTCTTCCGTTTTAGGCACGTTGGGTGCAATCGGTGCTTTTTACTCAAAAAGAAGCAGGAAAAGAGCCATCCATCTGATGAATCAGATACCCGTTGTTAACGCAGATGTCGTCACCGGTTTCTCCGTATGTATCCTTATGATTGTATTTCTGCAGTTGCCGAAGGATACTTACCTTCCGCTGGTCATCGGGCTGACCTCCCTGTGCACTCCTTTTGTTTATCTTTCCGTGATACCAAAATTAAAACAGATGGATCCACAGACCTATGAGGCGGCACTTGACCTTGGATGTACTTCCCAAAGAGCATTGAGAAAAGTAATTATCCCACAGATTCTGCCCGGTATTGTATCCGGCTTTATGATGTCTGTCACACTGACTCTGGATGATTATTTTATATCTACCTACACAAAGCCGGCAGTATTCGACACAATCAGTACCTATGTTGTAAATGCAACAAAAGGAGCACAGACTCAGATTAAAACCGCTCTCTGGGCGTTGTCTACCCTGATATTTATCTGCGTGGTGCTTGCGGTAACTTATATAAATCTGTCAGCAAAATCTGAGGATGCGAGGTGAGCCTATGAAACGAAAGACTGATTTTATAATTTTAGGAGCGGCTTTCATCGCAGCGATTGCCGTCTCACTGACGGGATGCCAGAAAGCCAAAAGCGATACCCTCGTCCTCCGAGTCGCAAACTGGGAAGAATATATTGACGAGGGCGGATGGGACAGCTCCGAGGCAATTGACCTTGAAAACGGAACTACCATACTTGGCCGGAATTCCATGATAGATGACTTCCAGCAATGGTATGAGCAGACCTATCACAAGAAAATCAAGGTTGAATATTCCACATTCGGAACCAATGAGGATTTATACAATCAACTGACAATCGGTGATACCTTTGACCTTGTCTGCCCCTCCGAATACATGATTATGAAACTTTTGTCAGAAGATAAAGTTGTACCGTTTTCAAATGAATTCTTTGATACGGATAACAAAGAAAATTATTACGCCAGGGGAGTCTCCCCTTTTATTCGTGAAATGCTGAACAAACAGGAAATCAACGGGCTCTCTCTGGGAAATTATGTTGCCGGATATATGTGGGGAACTTTGGGGTTTGTATATAACCCGGAAAAAATATCCCGGGCAGAGGCAGAAGACTGGAATCTGCTCCGTAATCCGAAATACGCGAAGAGAATCACCACCAAAGACAGCGTCAGGGACTGTTATTTTGCCGGTCTTGCCATGGTTGAGCAGGATACACTCCAGTCCGATGATTTTTTGCAGAAAAACGACTATAAGGAACAACTGCAGGAACTGCTAAACAATACGGATTCTGAGAAGATTGCACAGGTCGGCGCGGTACTGCGCGAGGTAAAAGACAATGCATATTCTTTCGAAACCGACAGCGGAAAATCCGACCTGGTATCGGGAAAGGTTTATGCCAACCTTCAGTGGTCCGGCGACGGCCCCTATTCCATGCAACAGGCAGAAGAAGATGGTGTGGAACTGAAATATGCTGTCCCGAAATCCTGCACGAACCTGTGGTTTGACGGCTGGTGTATGCTTAAGTCCGGAATTGACGATAATGCAGAAAAACAACAGGCTGCAGAGGCCTTCGTAAACTATATCTCAAAACCGGAGAACGCAATACGGAATATGAACTATATCGGTTATACTTCCTCCATCGCCGGCGGTGACAGTCAGGACATCTTTGATTATATCAAATGGTGTTACGGAGCCGAAGAGGATGACAGCGATACCGAAGATTATCCGCTCGGATATTTCTTCAGTGGAAATGAAAACGATGAAAACTACGTCATCAGAGCCGATAAAGATATGGTAACCGGACAGCTTTATGCACAGTATCCCTCAAAGGATGTAATCGACAGAAGTGTTGTCATGGCATGTTTTTCACCGGATGCGAACAGGCAAATCAGTAAAATGTGGACGGGGATACGCTGCTTTAATCCTTTTGATTAACAGCAGCGTATCCCCCGCCGAAGGGAGGGGCATATAGGGAGCGTACCCACCATATGCCACCTTACCGTTTCACAAAGTATTCCTCATACCAGACAAGAAATGTATAAATTGTCCACACTTTTCTCCAGTTATCTGAATTTCCTCCCACATAATCATCGAAAATTGCGTTGATTTCATCTACATGGAAAAATTTCTCTGCGGTTTCACTGCGGAATTTAGCCCGCACATCCTGATTGTACCGCTCATCTGCCATCCACACACGAATCGGCACGATGAATCCCAACTTTTTGCGAAATGCAATCTCATCCGGTAATACTTTTGCGGCAGCCGTTCGGAATGCGACTTTATTCTGTTCCTCATTGACTTTATATTTTGACGGTATGCGCGCTGCAATATCAAATATCCTTCTGTCCGTAAGCGGCATCCGGATTTCCAGACCGGCCGCGGTGCTCATCTTGTCCACATTGAGGTAAATATCCCCTTCCAGCCATATTTGTATATCCACGTCAGACATTTTGGTCAGCGGGTCCAACCCTTCTGTTTCCTCGTAAATCCCTGCCGCCAGCTCAATTGGCAATACATCCGGGTCATACTTCTTTAAAATTCTCTGTTTCTCATCTTCCTTCATAATGTTGGTATTTCCCACATAGAAGTTCTTCAGATTTTCCCCATATCGCTCTGCATTGCGGTACATATTATATCCGCCAAAAAACTCATCGGCGCCCTCACCTGAATAACAGATTTTTGTATGCTCCGCTGTCTTTCTGCATGCAATGGCAAATACAATTGCGGAAGCATCCCCCAGCGGCTGCTCCATGTTATACATCACATACGGTACGATATCAAAATACTCTTCCGGGGTAATCACACATCTTGCATTCTTACGCCCTAATATCTCTGCCGTATGCTGTGCCAATACTGACTCATCAAACCGTTCCTCCTCATACCCGCAGGAATCCGTCATCTCCACGTCAGACATGGCAAGTACATAGGAGGAATCCACCCCTCCTGAAAGGAAGGATTCCGCAGTCTCATCCTTTGTCTTTACCTCCGGCATAATTTCCTGAATGGTTTTGTGTATCTCATCCGCCCATTCTTCCAGGGATTTACTCTCATCCGGATGGAATTCCGGTGTCCAGTAGCGTTCAATCTTCAGCCTTCTGTTTTTCCAGATTAGATACCGCCCCGGCATAAGCTTTTTGAGCCCTTTGAAAAAAGTATCCTCCCCTGCCACATAGGTCAGCGTCAGATAGAGCTGCAGCATTTCCTCATTCAGCTCCTTTACAAATCCCGGCTGTTCCATAATCTGGCGGATGGTTGTGCCATAGAGCAGATGCCCGTCCGCTGTTTCATAATAATAAAACGGTTTCGTTCCAAACTGGTCTCTCAGGCAGAACAGCGTCTGCTGTTCCTCATCCCACAGTGCAAATGCAAACATTCCATGCATATGGTCAGCCATCTCACATCCCCATGTTTCATACGCCTTCACCAAAATTTCCTGTTCCCGCTCTTCCCTTGACAGTACAAGCGAAATTCCAAGTCTCTCGCAAAGTTCCTCCCAGTTCCGAATATGTCCCCGGTATTCTTTGACTTTTATCATTTGTATAACCTCCTTTTTATATGGCATCTGTAACTATTCAGGACGTTGAGAACGCAGACCACCGCCCCGCCTGCTTTGCAGGCTATTCGCTGCTACGCAGTTTCTGTCTGAGGTTTCATGGGCGTTCCTCCCATCCCCAAATGCCAATGCAGCCCTATGCAAGTAAGCTTGCACTGGTCTGCCTTTGCATTTCGCTGCTGTTCTGAACTGTTACTAGCAGCTTTTGATTGATTACTCTGTCCGGAGCGCCGTTACCGGATCACTCTTTGATGCCTTGCCCGACGGAATCAGCCCGCCCAACAGTGTAAGCAGGACACTCAGCAAAATCAGTATCAGCGCCGGAATCACCGGAAGAACCGCATTGATATCATTGCTGTCTGCCAGATGATGAATCAGCATATTGCCCGGAATCAGAATCAGCAGTGTCAGACCGATACCAATCATCCCCGCACACAGTCCGATAATAAATGTCTCTGCATTAAATACCTGGGAAATATTTTTCTTCGACGCCCCGATTGCACGCAATATACCGATTTCCTTCTTTCGCTCCAGAACACTGATGTATGTGATTACACCAATCATAATGGATGAAACCACAAGGGAAATCGCTACAAAGGCAATGAGCACATAGCTGACGATATCCACTATATCGGTGACCGAGGACATCAGCGTACCAACTACGTCCGTATAAGTGATGACCTGCTCTTCCTTTCCTTCTGCCTCCATCTTCTTGTTATAGTCATCCAGTATTTTCACCACATTCTCTTTACTTTCAAAATCTGTCGGGTAAATATTAATCCCGCTCGGCACGTCAAAATCCACATAGCCTGCCTTCTGTAAATTATTGTCATAAGATGCACTGGAAGCAGAACCAAGGGACATCAGAAGCTCCGTAAGTTCATCCTCATTCATGTTCATCCGGAATGCCCCTGCAAATACATCCGCATCAATGCTCATGGCATCTCCCATCGCACTTTGCAGCCGCCTTCCAACCTGTATCATTGACTGCTGCATTGCATTTTCAAGCCCGCCGGTTATCTGGCCTGCAATCTGCCGCATCGCAGAGGATATCTGACTTTCCAGCGACCGGGAAAGCGCTCCCATATAAACACCCATCGCTTCCTGCATATATTTCTGCACTGAACCCGAAACCTGAGATCCCAAACTTTCCATGTCTACCATTGCCGCGATTCCATCCGAGAGCTGCTGTTTTCCGGCAGGTGTATTCAGATAATCTATAAAATACTCCCCCATCTTATCTGGGGCCGGAAGACCGTTTACAGACGCATATTCCCCATAACCTGCTGCAAGTTCTCCGGCAAGCTTTTCCAACTGCTCCTGAGTAATCTCCACATTCCCGTCAATATTAAAAATTTCTGAAGCCCATTTTTTCAAAATCCCCTGTGCTTCTTCCGTCTGAAGGTATTCAATCAGGTATTCATCAAACTTATCCGGATCCGTGTACCCCTTCGCATCCGCATATGCCTGATAGCCTTTCAATATCTCTGTGACCATGGCCTGCATCTGTTCCATGCTGATTGTAATTCCCCCATTATTCTGGATCATTTCTTTTATATTATCCGAAAGGATTTTCTGCGCGTCCGGAGTTGTGAGATATTTCAGGAACTCCTCTCCCAGTTTCGAATAATCTGCCTCCGGGTGTTCCGCCGCATATGCCTGATAGCCTTCCAGCAGACCAGAGGCCATCTGTTTCATCCCATCATCCGAAACAGACAAATCCAGCCCGCTCATAATGTCCCCCAGATTCATCTTCGGCATATTATCCAGATTCAGCTCTATTTTGTCCAAATCCACAAGACCCGACAGGTCAAGAGAATTCCCCCCTATATCAAATGCATCCGCAAAATCAAACGTGCCCTGAAGATTTCCGTTTAGAGCACTTGCATCGAATTTGAACGCATCCTGAAGGGCATTCTTATCCACGGTAAAAAGAGAATTCATATCAAAATGATTCTGGTCATCCTCTTCTCCGAACGGTTTGTTCGTAAATACATTTATATCCGGATTCTTAAGCTGCTGCTGAACAATCTGGCTTTTCTCTGCCTTGTCGGAAACATGGCGGATAAGCGATGCCGGATAACCGATTCCTGCAGTCAGAGCCGTGGCACTTGCCCCTTCGGAGGGCTGAACCACACCCACCACTGTAATATCCTCACCATTCTTCACCAGATTTTTCATATAATCCTTATTGTCGGATTTATCCTTCCACACCTGATACTGATTATCATATTCATAATAATCCGCACTGTTTACCAGCTTGAATTTGATTCCCAGAATCTCGTCATAAGAATACGAATCCGCCCGCTCCGGAGTCTGGACGTCATCCTCGTCGATAAACTCCTGAATCATCTCATCCAACTCCACCGGATCACGCAATCCAAGCGTATACTGCATGAAATCACTGATTCCTCCATCAGAAGTAAGTACAACAACACACTCGTTATAGTTCTTCGGCCAGCGTCCTGCCCTGACATCGTACTGATTTTCATAAAGTCCGCTGTTCTCCGGCATCTGATAAAATACATCGGTACTCATCATGGAGGACATCATACTGTTGGAACCGGAGGATGAGCCGAAACCGAGGGAATCAAAGGATTTATCCGGATTCACCTGACGGATTTTATCCCCATACTGCCGGTAAATGTGCGGGACAGCATTATAGGAATATTCTACTGCATTCGCATATTTCTCTATCCCACTGTCCCCACTTTCCAGATAATGTTTCAGTGATTTCAGGTCGTTAGAATTCATGGTTGAAAACATATCTGTGACCATCTGTATCACCTTTATATCTCCGGAACCGCTCTTTTTATTCCTTCCTCCTCCGGCATCGCCCACCATCATAGACGTAATATCAAAACCGGTACTCTGGATCTGGAGCGGATACTCGGAAAGCGTCTCCTTTTCCACTGATTTGATATAATCATTCACTCCGGTTGATAATGACAGAATCAATGCAATTCCGATAATTCCAATGGAGCCCGCAAAAGAGGTCAGAAGGGTTCTGCCTTTTTTCGTCCGCAAATTATTAAAGCTAAGTGACAGGGCTGTCAGAAATGACATGGAAGACTTCCCCATATTCCGGTGCTCCGGCTCTTCCATCCGCTCTTCCCTTACATCGAACGCATTCGAATCCGAACGAATCTTTCCATCCCGCAGATTGACAATACGGGTGGCGTACTCATCCGCCAGCTCCGGATTGTGCGTGACCATCACCACCAGACGGTCCTTCGCCACCTCCCGCAAAAGCTCCATCACCTGAACGCTTGTATCGCTGTCCAGCGCTCCGGTCGGTTCGTCCGCCAGCAGAATATCCGGGTCATTTACCAAGGCTCTCGCAATCGCCACTCTCTGCATCTGGCCGCCTGACATCTGATTCGGTTTTTTATGAAGCTGCTCCCCAAGCCCTACCTTTTCCAGCGCCTCTATAGCCCTTTGACGCCTCTCTGCCTTTCCAATGCCTGAAATAGTCAATGCCAGCTCTACATTCGACAACACTGTCTGGTGCGGAATCAGGTTATAACTCTGAAATACAAAACCAATCGTATGATTCCGGTACGAATCCCAATCCCTGTCTTTATATTTTTTTGTCGAAATCCCATTGATAATCAAATCACCGCTGTCATAGCGGTCAAGTCCGCCGATGATATTTAACAGTGTTGTCTTCCCTGAACCACTGGGACCTAAGATTGCCACAAACTCATTATCTCTTAGATTCAGGCTGACATCATCCAGAGCGTTCTGCACCAAGGCTCCTGTTCTATATTCTTTGCATATATGTTGAATCTGCAGCATACCTATCTCCTCTTTTTACGCCTTCACTTGAAGTGTTCTTTACACTACTTATTATTTTTTAACCATTGCGCCGCACAGTGTGCCAGACACGCTGCCCCGACAGGACATACCTCTTCATTGAATCTTACCTTCGGGTGATGTGCAGGGAATTCTCCCCGCTCATCCGGGTATCCCGCTGACAGGTACATAAAGGTACTTGGAACTTTCTCGGCAATCACGGCAAAATCTTCTGATGCACTTGCCGAGATACCCGGGCATCCTGTCATTCCCGGAATGCCAAGCTCCTGCATATAACCGACGATTTCATCTGTCAGCTCCGGATTACAGATTAACGGCGGCACTTCAGAAATCATCTCAATCTCTGCACTTCCGCCAAATACTTCCGCCGTCTTCTCTGACACCTCTTTCATCCTTCGTACAAGCAGTTCTCTCGCTTCCACCTTATTTGTACGAATTGTACCCTGAAGGACAGCCGTCTGCGGAATAATATTCGCAGCAGTTCCTGCCTGAAACTGTCCTATCGTAAGAACACAGGAATGTGTCGGGTTACATTCTCTTGCAATCAACTCCTGCAATGCAAGATGAATATGCACCCCGATATTAACCGGATCAACTCCGGAATGAGGGTATGCACCATGTGTCCCTTTCCCTGTAACAGTAATTTTGAACCCATCCACGGAATACATCATCGTATCTTTATCATTGTACATATACGTGCCAATCGGTGTTTTCCCCGGTGATACATGATATGCGAGGGCTGCATCGACCTTTGGGTTTTCGAGAATTCCTTCTCCTACCATATTCTTACTTCCCTGAAAAGTCTCTTCTGCCGGCTGGAACATGAATTTTACGGTTCCTTCCAGCGTATCTTCCTTCTCCCTGAGCATCTTAGCCGCCGTCAAAAGCATCGCCGCATGGAAGTCATGACCACATGCATGTGCTTCCGTGCCTGTCGGGCAGGCAAAAGGCTCCCCGCTTTCCTCCGGCATTGGAAGCGCATCCATATCCGCGCGGAGCAAAATGACCTTTCCTCCCTTTCCCAACGTCGCTGTAACCCCATAGCCACAATCCCGGGGCTCCAAACCATACTCTGTCAATTTTTCCATGACAAATGCTTTTGTTCCCGGCATATCAAGTCCCGTTTCAGCGTGGGCATGCATATACCGGCGGTTCGCTATTGTCTCTTCCTTCAGTTCCATTGCTCTTTCATAATAGTTCATCTGTTATCCTCCTTACTTCATAACACCGATAAAATCAGTTTACTTTTTATGTCTGCATCTCTCTTCTTTTATCTTCCATATTCTTCAGATAAGTACAAGGGAACATATTTCATTTATCATATCACCCAACTTATTATTATTCAATATTTTTGTTATCATTAAAATTTTCCTCATTAAGATTTTCCCCGTTAAGATTTCCTTCTTATTATATCCTCCAACAGAACCGTTCTGTTTGAATTTAGTTATGGAAGTTTTTACCTCATCTGTGATTCTTCGCAATTCGATTGTATTTATTCATAAACAGGAAGTATATCCCCCCTTAATCTGCCGGCTATTTTGCACGGAAGAGCGGATACTTTTTTATGAGACAAAAAGGTGCCATGGCTCCAAAGGGATACCATGACACTCATCATTTTTCATTCAATCACTATTCTGTTCAGACTATATGCCTCACTTTACTTCCAATCTGCGATTTTATATTTCTCTATGAGTTCTTTTGCAAATTCCTCCCCGTTTTCCCATGGATGCTTCCATCTTCTTCCATCTTATCAATAGCACCCAATCCGTTTTCTACAATCATCAGTGGCTTTCCATAACGTCCGTAATATTCATTTAAAGAATAACGGAGTCCGTCCGGGTCAAAACTCCATCCCCAATCGCTGTATTTTAAGTATGGATTTTTAGGTCCCATGTTTAAATTGCCACCGGCTGTTTCTGTAACCTCATGAGTAGTCGCACAACTTGTAGAATAATAAGAGTAGGTAATCATATCAACAGTACCCTGTTTTAAATCTTGTATATCCTGTTCTGTCATATCTAAATTTACACCATAAGCATCCCAAATACGTTTTATTACATCTTTTGGATCACATGTTAACGGATACTTACTGGGACCGCCTGCAATCATACAACCTACTACATAGTTATAATTAGGTCAACTTCTTATGAAAAATCCTGTTTTAGGGCATGGCAAACGAGCCACTGGAATTCTAGAACTGTTTCAATGAAAATGAATCTCTACCAAAATTTCAAAGGGGACAGTCCCCTCTTTGGAAACCGTCCCCTGTTCTTACCTTACTGTATTGCATTCACCGTATCATAAGCCGTTCTCACCGCATTGGAAATATCTGCAGCACGTTCCCCGCAGTCTCCGATCTTTGCAAACGGAATTTCTGCATTTTCAAGAAATGCTGTATCGAATACCGCTGGTTTTGCTCCCATCGCAAGAACAACAAAATCACAGTCAATCGCAACCTCCTGACCTTCCTTATTCTTACAGAGCACCTGATGATCCTGAATCTTTTCTACCTTATGAGACGGATATTCCGAAACGCCGAACCGTTTATAACTCTCTTTCAATGTCGGAAGGATTGTCTCGCTCTCTCCTGCCGCAATCTTATCCAGCATCTCGATCACAGACACTTTACAGCCTCGTTCCGCCAGATATTCCGCTGTCTCGCATCCTACCATTCCACCGCCGATCACGGCAGTTTTTCCGTACACTTCTGTCTTCTGGCTCAGTACATCCCACGCATCGCAGACACATGCACGATCAATTCCCGGAATTTGGAAATGTGCACTGTCTGCTCCTGCTGCCACGATCACATAATCCGGTTTCAGCTCCAGAATTTTCTCCGGTGTTGCTGCCTCGCCCAAAAGGAGTGTAATGCCGTCCTGCATCATGCAGTGAGACAGATAACGTGTAAACCGGCGCATCTCTTCCTTACGCGGCGGAATGGATGCCAGTTCAAGCTGTCCACCCAGACTTGTATTTTTCTCAAACAAAGTAACCCGGTGTCCTTTTTTGACAGCTACACGCGCCGCTTCCATTCCCGCAACGCCTCCGCCTACTATAACAAGATGTTTTTCGGATTTGGCAGGTGTAATCTTTCTCGTTCCCTCATAGCCGTTTTCTGCATTGAGAACACAAGATAAAAATTCACGGTTCTGAATCTTGTCCGTACATCCTTTGTTGCATGAAATACATTCCCGGATATCACAGCCTTTTCCTGCTGCCGCTTTGTTTGTCCAGTCCGGATCTGCCAAAAGTCCTCGCCCGATTCCAACCATATCTGCTTTTCCGGAAACAAGGATCTGCTCTGCCATTTCCGGAGAAATGATTCGTCCCACCGTACTTACGGGGATCGAAACCACCTCTTTCACTTTTCCGGAAATCTCTGCAAAAAATGCATACGGCTGTACCCCCATCGGTGGAATCGTATCTGCCATGTTTCCGGTATGGTTTGCCTGCGCTACATGCAGCATATCAACACCTGCCGCTTCCAGCATTTTCGCAAATTCCGGTGCATCCGCTTCATCAATTCCGCCTTTTCCTCTTTCCGGAGTCACCACGGAAAATTTATAATCAATGATCATATCAGGAACCGCCTTGCGAAGTGCTTCCACTAACAGAAGTGCAAACCGTGTCCGGTTCTCAAGACTTCCTCCGAATTTGTCTGTCCGGTGGTTCATTTTTGTACTGCACAGAGCGCCGACCAGACGGTCTCCGTGAATCTGGATTACGTCCACACCTGCCTTTTCTGCACGAACTGCACAGGCACACATTTTATCGATAATCGTCATCAGCATTTCTTCACTGACTTCATCTACAAAATGTATCATATCGTGATGCAGTTTTGCGCGGACTTCATCCATTTTTCCTTCCGCAAATAACCGCATCATTGTCTCACAGTCATATTCCGGATGAAAAATCTGAATTCCAAGCTTCGCGCCATATGCGTGTACGCCATCCGCAAGTCTTTTAAATGACTCGATCTGTGTATCATCATACAGACGCGGGGTCGGTGTAAAGTTCTGGATCGGAGCTACGTCTCCGATTACAATGTAACCGACGCCGCCCTCTGCCAGTCTTGTATAAAATGCGATATCCTGCTCTGTTATGGTTCCGTTTCTGTCCTCATAACCGGTTGTCATCGGCGGAAACATCACTCTGTTTTTAAACGTCGTGCTGCGGATTGTAATTGTTTCTGTTAATTTCATAAAAAATCCTTCTTTCTACTACATAAGAATCCGTTATCGGTAACATCGGTGTCCAAAGATGAATATGACCTTTCTACACCAGTGCTGTAATCTCTTTCGTAAACTGACATACTTCTTTTGTCAGTGCCGTTCTGCATGGAATTCCGGTAAAATTATGGTTTCCATTTTCCACATGGACCAAACGGCTTTTGCTGTCCTCATAAAGTGCCAGATAGGTTTCACAGGTTGCCTCATCTACCAGTTCGTCTTTTGTTCCCCTTACGATGAGTGCCGGACCTTTATATCCTGCCGCATCTTCAAACGGATGATAAGTTTCCAGATCATAATTAAATGCATGAGATAATTTCAGTCCTTCGATATCTCCGAATGCAATTCCATTTGCCTCCATTGCCCGGGAACGTTCTCCGCATCCGTCCCACATCTGCTTACCCGGACACATTAAGATCAGCCCTGCCGGATTCAGCTTCGGCGCACTGCTCGCCGCCACGAATCCTCCCATGCTGTGACCGGAAAGGAGCATCCGCGTGGGATCGACAAATTCCTGCGTCTTTGCCCAGTTCCAGATATCTTCGGTGTCCTCAAGAAGCGTGGTAAATGTCATATCCTCGAATTCCCCGTCACTTTCTCCGTTATAGGAAAAATCAAGCCGGATGCAGGCTGCGCCTTCTACGGCAAGTTCTCTTGCCATTGTAATATGAAGTCCCTTGTAACCGCCTTTCATACCGCCAAATCCATGAAGGTTGACAACCGTCGGAAACCTTCCTTCCCCGTCCGGCATTGTTGCGATTCCTCTAAGTATAAGACCTTTTCGGTTTGCAAATTCAATCTGTATTGTCTTCATCTAACCTATCCCTTTCTATATTTACCGCCTGAGCAGCGCGTTCTTCACGTTTCGCTTTCAACTGATCCAGCATTTCCTGTGTTTTCTTCTTACCAAGCGGATAGAGGAGGAAAAGAACAAGCGCCGCAAGACCATATCCTACTACATAACTTCCGGTATATGTTTTCCAAATACGATTGACAACTTCTGTTGTCTGTACTGCTTCCGATACCTGATATCCGATAATTCCGAGAGCAAAGCTTGAGAAACTTCCTGATACCGCATTGGCAAGCTTACGGAAGAAGGAGTATGCAGAATGCATGATTCCTTCATTACGCTCTCCGACCTGTAGTTCCTGATAATCAATAGCATCATTGACCAGCGCCCATACAAGCACCTGCATTCCGCTGGCTCCAAGATAGCAGAGTCCGTTGATCACGATAAACAGAATCGGATTGTGGATTGGGAAGAAGAACAAAAATGCAAATACAACCGCCGCTCCGCCGGCACCTGCCACACACCATTCTTTTTTGCCAAACTTATTTGCAAGTGGCTGTGTAAGTGCAAATACGATCAGCGCATACAATGTATTCAGAGCTCCTGATGCAGCCATAATCTTTACATCACCGAACCAGTCACGGAACAGATATGTATTCAGACCGTTTACGATAGAAGCGCCAACCATTCCGATAAAGCTGAACAAAACAACTCCGAGGAATGCACGGTTTTTCACTACATGTTTGATGATATCCAGATAGTGCAGTTTTTCTTTTTTCTCCGGCACCGGAAGCACCACACGTTCTTTACACCATACACAAGTGACCTGAAGACTAAGCAGACCTACCAGAGCGCAGATGGAGGCCATCATCAGAAATCTTCCCGGCAGCGGCTGATTGTTGTTGTCATAGAGAACAAGAGGTCCTACCATTACAATCACAGTTATGAAAATAGTTCCTCCAAGGCTGCGATAACGGGACAATGCCGTTCTCTGACGTGTATCGTCCGTCATAACGCTGGAAAGACTTCCGAACGGAACGTTGACACAGGTATAAAGCGCCTCATAAAGCACATAAGTGATAAACATATATGCGATACGGAATCCATAATCCAGATTGCTCACATTTACAAAGCCGAGTACACAAAGTACTGCCATCGGAAATGAAAATGCACGAATCCACGGAATAAATTTTCCACCTTTGCAGGAACGGCGCATATCGACAAGCGCACCGATAATCGGGTCATTGACCGCATCCCAGGTTTTTGTAATCAGCATGAGAATTCCGACATGGAATGGATTCACCTGCAATACGAGTGTGTAGAATACCGTCAAAAACATTGCACGGAACTGCTCGGTACAGCAGCATCCCAGGTCTCCCAGCGTTACCCCGATCTTGTCTTTCATCGAAAAGTGTCTTACATTTGTACTTGCTTCTTTCACAGAATTTTCCTCCTTACGCGTGAACAGCCTTTTTTAACTGTATATTTACGAACGATTATAGAAGAAGCGCTTGGCAAAACATATACATTTCTTGCTTGAAAACTATCGCAAATTGACTTATTATTATATTTGTCTATACCTGACAGACTAAATGGAAGATTCATTCAGCAACATATACAATTTACTTGTTAATTTTTTGTCTACTTTACCAATTTTAGAAAACAGGAGAATTCATGGAAAACAGATTTACAGCAAAGAACTATTACCAATTATCCAGAGTTTATCTGGAAAATACAAAGAAAAAACGAATTTCCTCGGGAAACTACTACAGTTTCCTTATTGTACGTGTCGGAAACTGTTTTTTTTATAATGAAGAGAAAGAACACGGAAGCAAAGAATATGCAATCTGGCACTGCGGGCCAAATGACCTGATCCTGATCAAACCAAAAGAAACAATCCAGCTTCAATGCAGGAATTCTCAGCACCCTGCAGAACTTCTCTGGATTCAATATTCCGAAGACCTGCTGCTGGAATTATCAGAAGAAGGAACAAACCTTCAGCAAAGTATGAAGGTTGTCCCCTTCTCCTGTATCAGTGTCTCAACTGACGGAGGGACTGCCTCCATTTTAAAAAATCTGTTTACCCGTCTGGAACAGTCCGAACAGGAAAAGGAAGAATTCGCCGCCGCCCTGTTTGAACAAAGCATGCTCTCACTGATGATCGTAATCATTTTGCGCGCCTGGATTTGCGCAGAATTTGAGAAAACCAGAAAAGGGCACCGGCAGTTCGTGTTGGATGACCTGTTTGCTTATATCCACCGGCACATCACCGAAGACCTCTCTTTGGAACGTCTGGAAAAAGTCTTTTTTGTGAGCCGCTATCACATTTGCAGGGAGTTTAAAAAACAAACTGGACAGACACTGCACAGCTACATTACAAAAAACCGCCTCCGTATGTGCAAAAAATATATCCTCGAAGGAATACCGATTACCGAGGTTTACAAAATGGCTGGATTCGGCGGATATAACCACCTCTTCCGGGCTTTCAAAAAAGAGTATGGAATGACACCGAAAGAGTACTATAAAAGCCATATGACCCCGTAACCGTCATCCAAGCTATGAAGTATACACGGTATTCTGTATATTTTATTTCCTGCCATTTGGAACTCCTTTGGGAAATATCTATCCCTGCTCATCGTACTTGGGGACTTTTTATTCCAATGTACTTAATAGGTAAGAAATACCAATACAATGCATCTCTATGCGTCTTTGCTATTTGTTTTTAATTTTTTTGTAACGAAACTATTTTTTCTCCGTCTAATCAATGTGCAAAAGGAGGTGAACCGTTCTGAACTTCGAAAAACTATATCATTCATACTATCTGCAGGTGTATTCTTACATAATGACAATTGTTAAAAATCAGTCAATGGCAGAAGAAATCACACAGAATACATTTTACAAAGCAATGACCGCCAAGAAGCAATTTGCAGGAAAATCCAGCGAATTAACATGGTTGTGTAGCATTGCAAAACGTCTGGCAATAGATGAATATCGGAAAAGCTCAAAATCAGAAGGGCTTGATGAATCATTATCAACAACCAACGACATTACACAAGAAGTCGAAGACCGGAACATGGCACTTCAGATTCATCTTGTTCTTCACGAACTGCAAGAGCCCTATAAAGAAGTATTCCAGCTACGAGTATTTGGAGAATTGTCTTTTTCCCAAATCGGACTTATTTTCGGCAAAACCGAGAATTGGGCAAGAGTCACCTATCATAGGGCAAGATTAAAAATCCAGGAAAGGATGGAGAAAAATGGATAAAAAAAATATTCGGGATTGTGACATTGTTCAAGATTTACTCCCACTATATTATGATGATGCCTGTAGTCCTACCAGCAGGGAATTTGTCGAACAACATATTTTAAGTTGTGAAAAATGTAAAAAAACATATGAGGAACTAAACAATCATTCCATTGAAAATATTATTGAAAATGAATCTACCGGTGTACTTGAAAGACACGCAAAAAAAGAACGGACTGCCGCTTATAAAGCGGGATTGATTATTGCCGGTCTCTTACTGCTGCCAATAATCATCACCTTCATTTGCTCTATGGCAAATGGTGGTGGGCTAGGTGTTTTTATGGTAGTCCTCGCATCTATGCTTTTCATTGGTGCTATGACTGTTGTTCCACTTATGTCTATGAAAAACCGATTTGCTAAAACAATTGTCTGCTCCGTAATCGCTTTGCTTTTCATCATTTTTTTCGTAGATCAGCTTAACGGGGGCGGTGGTTTTACATTAATTGCTGTTCCAACTATATTCGGAATTTCTACTGTATTTTTCCCATTTGTAGTGCGTGCCCTTCGATTACCACTCGCTTTAACAGACAAGAAGGCGCTTATTACAATGTGTTGGGATACCGTCTGGCTGTACCTGACCATTTGCGTTGTCTGCATTCACGATAACTCAATGGAAGAATTGCGAACCGGGATTATTGTAGCAACTATATTCATGCTCCTGGCATGGCTCATCTTCTTCATTACAAGATATATGTCAGCAAATCCTTATATAAAAGCAGGAATCATCACCATACTGTGCACTATTTGGACAGCATTCGCAAATGATGTTTCTATATTGCTTATTGACCATAAAAAGCAGCTTACACTTTTATCTGTCGATTTTTCAAACTGGTCTGATGCTGCTTGTGTGAATGCCAATGTATATACGCTTGCTCTGGTATTGGGTGGCATTATAGGCGTTCTACTAATAATAGTTGGATTAATCAGATCTCGACGTAGAAATTAGTCTGAATGTGATAACATAGAGCAATCCCGGAAATGCCCATTTTATCAGCATTCCCGGGGTTCTCTCCGCTTATTGTCATATTATAAATAGTGTCTGCTGATTAAGTCCCAC
>DCKD01000048.1 GCA_002320245.1 Lachnospiraceae bacterium UBA1683
GATACCATTAAACCGAAAAAAATGCAGATAATAGCAATTAAGCGTGCTACCCTGATTTTTAATCAGTGTTTCCTTAGGTTTTATCGTAAGATATTTGGCTCGTTTGGGGACAGGGTAAAGTTCATTTTGGGACGTAGTAAACTGCGAGTTTACTACGTCCCAAAATGTTAAAATTTGTTAGGAATCAAATTAATATTTGGACAAAATTGTTAAAAAAGTGTGAAATATAGAAGCCTATTATTGACATATATCAATAGTTCTCCTAAAATATCCGTTAGATATCTAACTAATTTATGGTATCGTTTTATTTGAAGGTGGAGAAAAGAGGTGTAGTAATGAATTGTGATTATGAAGATATGCCAACGATTGCATTGATGAACCAGGTCATGCACATGGGGATGAGCAGTTCCGGTAGGCTGTTTGCCGAGTATGCTTTGAAACCGTGGCAGGTGATGATTTTATTTACATTGAATAAGAATATGGGATTTTCACAGCGGGAACTGGCGAGAAAACTGAATCTGACGCCGCCGACGATTACATCGGCAATTCAGAAGATGGAAAAGCAGGGGTATATCGACAGAAAACCAGATGAGAAGGATCAGCGGGTGATGCATCTGTATGTAACGGATAAGAGCCGGGAATGTATTGATAGCATCATGGGTGTGGTACATCATATAGAAGAAGTCATGTTTCGGGGCTTCAGTGTGGAGGAACGGCTGCTATTCAGACGCCTTTTGCTTCAGATGAAAAATAATATGGAAACAGAAAAAGCGAACCTATAAAAGTTCGTACAATGACAGACAAAAAGAGTGAGCGTATAAAAGTTCGCGCAATAACAGGCAGAAATATCGAGCGTATAAAGGTTCGCGCAATAACAGACAGAAAGGATTGGCATTATGGGAAAACTATTCAAATACCTGGGGAAGTACTGGAAGACCGTCATTATGATTCTTGCAGTGCTCGTACTTCAGGCGTATTGTGACTTATCGCTCCCGGCATACACATCCGATATTGTAAATATCGGAATTCAGCAGGGGGGTGTTGATGACAAAATACCAAATGCGATTTCAACTGAGGAGATGAATAAGGTACTGTTATTTATGTCCTCCGAAAATCAGCAGACGGTTCAGGATGCTTATGAAAAAGATACACACACATATGACAAAGAAGCGTATGTCCTGAAAGAAAGCATACAGGAGGACGGGGAAAAGATTGATGAACTGGCAGACATCATGGGACTTCCGATGATGATGACAGAAGGATTTGAATCTGGCAGTGATTTGACGAAACAGATAGAAGAGCAGTTGAAAGCAAACATTCCGCAGGGAATGTTACCGGAAGATGCAACTGTATTTGATATTCTGAAAATGATGCCGGAGGAACAGGTCTTACAGTTGATTGATAAGATAAAGGAAAATATGGATGATATGCCGGATACCATTGTGGAGCAGGCAGGCATCAGTTATGTGAAGACAGCCTATGGGGACCTCGGAATGGATATGGACCAGATGCAGATTCGCTATTTGTTCCGGACTGGTGGCAAGATGATGGCACTGGCGTTTCTCGGAATGGCGGCGAGTGTTGTTGTCGGATTGATGGCATCCCGCGTAGGTGCATCCGCAGGACGTGATTTGAGAGGAAAAGTATTCCGGAAAGTTGTTGGGTTTTCCAATAATGAGTTCGACCACTTTTCGACTGCGTCCCTGATTACAAGAAGTACAAATGACATCCAGCAGATTCAGATGCTGATGGTCATGCTGCTGCGTATCGTACTTTATGCGCCGATTCTTGCAATCGGAGGCGTTTATCAGGTATTCCAGACAAATGTATCCATGTCATGGATTATCGGACTGGCGGTTGTATTGATTGCCATGGTTGTTCTTACACTATTTGTTGTGGCAATGCCGAAATTCAAGATTATGCAGAAACTGGTTGACAAACTGAATCTTGTAACCCGTGAGATTCTGACCGGGCTTTCCGTTATCCGTGCGTTCAGCACAGAGAAACATGAGGAAGAACGGTTTGATATGGCAAATAAAGATTTGACAAAGACAAATCTGTTTGTTAACCGTGCAATGACATTTATGATGCCGGTTATGATGGTAATCATGAATGCGATTTCCGTATTGATTGTATGGGTAGGTGCACACGGAATCAATGATGGACAGATGCAGGTTGGAGATATGATGGCATTTATCCAGTATACGATGCAGATTATCATGGGATTCCTGATGCTGTGCATGATTTCTATTATGCTGCCGAGAGCAGCCGTTGCGGCAGAGCGTGTAGATGAAGTGCTGACAAGTGAGAACATTATCCGTGATCCGGAGCAGCCGAAGGCTTTGCCTGAGCATACCGAAGGCGTATTGAAGTTCGACCACGTTTCATTCAAATATCCGGGAGCCGATGAAGATGTGCTCTGCGATATTGATTTCACGGCAAAACCGGGGCAGACGACAGCAATTATCGGAAGTACGGGAAGCGGAAAATCCACACTAGTCAACCTGATACCTAGATTTTATGATGTGACAGAAGGTGCGATTACACTGGATGGAATTGATGTGCGTGAGATGACACAGCATGATTTGAGAGATAAGATTGGATATGTTCCGCAGAAAGGCGTTCTGTTCTCAGGAAATATTGCATCAAACATTCTGTTCGGCAACCCGGACGGCTCGGAAGAGGAGATGGTTGAGGCGGCTGAAATCGCACAGGCAACGGAATTTATTGATACGAAGCCGAAGAAATATGAGAGCGCGATTTCACAGGGCGGTACAAACGTGTCCGGTGGACAGAAACAGCGTTTGTCGATTGCCAGAGCAATTGCGAAACATCCGAAATTGTTTGTTTTTGACGACAGTTTTTCTGCGTTGGATTACAAAACAGACGTTGCACTTCGCCGTGCATTGAAAGAAAAGACAGAGAACAGTACAGTACTGATTGTCGCACAGCGAATCAGCACCATTCTTCATGCAGAACAGATTATTGTTCTGGATGACGGAAAAGTCGCCGGAATCGGCACACATCAGGAACTGCTGAAAAATTGTGAAGTATATCAGCAGATTGCCGCATCCCAGTTGTCGGAGGAAGAGCTGAAAGCCGGAATGCAGGAAGAAACCGGAAAGGAGGAGAACAGCAATGAGTAATAATAAACGTGGCGGCATGAGACGCGGACCAATGGGACACGGCGGAATGGGCGCCGGCGAAAAAGCAAAAGATTTCAAAGGAACGATAAAAAAACTGGTACGCTACATGAGCGTCTATAAAATTCAGATGCTGTTTGTCGCAATATTTGCGATTGGAGGAACTATCTTCAACATTGCAGGTCCGAAGATACTTGGTAAGGCAACGACTGAAATTTTTAACGGACTGGTAAGCAAAGTGTCCGGCGGAGCCGGTATGGATTTTGGAAAAATCGGACGGATTCTGCTCTTTACATTTGGGCTGTATGTGGCAAGTGCGTTATTTTCGTTCATTCAGGGATATATTATGACCGGTATTTCCCAGAAAACGACATACCGGATGAGAAAAGAGATTTCGGAAAAAATTAACCGGATGCCGATGAGCTATTTTGATACAAGAACGTATGGTGAAGTGCTTTCCCGTGTGACAAACGATGTGGATACACTGGGGCAGAGCCTGAACCA
This sequence comes from Lachnospiraceae bacterium UBA1683, assembly GCA_002320245.1. Lineage (GTDB taxonomy): Bacteria > Bacillota > Clostridia > Lachnospirales > Lachnospiraceae > Schaedlerella. The sequence continues at coordinate 3,648 of DCKD01000048.1, forward strand.
GAGTGCGACACAGATTATCACTTCAACAACAACGATTATTGGTGTGCTTGTGATGATGCTTTCCATCAGTCCGCTGATGACAATTGTCGCACTGCTGATTCTTCCGATTTCGCTGGGGCTGATTTCCGGGATTATGAAAAAGTCTCAGAAATATTTCGTCGGGCAGCAGGAGTACCTCGGAAATGTTAACGGACAGGTAGAGGAGGTATATTCCGGACACAATATCGTGAAGGCATTTAATAAAGAACAGGATGTGATTGGGGAATTTGAGCAGACAAACAATAAGCTGTATGACTCCGCATGGAGGTCTCAGTTTTTATCTGGTTTGATGATGCCGATTATGCAGTTTGTAGGAAATCTCGGATACGTAGGAGTTGCAATCTTAGGCGGATATCTTGCCATTAAGGACGTAATTGAAGTGGGAGATATTCAGTCCTTCATTCAATATGTAAGAAACTTTACGCAGCCGATTCAGCAGCTTGCACAGGTGGCAAATATGCTCCAGTCAACGGCAGCCGCTTCCGAGCGTGTGTTTGAATTCCTTGAGGAAAAAGAGGAAGACCAGACGGTACCAAATGCAGTATCTGTAGAAGGATTGGAAGGAAATGTAGAATTTGACCATGTGCACTTTGGATACAACCCGGAAAAAATCATTGTCAATGATTTCTCCGTCAAAGTAAAGGCAGGACAGAAGATTGCGATTGTCGGACCGACAGGAGCAGGAAAAACAACGATGATTAAACTGCTGATGCGTTTCTATGACGTCAACAGCGGTGCAATTCTTATTGACGGGCATAATGTCAGAGATTTCAACAGAAGTGAGCTCCGTCAGATGTTCGGCATGGTACTTCAGGACACATGGCTGTTCCACGGCACTATCCGTGATAATATCAAATATGGTAAACTGGATGCGACCGATGAAGAAGTTATTGAGGCGGCAAAAGCGGCAAGAGTGCACCGGTTCGTGCAGACACTGCCGGGCGGTTATGATATGGAATTGAATGAGGAGGCAAGTAATGTCTCTCAGGGACAGAAACAGCTTTTAACAATTGCAAGAGCAATTCTGGCAGACCCGAAGATTCTGATTCTCGATGAGGCGACAAGTTCTGTCGATACAAGAACTGAGATTCAGATTCAGAAGGCCATGGATACACTGATGAAGGGCAGAACAAGTTTTGTCATTGCACATCGGCTGTCAACGATTCGTGACGCAGATTTGATTCTTGTCATGAAAGACGGAGACATCGTAGAACAGGGCAATCACGAAGAACTGCTTGCAAGAGGCGGGTTCTACGCTGATTTGTATAATTCACAGTTTGAGAAAACGACGGAGTGTGCGTAGGAACGGTTAGGATTACCGGCTTCCAAAAGTTAGAGTCAGATGATGCGCAGTAATAGTTCAGCCCGTACTCAATCATAACACTGATTGAGTACGAGGATGCACATTATGACTTGAATGCATCCTGCCCATCGCCAAAGGCGGTTCAAAATGGCAGGATGCGTAACCGTTCTGCCGGAAGGCTGAACGGTTACGATGCGCATGGCTCTGAACAGTTACAAATAACGAATCTATCAATTATCCCGTTTCCCCATCCAACACGTTGCAATAAGCGTAAACATCTCCGTCACCGGGAATGCAAGCCACACACCTGTGACTCCAAATAACTTCGATAAAACAAATGCAAATACCACAATCGCAATAATTCCTCTGAGAATAGCAATCATGGAGGACTCCTTTGCGTGTCCGGTCGCACTGAAGAATCCGGCACGGATAATATTTATGGATGCGACAAGAAAGCCTGCGAAATAGATTTTCAGCCCCGGCACGGCGATGGAAGCCATCGCCTCAGAATGTGAACTGTTGAAAATGGATACACAGGCTCCAGCATTAATCCAGACTGTTGCGACAGTAATGACCGAAAGTACAAGCCCGGTGAGCAGGGATTGTTTCAATATCTTATGTTCGGAATCCAAGTCTCCCTTACCGTGAGCTTCGCTTGCCAGTGGCTGGAGTCCCTGGGCAACACCGTTGAAGATTGCAGTTCCGACAAGTGCCATATTTGCAATCACGCCATATGCGGCAACTGCAATATTTCCAACCAGACTCAACAGGATCAGGTTGAATACCATAGTTGTGATTCCGCTGGCAATCTCACCGATAAATGCAACAACTCCAAGATTGCAGGAGATGAAAAGCTTCTTTGGAGACGGAAGCATAGGATGGAATTTCACCGTATTCTTTGCGGACAAGTAGTGGGTGAGGCAGATTAACATGCTGACCACCGGAGATACTGCTGTTGCAAGTGCCGCACCGACCATGCCCAGACCAAGAGGGAACATGAGCACATAATCGAAGATTACATTAAACAGACTGCTCAGCAGTGTGGCTGTCATGGCAACTCTTGGGGCACCGTCATTTCTGACGAATGCCGTAAATGTATAATTCAGCATAAAGCATGGAGCAAAGCATAAAGCAATCTGTAGGTAGCTTTTCCCAATACTGAGAATTTCTTCATCTGCACCCATGATCCGGAGAACTGTATCCGGGCAGAAGATGCCAAGTACGACAAATATCAGACTGATGATGATTTCCCAGAAGACTGCGTTGGAAAAATAGTCGTCTGCGGAATCATTTCCCGTTGCTTTGCACAGGGAATACCGGGTTGCCGATCCGATGCCAATCATGGCGCCAAGTGCAAACATGAGACCGTAAAGCGGCAGTGTCAGATTCAGTGCGGTGATGCCGTTGGTTCCTTCGGTAGCTGATATAAAAAAGGTGTCTGCCAATATGTAGAAGGATACGCCCATCATGGCGAAGACATTCGGCAGGATGTATTTTCCTAATTGATTTTTCGTTTTCATCGTAATTCGTTTCCTTTGCTTCTATTATCGTGAATTATTGTAGTAACTATCGTTAAATCCATTTTGTTGCCTTTCAGATACAGGTAAGTTTCCTGTTTCCAGGGGAATCCATGAAAGGTGTGTCCGATTGGATGGTATCTCTATTCTAACCCATCAGATTTCATTTTTCTACTATATTTTACGTTTGAACAACTATATTTTACGTCTGAAAATGAAATAGGAGTGGAATATGCGCTGACGGAGTATTGCGAGGGAAGAGTTTGATGTAGAGAGCATAAGGCAGGGTTTGAATTCATATACATTTGAAAAGTGAGATTCTGTGAGGGCGGGGATATGAACCGATTATTCCTTATTCTGTATTCTGTACAGCAGTTCCTCTGGGATGGGCCGATGCTTGTCCTGTTGCTCGGAACGCACCTTTATTTTACGGTAAAATTGCATATAATTCAGAGAAAAATACCACAGGGGATTCGTCTGAGCCTTTCGAAACACGGACAAGGCAAGGAGGGAATCTCCTCTTTTTCTGCCCTTGCGACGGCGCTTGCGGCGACAATTGGTACGGGAAATATTATCGGAATCTCGACAGCAATTGCAATCGGAGGCCCGGGAGCAGTGTTCTGGTGCTGGCTGACAGGAATGCTCGGAGTAGCGACCTGTTATGCGGAATGTTTTCTGTCGGTAAAGTATCGAATCAGGAAGGAAGACGGAACTTATTGCGGCGGACCGATGTACGTCATGCATCATGTGCTGCACCAAAAGAGTGCGGCAGTGTTGTTTTCTGCTGCGGTCATCCTTGTGTCATTTGGGATGGGGAGCAGTGTGCAGTCACATGCCATCTATACTGCCGTAACGGAACTGGCGGATGTCAATCCGAAAATAATCGGTATTGCCGCGGCATTGTTGACAGGGCTTGTCATTCTGGGCGGGGCAAATCAGATTGTAAAAGTCTGTACCTGGCTTGTACCGGTGATGAGTGCACTGTACCTTGGCGGCTGTCTGGTGCTGCTCTGGCTGAACCGTGCGTATCTCGGAGAGACGCTTGCTGTCATTGTACAATCAGCAGTCGGAATCCGTCCGGCGGTGGGCGGATTCGCAGGAAGTGCGGTGATGGCGTGGACGCAAATGACGGGAGCAAGGATGCATGGACTCCGGCTGTCTGGCATGGGCGGTGGATGGATGGCAGGTATGCAGACCGGAATCGCGAGGGGATTGTTTACAAATGAGGCGGGGCTTGGTTCCATCCCGATGTCGGCAGCTTCCGCAGACAGTGCATCTCCGGATATACAAGGGCTGGTGTCTATGACCGGACCGTTCTGGGATACCGGTGTCATGTGCGCGGTGACCGGGATTGCGATTGTGAGCAGCATCGTGAAAAATCCGGAACGGTTTACGGGTGTGCGTTCAGACAGGCTTTGTTTTCTCGCATTCGAACAATTGCCTGTTCTGGGAAGTGAAATATTGTCGGTTTCGCTTGTCTTGTTTGCATTCGCCACAATCATCGGGTGGCACTATTATGGAGAATGTGCAGTCCGGTATCTGGGAAATGAACGTGAAATGCGTATGTATCAGTTTCTGTATATCGCTGCGGTATATGCGGGAGCGGTGTTGTCGCTGGATACGGTGTGGATGCTGTCGGATATCTTCAATGTACTGATGGCAGTACCGAATCTTTTCTGTCTCTGGATATTGAGGAATCATGTCGGAAGGAAAACATAAGGTTTGCAGAAATATATTTCGAACGGCACTTGCCCTGCGATAGTATTTGCAATATAATAAGATGCATACGACAAAAAATGCAAACGATATAAAAATATGGAAAACGAACGATATGCGAGATGGTTTTTGACGCTGTAATCATACATATCGCAGCAAGTAAAATGAATAGGGAGAGGATATACGATGAAGTGGAATAAATACCGATTAAAGACAACAACCGAGGCGGAGGATATCGTCAGCAGTATGCTGGCAGACCTTGGAATCGAAGGGGTGCAGATTGAGGATAAAGTACCGCTGACTGCCGCAGACAAGGAGCAGATGTTCGTGGATATCCTGCCGGAGATTGAGGCAGACGACGGGATTGCATATTTAAGTTTCTATTTGGAACCGGAGGCAGATACGGAGGCAATTCTTGCCGATGTGCGCAGGGAACTGGAAGGGATGTCTGCCTATGTGAATGTGGGCGAATGTGTCATTGAAGAGTCAGAGACGGAGGACGTAGACTGGGTAAATAACTGGAAACAGTATTTCCATCAGTTCTATGTGGATGACATTCTGATTATTCCGTCATGGGAGGATGTAAAACCGGAGGACAGTGACAAGATGGTGATTCATATTGACCCGGGAACTGCATTCGGGACCGGAATGCACGAGACAACGCAGCTCTGTATCCGTCAGATTCGCAAGTTCGTGACACCGGAGACGAGGATACTGGATGTTGGGTGCGGAAGTGGTATTCTCGGTATGCTGGCATTGAAGTTCGGGGCGAAGCATTCTGTTGGGACTGATTTGGATCCATGTGCGATTGACGCGACATATGAGAATATGGAAGTAAACGGCATTTGCCGGGAGCAGTATGAAGTGATGATTGGAAATATTATCGATGACAAGGCAGTGCAGGACAAGGCAGGATATGAGTGCTACGATATCGTCGTGGCAAATATTCTGGCAGATGTGCTTGTCGGTCTGACCCCGGTCATTGTTAACCAACTGAAAAAGGGCGGTATTTACATTACGAGCGGTATCATTGATGACAAAGAGCAGACCGTGGTGGACGCTGTAAAGGCGGCAGGTCTGGAAGTGCTGGAAGTGACTTACCAGGGCGAATGGGTATCTGTAACTGCAAGAAAGAATTAAAAGGAGAGTCATCTATGCATCATTTTTTTATAGAACCATCCCAGCGTCACGACAATACGATTCTGATCGAGGGTTCTGATGTGAATCATATGAAAAATGTTCTTCGGATGAAACAAGGAGAACTGTTGGAAATCAGTGATGGGACAGGCGTACGCTACCTATGTAAGCTTGCGGAATTTGAACCGGAATGCGTGCGGCTCGACATCGAAGATCAGTGGAAAGACGATGTAGAACTTACATCACGAATTTATTTGTTCCAGGGGCTGCCGAAAAGCGATAAGATGGAATTGATTATCCAGAAGGCAGTCGAGCTGGGTGCATATGAGGTGATACCGGTTGTGACAAAACGTGCGGTAGTAAAGTTAGACGAGAAAAAGGCGGCGAAAAAGACGGCGAGATGGAATGCAATTGCAGAGGGGGCGGCTAAGCAGTCAGGACGCAGTATCATTCCGAATGTCCATGAGGTAATGACATTTCCTGAAGCTCTTCAATTCGCACAGAAATTAGATGTAAAGATGATTCCGTATGAGAAGGCGGAAGGCATGGAAAGTTCCCGGAAAGTGATTGGAAATATTGCGCAGGGACAGTCTGCCGGCATTTTCATCGGTCCGGAAGGCGGATTTGAAGAAGAAGAGATTGAGGCTGCGGCAGAGAGCGGAGTTATACCGATTTCGCTCGGAAAACGGATTCTGAGGACGGAGACTGCGGGGCTTGCGGTTTTATCAATTCTGATGTATCACTTGGAATGTGGCGGTCATAATTTATAAGTAAGAACAGGAAAAAGGAAAGATATCATCATGGAAGTTTATTTAGATAATTCAGCAACAACGAGAGCATTTCCGGAAGTCGGAGAGCTTGTTTATAAAGTAATGTGTCAGGATTATGGCAACCCGTCCTCGATGCACAGAAAAGGGGTGGAGGCAGAGCATTATATAAAAAATGCAAAGGAAATACTGGCGAAGATTCTGAAGGTAAACGGAAAGGAAATTTTCTTTACCTCCGGAGGCACGGAAAGTGACAATCTGGCGTTAATCGGAGCGGCACGTGCGAACCGGCGTATGGGAAACCATCTCATTACATCTTCCATTGAGCACCCGGCAATTCTGAATACGATGCGTTATCTGGAGGAGAAAGAAGGGTTCCGTGTGACGTACCTTCCGGTGGATGCCAACGGCAGAATCCGGATGGATGCCCTGAGAGAAGCACTCTGTCAGGATACCATCCTTGTATCCATCATGTATGTGAATAACGAGGTGGGTTCCGTACAGCCCATTGAAGAGGCTGTAAGAGTGGTAAAATCATACAATCCGAGAATTCTGTTCCATTCTGATGCAGTACAGGGGTTTGGAAAATATCATATCTATCCAAAACGAGTGGGAATCGATATGCTTTCGGTGAGCGGACATAAAATCCACGGACCGAAGGGAACAGGGTTTCTCTATATCAATGAGAAAGTAAAGATAAAACCGATTATCTACGGAGGGGAGCAGCAGAGGAATATCCGCTCCGGTACGGAAAATGTTCCGGGGATTGCCGGACTCGGACTTGCTGCGAAAATGACGTATCAGGACCTGAATATGAAGGTTGCCTTGATGCGGGAACTGAAGACACAGTTCCTTGAAGGCATTTCAGGAATCGAGTATACAACTGTGCATGGGCTGACAGATGAAAACAGTGCGCCGCATATCATCAGTGTGGGAATTGCGGGAGTCCGGAGTGAAGTACTGCTGCATGCACTGGAAGACAGAGGAATCTATGTATCTTCCGGTTCTGCCTGCGCCTCCAACCACCCGGGAATCAGCGGGGTGCTCAGAGAAATCGGGGCAGAGCAGGAATATCTGGATGCAACCTTACGGTTTAGCATGTCAGAGTTTACGACAAAAGAAGAAATTGACTATACATTGGAAACATTATATAATTGTGTACCGATGCTGCGGAAATATACGAGACATTGATGTGAATATACAGAAAGATGGAAGATACAAGGAGGATTATATGACATTTCATTCATTTTTGATTAAGTACGGTGAGATTGGGATTAAGGGAAAAAACCGCTATATGTTTGAGGACGCACTAGTGCGTCAGATTCGTTTTGCGCTGAAAGATGTGGACGGAAAGTTTTATGTGCACAAATCCTATGGAAGAGTCTATGTGGATTGTGAGGGAGAATACGATTACGAGGATACTGTGGAAAGCCTGACAAGGGTATTTGGCATCGTAGGAGTCTGCCCGGTTGTCCGTCTGGAGGACCAGGGATTTGAGCAGTTGAAACAAGAAGTAGTTGCTTATATGGATGAAATGTATCCGGATAAACATAAGACGTTTAAGGTTGAGGCAAGAAGAAGCAAGAAGAGCTATCCTTTGCAGTCCATGCAGATTAACTGCGACCTGGGTGAGGTGATTCTGGACGCATTTCCGGAGATGAAGGTTGACGTGCACCATCCGGATATTTTACTGAATGTGGAAGTACGGGAAGAGATTTACCTGTATTCTGAAATTATTCCGGGACCGGGGGGCATGCCGGTCGGAACGAACGGGAGCGCGATGCTGCTGCTGTCCGGAGGAATCGACAGCCCGGTTGCCGGTTATATGATTGCAAAACGCGGGGTAGAGCTGGAGGCAACATATTTTCACGCACCTCCGTACACCAGTGAGCGTGCAAAGGAGAAGGTTGTAGATCTGGCACGTCTGGTGTCCAGGTATGCTGGGCCAATCAAACTCCATGTTGTAAACTTTACGGATATCCAGCTTTATATTTACGAGAAGTGTCCGCACGAAGAGCTGACGATTATTATGCGCCGGTATATGATGAAGATAGCAGAACATTTTGCAAAGAAAGACGGCTGTCTCGGACTGATTACAGGAGAGAGTATCGGACAGGTTGCAAGCCAGACGATGCAGAGCCTGAATACGACAAATGCCGTGTGCACACTTCCGGTTTACCGTCCGCTGATTGGATTTGACAAGCGTGATATTGTTGAGATTTCCGAGAAGATAGGCACATATGAAACATCCATTCAGCCGTTCGAGGACTGCTGTACTATTTTTGTTGCAAAACATCCGGTGACAAAACCGATTTTGGAAAAGATTGAGAAGTCAGAGCTGAATCTGGCAGAAAAGATAGACGGACTGGTGCAGACGGCGATTGATACGGCAGAAATAATCAAAGTTAAGTAATATTGAAAAAGGCTGCCTCGGTGGGAGACAGCCTTACTAAATTGACAAATGTTTGTCTGTATTATTTTATAATGTATGGTTCCAGAGCTGCAAGGATGTCATCCAGTTCGCCGTCAGCGTGAATGTTGAGGTCGATTGGCTTGGACAAGTCCAGACTGAAAATACCCATGATTGATTTTGCATCAATCACGTATCTTCCAGATACCAGATCAAAGTCATTATCGTATTTTGTAATTTCGTTTACGAATGATTTTACCTTGTCAATTGAGTTTAAAGAAATCTGTACAGTTTTCATGATATAATCCCTCCTTGATATACGAAAAATATGGGGCTTTCACCCTCTTGTTTTATTCTACGAGATAGCAGTGTAAAAGTCAAGAAACTGACAGGAAAAATTTAGAATTTAGGAGATTTACATGATGAAAAAAGTAGCGTTGCACAATTTGGGCTGTAAAGTAAATGCATATGAAACAGAGGCCATGCAGGAAATGCTGGAGAGGGAAGGATATGAGATTGTTCCGTTCAGGGAAGGAGCGGATATTTATATCATCAATACCTGCACAGTGACGAATATTGCGGACCGCAAATCCAGGCAGATGCTGCACCGTGCGCGGAAAATGAATCCGGATGCAATCGTAGTTGCCGCCGGATGTTATGTGCAGGCGCAGGAGAATGAGAATCATACGCTGGATTCCTGTATTGATATTGTGATTGGAAATAACAAAAAGCAGGACCTGATTTCGATTCTGAATGAGTATGAGGCAAAGAGAGAAGCAGATAAAGAGGTCATTGACATTAATCATACAAAGGAATATGAGAATCTGTCGCTGTCAAGAACCGGGGAGCATACGCGCGCTTACATCAAGGTACAGGACGGATGCAATCAGTTTTGTTCCTACTGTATCATTCCGTTTGCGAGAGGCCGTGTGCGCAGCCGTTCTCTGGAGGATGTCGTGCGGGAAGTGACGGCTCTGGCGGAAAACGGCTACAAAGAAGTTGTCCTGACAGGAATCCATCTAAGTTCTTACGGAATTGACCTGAATGGGGAGGATGCTGCCGGAAAAACCGGGCTGCTTGAATTGATTCTTGCGGTTCACGGAATTGAAGGAATCGAGCGTATCCGTCTTGGCTCTCTGGAGCCGAGAATTATTACGGAAGAATTTGCAAAGACAATCGCATCTCTCCCGAAAATGTGTCCGCATTTCCACCTGTCTCTTCAGAGCGGGTGCGATGCGACTCTGAAACGGATGAACCGCCGGTATACAAGCAGTGAATATTATCAGAAATGTGAGCTGCTGCGGAAATATTTTGATAATCCGGCGCTGACAACCGATGTAATTGTCGGGTTCCCGGGAGAAACCGAAGAGGAATTCGAACAGTCCAGAGCGTTTGTGGATAAAGTGAATTTTTATGAGACACATATTTTCAAATATTCCAGACGTGAAGGGACAAGAGCCGCAGTGATGGATAATCAGGTGCCGGAGCAGATTAAGACGCTGCGGAGCAATCGGTTGATAAAATTGGGCAGAGAAAAGCAGGAAAAATACGAAAAAAGTCTGGTCGGAAAAACGGTAGAGGTACTTGTGGAAGAGCCGGCTGTCATTGACGGAAGAGAGCGGCAGGTCGGGCACACGAAAGAGTATGTCAGGATTGCGCTTGACGCGGAAGAAAACCTACAGAATCAGATTGTGAAAGTACAAATTGACAGCCATTCACAAATTATCCATTGAATTTTGAAAACGTTTATATTAGAATGTTAATTAGGGTATTTGCGCCAGAGTCTGGCAGACCAGACTCTTTTCAGAAGAAATTTTGAAAGTACAACGCTGTTAGGTATAAAAAACAAGGATGGAGGAAAAAACATGAGCGATTTAAGTAATACACAATTTTTCCAGGTCGAACCGGGACCGCAGATTTCCGCAAAAGACATTCTGGAAATTGTATTTAAGGCATTAAAAGAAAAGGGATACAATCCGGTGAATCAGATTGTCGGATATATTATGTCCGGCGATCCGACATATATTACCAGTTATAACGGGGCTAGAAGCCTTGTTATGAAGGTTGAGAGGGACGAGCTGGTAGAGGAACTGCTGAAGTCGTATATTCAGAACAGTTCATGGGAATAATCCAATATGAGAGTAATGGGATTGGATTATGGCACGAAGACCGTTGGTGTGGCAATCAGTGACGCACTGGGACTGACTGCGCAGGGAATTGAAACAATTGAACGGAAAGAAGAGAACAAGCTGCGCCGTACCTGCGCACGGATAGAAGAACTCATCCGTGAGTATGCGGTGGAGACAATTGTACTTGGCTTTCCAAAGCATATGAATAATGATATCGGAGAGCGGGCTGAAAAGTCACTGGAATTTAAGGCAATGCTGGAGCGCCGTACCGGGCTGGAGGTCATCATGTGGGATGAGCGTCTGACAACGGTAGCGGCAGAACGGACATTGATTGAAAGTAAAGTAAGACGGGAAGACCGGAAAAAATATATCGATAAGATTGCGGCGGTATTCATTTTACAAGGATATCTGGATTCGCTGCATGTCTGAATAGGGGGATTCAGACGGGGATTCATTAGAAGAATTCATGAAGATGGATTCGTAAAAGGGGATTTATATGGAGAAGATTGCATTCACATTCGAAGAGACGAATGAGACAGTTGAATTTTTCGTGTTGGAGCAGACGAAAATCAACGGTTCCACATATATACTTGTGACCGATGAAGAGAGCGGTGATGCAGAGTGTCTGATTCTGAAAGAGACGGACTCCGGCGAAGGACAGGACTGTTTGTATGATATTGTAGAAGATGATAATGAATTGATGGCGGTTTCCAAAGTATTTGAGGAATTGCTAGAAGATGTAGATATTACGATGTAAAGATATTTGCTTGCTGTAAATGAATTGGAGTACAGAATGAAACAGAAAAAAGTAGAGGGACTTCTCCGCGAAAAGTTAAAAGATCGGGGATTGAAAGTGACGCAGCAGCGGTTACTTGTCTTATCCGTGCTTGCTCAGAACAGTGGAAGCCATATGGCGGCTGAGGAGGTCTACGGCCAGATTCAGAAGGGTTATCCTGAAATCGGTCTTGCCACGGTCTACCGGACGCTGCAGCTACTCCAGGAAATGCAGTTGGTGGACAGTATTTATCTGGATGACGGATGTGTGCGGTATGAGATGGGACATTTGTTTGAAGGCGAGATGAAACACAGCCATCACCATCTGATATGCAGGAAGTGCGGAAAGATTATTCAGTTTGAGGACGATTTGCTGGAAGAGCTGGAGGTACATATTGAGAAGGCAACCGGATTCCATGTGCTGGATCACGAATTGAAATTTTACGGAGAATGTAAAGATTGTATGGGACAGGGCAGATAAGACCGAGGGATATGCTCTGCCATGCGCGGAAAAATACATATAATTAAATGGAGGTGTAGATTTTTTGAAGAAACAGAATACAGGAAAGCTGCGAATTATCCCGCTGGGAGGATTGGAGCAGATAGGAATGAACATTACTGCCTTTGAATATGAGGACAGTATTGTTGTGGTGGACTGCGGTCTCGCGTTCCCAGAGGATGATATGCTTGGAATTGACCTTGTAATTCCGGACGTCACATATTTGAAAGATAACATTGATAAAGTGAAGGGATTTGTCATCACGCACGGACATGAGGACCATATTGGCGCACTGCCGTATGTGCTGAAGGAGCTGAACCTTCCGATTTATACAACGAAACTGACAATGGGTATCATTGAGAATAAACTGAAGGAGCACAACCTACTTCGTTCCACAAGGAGGAAGGTAGTCCGTCACGGACAGTCCATCAATCTTGGAAAATTCAGAATTGAGTTCATTAAGACAAACCACAGCATACAGGATGCGTCCGCACTGGCGATTTATTCCCCTGCCGGAATCGTTGTCCACACGGGAGACTTTAAAGTGGATTACACACCGGTATTCGGAGATGCGATTGACCTGCAGCGGTTTGGAGAGATTGGGAAGAAAGGTGTCCTTGCGCTGATGTCCGACAGTACGAATGCAGAGCGGAAAGGTTTTACGCAGTCTGAGCGAACCGTAGGAATTACATTTGACCACATTTTTGCAGAGCACCAGAATACCCGGATTATCATTGCAACATTTGCATCCAATGTAGACCGTGTACAGCAGATTATTAACTCCGCTTACAAGTATGGAAGAAAAGTTGTCGTGGAAGGCCGCAGCATGGTGAATATCATCTCTACCGCATCCGAGCTGGGATACCTGAATGTGCCGGAGCATACGTTGATTGAGATTGATGAGATGCGCAACTATCCTCCGGAAAAGATGGTGCTGATTACGACCGGAAGCCAGGGTGAATCAATGGCTGCACTGTCAAGAATGGCTGCTGATGTGCACCGTAAAGTGACAATTCAGCCGAATGATACGATTATTTTCAGTTCTAATCCGATTCCGGGAAATGAGAAGTCCGTTTCCCGTGTCATCAATGAACTGTCCGCAAAAGGGGCAAATGTAATTTTTCAGGATGCCCATGTATCCGGACATGCCTGTCAGGAAGAGCTGAAACTGATATACTCTCTTGTAAAACCGAAGTATGCGATTCCGGTTCACGGTGAGTACCGTCATCTGAAAGCAAATTCTGAAGTTGCAATGTCACTTGGCATTCCGAAAGAGAATGTATTTATCATACAGTCGGGTGACGTGCTGGAGCTGTGTGATGAGAGTGCAAAAGTTGTGGACAAAGTACACACCGGGGCAATTCTTGTAGACGGGCTTGGAGTCGGAGATGTCGGCAATATCGTTCTCCGCGACAGACAGCATCTGGCTGAGGACGGAATTATCATCGTTGTGCTGACACTGGAGAAGGGCAGCAACCGTCTGCTTGCAGGACCGGATATCGTATCCCGTGGGTTTGTCTATGTGCGTGAATCCGAGGGACTGATGGAGGAAGCAAGACATGCGGTAAGCGATAGTCTGGACAAATGCTTAAGCAACCGTCATGCAGACTGGAATAAGATTAAACTGACAATCCGGGATACAATGAACGATTTCATTTGGAAAAAGACAAAGAGAAGACCGATGATTATCCCGATTATTATGGATGTGGATGTGTAAGATATGATAGTGGATGAACGTATCATTACATTCATCAATTCCCTGGAGACAGAGAACAATGAAATATTAGAGGCAATCGAGAGAGAGGCACTGGATACCCGCGTGCCGATTATCCGCAAGGAGATGCAGAGCTTCCTCAAGGTGCTTCTTTCCATTCAAAAACCTATGTGCATTCTGGAAGTAGGGACTGCCGTAGGTTTCTCTGCGTTATTGATGAGTGAATATGCACCGGAGGAGTGCAGGATTACAACAATTGAGAATTATGGGAAAAGAATTCCGATTGCGAGGGAAAATTTCTGCCGTGCAGGGAAAGAAACCCAGATTACCCTTCTGGAGGGAGATGCGATGGAGGTACTTCCAACATTGGAAGAACCATATGACTTTATTTTCATGGATGCGGCGAAAGGGCAGTATATTCATTATATGCCGGAGGTGCTGCGCCTGTTGAAACCGGGCGGAATGCTTGTGTCTGATAATGTGATGCAGGATGGGACGATTATCGAATCAAGGTTTGCGGTGGAGCGCCGTGACCGGACCATTCACGCGAGGATGCGTGAATACCTGTATGAACTGAAGCATAACAGAGAACTGCTTACATGCCTCCTTCCGTTGGGGGATGGTGTGGCAGTGAGCGTGAAGACGGAGAATAAGGGATTGAGAATTGAGTGATTGTGGATTGAGAGAATGCGAATCACGTGGTTTCAGATTGAGAGAATGCAAATCGCGTGGTTTCGGATTGAGAGAGTGTGAAAAGCGTGATTGCAGATTGAGAGAATGCAAATCGCGTGGTTTCAGATTGAGAGAATGCAGATAGTATGATTATATATGAGATAGGCTGAGAAAGGAAGAGGTTATGTCGAGACATCCTGAATTATTGATTCCGGCAAGCAGTCTGGAGGTGTTAAAAACTGCTGTAGTCTTTGGAGCAGATGCAGTATATATCGGCGGCGAGGCATTTGGTCTGCGTGCAAAGGCGAAGAATTTTTCGATGAAAGATATGAAAGCAGGAATTGCATTTGCACATGAATATGGCGTTAAGGTTTATGTGACTGCGAATATTCTTGCACACAATTATGACCTGGAGGGCGTCCGGGAATATTTTGAGGAATTAAAAGAAATCAAACCAGATGCATTGATTATTGCCGATCCGGGTGTTTTTGAGATTGCGAAGGAAGTCTGCCCGGAAATTGAACGGCATATCAGCACGCAGGCGAATAATACAAACTATGCAACTTATAATTTCTGGTATCGGCAGGGAGCGAGCCGTGTTGTGTCTGCGCGTGAGCTGTCTATGAAAGAAATTAAAGAAATCCGCGCAAATATACCGGACGATTTGGAAATAGAGACATTTGTTCACGGTGCGATGTGCATTTCCTATTCAGGGAGGTGCCTGCTGAGTAATTATTTCACCGGAAGAGATGCAAATCAGGGAGCATGTACCCATCCATGCCGCTGGAAGTACTCCATAGTCGAGGAAACCCGTCCGGGCGAGTATATGCCCGTCTATGAAAATGAACGAGGGACATACATTTTCAATTCGAAAGATTTGTGCATGATTGAACATATTCCGGAACTGATAGATGCAGGAATTGACAGCCTGAAAATCGAAGGACGTATGAAGACCGCACTTTACGTGGCAACCGTAGCGAGAACTTACCGCAAGGCGCTGGATGATTACTATGCAGATGAAGAACTTTATAAGAAAAATATGCCATGGTATCTGGAACAGATTTCCAACTGCACATACCGGCAGTTTACAACCGGATTCTTTTTCGGGAAACCCGATGAAAATACACAGATATATGACAGTAATACCTATGTCAGGGAATATACCTATCTTGGTATCATTGGGGAAAAAAAGGACGGATTGTATCAGATAGAACAGCGTAATAAGTTCTCTGTCGGGGAAACTATTGAAATCATGAAACCAGACGGAAGAAATGTAGAAGTGACCGTGAAGCGAATTGTTGATGAGGAAGGGGAAGAACAGGAAAGCGCCCCGCATCCGAAACAGATGCTGTATGTGGATTTGGATGGTCTGGCAGAACGGTATGATATTTTAAGACGGAAAGAATGAGCAAACATGCAAATGGGGACGTAGTAAAGTTCAACTTTACTACGTCCCCATTTGCATGTAAGGGTGTCCCAAAATGGAGAAAGGGGTGTCCCTTTTTGAAACAAATCCATCATTTTTGTTGGAAATTGCTGCATATGCTTGCATAGAGCATGGGTTTTCGGTATAATATCTTTGTTGTGACTAAAGAAAAGGAGAGAGGATATGAACGAAAAAAATGAGTTCAAGCCGTATATTCCGGCTGAAAAGGTTACACCTGAGTTTACAGTTACTTCACTTGTAATGGGCGTAATCCTGGCAATCGTTTTTGGCGCCGCTAACGCATACCTAGGATTGCGTGTTGGTATGACAGTGTCAGCGTCAATTCCGGCTGCAGTTATTTCTATGGGCGTAATTCGCGTGATTATGAAGAAAAATTCCATTTTGGAGAGCAACATTGTACAGACTGTAGGTTCCGCAGGCGAATCTCTGGCAGCAGGTGCAATCTTTACGCTTCCGGCACTGTTCTTGTGGGCAGCGGAAGGCAAGATGGACAAGCCGAGTATCATCGAGATTACGATTATTGCTCTGCTTGGCGGTATGCTTGGAGTACTGTTTATGGTACCGTTGAGAAATGCCCTGATTGTAAAAGAACATGGAGTACTTCCATATCCGGAAGGAACTGCCTGTGCAGAAGTGCTCCTTGCAGGTGAAGAGGGAGGAGCAAATGCGTCCACTGTATTTGCAGGTCTTGGAATCGCAGCAGGATTCAAGTTCATCATTGATGGCTTGAAACTGGTTCCGAGTGAAGTGTCTTTGCGTGTGAAAGGATTTGCAGGAGAGATTGGTACACAGATTTATCCGGCTGTAATGAGTGTTGGTTTTATCTGCGGACCTAGGATTTCGTCCTATATGTTCGCTGGTGGTCTGGTGAGTTGGTGTGTTCTGATTCCGGCAATCGTACTGTTTGGTACAGATTTGACGCTGTATCCTGGGACAGCTCCGATTGGGGAAATGTTTGCCGCAGGCGGAGCAAGTGCTATCTGGGGCAGTTACATCCGTTACATCGGTGCGGGTGCACTGGCAGCAGGTGGTATTATCAGTTTGGTTAAGTCCCTGCCGCTGATTGTACGTACATTCCGTGATGCATTAAAGGGTATGAAAGGTTCTCAGGGGACAGGAAACAGCCGTACAGAACAGGATTTGAGCATGAAGGTAATTCTGATTTCAATCGCAATCCTGACACTTCTTGTATGGCTTGTACCGGCTATTCCGGTAACCCTTGTAGGTGCAATTATTATCGTAATTTTTGGTTTCTTCTTTGCAACTGTATCATCCAGAATGGTTGGTCTTGTAGGAAGCTCCAATAACCCGGTTTCCGGTATGGCAATCGCAACACTTCTGAGTGCAACAATTATCCTGAAAGTAACAGGAGATACAGGAGCACACGGTATGCAGGGTGCAATTGCAATCGGTTCCATCATTTGTATCGTAGCAGCTATCGCGGGTGATACTTCACAGGATTTGAAGACCGGATATCTGCTTGGGGCGACACCGAAGAAACAGCAGATTGGTGAGCTGATTGGTGTTGTGGCAGCGGCATTTGCAATCGGCGGAGTTCTGTATCTGCTGGATGCAGCATGGGGATTCGGTTCCGAACAGCTCGGAGCACCACAGGCAATGCTTATGAAAATGATTATCGAAGGAGTTATGGATAATAACCTTCCATGGGCACTTGTATTTATCGGAGTATTCCTTGCAATTGCAGTAGAAGTTGTTGGTATTCCGGTACTTCCGTTTGCAATCGGTGTATACCTTCCGGTACAGTTGAATGCTTGTATTATGGTAGGTGGACTGATTCGTCTCGCAATCGAGAAAATGAACAAAGAACAGAAAGAAAAAGAAAGTATGATTAGCGACGGTATCCTGTACTGTTCCGGTATGATTGCCGGAGAAGGACTGGTGGGTATCCTGCTTGCGCTGTTCGCAGTATTCGGCATTGACAAGGCAATTGATTTGTCCGGCAAACTCAACCTGCCGACAGGTGTCGCTGACGTAGCAAGTCTGATTGTATTCGGTTTGATTATTCTGACAGTATTGAAGTTTTCCGTATGGAGAAAGAAAAAAGAAAGTAAATAAGCCATGAAAAAGAAAAAAAATGAAGTTTCAGAAAATTATCTGGAGCGGAAACCAAAGCGGCCAGAGGGAATGCTCTGGTCCGCTGATGAAAAAGGACTCGTGACGCTGGATATTGAAAATACCGGTATTGCAAACCGAATTGCGCAGAAACTTCTGCACAAGCCAAAAGTCACACACATTCATTTAGACGAGATAGGCAGCTTTGTCTGGCCGCTTCTGGATGGAGAAAAAAATATAGTCGAGCTTGGAAAAGAAGTAGAGGCACATTTTGGAGAAAAAGCGAATCCGCTTTATGAAAGGCTTGCAAAATACTTTCAGATATTGGATAGCTACCACTTTGTTGAGTGGAAGTAGGCATTTGGGGACGTAGTAAACGTGAAGTTTACTACGTCCCCAAATGCGTGAAGGGGTGTCCCCGATTGCAGACAGGGGTGTCCCTTTTCAGAAAAATTTCCTCAATTTTTCTACGGCTCCTTTTTCGATGCGGGACACGTAGGAGCGGGAGATGCCAAGTTGTCTGGCAACCTCCCGCTGTGTATATTCTTCTCCGTTGTAGAGTCCGTATCTCATTTTTAATACGAGGCGTTCCCGTTGGGAAAGTTCTGATTCTACTTTTTCGTAAAGCTTCTGGATATTTTCTTTAAGCTGAATTCGCTCGGATGTATCAATTTCATCTGTTTCGATGATATCGTACAGTTTGATTTCATTTCCTTCGCGGTCGGTTCCAATTGGCTCATAGAGGGAGATTTCTTTACTTGTTTTCTTTTTCGAGCGCAGATACATGAGAATCTCATTGTCGATACATTTTGAAGCATATGCGGCAAGGCGGTTTCCTTTGTCGGTGTTGAATGTCATCACGGCTTTAATCAGACCAATTGTGCCGATGGAAATTAAATCTTCCTGGTCCTCTTCCAGATATTGATATTTTTTGATGACATGTGCGACAAGACGTAAGTTGTGTTCAATAAGGATATGCTTTGCGTGCAGGTCACCTTCGGCATATTTCCGGATGTAGTACTTTTCTTCCGAAGGGGTCAGCGGAGCGGGAAAAGATTTCAAAAGCGCACCTCTTAGCATATTTAATATAGTTTATGTCGGAACAGAGAAGTTGGTGCTTTTCCAATGAAAATCGAATAGACTTTACATAGGATTTATGTTAAACTATGCTTGAATAGAAAGCAAAGCCGGAGTTGTAGACAGCTCCGGTTTTCAAAATTGCTGAAGAATGTCATGGAAATTGAGGCGCAAGATGGAAGCATATACAAGTTTTGCAGCGGTCTACGACACTTTTATGGACAATGTACCATATGAAGAGTGGGGGACTTATCTGCATGGATTATTGATAGAGTATGGAATTGAAGATGGGCTGATTCTGGATTTGGGCTGCGGAACCGGAACAATGACGGAACTGCTGGCATCCTGTGGATATGATATGACAGGGGTGGATTATTCGGAGGAAATGTTGGAGATTGCGATGCAGAAGCGGGTGGAATCCGGACATGACATCCTGTATCTGAGACAGGATATGCGGGAATTTGAGTTGTATGGGACGGTGCGGGCTGTTGTCAGTATCTGCGATTCTATGAATTATATTACGGAGCCGGATGATTTGGAACAAGTATTTCGTCTCGTCAATAATTATCTTGATCCGGGCGGTATCTTCATTTTTGATTTAAATACAGAGTACAAATATCAGGAGCTGCTCGGCAGTCAGACAATTGCCGAGGAGAGGGATATGTGCAGCTTTATTTGGGATAATTATTATTATGAAGAAGAGAAGATTAACGAGTATGAACTAACGCTGTTTGTGGAGGACTCAAAGTTAAGTAAAGAGACAGGACACGATATTTGCTGGAAGTTTCAGGAGATGCATTATCAGAGGGCATATAGCGTTGCAGAGATAAAGGCTCTGCTGGAGGTTGGCGGGATGGAATTTGTAGCGGCTTACGATGCATTTACGAGGAATGCACCGCGTGAGGATAGTGAACGTATCTATATCATTGCACGGGAGCAAGGGAAATCCAAACATTAATAAAATCAGCACATGAACCTCGGAACAGGATAATGCATGGAAAATAAAGCAACATATGAGATATATGGTTAAGAAAATGATTGGGCAACAGGAAAAACAGATGGCTGGTAAATAGCAAAGACGCATAGAAATGCGAAAAAACAGGAATTCAGGAGGAAACTTTGATGTCAGATTATATTGTAAGAGCAACTGCGGCAAATACACAGATTCGTGCATTTGCTGCTTCAACAACAAACCTTGTGGAGACGGCACGCCGGAATCATTTTACAAGTCCGGTGGCTACGGCAGCGTTGGGGCGTTTGCTGACAGCAGGTGTGATGATGGGAAGCATGATGAAGAATCCGACCGATGTACTGACACTACAGGTGCAGTGCGGAGGACCGATTGGCGGTCTGACTGTGACAGCGGACAGTCGGGGGCAGGTAAAAGGCTATGTAAATAATCCGGATGTGATGCTCCCGCCGAAAAATGGAAAATTGGATGTAGGAGGCGCGCTCGGACCGGGATTTTTGAATGTCATTAAAGATATGGGACTCAAAGAACCCTACTCCGGACAGACGATGCTGCAGACCGGGGAGATTGCAGAGGATTTGACATATTATTTTGCAACATCCGAGCAGGTGCCGTCATCAGTCGGTCTTGGTGTCCTGATGGAAAAAGACAATACCGTGCGCTGTGCGGGCGGATTTATTGTACAGGTGATGCCGTTTGTAGAGGATGATGTGTTGGACAGGCTGGAGGCAAACATCCAGAAAATTCAGTCTGTGACGGCGATGCTTGATAATGGACACACTCCGGAGGAAATGCTCAATCAGGTACTGGAAGGTTTGAATGTAGAGATTACAGATACAATCCCGGCAGAGTTTTATTGCAACTGCTCAAAAGAGAGAATCGAAAAAGCAATTATCAGCATCGGAAAGAAAGATATCCAGTCGATGATTGATGACGGGGAGCCGATTGAGGTGAAATGTCATTTTTGTAATACAGCGTATCAATTCGGTGTGGATGAACTGAATGTGTTATTAAAAAAAGCTGCGAGATAAGAACAAAAGCGAAGTAAAAAGAAAAGCAAAACAAAAAAAGAAAAGCGAAGTAACTAAGAAAAGCAGAATAAAAAAAGAAAAGCAAAAAACGTAAAATAAAAAAGAAAAACAAAGTAAAAAGAAAAGCAAGGCAAAAACAAAAGTGAAGTAAGTAAAAAAGAAAAATAAATAACAAAAGGGTGGATATAAAAACCAGAAGCCTGAAATCAAGGTCTGGGGACTGAAGAAGGGAAGGAAAGATGAAACAGGGATTTGTAAAGGTGGCGGCTGCCACACCGGATATTCGGGTTGCAGATGTAGCGTACAATACAGAAAAAATTTGCGAAGCCATTGAGGCGGCATATGAGAGCCATGCAAAGATAGTAGTATTTCCGGAATTGTGTGTGACGGGATATACATGCAGCGATTTATTCTTGCAGGATGTGTTATTGGAGGCGGCAAAAGAAGCGTTGTTCCGGATTGCAGAGTATACAAAGGGCAAAGATATGCTTGTTTTTGTCGGAGCACCTTTGATGCAGGACGGCAAACTTTACAACGTTGCCGCAGCAATGAACTGTGGAGAAATTCTGGGATTTACTACGAAGACATTTCTGCCGAATTACGGAGAGTTCTATGAGATGCGTCAGTTTACTCCGGGACCGGAGACGGCACGGTATATTTTATTTGAAGGGCGGAACATTCCGTTCGGACCGCAGATTCTGTTTCATGCAACAAAGATGGAAAATCTAATTGTATCCGCGGAAATCTGTGAGGACGTCTGGTCTCCGATTCCGCCGAGCATTCAGGCGGCGCTGGAGGGAGCAACTGTTATTGTAAACTGTTCTGCCAGCGATGAGACGATTGGAAAGGACAGTTACCGAAGAGAGCTGATTCAAGGGCAGTCCGCAAGACTGATTGCAGGGTATATTTATGCAAATGCCGGAGAAGGTGAGTCTACGACAGACCTTGTTTTCGGAGGACATAATATCATTGCGGAAAACGGTGCAATTCTCAAAGAGGCGAAACGGTTCGTAAACCACATCATTTATTCGGAGATTGATATTCAGCGTCTGATTGGAGAGCGCAGGAAAAATACGACATTCCAGACGAGTGGACACCGGGATTTGATTCGTGTGCCGTTTTATATTGAGATGGAAAAAACAGAGTTAACCCGGACATTTCCGCAGCGTCCGTTTGTCCCATCCAATGACAGGGAGCGGGCAAGGCGATGTGAGGAAATTCTGACGATTCAGGCAATGGGACTCAAAAAGCGTCTCGCACATACCCATGCAAAAACCGCAGTGGTCGGTATTTCCGGCGGACTGGATTCCACATTGGCACTGATTGTCACGGCTAAAGCGTTTGATATGCTTGGAAGAGATAAAAAAGATATCATTACCATAACGATGCCTTGTTTCGGAACAACAGACCGGACTTATCAGAATGCCTGTAAAATGTCGGAACAGCTTGGAGCGACGCTTCAGGAAGTACCGATTGCTGATGCAGTCCATATTCATTTCCGGGATATAGGACACAATCCGGAGGACCACAGTGTGACTTATGAGAACTGTCAGGCAAGAGAGCGTACACAGGTACTCATGGATATTGCCAATAAGAGTGGCGGAATGGTTATCGGAACGGGAGATATGTCTGAGTTGGCGCTTGGATGGGCAACATACAATGGAGACCATATGTCCATGTATGGGGTAAATGCATCGGTGCCAAAAACGTTGGTGCGCCATCTTGTCAAATATGCGGCTGATGAGACGACAGACAATGCGTTGCAGCAGGTGCTCTATGACGTACTGGATACCCCGGTCAGTCCGGAACTTTTGCCGCCGAAAGATGGCAATATCGCACAAAAGACAGAAGATTTGGTAGGACCGTATGAACTGCATGATTTCTTCTTATACTATATGATGCGTTTTGGATTTGAGCCGAGCAAGATTTACCGTCTTGCCGATAGGACGTTTGACGGAAAATATGATTCCGTGACGATTCTGAAATGGCTGGAGACATTTTGCAGGCGGTTTTTCGGGCAGCAGTTTAAGCGTTCCTGTCTGCCGGACGGACCGAAGGTTGGAACGGTTGCACTGTCTCCGAGAGGAGACTGGAGAATGCCAAGTGATGCCTGTGTGGCGGCTTGGCTGAAGGATTTGGGAAATATTTTGCTCATGGAGTAAAACGAGGAAAAGCGGTTCAGATAATATTGCAAACAAGAAACGGTTCAGATAATATTGCAAAAGAAAAAGTGGTTCAGATATAATATTTCAGTAACTATTCAGAGCCAACCTCGAAAATGATGTGCATTTCCTCGGTGTGGCGTATCCGCCGAATAAATTCATACAAAAATGTGTTCACGAATGTAAGCATTCATCACATATTTTTGTATGAATTTGCTTGGCTTGGAACAGTTACATATTTCAAAAATAAAAGGAGATACATCCGTATGAGAACATCCGTTTTTATCATAAAGGGAAATATCGTATACAGCAAAGATGTCCATAGTCTGGAAGTATGTGAGCATGGATATCTGGTCTGTGAGGAAAACCGGATTCTGGGAGTGTATCAGACACTTCCATTCCGATACGGCGGTATTCCAATCGAAGATTACGGGGACAGGCTGATTATTCCTGGTTTGGTAGATTTGCACGTCCATGCACCACAGTACTCGTTCCGGGGGCTTGGGATGGATATGGAGCTGTTGGAATGGCTGGAGACAAATACATTTCCGGAGGAAGCAAAGTTTCAGGATGAGGAGTATGCGAAGCAGGCATATCGGATATTTGTCGGGCATTTGAGAAAAGGTGCGACCACAAGAGCGTGTATATTCGCAACTGTGCACCGTCCGGCGACTCTTCTTTTGATGGATATGCTGGAGGCATCCGGCATGAAGACGTTGGTCGGAAAAGTAAATATGGATCGGAACTGTCCGAATTATATACAGGAAACGACGGAGGAATCCGCAGAAGAGACAATAAGGTGGCTAAGAGAGGTAAAACAGAGGGCATATGAACACACACAGCCGATTCTGACACCGCGTTTTATACCAGGATGCTCGGATGCGCTGATGGAGCGGCTGAAAGAGATTCAGATGAGCAATCAGCTTCCGGTGCAGTCTCATTTGTCAGAAAATCCCAGTGAGATTGACTGGGTGAAAAGGCTGTGTCCGAAGGCAGAATTTTATGGGGATGCTTATGACCAGTTTGGTCTGTTCGGGAGAGATTGCAAGACAGTGATGGCGCATTGTGTCTATTCCGAAAGGGAAGAACTGGAGCGGATAAAGGAAAACGGCGTGTATATCGCGCATTGTCCGGAATCGAATATCAATCTTTCATCCGGCGTCGCTCCGGTGAGGAAGTTTCTGGATATGGGACTGCGTGTCGGGATGGGAAGTGATGTGGCAGCAGGCTCTTCGGTAAATCTGTTCACAGCAATGGCACATGCAATCCAGGCGTCAAAGCTGCGCTGGAGGATGTTGGATAACTCGCTGAAACCGCTGACGGTGGAAGAGGTATTTTACATGGCTACGAAAGGCGGCGGTGCATTCTTTGGCAAGGCAGGAAGTTTTGAGCCGGGATATGAGATGGACGCGGTTGTGCTGGATGATTCCGGATTAAAGCATCCGCAGGAACTGACTGTAAAGCAGCGGCTGGAACGGATGGTTTATCTTTCGGATGACCGTCAGATTTATGCAAAATATGTGGGCGGGAAGAAACTGGAATTGGAAAATTGGTGAATTAAACCGGATGGATAAAGCCGGTGCAGCATCTTGTTCACATTCCGTTGAAGGCGAAAGAGACACTGCACTGGTGCGTTGCTGCTTTCCGGATTTATATCTGTTTTCACAAGGGGGAAAATGACCGTTGGAATGGCGTTCCCCTGTTTTTCTGAATAGATAATCCGGAGGTGCAACTATTTATATTTAGAATAATTCGTATGCTATTTGATTGAGGGAGAATCTTATTCGCTGGTGTAGGCAATTGTCTCCACTTCACACAGGACACCCTTTGGAAGTGCTTTTACTGCAACACAGGAGCGTGCCGGCTTGCCTGTGAAATATTTTGCGTAGATTTCATTGAATGCGGCAAAATCCCCCATGTCAGCAAGGAAACAGGTTGTTTTTACAACATCTGTAAATTTTGCATTCTGGCTTTCCAGCAGTGCCTGAATATTTTTCATAACCTGTTCGGTCTGTTCCTTAATGGTAGTTCCAACCACTTCTCCGGTTTCCGGGGAGAGCGGAACCTGTCCGGAAAAGAATGCCATTCCGTTTACAATGATTCCCTGGGAATAAGGTCCGATCGCTGCGGGTGCCTGCTTTGTTTCTACATATTTTAACATATAATTGCCTCCTAATGCTTTTATAATCTCTGGGAATCTTCAGCCCAGTAAAATCAAGGCTTGTAGATTCCTTTTTTA
>DCKD01000077.1 GCA_002320245.1 Lachnospiraceae bacterium UBA1683
ATCTGGAAGAGGTTTTATCTGTTTGAAAAATGTCAATATCTCATTTTGGGCAGGAGAAAAGATTCATGCGTTTGTCGTGCAAGAAGGCAGAATGGGATTGTATTTCAGGCGGATTCAGTGTTATAATACTATAATTAGTAAAGTCAGCGGACTAAACAAAAGGAGTAAATGATATGGAATTGATAACAGTTAGAGAGTTATTCAAAAACAGAGAGAAATATCTGGAACAGAAGGTGACGGTGGGGGGCTGGATTCGCAGCATCCGTGATTCCAAGACGTTTGGATTTATTGTAGTAAATGACGGTTCTTATTTTGAGCCGCTGCAGATAGTTTACCATGATAAGATGGAGAATTTTCAGGAGGTTTCGAAACAGAATGTAGGTGCGGCAATTATTGTCACCGGAACATTAGTGGCAACTCCGCAGGCGAAGCAGCCTTTTGAAATTCAGGCAGATGAGGTTACAGTTGAAGGTGCATCAGCACCGGACTATCCGTTGCAGAAGAAACGCCACAGTTTCGAATATCTCAGAACAATTTCACATCTGCGTCCGAGAACAAATACATTTCAGGCAGTATTCCGCGTGCGTTCTCTGGCGGCGTATGCAATCCATCAATTTTTTCAGGACAGAGGATTTGTCTATGTGCACACGCCGTTGATTACAGGAAGTGACTGTGAGGGTGCCGGAGAGATGTTCCGCGTGACCACGCTGGATATGGAGAATCTGCCGAAGAATAAGGACGGAAGTGTAGATTACAGTCAGGATTTCTTTGGAAAAGAGACAAGTCTGACCGTCAGTGGGCAATTGAATGGGGAGACCTATGCACAGGCATTCCGGAATATTTACACATTCGGACCGACATTCAGGGCTGAGAATTCCAACACAACCAGACATGCGGCAGAGTTCTGGATGATTGAACCGGAGATTGCATTTGCGGATTTGGAAGATAATATGGAGCTTGCCGAGGCGATGCTGAAGTATGTTATTTCCTATGTAATGGAGCAGGCGCCGGAGGAGATGCAGTTCTTCAACTCATTTGTGGACAAAGGACTGCTCGACCGTCTGAAAAATGTAGTGGAATCCGATTTTGCAAGAGTGACCTACACAAAGGCAATCGAGCTGCTGGAAGAGAACAATGATAAGTTTGAATATAAAGTATTCTGGGGATGTGATTTGCAGACAGAGCATGAACGTTACCTGACAGAGGAGATTTATAAGCGTCCTGTATTCGTAACCGATTACCCGAAGGAAATCAAAGCATTCTATATGAAACAAAATGATGACGGAAAGACGGTTGCAGCTGTTGACTGTCTTGTGCCGGGAATTGGAGAGATTATTGGCGGAAGTCAGAGAGAGGACGATTACGAGAAGCTTCTTGCAAGAATGAATGAACTTGGGCTGAAAGCAGAAGATTACCAGTTCTATCTGGATTTGCGGAAATACGGTTCTACCCGGCATGCAGGATTCGGTCTTGGATTTGAGCGCTGCGTGATGTATCTGACCGGAATGGCAAATATTCGCGACGTAATTCCATTCCCGAGAACAGTAAATAACTGCGAGTTGTAAAAATCTTCAATTGGGGACGTAGTAAATGTGAACTTTACTACGTCCCCAATTGAACTTTAGGGTGTCCCTTTTTGAAGTCAGGGGTGTCCCAAAATGGAGGAGTGTATGAGATTTATTCATATTGCGGATGTGCATCTGGGTGCGCAGCCGGATGCGGGAAGTGTATACAGTGCGCAGCGGCCACAGGAATTGTGGGAGGCGTTTTCTGAGGTGATTGCACTGTGTGAGCGTGAGAAAATGGATTTGCTTTTGATTGCGGGGGATTTATTCCATCGGCAGCCGTTATTACGGGAGCTGAAAGAAGTGAACTATCTGTTTTCGACGCTGAGTGTGACGAAGGTTGTACTTATTGCGGGAAATCATGACTATATAAGAAAGGATTCTTATTACAGAACATTTTCATGGAACAGAAATGTGTACCCATTGTTCGGAAGAGAGCCACAGAAGGTGTTTTTTCGGGAGCTGGATACGGCAGTGTACGGGTTCAGTTATTATGAGCGGGAGATTCGGGAACCGCTTTACGATGAGGTATGCACGGCTGTGGAAAATGATATGCGGTATCGCATTCTGCTGGCACACGGCGGGGATGAAAAACATATTCCTATCCGCCGGGAAATACTGGAGCGTTCCGAGTTTGATTATATTGCGATGGGGCACATCCATAAGCCTCAGGAAGTGATTGCCGGCCGCGCCCTGTATGCAGGCGCGTTGGAACCGATTGATAAAAATGATGTCGGACCGCACGGTTATGTCCGCGGTGGGATTACCTCTCATGGGGTTCGGACGGAGTTCGTGCCCTTTGCAAAGCGGGAGTACATTCATCTTGTTCTGAAAGTCAATCGGTCGATGACCGCCGGTGCATTGCTGAATTGGATGCGGCAGGTGGTGGAGCAGCGAGGAACACAGAACCTGTACAAGTTTATTTTGCGTGGATTCCGTGACCCGGATATTACATTCGATGCGGAGCAGATGTATCTGCCGGAAAACGTGTTGGAATTGGTTGACGAGACAGAGGCAGCATATGATTTTTCAAATATTTTGGAGAATAATCGGGACAATCTGATTGGAAAATATATTGAGACTTTTGCGGATTGCGAGGAGGGTTCTCTGGAGCATCAGGCATTGCAGGAAGGGGTGCTTGCGCTGATGAAGAACCGAATGGAGTAAAAGCAAAGTGGAGGAGTAAACATGGTAATAAAAGAGTTGTACCTGAAACATTTCGGGAAATTTACGGATGCCCGATTCGAACTTTCCGAAGGAATTCAGGTTTTTTACGGGGAAAACGAATACGGAAAATCTACAGTTTATGCATTTATCAAAGCAATGCTTTTCGGATTGGAGCGAGGACGCGGGCGCGCGGCGCAGAAGGACGAATTCAGTCGGTATGAACCATGGGAAAATCCGAATTATTATGCCGGAATGATGCGGTTTTGCTGTGGGAAGCGCACATTCCGTCTGGAGCGGGAGTTTGACAGGTATGGGAAACGGGCGACGCTGATTTGTGAAGATGACGGGGAAGAACTGTCTGTGGAGGATGGCGACTTGGATATGCTGCTCGGGGGCATGACGGCAGCGTCATTTGAAAATGCAGCCGGAATCGGACAGCTTACGGCGCAGCCGGGGCAGGGACTGGCGGCGGAGCTGAAAAATTGTGCGGCAAACTATTACGAGACTGGCAGCGGGGAAGTGGATTTCCACGGTACGATGGAATGCTTGAAAGAGAAGAAAAAAGCCATCGGACAGAAAATGAAAACCATCCGGCAAGAGCAGGAGCAGGAGGCGGAACGGCTGCGGATTCAGCAGCAATATGTAAAAGAGGAACTTCAAAAACTGGAACGTGAACTACAGGAGTCCCGCCGGAAAGAGAAAGAACAGTGGGAGATTCAGCGGAAACAAAAGATTCAAATGGAACAGGAGCAGATGGAACAAGAGCGGGAAACTCAGCGAAAACAGCGGGAGCAGATGGAACAGAGGAAGGGAATCCCGCGGAAGCAGCAGGAACGGATAGAGCAACAGAGGAATTATGAATCAGGGCAGCAGGCGGAAGTCTGGAAACGCATTTTCCGTATGTTGCTTGGTGTATTTCTTGTGGGAGGAGTTATAGGCAGTTTGGTGGTACTGCTCGCGCATATTTCGCTGGTGTTGTTCCTTGTGTGCTGGTGCGTATTTTTCCTCGGAAGTTGTCTGTCAGTGAGCATCATCCGCGGAATGCGGCGCGGAGGAAAAACACAGTCGTGGAATAAAACCTCATATGACAATCCAGAGACACAATCCCCACAGGAGAACCCGGCTCAGCCCCTACAGGAGAACCCGACGCAGTCCGTATGGCAGAATCCGGCACGATCCCCACAGGAGAACCCGGCTCAGCTTACACAGGAGAACCCAGTACAAATTGCACAGGAGAAACTACAGGAGATACAGGAACGGGTGCAGCGCACTGCGTGGCTTTCGGAGCAGGTGCAGAGTTCGATGCAGGATAAGCAAATTCAGTTCCGTAACTTACAGGAGCAGATTGAGGAGCAGACACAGCCCGGCGATGTATATCGGCGGCTGACGGAGAAACAAAAGGCGTTGGATTTGGCAATGGAACGGCTTTCTCAGGCGGCGCGGCAGATGACACAGGCATTTGGCGCCCGGCTGAACCGTGAGACATCCCGCATCCTTTCGGAGATAACCGATGGTGCATGTGAGCGTGTCTTAGTGGAAGACAATCTGGAATTAAGCGTTATCCGTGAAGGAAGAAAGATATCGGTTGAACGCTTAAGCCGCGGGATGATGGAGCAAGTCTATTTCGCGCTGCGTATGGCAGCACTGAATTTGTTGTATACCGAAGAAGAAATGCCAGTCATATTTGACGATGCATT
Organism: Lachnospiraceae bacterium UBA1683; assembly: GCA_002320245.1. Lineage (GTDB taxonomy): Bacteria > Bacillota > Clostridia > Lachnospirales > Lachnospiraceae > Schaedlerella. The sequence goes on from DCKD01000077.1 coordinate 4,430, forward strand.
TGTCTACTATGATGAAAAAAGATTAAAATCTACACTAAAATGGTTGAGCGAACAGCAAAGACAAGTTATAATATTTAGTTGCCAAATGCGCGAAAAAGAAATTGTAAAACAATTCTGAAAATGAAGCGCAAAAGGGACAGTCCCTTCTCAGAAGGGACTGTCCCCTTTGCAGATGGAAGGAAGAGCTATATGAAGATTACGTTACCGGAAAAAGTGACGATGATTATTGAAAATTTGCAGATGCACGGATATGAAGCCTACGCGGTCGGTGGTTGTGTGCGAGACTCCATTCTGGCGAAACGCCCGCAGGATTGGGATATCACGACATCTGCGAAACCGGAGCAGATTAAAAGTCTGTTCCGCAGGACGGTGGATACGGGGATTGAGCATGGTACGGTGACGGTGGTGTTTGGAAAGGATATGTTTGAGGTGACGACCTACCGGATTGACGGTATGTACGAGGACAGCCGCCACCCGAAGGAGGTTATCTTTACCAATAAGCTGGAGGAAGATTTGAAACGGCGGGACTTTACGATTAACGCGATGGCATACAACGATGAAGTCCGGCTCGTGGATGTATTTGGAGGCATGAGGGATTTGAACCACCATCTGATTCGCTGCGTGGGAGACCCGAAGGAGCGTTTTGAGGAAGACGCCCTTCGCATTCTGCGGGCGGTAAGGTTTTCTGCACAGCTTAATTTCCCGATTGAGCCTTTTACAGCGGCGGCAATCCGCAATCACGCACAGGCACTGGAAAATATCAGTGCGGAGCGGATTCAGGCAGAGCTGGTGAAATTGCTGGTATCGAACCACCCGGAGCGGATTCAGGATGCGTATGAGCTGGGAATTACGAAAGTAATTCTGCCGGAATGGGACCAGATGGTTGGCGTACGCCAGAACACGCCGCATCATAAATACGATGTGGCAGGGCATACACTGCATGCGCTGAAAAATGTAAAGAAAGATAAGATTCTCCGGCTGACCATGTTGTTCCATGATATGGGCAAGCCGGATATGAAGACGACAGATGAAAGCGGGCGGGACCATTTCAAGGGACATGCACTTGTGAGCGAGGAAAAAGCGCGCGCCATTATGCGGCGTCTGAAATTTGACAATGAAACGATAAAAAAAGTGACAAAGCTTGTTTGCTATCACGATTACCGGATTGAGGCGACCGGGCCGAATGTGCGCCGTGCGATGAACCGAATCAGCGTGGAGCTGTTCCCATATTATCTGGCAATCCGTATGGCAGACGTGAAGGCACAGAGCCCATACCGCCGGCGCGAGAAGATTGAAAATATTATTGCCATGAGGGAAGTTTATCAGGAAACGTTAATCAGTGGACATTGTGTGACGCTGCGGGATCTTGCGGTGACCGGAAAAGACCTGATGGAGCTTGGTATGAAACCGGGGCGGGAGCTCGGCAGTATGCTAAATGAACTGCTGGAATGGGTAATCGACGATCCGGATTGCAACAAAAAGGAGATTCTCTGTGAATATGTAAAAGAAAGGGTTGGACTTTAGCATACTTCGGCTGCTCCCTACATAGATTAGAAAGAGTTATGAATCGTGTAGATGTAGGGGGCAGCAATGAGAGAATACGAATTAGAAGTTTTGGAACAATATCATATCGAGCCAGAGAGCACCCGGAAAATGAGGGGTGCGTTTTTTATCGACACAAAAGAGGGAACGATGCTGTTAAGAGAGACGACAATTTCTGACAGGCGTGCCCTCTTATTATATACGCTGCTTTGCCGGCTGGAGGCATCAGGTTTCCAAAATGTAGACACACCGGTACTTACAGCCGAGGGACATTTGATTGCCCGCTCAAGAGACGGAAGCCGTTATATGCTCAAAAAATGGTATGACGGGCGGGAGTGCGAGGTGCGCCGGGAAAATGATATTCTGGCGGCAGCGGGGAATCTGGCACGTCTCCATCGGAATCTGTACTGGCAGGAAATTTGCAGCTTGGAAGAAAAGCAGACAATCCGTCCACCTGTGGGAAGACATCTAAAGGAGGAGTTCCTCTGCCATAACAGGGAACTGAAGAAAGTGCGCGCGTTTATAAGGAAACGGGTAAATAAGGGGAAGTTTGAATATTTGTTTCTGGAATCCTTTGAGCAAATGTACCGGCTTGCAGTGCAGGTATCAGATAAGCTGGAGGACTCCCGGTACGAGGAGCTGTATCGCGAGAGCATCGCACAGAAGCGGCTTGTTCACGGCGATTACAATTATCACAACGTTATTTTGCTGCCACAGGGGATTGCAACTACGAACTTTGAACATTTCCGAATGGATATTCAGGTGCAGGACTTGTACTATTTTCTGCGGAAAGTCATGGAAAAACATCGCTGGCGAGTGTCCTTTGGGGATGCTATTTTAAACGCGTATGCCAGAGGACGGAGCCTGAATTCGCAGGAAATGGAGTACATTGCCCTGAAACTTGCCTACCCGGAAAAATTCTGGAAAACGGCGAATACCTACTATCATTCAAATAAGGTATGGATACCGGAGAAAAATGTCGAGAAACTCTTGCTTTCAGTGACGCAGACAGAAGAAAAAATGCGGTTTTTAGAGACGATATTCTCTTTTCATTTGTAAATGTCTGATGTATAATAAGACATAGTTATAAATACATTATCGGGCAGGAGGTACCAAAATGGAATACAAAGAAAGATACGAGGAATGGTTATCCAATCCATATTTCGACGCAGATACGAAAGCGGAGCTGGAGGGAATCAAGGACGATGAGAACGAGATTAGGGAACGTTTTTATACAGACCTGGAATTTGGGACGGCAGGACTTCGGGGCATTATCGGGGCAGGAACGAACCGCATGAATATTTATACGGTCCGTAAGGCAACACAGGGACTGGCAAATTATATTTTAAAGAGCGGAAAAGCGGTTCAGGGGGTTGCAATTGCTTACGATTCCAGACGAATGTCGCCGGAGTTTGCTGACGAGGCAGCGCTCTGTCTGGCAGCAAACGGAATCAAGGCGTTTGTCTTCGAGTCTCTTCGTCCGACGCCGGAGCTTTCCTACGCAGTGAGAAAGCTGGGATGTATCGCCGGAATCAACATTACGGCAAGCCATAACCCGCCGGAGTACAATGGATACAAAGTATATTGGGAAGACGGCGCTCAGATTACACCGCCGCATGACAAAGGAATTATGGATGATGTAAAAGCAATCGAAGATTACACAACCATGAAGACGATGGGACTGGATGAGGCGAAGGCGGCAGGGCTCTACGAGACAATCGGAGCGGAGGTTGACGATGCTTACATCGAAGAGCTCAAAAAACAGGTGCTTCATCAGGACGCCATCGACGCAGTCGGAAAAGAGTTGAAGATTGTATACACACCGCTTCATGGAACAGGTAACATTCCGGCGCGCCGTATTTTAAAAGAGCTTGGCTTTGAAAATGTATATGTGGTAAAAGAGCAGGAGCTGCCGGACGGAGAGTTCCCGACCGTTTCTTATCCGAATCCGGAAGCTGCGGAAGCATTTGATTTGGGACTGAAACTGGCAAAAGAGATTGACGCAGACATCGTGCTCGCAACAGATCCGGATGCGGACAGGCTTGGCGTCCGTGTAAAAGACAGCAACGGCGGGTATCACACTCTGACAGGAAATATGTCCGGATGCCTGCTGGCTGACTATGAGATTGGACAGAGAAAAGAACTCAAAGGATTGCCGGAGGACGGATATCTGATTAAGACAATCGTTACCTCCAACATGGCAGATGCGATTGCAAACTATTATAACGCAGGATTAATCGAGTGCCTGACCGGGTTCAAATATATTGGACAGCAGATTCTCGGATTTGAGACAAGCGGTAAAGGCGAGTACTTATTTGGTTTCGAAGAGAGCTACGGCTGCCTGATTGGAACACATGCAAGAGACAAAGACGCAATTGTTGCTACAATGGCACTTTGTGAGGCTGCCGCTTATTATAAGACAAAGGGCATGAACCTGTGGGATGCTATGATTGCGCTGTATGAACGTTACGGATATTACAAAGATGATATCCAGTCCATCACAATGAAAGGAATTGAAGGTCTTGCCAAGATTCAGAGTATCCTTGAGACACTGAGAAAGAATCCGCCGACAGAGATTGCCGGATACAAGGTACTGAAAGCAAGAGATTACAAAGAAGATACAATCAGGGACATGGCGACAGGCGAAGTGACAGGGACAGGGCTTCCGTCATCCAATGTACTGTATTATGATTTGACAGACGGTGCATGGCTTTGTGTAAGACCTTCCGGTACAGAGCCGAAAGTCAAATTCTATTATGGCATAAAAGGCACCTCTCTTTCAGATGCAGATGAAAAATCCGCAGCAATGGGCAAAGAAGTCCTTGCAATGATTGACAAAATGATATGATGCAAAGTTACGAATCAGCCATCAGCGAGAATGCTCAATGCATGGACAGCGGGAACGGCTGAGTGACGGCAGTAGCGGGCGGTATGGCTGAAACGTAAGGCAGAAGTATGGAAAACCGCGAGATTCCGCGATATTTCCGGGAAAATCGCTTGACAAACAGGGATACAGCAAGTATAACAGTATTTAAGGGCAGCGCCGTATAACTGCGTGCAAGAGCCTTTGAGCTGTTAGAATTAATATTCTACTACAATTAAGAGGAGGAAATATCCATGAACAAAACAGAGTTAATCGCAGCAATTGCAGAAAAAGCAGAAATTTCCAAGAAAGACTCAGAGAAAGCAGTAAAGGCTTTTATTGATGTAATTACAGAAGAACTGAAAAATGATGAGAAAGTCCAGTTAGTCGGATTCGGAACATTCGAAGTCAGCAAGAGGGCTGCAAGAACAGGAAAGAACCCACAGACTGGTGAGCCGATGACAATCAGCGCTTGCAAAGCTCCAAAATTCAAAGCTGGTAAAGCACTGAAGGACGCTGTAAACTAAGGCGAAAGAACAGATATCGTTGAGAGAACGTTATGGAGATAACAGCAGAAGGGCAGAGGTCGGACAACCTCTGCCCTTCTGCTGTACAAGATTATCTGATAAGAAAGAGGAAAAAGAAATGAGACTGGATAAATTTTTAAAAGTGTCCCGCCTGATAAAGCGCAGAACCGTGGCAAATGAGGCGTGCGATGCGGGAAGAGTCCTTGTCAACGGAAACGTGGCAAAGGCATCCGTGAAAGTAAAAGTCGGTGATGTCATAGAGATACAGTTCGGCACGAAAACCGTAAAAGTAGAAGTCATGGATTTGCAGGATACGACAAAAAAAGAAGAAGCAAAAGACCTGTTCCGGTACCTGTAAGTTGTCAGGTGTGTTAAGGGGGACAGTCTCTTCTGACAGGGGACTGCCCCTTCTGATAGGGGACTGTTCCCCTTGAACGGATTCCGATTTTTGCGCAGTTCTAATCTCCCCTCATCTCTCATATATTATAAAAGATTACAGTTTCTGTAATCAAAAGCGCCGTGAAGGGGGAGCTTGTATGGAAGAAAGACAGGCTGCGAAAGCACACAAGCTGGTAATCAATAACCGGAAGACAAGTATGGTGACCGGAGTATTAGATGTGCTTTCGTTTGATTTGAACGAGATATTGCTGGAGACAGAGCAGGGGATGCTGATGGTAAAAGGGACAGATTTGCATGTGAACCGCCTAAGTGTAGAAAAGGGCGAGGTAGATTTGTCGGGAAATATTGACAGCGTAGCATATTCCAGCGCGAGCCAGGTGAACCGGCAGAATGAGAATCTATTTGCCAAGCTGTTCAAGTAGGTTTATTTTATGATGCTTGGGATTGGAAAAGAGGCGGCGGTGTTCCTCTATGCGGGACTGTCCGGAATCGTAATATTTGTCGGATATCAGATTTTATGTCAGGTGCGCAGACTGGTCAGACATTCATTGCTGGTGATTAATCTGGAAGACATATTTTACTGGGTTGGTGTCAGCCTGTATACCTTTCGGCAAATGTATTTAACGACATATGGTAGTATTCGATGGTTCTTTATACTAGGAATTGTACTTGGCATATCAAGTGCATTTTTTTGCAGGATTTTGGCTAAAAAAATCTTTGTAAAATGCAAGAAAATCCTTGAAAAATACATGGAAAACCGATAGAATATCCTTAATAAGCAGGGGTGCTTATAGTGGGATTAATAAGTTGGGTGAGTACGAATATGAATAAGAAAAAAACGGCAGCAGCCGCCAGGCGGAAAGGCCGAAGTCAGAGTCCTGTTTCCCGTCAGCACAGGAAGAGTGTAAGGATTATCTGCGCAGTATTGATGATATTGACGTTGGTACTTGTAGTGAATTCCGTTTCGTTATATGCGAAGAATGAATCGTACAAGCAGCAGGAGGCAGAACTGAAGGCACAGATAAAAGAGGAAAAAGAGCGGTCGAAGGAAGTGGCAGCTTATGAAGAGTATGTTAAGACCGATGATTATATTAAAGAAGTTGCAGAAGAGAAGTTAGGTCTGGTAGACCCGAATGAGGTTCTATTCAGACAGACAAATTAAGTATGTACGCAAAAGAGAAACTCCGGAAAAACTCCGGAGTTTTTTCTATTGTGTAATCAACAGACACAATGGGGCGCAAAGGGGACAGTCCCTTCTGAGAAGGGACTGTCCCCTTTGCAATTATCCCCTTTGGAATTCTCATGGAATTAGGGAGGGATTACAATGGAGGACGGACAGGTATTGCATACAAGTCCTTATGTAACACAAATTGAAAAGTTTGCGGATTCTCTGACGCAGCTTGCACATACGTTTCTGAAGATGGATGACCGGAAGAAGGCTTTTACGAATGAAGAGGTCGAAGGGATGTTTGACCAGGTGAAGGAGCATGTCTGCGGACAGTGTGAAAAATGTTCCTGGTGTTGGGGCGAAAATTTTGTCCATACCTGTCAGATGGGCTATGAGATTTTGTCTGCGATTGACCAATACGGGGATGAGCTGAATGTGGAGACAAAACGGAAATTGCAGCAGTGCTGCATTATGGCGCCGCGTTTTCTGAGGGAGATGTTGGAGGCATTTCAGGCGGCGCGCAAGAATATGATGTGGATGAACCGGATTGCACTGAGCCGGGAAGGGTGCGCCATCCAGATGGACACGTTTGCAGAAATGATTCGCCAGACGGCGAAGGAGATGGAGAATAGTATTTTTCGGGATGAGCGTCTGGAAAAAAAGGTGCTTGCCGTATTGAAAAAGCGGGGCGTGCGCGTCCTGTATATGAATTTCTTCATGAACCCGGAGGGAAAGTATGAGGTTCATGTAACTGCACGGGCGCTGCGGGAACCATGTGTCCCGGTGCGGGAGATTGTGCGGGATATTTCCGCAGCCGCAGGAAGAAAACTTGTGCTTGTCGGAACGCAGGCACAGACGCTCGGCAAGGAATATGTGACACTGGTCTGTATGGAAGGACCGGCGTATTACACCATTCAGGGTGTTGCGAGAATCGGCAAAGGCTGTAACCAGATTTCCGGGGACAATTTTATGATGACGGATTTGCCGGGCGGCCGTCAGGGAGTCGCAATTTCTGACGGGATGGGATCCGGGGAAAAGGCGTGCCGGGAAAGCACACAGGTCATTGAGCTCCTGGAGGAATTGCTGGAGGCCGGATTCCCGGAGAAAATGGCAATCCAGATGATTAACACGACACTGGTCATGGGGCGCGAAGAGATTCACTATTCAACCATAGACATGAGCATTTTCAATCTGTATACCGGAAACTGTGAGATTGTAAAAGCGGGCGCATCCTCGACATTCATCAAGAAAAAAGACAAGGTAGAGCATTTGAGTTCCACAAGTCTGCCGGTCGGGGTGGTTCAGAAAATCGAGGTGGATACAGTCATGCGCCAGCTTGAGGACGGGGATTTCGTCATTATGGTGACGGATGGCATCATGGATGCCCTCCCGGTCGGGGAACAGGACGTATTGCTGGAAACGATTATCCAGGGGACGGTGATGATTAATCCGAAGGAAATGGCGCAGCACATTTTACAGCAAGTGTTGAATTGGACAGGCAAACCGCCGCAGGACGACATGACCGTACTGGTTGTCGGAATCTGGAAACGGTGAGATTCGTCTGTGGATGGCTGAAATCCGAATCAAGGCTAAAATCTGAAGACGGCATCTTGCATTTTCAAATAAGATTGAGTATAGTTTACATATGAAACGAGTAGAAGAATTTATCAGACAACAAGATATGATTGCCCGCGGGGAGCGGGTAATTGCAGGTATATCGGGCGGGGCAGATTCGGTATGCCTGTTTTGTGTGCTTATGGAGCTGCGTGAGAAACTCGGTTTTGACCTTGTGGCAGTGCATGTCAACCACGGACTCCGGGGAGAGGCGGCGGACAGAGACGAAGAATTTGTCCGGCAGCTTTGCAGCACACATCACGTTCCACTGGAAGTTTTCCGGATTAACATGGAATCAATTGCAAAAATATGGAAACAATCTCTGGAGGAGGCAGGGCGCACTGCGCGCCGGAATGCATTTGAGTCGGTATGTGAACAGTATGGCGGCAGTAAGATTGCGCTGGCACATCACCAGAATGACAATGCGGAGACGCTGCTCTGGAATCTGTCCAGAGGGGCGGGGCTGGAAGGGATGTGCGGAATCCGTCCGGTGAACGGGAAGTATATCCGGCCGCTGCTGTCTGTGAACCGCAGCGAAATTGAGCGGTATCTTGCAGAACGCAATCAGCCGTACTGTACAGATGAGACAAATGCACAGATAGACTACACGAGAAATAAGCTGCGCCATCTTGTACTCCCGGTGCTGGAAGAACAGGTAAACACGCAGGCAGTCCGGCATATGAATGAAACAATGGAACAGATGCAGGAACTTCAGAGTTACATGGAGCTACAGACGGATGAGGCATACGCCTGTTGTGTAAATATTTCCTGTCAGGGACAGCTTATTATTTCATGGGAAATGTTCCGGCAGTTCCCGGACATTTTAAAAAAGATGCTTATCCGGCGTTGTATGGAAGAGATATGTGGGAAGAAAAAAGATATCAGCCAGGTGCACATCCGGGCAGTGCTGGAATTGTTCGGAAAACAGACAGGGCGCAGCGTGGATTTGCCGTATGGCATGCAGGCAAAGCGGATATATGAGGGCGTGCGCCTACAGACCTGTCGGAAAATACTGCCGGAAGCCCGGCAGGGAACCCCGGATGGGCATGCAGCGGCACAGGCAGCAAACACAGTGGAGCGGGCAGGAAACACCGAGTATACCGGGAGATTTTCCCCGGTCCCGCTTGCGGTTCCCGGCGAAACGGTGCTGGAAGGGCGGAATCTGACGATTCGCTGTAAAATATTTGAAAAAAGCGAGGGTTTTTCGGCAAATGATATCCCTCAAAAAGTATACACGAAATGGTTTGACTATGATATAATAAAGAATAGTCTGTATATTAGGACAAGACAAGATGAGGACAGCATTGTAATCGACAAGGCAGGGCATCGGCAGAAGATAAAGAAATGGTTTATAAATAAAAAGATTCCGGCGGAATCCAGAGATCAGATTTTACTAATTGCAGAGGGCAGTCAGGTTCTGTGGATTCCGGGATACAGAAGAAGCAGTGCCTGTCAGGTGCAGGATACGACGAAGAGAATCCTGCAGATTGAGATGCAAATATACAAAAGCGATGGAGGAAAAAAGAATGGCAGAGACAATCCGGGAATTAGTGTCTGAAAAAAACGTGGATAAGAGAATTGAGGAGTTAGGGAAAAAAATCAGTGAGGATTATGCAGGAAAGGAAATCCATCTGATTTGCGTCCTGAAAGGCGGCGTGTTCTTCATGTGTGAACTGGCAAAGAGAATCAGCGTTCCGGTATCCATGGACTTTATGAGCGTCAGCAGTTATGGGGATGGCACAAAATCAAGCGGTGTCGTAAAAATCGTAAAGGATTTGGATGAGTCCATCGACGGCAAAGATGTGCTGATTGTGGAAGATATCATTGACTCCGGACGTACACTGTACTATCTGATTGACATTTTAAAGAAGAGAAACCCGAAGAGTATTCACCTTTGCACACTGTTGGATAAGCCGGAGCGTCGTGTGAGAGATGTGAAAGTAGATTACGTCGGATTCAATATTCCGGACGAATTTGTAGTAGGATACGGTCTGGATTATGCACAGAAATATAGAAACCTGCCTTTCATCGGAGTTGTGGAAGGGGCAGAATAGAGAGGAGTATATACCATTGAATAATGACAATAAAAAGTATAGAAGTGCCAGCGGGGCGACATTTGCCGTATTTGTGATTGTCGTGCTCTTTGCGCTCTGGTTCGCAGGACGTATGCAGGTTCAGAATCAGGAGATGACATATACCCGTTTTGCACAGGAAGTGCAGGCGGGCAATGTAGAAGATGTCACAATCAACCAGAACAAGACAGTACCGACCGGATATGTGACATTTACCTTGAAAGACAGCGGGACGACCAGTAAAGTTTACGTATCGGACGTCAATACCGTGCAGGAAATGATGAAGAAGTATGATATGGATTACCGAATGCCGAATGTGCCGGAGGACGGACTGTTTGAGACAATGGTTCTGCCGGTATTGCTTACGGCGGTTGCATTTTTGCTGATTTTCATGCTGATGAACCGTCAGGCGGGCGGCGGAGCCAACGCGAAAGCGATGAATTTCGGAAAGAGCCGTGCACGCATGAGCTCTCCGAGTGATAAGAAGGTGACATTTGCGGACGTAGCCGGTCTGAAGGAGGAAAAAGAGGAGTTGGAGGAAATCGTTGATTTCCTGAAGACGCCGAAAAAGTATATTCAGGTCGGGGCAAGGATTCCGAAAGGCGTTCTGCTTGAGGGATCTCCGGGAACCGGTAAGACACTGCTTGCAAAAGCAGTCGCAGGCGAGGCAGGGGTGCCGTTTTTCAGTATTTCGGGTTCTGACTTCGTGGAAATGTTTGTCGGTGTCGGAGCGTCACGTGTCCGTGATTTGTTCCAGGATGCGAAGAAAAATTCACCGTGTATCATCTTCATCGATGAGATTGATGCGGTTGCAAGACGGCGCGGAAGCGGTCTCGGCGGCGGACACGACGAGCGTGAGCAGACATTGAACCAATTGCTTGTCGAGATGGACGGTTTCGGGATAAATGAAGGGATTATCGTGATGGCGGCGACGAACCGGAAGGACATTCTGGACCCGGCGATTCTTCGTCCGGGACGTTTTGACAGAAATGTAATCGTAGGACGTCCGGATGTGGGCGGAAGGGAAGAGATTCTGAGAGTCCATGCGAAAAATAAACCGCTGGGCGACGATGTGGATTTGAGACAGATTGCTCAGACAACAGCGGGATTTACAGGGGCAGACTTAGAGAACCTGTTGAATGAGGCTGCAATTCTGGCAGCAAAAGAAGACCGCGTATATATTCAGCAGTCCGATATCCGCCATGCATTTGTAAAAGTTGGTATCGGGCCGGAGAAAAAGAGTCGGATTGTATCAGAAAAAGAGCGGAGAATCACTGCTTACCACGAGGCAGGCCACGCAATTTTGTTCCATGTGCTGCCGGATGTAGGCCCGGTGTACAGCGTATCTATCGTGCCGACAGGGGCTGCCGGCGGATATACGATGCCGCTGCCGGAAAAGGATGATATGTTCAACACAAAAGGACATATGCTGCAGGAGATTGTTGTATCACTTGGCGGACGGGTTGCGGAGGAAGAGATTTTCGACGATATTACAACCGGAGCATCTCAGGATATCAAGCAGGCGACTGCAATTGCGAAATCAATGATTACGAAGTTCGGTATGTCTGAGAAACTTGGACTGATTAATTATGACAATGACAGTGATGAAGTATTTATTGGAAGGGACTTTGGCCATACATCCAGGGGATACGGAGAGAAGGTTGCATCGACAATTGATGAAGAAGTAAAACGAATCATTGATGAATGTTATGATAAAGCAAAGACTCTGCTACAGGAGTATCATCCGGTTCTGGAATCCTGCGCTCAGTTACTGTTAGAAAAAGAAAAAATTACGAGAAGTGAATTTGAGGCACTTTTTGAGGACTAAACGGAATCTGAGAGGAGTTTTTTATTATGAGAAAAGACGCATTGTTCTGCGATGGAACATCATCTTATGTAATACCGGCGGAACCGAAGAAATATGAGCGGATTCGGCTTCGTTTCCGGACTGCAAAAAATGATGTCGCAGATGTTTTGCTACTTGTGGGGGAAAAGAATGAAAGCTACCGAATGCAGAAAAAAGAAAGTGTTGGAGAGTTTGATTTTTATGAGATAGACTGGATTCTTGGAAAAGAACCGTTCATTTATAGCTTTGAGATACAGCGCGGTGAGGAAATCTGTTTTTATAACCGCTGCGGTGTATCGGATAAGATTGTAGAATATTATGCTTTTAAGATTGTGCCGGGATTTTCCACGCCGGACTGGGCGAAAGGTGCAGTCATGTACCAGATTTTTGTGGACCGTTTCAATAACGGGGACACATCGAACGACGTGGAGGACCGGGAGTATGCGTACATTGGAGCTCCGTGTGAGAAGGTAAAGGACTGGAGCAAACCGCCGGAGAGTCCCGATATCCGACGCTTTTACGGCGGTGATTTGCAGGGGGTCATGGATAAGCTGGACTACTTGCAGGATCTTGGCGTGGAAGTGGTTTACTTCAACCCGCTGTTTGTTTCCCCGTCCAATCATAAGTACGATATTCAGGATTATGATTATATTGATCCGCATTATGGAAAAATCGTCCATGACGGCGGTGAAGTACTTGCCGGGGGCGATATGGATAATACCCATGCGACAAAGTATCAGATTCGGACCGGGGACAGGGCAAACCTTGAGGCAAGCAATGAAATGTTTGCAAAACTGGTGGAGGAAATGCATAAGCGTGGCATGCGCGTCATTCTTGACGGCGTATTCAATCACTGCGGTTCCTTCAATAAATGGATGGACCGGGAGCGTATTTACGAGCAGCAGGAGGACTATCACAAAGGTGCATTTGTCAGTGCGGACAGTCCGTACCGGAGTTTTTTCCAGTTTTTTAAGAACGAGGATTCGGAGTGGCCATATAACCAAAGTTATGACGGCTGGTGGGGACATGATACACTGCCAAAATTAAACTATGAAGATTCTCCGAAACTGGAGAAATATATTTTGGATATTGGGAAGAAATGGGTTTCCTATCCGTACAATGTCGACGGTTGGAGACTGGATGTTGCGGCAGACTTAGGACATTCCAATGAATATAACCATATGTTCTGGAACGCCTTCCGCAAAGAAGTCAAACATGTCAAACCGGATGCGCTGATTCTGGCGGAGCATTATGGTGACCCGACGGACTGGCTGCAGGGGGACCAGTGGGACAGCGTTATGAATTACGATGCATTTATGGAACCGCTGACGTGGTTTTTGACAGGGATGGAAAAACATAGCGATGAACGGCGGACAGACCTGTGGGGCAACGCCGATATTTTTGTCAATACAATGAACCACTTTATGTCCTGTATGCTGACGCCGTCGCTGCAGGTGGCGATGAATGAACTGTCGAACCACGACCATTCTCGTTTCCTGACAAGAACGAACCATATTGTGGGACGCGTAGATACACTTGGCTCCAAGGCGGCCGGAGAGGGCGTCAATCCGGCGGTGTTCTGCGAGGCGGTTGCCGTGCAGATGACCTGGGTTGGAGCGCCGACCGTATATTACGGAGATGAAGCCGGAGTTGTCGGCTTCACAGACCCGGACAACCGAAGGACATTTCCGTGGGGAAATGAAGACCAGCGGCTGCTGAGTTTCCATAAAGAAATGATTCGGATTCATAAAGAAGAACAGGTGCTGCGGACCGGCTCCCTGAAAATGCTGTACTGGGAGAACAACATTCTGGCATACGGAAGATTTCAGGGTGAGGAGCAGATTATCGTCGTACTGAACAACAGCAAGGAATTGAAACAAGTTACCGTTCCCGTCTGGCTGGCAGAGGCGCCAATGAACTGCCGCATGCGCCGGCTGATGTACACCTACGAAGAAGGTTTTACAACGGAGTACGACCAGTACATTGTGCAGGACGGCGAAATCGTAGTCAATATGGGAAGACATTCCGCACTCGTCCTGAAAACCGAGAAAGATGAGAGCGAAGTTTAAAATTACATAAAAGAGAAGAAAAAGGAGAGAGCAAAATGGCAGAAAAACCAAAGTATTATATCACAACTGCGATTGCCTACACATCCGGCAAACCGCACATCGGAAACACATATGAAATCGTACTTGCAGACGCAATTGCAAGATACAAGAGAAGTCAGGGGTACGATGTATTTTTCCAGACAGGAACAGATGAGCACGGACAGAAGATTGAGCTGAAGGCTGAAGAGGCGGGAATCACGCCAAAGGAATTCGTAGACAACGTGTCCGGTGAGATTAAGAGAATATGGGACCTGATGGATACTTCTTATGATAAATTTATCCGGACAACAGATGAACAGCACGAGAAACAGGTCCAGAAGATTTTCAAGAAACTGTACGATCAGGGAGACATTTACAAAGGACACTACGAGGGGATGTATTGTACCCCGTGTGAATCCTTCTTTACAGAATCTCAGTTGGTAGACGGAAAATGTCCGGACTGCGGACGTCCGGTGCAGCCTGCAAAGGAAGAGGCATATTTTTTCAAGATGAGCAAATACGCAGACAGGCTGATTGACCATATCAATACACATCCGGAGTTTATTCAGCCGGTATCCAGAAAGAATGAGATGATGAACAACTTCCTTCTTCCTGGACTTCAGGATTTGTGTGTATCCAGAACCTCGTTCAAATGGGGGATTCCGGTAGACTTTGATTCAAAACATGTGGTTTATGTATGGCTGGATGCACTGACAAATTATATCACCGGAATCGGCTACGACTGTGACGGCGAGAGCAGCGGGCAGTTTAAGAAAAACTGGCCGGCAGATTTACATTTGATAGGAAAAGATATCATTCGTTTCCATACGATTTACTGGCCGATTTTCTTGATGGCGCTGGGGCTTCCGCTGCCGAAACAGGTATTCGGACATCCGTGGCTGCTGCAGGGAGACGGTAAAATGAGCAAATCCAAAGGAAATGTATTGTATGCCGATGAGCTGGTGGATTTCTTCGGGGTAGATGCGGTCCGTTATTTCGTACTCCACGAGATGCCGTTTGAGAATGATGGTGTGATTTCCTGGGAGCTGATGGTAGAGCGTATGAACTCCGACCTTGCGAACACGCTTGGAAATCTTGTAAACCGTACAGTTTCTATGACAAATAAATACTTTGGCGGAACCGTAACGGACAAGGGGATGGCAGAGGAAGTCGATGCAGACCTGAAAGCGGTTGTGGAGAATACGCCAAAAGCAGTGGATGCAAAAATGGAAGACCTGCGTGTGGCAGATGCGATTACGGAAATCTTTAATCTGTTTAAACGATGCAACAAATACATTGATGAGACAATGCCGTGGGTACTTGCAAAAGATGAGGCGAAGAAAGACCGCCTGGAGACTGTACTGTGGAATCTGATTCAGGGAATTTCCGCGGGCGCAGAGCTTCTGGAGTCCTTCATGCCGTCCACGAGCAAGAAGATTCTTGCACAGCTTGGCGGCGGGCATGTGACAGACAAGCCGGAAATCCTCTTCCAGAGACTGGATTTGGAAGAAGTGATGAAGAAAGTCGAAGCGCTTCATCCACACGTTGAAGAGGCGGAAGAAGAGAAAGAGGAAGAAGCCGTCATTGACATTGAGGCAAAACCGGAGATTACATTTGACCAGTTCGGCGCAATGCAGTTCCAGGTCGGAGAAATCATTGCCTGCGAAGAAGTGAAGAAGTCCAGAAAACTTCTCTGCTCTCAGGTAAAAATCGGAAGTCAGGTAAAACAGATAGTATCCGGAATCAAGGCACACTATACGGCAGAAGAAATGGTCGGAAAGAAAGTCATGGTTCTCGTGAACCTGAAACCCGCGAAACTCGCTGGCGTGCTTTCCGAAGGAATGCTCCTGTGTGCAGAAGACGCAGAAGGCAACCTTGCACTGATGGTACCGGAAAAAGAAATGCCGGCAGGCGCAGAAATTTGTTAATCGATTCAGATGGATTCAGATGGGGACAGTCCCTTCTGAGAGGGGAATGTCCCTTTTCAGAAGGGACTGTCCCCTTTGTCTTAAATTGACAAAAAAATAACGATTTGCTGTAAAGTTTTTGTAAAAACATGTGTCTTGTCAGTTGTAAAACCGGGTGATATAATAGGCACAATACATAATTTCATTTTAAATAAATAAACAGAAAGGGTTTGAGTATGTCTATTACGGAGGAGATTAAACAGTTAAAGGCGGAGAAGAATGCGGTGATTCTGGCGCATTATTATGTGGAGCCGGAAGTGCAGGACATTGCGGATTACATAGGAGATTCGTTTTATCTGAGTAAGGTTGCGGTTGGATTGAAGGAGCAGACGATTGTGTTCTGTGGCGTGTCCTTTATGGGGGAAAGCGCCAAAGTGCTGAATCCGGAGAAAACGGTGCTGATGCCGGATGCATCGGCGGATTGCCCGATGGCGCATATGGCGGACAGAGAGACGATTGAGAAGATGCGTGCGAAGTATGAAGATTTGGCGGTTGTCTGCTATATCAATTCGACGGCAGAGCTGAAACAGTATTCGGATGTCTGTGTCACTTCGGCAAATGCGGTGAAAATCGTAAAACAATTGCCGAACAAGAATATTTTCTTCATTCCGGACAGGAATCTTGCACATTATGTCGCAAGTCAGGTTCCGGAGAAACATTTTGTATATAATGAAGGGTTCTGCCCGATTCATGAGCATATGATTTTACAGGAGGTGCTTGATGCAAAAGCAGCACATCCGGGGGCGCTTGTGTTGACGCATCCGGAATGCCCAAAGGCGATTCTTGATGTATCTGATTATATTGGAAGCACTTCGGGGATTATCCAATATGCTAAGGGGAGCGAGAAGAAAGAGTTTATTATTTGTACGGAAAATGGTGTCCGCTATAAGTTGGAAAAGGAAAACCCGGACAAGCAGTTTTATTTTACGAAGACTGGGCCTGTCTGTACCGATATGAAAAAGATTACATTGGAAAAGGTACTGCATATATTGCAGACCGGTGAAAATGAAGTGCATGTCACCGATTCTCTGAGAGAACTTTCAGGGAAACCGCTGGAGCGGATGTTGGAACTCGGAAAGTAAGAGCACAGGGGAGAGAAGGACTGGAAAATGAAAAAAATGAATGCGGATGTTGTAATTGTTGGTACTGGAGTGGGCGGATTGTTCAGTGCGCTTAGCCTTCCGCGCGAGAAAAAAATCGTGATGATTACAAAGGCTGACTTGGAAAGCAGTGATTCTTTCCTCGCACAAGGAGGAATCTGTATGCTGCATGATGAAAATGACTATGACAGTTATTTTGAAGATACGATGAAAGCCGGACATTATGAGAACCGGAAAGAGTCTGTGGACATTATGATTCGCAGTTCTCAGGAAATTATCAAAGAGCTTGTAAAATATGGCGTGGACTTTGAGCGGGAGGATGATGGCAGCTACGCATACACAAGAGAAGGCGCGCATTCAAGACCGCGTATCCTGTTCCATGAGGATATTACGGGAAAAGAGATTACAAGTAAGCTGTTAGCACAGGTGAAGAAACTGGAAAATGTCGAAATACACGAATATACAACGATGACAGATATCATAGTGGAGGATGGATGCTGTGTTGGTATTGTTGCACAGAGGCAGACAGAGCAGATTGAGATTTACGCGCCTGATACGATTTTCGCAAGCGGGGGAATCGGCGGTCTGTACAAACATTCTACCAACTTCCCGCATCTGACCGGAGATGCGCTGGAGATTGCTAAAAAGCATGGTATCCGCCTGGAACATCTGGACTATGTGCAGATTCATCCAACTACGTTGTACTCCACGAAACCGGGCAGACGGTTTTTGATTTCCGAATCTGTGCGGGGAGAGGGAGCTTTGTTGTATGATAAAAATATGAAGCGGTTTGTCAATGAACTGTTACCAAGAGATGTGGTGACAAAAGCAATCCGGGAACAGATGGAAAAGGATGGCACGGATT
Source organism: Lachnospiraceae bacterium UBA1683 (assembly GCA_002320245.1). Lineage (GTDB taxonomy): Bacteria > Bacillota > Clostridia > Lachnospirales > Lachnospiraceae > Schaedlerella. Next base: position 22,480 of record DCKD01000077.1, read on the forward strand.
TTGTCTGGCTGTCTATGGAACCGATTGACAAGGAAACAATTTTAAATCACTTCCCAAACATCTATCAGCATTGTCTGGAGGAGGGATATGATGTGACCAAAGAGTGTATCCCGGTAGTTCCGGCACAGCACTATTTTATGGGCGGCATCTGGGTAGATTCTGACAGCCGGACTTCTATGCGGCATCTGTATGCGGTTGGAGAGACAAGCTGCAACGGTGTGCATGGTGCGAACCGTCTTGCAAGTAACTCCCTGTTAGAGAGTATTGTGTTTGCAAAGCGGGCAGCGGTCAAAATCTGCGGCGGCGTAAATCCATATGCAGGGGCAACGGAAACGGGCGATGAAAAGCTGAGGGCGTAGGTATAGAATCGGGGAAACAAAGCCGTGGCTATGGAGCTATAGATACAGAACCAGGAAACAGAGCCGGGGATATGGAGTCAGAAAAACAGAATCGAAGTTATAGAACGGAGGAAAAATTTGATGAATAAAATTACAACGACATTGCAGGTGGACCATTTGATATTAGAAGCTTTGAGAGAAGACATTTCCAGTGAGGATGTTACGACAAACGCTGTAATGCGCGAGGCAGCAGACGGAGAAGTAGATTTAATCTGTAAACAGGATGGAATTATCGCCGGGCTGGATATTTTTAAGCGCGTGTTTGAATTGTTGGATGCAGATACGAAAGTGGAGCTTTTCTGCAAAGACGGAGATGCGGTAAAGGACGGTGAGCTGATGGGAAAGGTTTACGGCGATATTCGTGTGCTGCTCTCCGGCGAACGTGTGGCATTAAATTATTTACAAAGAATGAGTGGGATTGCTTCCTATACGCATTCTGTCGCAGCATTGCTTAAAGGCAGCAAAACGAAACTGCTGGATACGAGAAAAACAACGCCGAATATGCGTATTTTTGAAAAATACGCAGTCCGTGTGGGAGGCGGGTACAACCATCGCTATAACCTGTCTGACGGAGTGCTTTTGAAGGATAATCATATCGGTGCGGCAGGCGGTGTGGCAAAGGCAATTGAAATGGCAAAAGAGTACGCCCCGTTTGTCCGCAAGATTGAGGTTGAAGTTGAGAATCTGGATATGGTAAAAGAGGCAGTGGACGCCGGAGCGGATATCATTATGCTGGATAATATGTCTGTGGAGGAGATGCAGGAGGCAATCCGAATCATTGACGGAAGGGCAGAGACAGAGTGTTCGGGAAATGTGACAAAAGAAAATATCGGCAGGCTGACAGCTATTGGGGTGGATTATATTTCCAGCGGTGCGCTGACACATTCTGCGCCGATACTTGACATTTCGCTGAAAAATCTGCATGCTGTATAGAGAAATGAAAGCGGAGGTCACTATGACAGGTACGGAACGAAGAACAACAATCGTTGAGCAAATCCAAAATAGTAAAACGCCAGTGTCAGGAACTGCGCTTGCGAAACAGTGTGATGTGAGCCGACAGGTCATCGTGCAGGATATTGCACTGATTCGGGCAGCAGGTTATGATATCATTTCTACAAACAGAGGATACATTTTGAATGCGCCGCATACGCTGAGCCGGGTGTTCAAAGTACACCATACGGATGAGCAGTTGGAGGAGGAACTGTATTCCATTGTGGATTTGGGAGGCTGCGTGGCAAATGTGATGGTCAACCATCGTGTGTATGGCCACATGGAGGCGGAGCTGGGGATTAACTCCAGGCGTAAAGCGATGGCGTTTATTGATGATATTAAAAATGGAAAATCCAGTCCTCTGAAAAATATCACTTCCAATTACCATTATCATCGGGTGGAGGCTGACAGTGAAGAAACGCTGGATATGATTGAGGAAATGTTAAAAGAAAAGAAATTTCTTGTGCAATAGAAAACTGGACTGATAAAATGATAAGCAAGTGGCTGTTTTTGTACAGCCACTTTTGTGTTATTCTTTATGAGATAAGGAATAATAGGATATCAGGGGCAAAATACCTTTTGCCCCCAACATCATAATATGAGTTGCCCGACAAA
>DCKD01000075.1 GCA_002320245.1 Lachnospiraceae bacterium UBA1683
TTGCATATATTTTACCACTTGTAAACATAAATGCAGTATTTTCAAGGCATTTTTTATTAATCAGCAGACACTAATTAATATAAGTCCTATCTTTTAACAATAGCCCTCCCCGATAAAACTGCGGAGACATTGTTAATAATGCCCATTTTATCTTGGTACGAAACGTTATTCTATTTTCAAAAAAACTATACCACAAACATTTTTTCAACCATTTCTTCGCACAGATAATAATGTCTCTTCTATTTGACGAAAAAGCCCCTTCATATCTCTAGTTTAAAAATGCAGTTAATGCAACATGAATAGCAAAATCTTTTCTTACAAACAAATTTATATGCTCTAATATCCATTCTCCCATAGAAAAATATGCGTCATAAGACTTTATGTGAGTCAAAGACGTATCACATCCCACAAAATAAAAATACAGCCAATCTATATTTATAATTTTTAATTCATTATCACTCAATACCAATAAATTAAATATTGTATCCTCTCCTAATTGAATATTCTCAGGAAACAAATTCTTTAATACTCGTTTTTTATACAATCTTCCTGTTACATAATTTCTAATATTTCCTCCGTGTGACATAACTTCATCGACACTCAAGGCAATGATTCTTTCTTTAATTTCCTTTTTATCATACCCTACTTCTTTTTCTAAACTAACACATTCCCTACATCCTCCGATAATGACATCCATATTGCCTCCCTTACTGGCAGACAATAAAATTTCAAAAAATTCTCGGTGAACCCAATCGTCAGAATCAATAAAACATACATAATCGCCTTTTGCTTCCTGTAATCCTCTATTTCGAGCCGTAGACACTCCTCCGTTTACTTTGTTTATTATTTTTATTCTCTCATCTTTTTGTGCTATCTCATTTAATATGTCCAAACTATTGTCAGTACTTCCATCATTAATACAAATTACTTCCAAGTTTTTATATGTATTTTCCGTTATAGAAGAAATACATCGTTGCAAATATTGAGCAGTATTATATACCGGTATTATTACCGATATCATAGTCTGATTAATACCATTATTCATGCCATTCTAACTCCATTTCTGCTTTTCTTTCTCGTGGAATAACATACACAACATATCCTCAACAGATTTCACTGTGTTTTCCTTGCTAAAATAGCTTCCTCGTTCTCGTGCCATTGACCTATAGTACTCCTGTTTTTCTGGGTTATTCAGTAAATTTTTTATCCCCTGATACAACGCCTCTTCACTCTGCTCCGTAATGATTCCGTATTCATTATCCTCCCCCAGCATCTCTCTCATTCCTGCCACTGACGTAGTAATAACCGGAGTTCCGACTACCAATGCCTCTGTTGCTGCTGTCGAGAATCCCTCCGCTGTCGATGCACATACAAACAAGTCACATTTTGCAACGTATTTATAAGGATTGATTTGATATCCAAGGAAAGTGAATGTATCTTCCAGCTTTTCTTTCTGTATATATTTTTCTATCTTCTCCTGATCTGATCCTACTCCCAGAATATAGGTATGTACCTGATATCCGGCTTCAATCAGCCGCTTATGGATTCTGGCTAACTTGTCAAATCCCTTCGTCGGTACGATTTTTCCAACTCCGCAAATCTTGAATTCTTCTTTCTGAAAACACGCCTCCGTTACCTCCTGTCTGGAAGCCTCCAAAATAGCATCTGTTTCATTCGTATTATATAATACTTCCGCATCATTTATGGACGGAAATAAGCGCTGAAAGTCATCCCGAACCGCTGCTGATACACATACTGTATGATCAAATCTTTCATAACACGCCTTAGCCTCCTCATATGACCGAAATGACTGTGCCGCAATCTCTTTACTATGCTGTTCCACATGAACCCAAGATACCAACTTTGTTCCCTTGCCCTTGCAACCACTGATGATTCTGGCAGAAGGTCCCTCCAGATAAGACACTTCGATATCATAGTGTTCTTTTACGATATAACGATGAAGTTGCTCTGGTGAAAACAATTTCATGAGCCGGCTGTTTCCTCGTATCGTTCTCGAAAAAACTGCTTTATAACGTATATCATCTTTCAGATTTTTTTCATTCACTCCGCCACCAAATAAGGCAATTACCGTTATGTCAAACTTTTCGCGATTCAGATTATTCACCAGATTGACGAGGACTTTTTCAGCTCCTCCATGACCAAGGTCATGTATCAAAAAAAGTAGTTTTATCATGTTCATCCCTTTTACATTGTAATTGTACTATTCTGTCTTCATCCTAATATATATCGAAAGCAGCCATCCCAATGGATACCCAATGATTGTATATATCGGATGTCCCGACTCCTTAACTGCTGCCGCTGGTTTTCCTGCTAATATGCGGCTTGATATCAAATGTATCGAATGTCTCATTTTGAATTTTACGGACGTTCCGGGAAAACTTAGATACAGCTTTCTTATTTCTGCGAAACTATTCGGACTATTTTTATATTGCTTCAGCATGGAATTACTCATTCCATCCGGCTGATATTCCACATATCTCAAATTTTTGTTTAATACCAGAAAATCATATTTTTGACTGATTTGAAGATGCATGTAATGAGGATTAAAGTTTTTCTCTCCCGGGAATATTTTCATCGGCGCATACTGCCTATACAGCTCCGTTCGAACTACGTTTGTTCGATCTCCATTATATATTTTATATTTTCCGGTCATCAAATCAATCAGATTCACACTTTTCTGATTCGGTAATGGGTCTCCTATCACCTGATTGTCTAATGTATAATCCAATCCTACGATTCCGGCATACTTTACATCGCCATGCTTTTCCCAATAGTCAAGAATAATTTCCACCGCATTATCCGGCATAAAATCATCTGAGTCTATGCATACACACAATTCCGTCTGAATATGAGCAATCGCTTCATTGTATGCCGTATGTAATCCACCATTTTCTTTATAATAATATTCTATTTCGAATTGATTCTTTTCATTTTTCCAACTGTTCACCAGATTTTGAGTATTATCCGATGACCCATCATCAATAATCATCCATATAAACTCTTTGCGTGTCTGTCTCTGCATACTTTCATAACAACGTTGCAAACATTCTTTTCGATTATAAGTTGGAGTAAAAACAGTTAGCTTTACCATTTTATTCTCTCCATAATTAAAACTATCTCCAGCTATGTCCATATATCAGCCTTACGAGTCTGGTTAAACCTCGATATCCAAATATTTTACCTGCATAATGCAAATACCTTATTTTACGTTTTCCTGCATGATACCCCATAACCCATTCATACTGACTCAGCTTTTTAATATCCTCTTTTGGATATCTGTCTGCCTGTGCCTGTACCATAAAAAATGTAGCATATTGAAATGCAGTATAGCGATAAAACGAATTTCTCCATTCTTCAGGCGATTTTTCACACCACGCGATACATTTTTCAATATTGCTTCGCAAATCATGGCAATTTTTCATTGAAATTGTATGACGTATAGAATCTTTCCTTTGCCTATAACAATAAAAATTTTCACACACAAAATCGAATGATTCTGCATAATAAAGTAAACGAATCCCCCACTCTATATCTTCTGAAAAAATACCTTTCTCAAACAAAAGTTTTTCACGAAGCAAGCTTCGTCGTATCATTTTGTTACACGCCGAAGCTATGTATAAATGATATTGAGTCAAATAATTTAATTGTTCTGTCTTACTTTTACAATCTACTGGCATTTCCTGCGGAAACACAAAATATGACTTTTCTTGTTTTGTATCCTCATAATACTTTTTATAAGAAAAATTCAGAACATCCACATTTGATTTTGATACTCTATTGATCAATCTCTCAACTGCATATGAATCATCCCAAAAATCATCACCATCCAAAAACAGAACGTAGTCACCCGTTGCAACCTTAATCCCTGCATTTCTGGCATCAGACAGCCCACCATTTTCTTTGTGAACAATTCGTATCCTTTTATCTTTTTGAGCTAATCCATCACAAATCTCCGGTGCTCTATCCGGAGAACCATCATCAATAATTAGTATTTCAATATTCTGATATGTCTGTGCCTGTACACTTTTCACACATTTTTCTATGTAATTTTCCACCTTATAAACAGGAATAATAACACTTACCTTTAATGCACAACTCTCCATTTGTTTCTCCGTTTAATTCTAGATTATGCTCCATCCAAAATGTAACTGGTAATAGTAAAATAGCAAATACGCCCCCACCAATGCCAGATACACCAATCTCGCTGACCGCTTCGTAAACATATTGTCAATCTCCCACGGCAGCAATATATAACTGTACAGAGAGAAATAGATCGGCAGTCTTCCGATAAAGATTCCGCTTGTGAACATCGACACTACATAGAATCCGACAGACACTATCGACATATTCGTACACAGATTGATAACCGGGTCATCTGCTTCTCTGATATACTTAAGCCCAACCAACGACAGTATCGATGGGACTGCATACACCAGCACTCGCAGGATATTCGTTCCGTCATCCTGCCATTCCTGCCAGTCAGACACCACATTTTTATACTGAGTCTCCGCCAATACGGTATCAAGTATATTTGTAAATTGTCCGATACAGGCAACCGTCACAATAATTGCCATGATGAACAGCATCGTCTTTTTATTCCATGCCTTTCCCTGTGCGATAAAGACAAAGGGAATCATCAACAACGCACTCTGATGCATCAGCGACGCAATCAGTATCACAGCAATTGCCGGTACATATTTCTTTTTCAGTATCAGTTCCATTCCAAGAAATGTAATCGTAACTGCCAGAAACTGACGGATTCCGTTGAACATCCAGGAGACGTAATCTGTGGATGCAATAAACAGGAAAAAGCTTATCAGATACCTGCTTGAGTATTTGCGATACACATAGATCAGCATTCCCGCCTGAATGGCAGCCAGTATAATGAAGTAAACATTTACATGATTCCCGATCATGCATTTAATTACGGCTGAGACAAAGTAGAATCCCGTGTCCTTCGTAATCGTTGCGAGATAAGACGGAATCCCGCTCAAACTGGTCGGCATATCGGAGAATGCTTCCATATATGCTGCAGTATCTCCCACATATCCTCGATTTCCACACCATATGATCAACGGCAGGAACGCGATGACTGCCCACACGGGAGTGTATCGGTATTCTTCTTTTCCGCACACTGTCTCTCTTCTTTTTACATCCAGCATCAGGGACAGCACCCCGATGACTGCAATCCACCCTAGTATTCGTATATAGTTATTTGCCATCTCATTCTCCCGCTTATTTCCACACGCTTTCTACTGTCTTCTGTACAACTTTCTCTTTCGCGAACGTGCTTTCCATCTTCTTTCTTCCTCGCTGTCCCATCTGCATCCGCTCTTCCCGGGACAGCTCCAGGAACCATTCCATCCTGCGAGAAAGCATATCCGCATCTTTCACTTTACACAGGTATCCGCTCTCTCCGTCATCCACTGTTTCCCGGCAGCCCGGGATATCGCTTGTGATCAGTGCCCGCCCGGTGGCTGCCGCCTCCAGCAGGACATTGCTCATGCCTTCGTGGTAGCTTGGCAGTACGATACAGTCTGCCTTTGCATAGTACGGGCGCGGATCCTCCCGGAATCCGTGGAATACTGCGATTCCTTCGTCTGACAGCTGTTCCACCTGTTCTTTGTATTCATCTTCAAAGAACCCGACAAGATCGAGCACGAATCGATTTTTATATTTTTTGTGCAGCTCCCGAACAGCACAAAAAAGCTCATCCATTCCTTTCTCTTTCATGATTCTTCCGAGATACAGGAAATGAACAGCTTCGTTATTCGGATATGGTTCGGATTGATAATAGTCGAGATTCACGCCTGCGCCCGGAAGCAGTGTCTGCTGCTCTGCAGGTGTGATCTTCTTTGTACGAAATAATTCCGCATTTCCTTCATTTTCAAAAAATACGGTTTTTGCTTTTTTCAGTGCTGCCTTATACATTACCGTCACGATATATGCAAGTCCGGCTTTCTGGAACGCGGTTCCAAGCCCCTGCACATTGACACAGTATGGAATCTTATGGATTCTGCACTGGAATCCCGCATATACATTTGGTTTGATGGAATAGGTAATCACCATATCCGGTGCTTCCTCTTTCAGTATTTTCGCATAGGTACGGTATAATTTCAAGTCGGTCACCGGGTTGATCCCCCGGCGGTCTACATTTGTCTCGATCATATTGCAGCCCATCGCAGCGAAGTCGTCCTCATGTCCGACAAACGGTGTGCTGACTGCAACATTGTATTCCTGCAGCAGTTCCCGGATCAATTCTCTCCGGAACTGCCAGAGCATATAGGAATGATTGGTGATTACTAATACTTTTTTCATATCTTCTTTTCTGCCGTCAACAGGCTATCTTTCCTTTTCTGCTTTATGTAATGTTCCTGTTCCGCCTTCTACCACTCCGTCACTTCTCAGGATGGACAGAAATGTTCCGAAGAAGCATCTCGCATCCATGGCGGCTCCCAGCCGATGCAGATAGTAAGCGTCCTGCCGTGATTTTTCTTCGATGGTCAGTTCGTCTCTTCCGTTGATCTGTGCCCATCCGGTCAGTCCCGGCTTAATCTGATGCACACCGTACTGCTCGCGCAGTGCATTCAGATCGTCCTGATTCCACAGTGCCGGCCTCGGTCCCACCACGGAGATCTCTCCTTTTGCGATGTTCCAAAGCTGAGGCAGTTCGTCCAGTGAGGATTTTCTCAGGAATCTTCCGACTTTTGTGATATACTGTTCCGGATTCTCCAGCAGATGGGTTGGCTTATCGTGAGGAGTATCCAGACGCATGGAGCGGAATTTGTACAGCTTGAAGTGTGTCTGGTGGATTCCCACCCGCTTCTGGCTGAAGAAGACCGGCGCCTTGATGCCGTCTTCGATCTTGATCGCCGCAACGATCAGCAGGAACACCGGTGACAGTACGATCATGCCGGCCCACGACAGTACGATATCCGCTGCATTTTTCCACCTTATGTATCGGTTTTGTTTTTCTGTTAATTGGTAATACTCAGGCAATTCTCTTCGTCCTCCTGTTTTCAGGCTTCTTCCTGCTGCGGCTCCTGCGGGGCTTCTTGTTTCGGATGATAGGTCGGAACAATGCCTTCTACGATCAGCCGCATATCATCAGTCTCATGTTCCGCCGCTTTTTCCAGTACACCCAGTGCCCAGATCAGTTTCTCCTCATCGACATCAATCGGATGTCCGATGTGGATCAGTTTATTCGGGGTATCTGTCATCCCCTCTTCATCCATCAGCAGTTCTTCGTACAGCTTTTCTCCCGGGCGCAGTCCTGTGAATTCAATGGAAATGTCTCTGTCCAGCTTTAACCCGGACAGCCGGATCATATTTTTGGCAAGATCCACAATCCGTACAGGCTCTCCCATGTCCAGCACGAAGATCTCTCCGCCTACCGCATAAGCACCTGCCTGTAGTACGAGTGACACGGCTTCCGGTATCGTCATAAAGTACCGGATGATATCCGGATGTGTTACCGTCACCGGACCGCCTTCTGCGATCTGCTTCTTGAACAGCGGAATGACGCTTCCGTTGCTTCCCAGTACATTGCCAAACCGGACTGCCACATATTCTGTCGCCGATTTTTTATTGAATGTCTGGATGATCATCTCGCAGATTCTCTTGGATGCACCCATGATGTTCGTCGGATTTACCGCTTTATCTGTGGAGATCTGAACGAACCGTTTTACGTTCCATTTATCTGCCATCTGTACCATCTTATAAGTACCAAGCACGTTGTTCTTGATTGCTTCGTTGGGGCTGACTTCCATTAACGGCACATGCTTGTGTGCTGCCGCATGGTAGACGATCTCCGGACGATATGTTTCGAAGATCATGTTGATTCGATTCTCGTCCCGGACAGAACCAATCAGTACGACGAGATTCAGTTTCGGATACTTTCTCATCAGCTCCTGCTGAATATCATACGCATTGTTCTCATAGATATCAAATATAATCAGCTGCTTTGGATCATGCCCGGCGATCTGTCTGCAGAGCTCACTTCCGATGGAGCCGCCGCCTCCGGTGACCATGACGACTTTCCCTGACACATATCCCATGATCTCATCCAGGTTTACTTTGATCTCATCTCTTCCTAATAAGTCTTCAATATTGACCGAACGTAATTTGCTTGTCTTTACTTCTCCGTTCACAAGCTGATAAATTCCCGGCAGTATCTTGAGTTCACATTCCGTCTCTTTGCAGATATCCAGGATCGGCCGGATTTCTTTTGTACTCGCTGAAGGGATCGTCACGATGATCTCTTCGATTCCATATCTGTTTACGCATCGTTTGATTGCACTCCGATCGCCTGCAATCCGGATGCCGCGAATATATTTCCCGATTTTCCGTTCATCATCATCAATCACGCAGCAGATCCGTTCGTCCAGATATTTGCTGTGCTGCATCTCTACGATCAGTGATTTCCCCGCTTCTCCGGCACCGATGACCATGACACGTTTCCGTTTCTTCATCGGGAACCACCAGCCCTTCTGCCGATGCATCCGAAGTATGCGATAAGCAAAGCGGGTACTTCCGACCAGTATGATCAGATAAAGCGTGCTGAGAAGATAGTAGCTCCTTGGCAGACTTGCACCGCCCACTACAATGATTCCCATATTCACCAGCTGTGCCACGATACAGGCTGCAACCACACTGAGTGCCTCCTCGATCCCCGCATATTCCCACAGACTGTGATAGATGCGGAACAGCCAGAACACAGCCAGCGTTACAAACACAAATGCGCCCTCATATTTCAATAATACAGAAGTGAATTCTTCCGGCAGGTTAAAAAACTGAAATTCAAATCGTGTTGCCAGTGCAAACACCGATGCAAAAAGTATGCACAATATATCCAGCACGATCAGACTCGCTCTTCTCAGTACCAACTGCCGGTTAATATTATGATTTCCAAACATATATTTTTGTTGCTCCTTCTTATGTTCCTCCGTCCTCACAGTTCTTTTCCATATTATACCATTTTTTTTCTTGTTTGATAACCGCCTTTTATTACATATAAAGTCACAAAATAAAAGGATATTTTCTGACTATTTTTGAGTTTGTTCTTCCGTAATTCCCTTTTCAGCAAGTCTCCGATACACATCCCCCCTGAAAAGTGTATACACTACCGAGACAAGCGGAATAAATATCAGCATTCCGACAACTCCCATCAGGCTGCCTCCGATGCTCACCGCCGCCAGCACCCAGATAGACGGCAGTCCCACGGAGTTGCCGACCACTTTCGGATAAATCAGATTTCCTTCAATCTGCTGGAGCACCAAAAACATCACAACAAAAATCAACGCTTTCACAGGAGCCACCATCAATATAAGGAACGCACCGACTACACATCCGATAAACGCCCCGAATATCGGAATCAACGCGGTAAATGCAATCAGGATTCCGACAAGCAATGCATACGGCAGACGGATTACCGACATCGTTACGAAAAACATTAATCCAAGTATCAATGCCTCCACACACTGACCTGTCAGGAAGTTGGAAAATGTCTTATATGCAAGTGAACAGACTGCCAGTACCGTCCCTACTTTTTTCTCCGGCAAATATGCATACAGAATCTTCCGTACCTGAACGCTCAGTTTCTCTTTCTGTAGCAGAATATAGCAGGCAAACACAAATGCGATAAAGAATGTTGCCACACTGCTCACAATATTTTTTGCAACAGAAAATGTCGAGTCCAGAACACTTCCCGCTCCGTTTTTAAAAAACGCGGCAATACCGTTTAACATTTCCTGCCAGTCCATATCCAGACTGCCCAGCAGGGCTACCACTTCTTTGTTATTGTTGAATAGCTCCTCCGCCTGCCTTACTACCTTCGGCATAAATTGCTGAATACTCTTGCCCAAGAGTGCAAATGTCGTCCCCAGTTCCGGAATTACAACAAACATCACAAGTGCAATGGTGCTCAGTACAATCAGAATCGTCAGTACCAGACTCAACGGCCTTGATGCCTTCTGCAGACGTTTCTTTTGCTTTAATTTATCCTGCTTAAAAATATTCCGCTCCAGAAAACTCATCGGCACATTCAGGACAAATGCAATTTCTCCGCCCATCAAAAACGGAAAAATAATATTCACCAAAAACTTCAGTGCCCCAAAAATCAATGTATAATTCCAGAGCGCAATCAGAATCACAATCGTAAATACAATCAGCTCTTTAATCTTGCGCATTGTCTCCTTGTCAAGATGAAATCCCATAAATTACTCCTTTTCCCGTAATCATTCATTTCTGCCCCTGCGCAGATTGCTGCACATCGCGTACACCTCCTGATACAGCGGCTTATACTCCGGATATCCCTCCGGCAGACGAACGATATCTTCCGGCGAATCCATGCTCAGGAATGTCAGCCACGCCTCCAGCTTGTTTCCTATACCTACATTGTGCTGGCTTTCACGGAAGATGTCAAGTGCGATAAAGATAAAATCCTGAGACAATTTTAGTTTGATGTTGGAGGATATATGGAACAACTGTTATAATTATAGAAATGAAGAAATAGATAAATCCTAAGTTGTGGAGGATAAACAACAGTACACAATGGATAGAATATATGAAACCTACGGAAAGATTTATCAAGAGATTTTGAAATTTTTTGTGATGTTTTCATACTTAACGAAGGGAGCAAATTTTGATGACAGAGTGGATTGCCAGAATATTTCCGTTTTATTTTATACTGATAAACCTTTTTTCTTTTTCCCTTTATGGGATAGATAAGTCAAGGGCGGTTCACTATAAGTGGCGGATAAAAGAGTCTGTTTTGCTTGGAGCTGCTTTTCTGGGTGGAGCAGCCGGCGCAGGTCTTGGCATGTCCATCTTCAGACACAAAACCAGAAAGTTAAAATTCCGCATTCTTGTGCCTCTTTCTCTTGCCCTCTGGCTCGCGCTGGCAGGTGCATGGATGGTCCGGGCCGGAAAAGAAACACACTTCTTTTCCGGCTCGTTTGAGATGCCTGCTGAACACTGATATTTTATTTGTCGGTTACAAAAATGAACTTCACCTCTCCATCCATTCCTTCTGAAATTCCCGAGAAGTTCTTATAGGACTTTGATGTGTCAATCATCGAATTGACCTTGCTGAGCACATTCTGAATATCTCCGTCAAAGACGCTTACCAGCTTTTCAATCCCCTCTTCATTGAACTGAATCATACCTTCATTCAGCTTCACTGCCCCGGCGTCAAGCTGCCGTACGCCATCAAGCAGAGCTGCGGAACCACTCTGTAACGTTCCGATACCAACGGTCAGAGTGCCCGCTCCCGCATCCAATGTGGAGGCGCCTGCTGCCAACTGAACTGCTCCGCCTGCCACGGACCGTGCGCCTGCATCCGCTGTCTTCAGATTGTCAGAAAGCGCCTGATTCCCTGCTGCAAGTCCCTGTGCCCCGGAAGATAACCGGGATAATCCGGAAGCAAGGCCTCCTTCACCATAAACACCTGTCCGCAGTTCTGCGACACCGGATTTCAGGCTGGCGCATCCTGTGCGAATCTGTGAACTTGCATCTTTTAATGTCATTGTTGTCCCGTCCCCTGCATGTAACGCGGCATTCAGTTGTGTCACCCCATCCTGAATGGTGGACTGTCCGTCTCCCGCCTGCAATGCAGCATTTAACCGGGAAGATGCATCCTTCAATGTTGTCTGTCCATCTGCCGGCTTCAACATTACATTTACCCGATTGATACCATCCGCTACAGACGCAGCTCCGCTTGATACCTGATTCATCCCATCTACAATTCCCTGTGCGCCACCTGCATACTGCTGTGCATTCGATGCATACTGCACTGCTCCTGCCGCAAATTGCTGTGCTCCGGTATCATATTGAGACATTGCTCCCTCAACTGCTCCAATCAAGTCAGTCTTTTCTTCTTCACTCAACGAACTGTTATTCACAATACTTTCAATCGTTGCCTTTGTCGCTGATACACCATTTGAAAGATTTTCCGCTGATACAGAAAGCGTATTCCCCGCATCGCGAAGTGACGCAGCACCTGCAGCAAGGGCTCCTGTACCCGCTACCACCTGCTGTGCTCCTGCCGCAACAGCATTGGCTCCCGGCGCGAGTTCTCCTTCCAGGACATGAGATACCTCTGTAATTCCGCCATCCAGCTTTGATGCCGCTTTCGCCGCCTGGGCAACTCCTGCATTGAGCTTTTCAGCTCCCGCTGCCGCAGTGTCCACTCCTGCATCCATCGCAGATGCCCCGTCCGCCAACGCATTGACTCCATCCGCCATTGTGCCAATCTGTGGCTGCAGCGCCGTCAGACCGTTACTTGCCGTGCTTAGTCCCGCACTCAACGCTGCCGCTCCATCTGCCGCTGTTACAGCACCAGCACTCAACTGGCTTGTTCCGTCTGCCAGTGTGCTGCTTCCGTCTGCCAGTGTATTCGCGCCGTCAGCAAGTGCCGCCGTACCGGATTTCAGTTCCCGGCTGCCGTCTGAGAGCTTATTTACACCGTCAATCAGTGTCCCGGAGGAAGAGAGCAGTGTATCCAGTCCGCCTTTCAATTCTCCGCTTCCGCTTACAAGCTGATTGGCAGAATCCTGCAATTTATTCATAGAACTCTTCAAATCGCCGAGATTCTCCAGACTTCCCTCGGAGTCTTTATCTGCCAAATCATTGAAGATGCTGTTTGTCGCTACTGTAATTCCTTCAACCGCCTCGTAATCCGTCACATCCGTTTCTACTTCGAAATAGTCCGGAATTTCCAAATCTGTTGTTCCCAAGATATCATTCATTCCCGGAAAGCCATAGCCGAGGACAACCTCCCGGTCACCGTCTGACACAAGTTTTCCGTTGGTAACGGCTACATTTGTAAATTTCTCTGAATCAAGGAGCAGCCCTGTAGCCATCATAAACGGTACTTTGGAGCCGTTCTGGCCGCCTGTATTTTCATAGGTATACCGGATTGTCAGATGACCGCTTTTTCCTGCCAAATCCTCTGCGCTGATATCTTTTCCATCCAGCTTGTAACTGATTCTGATTCCAACCGGAAGGCTCTGTGTTGTCGCCCCCTGATAACATATGTCCGCTTTATCTGCGTTCCATGTCAGATTTTTTCCGTTTGCCGTAAATGTCTCATCCCCCTTGACATTTTCAATCCCGGTAAGGTTTGATACATCCTGCACCTCCGTCAGACTGGAAATATTTTTTAACTGGTCGGATACCGTTACCGTCTTTACCGAACCATTTCCATCAATCTTGGCATATACTGTCTCATCCTTTGTCGGGCCGGCAGTTTTTGTACCCTCCGAATCTGATGCCGTTGCTTTTACCGTATCTTTTGTACCCGCTGCCGTCTGACTGGCTGTCGCTGTATCTGATGTGCTCTCCGTTGCCTGTGAGTCTGATGCAAAAACATAAGACGGTGTCCCGACACTTCCGGCAACAAGTGCAGTCAGCATCACTGCTGCAATTAAAGTCCTAAATTCTCTGTTTTTCATTGTAATAACCTCCTATTTGATGATTGCAGCGTCAAAAGCCATCTCACACACCGTGCTCGCACGTAAGTGGAAGAATGGATTTATGACGCGTCCCTACATGAAGAAGAAGCGGGGAAGAGTCTCCGCGGATTCCGAGTGTAGGGCAGGATTGCGGAAGCTGCAAAGCAGCGATACAATCCGTAAGTAGTTTTGATACTCTAATCATTTGATTTTATCCACTTTCATTTGTTTTGTCGTCTTGCAGACCACCCTGTCAAATACCATCAACATAGACGGCAGGATGAAGATTACGGTAACCATACTGATAATTGCACCCCTTGACATCAGTGTACAGAGAGATGAAATCATATCAATATCCGAATACAGTCCCACACCGAATGTGGCTGCGAAGAATCCAAGCGCCGATACAATAACCGAGCTGATTGATGTGGACAATGCAATTTTTACAGATTCGCGTTTTTCTCTGCCCTTACTCCGCTCTTTCCAGTAACGTGTTGTCATCAGAATCGCGTAATCCACGGTTGCCCCCAACTGGATAGTTCCGATTACAATAGACGCGATAAACGGCAGCGTCGTGTTTGTATAATACGGAATGCCAAGATTGATAAAAATTGCAAATTCAATCACCGCCACGAGGATGACCGGGAGGGAAACTGACTTAAATACAAGTGCAATGATAAGGAAGATTGCGATAATCGAAATTGCACTGACTACCTTGAAGTCCTTATCCGTAATTGTAATCAAATCTTTTGTACATGGCGCCTCACCAATCAGCATTGCAGAGTCATCATATTTCTTAATAATTCTGTTCAGCTCTGTACACTGTTCATTTACCTCGTCACTCGCCACCTTGTATTCCGACTGTACAAGCATCAACTGGTAATCCCCCTGCTTCAGCGTCCCGGTCAGTTCATCCGGAATCATATCTCTCGGAACAGAAGGACCAAGTATGCTGTCCAGCCCCAGTGCAAACTTCACACCTTTTACATTTCCCATTTCTTTCAGCATCGCCTTCGCATCCTTCGGGGACAAATCCGCATTCGCAAGAACCATGTCCGTCGCATTCATATCAAACTCATCGGAGAGTTTCTCATTTGCCTGAATACTCTGTAAATATTTCGGAAGCGTGGCATCCAGATTGTAGTAAACATCTGTTTTCGTGTATCCCCATAATGCAGGTATAAGCACAAGCAGGAATACAACGACAAATGCTTTGTAATGTTTTGTAATCCACTGCGCCGGTCTGTCCATCGGAGGAATGATGGAGCGGTGCGTTGTTTTCTGGATCACTTTATCAAAAATTAGCAGCATCGACGGTAAAATCGTTACACAACTGATAACACCGAACACAACTCCTTTTGCCATCACAATGCCGAGGTCACGCCCCAATGTAAAACTCATGAAGCAAAGTGCAATAAATCCGGCAACCGTAGTAACAGAACTTCCGATAACCGATGAAAATGTATTGGAAATCGCGTGTGCCATCGCGCGTTCCTTATCGCCCTTGAACCGCTCCTGATTTTCCTGATAGCTGTGCCAGAGAAAAATGGAGTAGTCCATCGTGACTCCCAGTTGCAGCACAGCGCTCAGTGCTTTTGTAATATAAGATATCTCACCGAGGAAGTAGTTGCTTCCCATGTTATAGATAACCGCCATACCGATACTCAGCATAAAGAAAACCGGAAGTGTCCAGCAGTCTGTAAACACAGACAGGACAATACAGCTTAAGATAACTGCAATCAGCACATACACCGGTGTCTCCTTCTCGGAAAGCGCCTTGATGTCCGTAACTACCGCGGACATACTGCTTAGATAACATTGCTTATTCGTCACACTTCGTATTTCATTTATCGCATCCATCGTACTGTCAGCAGATGTCGTATCATCAAAGAAAATCGCCATCAGCGTCGCGTCGTCTGTGTTGAACACATCGGAAATCTCGCTCGGCAGCTCACTCATTGGAACAGACAAATCGGAGATGGAATCGTACCATATGACATCGGCCACTCCATCGACCTGTTCAATCTTTGCTTTCACATCCGCTTCTTCCTTTGTCGTCATACCCTCGACGACCTCCATCGCAAATGCACCTTTTTTAAACTCATCCATCAGGATATCCTGACCTTTCATCGTGTCGATATTTCCCGGCAAATAGTACAGAATATCGTAATTTACTCTTGTCTTGAAATAGCCAAGCGCAGACGGAATCAAAAGCAGAATTCCGACAATCAGTATCGCGGCTCTGTATTTCACAATCTTCTTGCCCACTTTTACCATGACGGTTGCCTCCCTTATTTATTCTTAAAATTTATGACTATAGCCTGCTATTTATGACCTTTAGTCATTTTTGACATGATTACTATATTCCTAAAATGACCAAAAGTCAATAAAATCAATATAAAAATTTGACTTTTAGTCATTTTGTATTATAATGTAAGAAATTACAATGCACTGTCTCATTCACGTTCAGTTAAATAGCACAGAATGGATTTTCAGTCCGCAAGGCGAAGGAATGAGGCGATGCGATGGCATCGTCGATTGACAACAACGCAGGGCGCCGGAAATTTAGGCACGTGGCGAAAGGTGAATGAGACAGTACACTAGGTTAAGAGGAGGGAATGATTACGGGAAAAATAGATTTAAATAAAAAGCAAAAGAAGAACGCATTGCTGCAGACCGCATTCGAGCTTTTCACAGACAAGGGCTTTACCAAGACAACCATTGCTGACATTGCTGCAAAATCCGGGCTGGCAAAAGGGACCTTCTATCTTTACTTCAAAGACAAATATGACTTGAGAGACCGTTTAATCGCTTCCAAAGCCGGACAACTGCTTGCAGATGCGCACGAAGAACTCACGCAGCATCCGGTGGAGGGGTTTGAGAATCAATTGATTGCAGTAGTAGACTATGTGGTTGGACGGTTAGAAAAAAATCCGGAGCTGCTCAAATTCATCTCAAAAAACCTCTCCTGGGGCGTATTTAAAAACGCATTTGAACGAACCGTGCCGGAAGACACCCAACAATTCTACTCCTACTATTTGGAGCTTATGGAAAAAAGCCGGTTTCCGTGCAAAGAACCCGAACTTCTGCTTTTCACAATCTTAGAATTGGTCGGCTCTACATGCTATAGCTGCATTCTCGATAATCAGCCGGTTTCCATGGACAAATATATGCCATATCTGCACCAGTCCATTCGGCAGATACTCTGTGCTTTCGCAGAGTAACGCGATAGAAGGGACTGTCCCTTTTGCATTGGGGACTGTCCCTTCTGATAGGGGACTGTCCCCTTTGCATTTTTTCTCTCCATACTATACAATAAAGGAATAGATAGATTCTAACGTTTTCAGGAGGCAGCCGTTATGGATTTTGAAAAACTTACCTCTCCATCTCTCAGGGAACTTTTTGTTGAGCAGTTGGAGCACATGATTTTATCGGGGAAATTAAAAATCGGGGAGAAACTCCCGTCGGAACGACAGCTTGCGGAAATGATGCAGGTCAGCCGCGGCGTGGTCAACGGCGGAATCTCTGACCTTGAAAAGAAGGGCTTTCTTACGGTCCAGCCGCGAAGCGGGACTTACGTGGCGGACTACCGCAGCCGGGGCACGATAGAGACTTTACTTTCGATTATGAAATATAACGGCGGCAGGCTCCGCAAGGAGGAAGTCCGCTCGATTCTTGAGATTCGGATTGCACTGGACTCTCTTGCCGCGCGGCTTTGTGTGGAACATATTACCGATGAGGAGGTGGCAGTTTTATTTTCCCACACCGAACATATCAAAAACGCAGTTTCCATTGACGAGGCATCCGAAGCTGCTTTTGCCTTCCAGCATGATTTTGCAATGTTTTCCGGAAATACGCTGATTCCACTGATTTTTCAGTCCTTCCATACCCCGGTAAAGACATTGTGGGAGCGTTTCTGTGTCTTACACGGAATCTCCGCGCTCTATGAAAATAATTACACACTTTGGACATTCATCCGTGACCGCAACGCTGACAGAGCTGTGGACTGGATTCAGTCTTCCATCGGAGAAAGCATTCACGGCACCCGCGAGATTTATTTTGAATAAATCTCGCAGATGCCGTTTTTACGTCTTATTTTTACACTTCTTACGTTTTATTCAGATTTGCCCTGTATTTCCCACCAGCTCAAATTTCTGCCCTTTCGGCAGCCTCTTTATAATACTTGAAGTCGGTAAATACTTCGCCCTTATATGGGTTTGTCTTTGTCTTCACGGACTTGTAAATGATATATACAAGAGCCGCAATGTTCACAATTAATGCCAACGCGCTCACCACCGTCATTGCCGTCGGGTTTGCCCCGGTGCCGGTTCCCGCTGCGATATTGCTTACATCATTGCCGACATACTGTACTGTCAGTGTCGCCCACGGGTAAAACTGAGTCCCGTCATGGAATGTCTCCTGAAACAATGGGAACACCTGTGCAAACATACACCAGATACACAGGGTGTTCGCACGGTTCATAATCCACCCTCCCTTATTCCACAACAGCGCTGCGATAGTCGGCGCCAACAGCAAAGCGACGCCACAGAACCAGGAATGCGTCGGCAGGCAGTTATATGTATATGCAAAATTCCAGACATCGTAGACAAGAATATATACCCATATCATATCCGGCCAAATCATATCTTTCTTATCCTTGGACGCATAAACCGCCCACCACCCGGTCATGCAGAAAATATTGATGATTCCTGCAATTCCGTTCATAACATTGTGCCATCCGCCATAGAGCCACACGCCTTCGGAGGACAGCCACCATGTATACCATCCGTTGATTGCAGACTCAAAATCACTTGCCACCGCAATCAGAATATTGATGGCTACAATTGCAAACGGAAACGCCTTAAACCAGTGTTTCTTTCCGACTCCCCATCCATACTTTATCATCATAAATCCGATACATCCCGCCAGTGACGCATATAATTTTGCATAATGGAACCATCCGTTCATATAGAGATGCGTCTGGTTGTTCAGTGCCCAGGACGCCCCTGTTCCCGCACCGATTGCAATTGCCAGAAAATAAATCGTAAGCACTGCCGGAATCACTCCGAACATCAGGATACCACCCATTTTCGTTCTTCTTGAAAACTCGTTTAACAGAATCAGCCCGGCCAGCACCAGAAGCATTGCAATCCACTGGCTTGCAGCATGTTCACCATAAACATGAAATAACATATCCGTTTCCCCTTTCTATCTTTGACGGCAGCGCGCTACAGTCCGTGATGGCATTGTATCAGCACGCTTCAATCTCTTTGATATTGACCTCATTTCCCTGTATCAGATAAGTCTGCCCGCTGCCGCAGCAGGGACAGGTCTTGCCGTACTCCACGGTGCCATAAGTGCGGCCGCACGCCTCACAGTAGGTAACTGCCGGAACCGTCTCTACACGCAGTATGCAGCCTTTCAACAGCTCCGTCCTGCCACATGCCCATTTCCAGCAATCCGTCAGGTACGATGGGATAACCGTTGACACTTCCCCGATTTCCAGCGTCACCGCAGCGACCTCGGAAAGCTGATTCTCCTGCGCCACCGTCTCCACGCTCCGTATAATATGAAATACAATTCCCAGTTCATGCATACCGCCGCCTCTTTTCACCACTATTTACAAACTTTTCTTCTTTGAAAACCTGTAACTGTTCAGAGCCAATCAAATTCATACAAAATGTGTGATGAATGCTTGCATTCGTGAACACATTTTTGTATGAATTTATTTGGCGGATACGCCACATCGAAAAATCCGCAGGATTTTGAGATGGCTCTGTACAGTTACGAAAATTTAATCTTAATTGCCTGTTTTGCTCCGTACGGAAGAATATATTTCAATTTATCCTCACTCCGCACCATCTTACTGCACTCCGGATGCTCCCTGTATAAATGAATCGCATCGAATTCACACTTTGTCGTACAGATTCCGCAGCCAATACATTTATTCTCATCTACCACCGAAGCCCCGCAGCTTAAACAGCGTGCCGTTTCGGCCTTCACCTGTTCTTCGGTAAATGTCAGCCTCGTATCCCGGAACGAACGCGCAGGATGGATGCCTGTATTGATTCCCGGAATCTGACGGCCGGAGTTGTCATAACTGTCCACGAGGATGTCCTCCTTATCCAGTTCAATAAACTGGCGCCGGTTCCGTCCGATTGTCAGACTGGAATGTGGCTGCACGAACCGATGAATGGAAACGGCGCCCTCTTTTCCTGCCGCAATCGCATCAATCGCAAACTTCGGTCCGGTATACACATCTCCGCCCACGAAAATGTCAGGCTCGGCGGTCTGATAAGTCAATGCGTCCGCCTCTGCTGCGTTCCCCCGCCCCAACTCAACTTTCGTACCTTTAAGCAGGTTTCCCCACCGGATACTCTGTCCGATACTTACATACACATACTCACATTCAACTGTCCGCGTCTGGTCCTCGTCATATTCCGGGTTGAAACGCCCCTTTTCATCAAATACAGAGACACATTTTTTCAGGACGATTCCTGCCACCCTTCCGTCCTCCGTCAGGATTTCTTTCGGTCCCCATCCGCAGTTGATTTCCACGCCCTCCCCGGCTGCCTCCGCAATTTCCTCCTCGGACGCCGGCATGATATCCCGGCTCTCCAGACAGTACATGGACACCGAGTCGGAACCGCAGCGGACGCTGGTGCGCGCCACATCTATAGCCACATTTCCACCGCCCACAACCACGGTCCTTCCTTTGATTGGATAAGACTCATCCATTCCGGTTTTCCGCAGCAAATCAACCGCCGTCATAACGCCTTGGGCATCCTCACCCGGAATCCCCGGCAAACGTCCGCCCTGACATCCGATTGCTATGTAAAATGCCTGATATCCCTGCGCACGGAGTTCGTCTATGGTAACATCCTTTCCAACCTCTACAC
This sequence comes from Lachnospiraceae bacterium UBA1683, assembly GCA_002320245.1. Classification (GTDB taxonomy): domain Bacteria; phylum Bacillota; class Clostridia; order Lachnospirales; family Lachnospiraceae; genus Schaedlerella. The sequence continues at coordinate 20,372 of DCKD01000075.1, forward strand.
CGGTCCGAATCTCCACGCCCATCTCCCGAATTACGCCTATTTCCGCCTCAATTACATCTTTTTCCAACTTGAAAGAGGGAATCCCATAGACAAGCATACCGCCTGCCCGTTCATTTTTCTCGAAAACCGTCGGACTGTACCCCTTCTCTGCAAGATAAAATGCACAGGACAATCCCGCCGGTCCCCCTCCGATAATTGCAATCTTCTCCGGGAAAGAACCTTTCAGCGACGGTACGACCTTCTTCGGGATATATCTCGTCTCCGCCTTCAAATCCTGCTCTGCGATAAACTTCTTGACTTCATCAATGGCAATCGCCTCGTCGATTCGTCCTCTCATACATGCATCCTCACAGCGGCGGTTGCAGATACGTCCGCAGACCGCCGGCAGCGGATTTTCTTTCTTAATCAACGCAAGCGCATCCTGATAGCGTCCCTGAGATGCCATTTTCAAATACCCCTGTACCGCAATGTGCGCCGGACATACCGTCTTACACGGTGCGGTTCCGGTTTCGTAACAGTTTATCCGGTTGTTGTCCCGGTAATCCTCATCCCACATATGCGGTCCCCAAGGGACCTCCGACGGAAGCGCATGTTTCGGATAGGTCACCTCGTTTCCATCTTTTTTGCAAAGCTTCTGCCCGAGCTTCACTGCACCCGCCGGACAATATTCGACACAGCGCCCGCAGGCAACACAGTCCTCCTTGGTCACCCTTGCGACATACGCCGACCGTGACATATTCGGAGTGTTAAACAACTGCGACGTGCGGAGCGCATAACAGACATTTACATTACAATTGCAGATTGCAAAAATCTTGTTTTCCCCGTCGATATTCGTAATCTGATGCACAAACCCGTTTTCCTCCGCCTGCCGGAAGATTTCCAGCGCTTCCTCTTTGCTGATATAACGGCCGCCTTTATCCGTCTCCACGACATAATCCGCCATATCCCCAACCGCGACACACCATCCCTCCGGATCATCGGCACAGCCTTCGTCATATGTTTTTCTGGAACGCCGGCAGGAACACGGGCTCGCCGCATATTTCCCCTCATATTTATCGAGCCAATGGGAAATGTGCTCAACGGAAACGGACTGATTCTCCATCTCAATTGCCTTTTCCACCGGAATGACGTGCATGCCGACTCCGGCGCCTCCCGGCGGCACCATCGGCGTAATTTTCTCCAGAGGCAGACGGCTCATGCGCTCGAAAAAACGGCCAACCTCCGGGTGCTCTTCCAAAAGCCGCCGGTTCATATTTCCAAATTCCGCACTGCCCGGCACAAACATCGGTACTACGTACTGCTTCTCATGCTCCGGATTCTCCCAGTTGTATTCAAGCACTCCGGTGTATGCCATTTCTTCCAGAAGTCCCTCCAGATGCGCCGAATCCATCTTGGTAATCGCCGCTATCTGTTTCAGCGTCTTCGGCTTGCGCACGCCCATCTTCAGCGCCACTTCCGCCATCTCATCGGTACACAGGGCAGCGAGCCCCCAATACTCCGGGTCCTCCTTAGTTATCTTCTTAAGCCCCAGTTTCTGCGGAACCCGATCCGTAATCATCTTCGCCAGACGCACGATTGGCTCCCGTTCTTTCTCATTCTTAATAAATTCCGGCAAATAATCCGCCAAATAATCTGCCATAGCCACTCTCCTTCCTACACATCTACTCCGCCCACTTTTTTACTTCCTCTTTCAGCCACGCATACCAGTCTTCCATGCCCTCCCCGGTTCTGGCACAGATTGGTATCACTTTCGCATCCGGATTGCGCAGCGCGATATTCTCCCTGCATTTGTCCATATCAAAATCAAAATACGGCAGCACGTCGGTCTTGTTAATCAGCACGACATCGCATACAGAGAACATCAGCGGATATTTCAGCGGCTTATCATCCCCCTCCGGCACGCTTAAAATCATTGCATTCTTCACTGCACCGGTATCAAACTCTGCCGGACAGACAAGGTTTCCTACATTTTCCAGAACCGCAAGTTCCACATCACCATCCTCAAGCCCGGAAAGCCCCTGCCTTGTCATGTCCGCATCCAGATGACACATACCGCCGGTATGCAATTGCACCGCCTTGACTCCAAGTCCGGAAATCGTCTCCGCATCTACCTCGGAATCAATATCCGCCTCCATCACGCCAATACGCAGTTCATCCTTCAATGCCTCGATTGTTCTCGTAAGAGCTGTTGTTTTTCCGGAACCCGGCGAAGACATCAGATTCAGAAGAAATACTTTCTTCTGCTTTAACTCTTTTCTCAATTCCTCCGCCTGCCTGTCATTATCCGCAAAGACACTCTGCTTAACTTCCAGTACTTTATACTTTCCTTCCATAGCCGCTCCTCCGTTGGTCATCCCAGTTTTGTTTATTTCTTATCCCAAGTATAGTCCTTTCTCATTTATATGTCAATTTTTCTTCTTTTCCCAATATATTTACATATTTTTTGTCAGTATTGCATATTTGCTTTGTGTTTTTCCTGTCTCTTTTTCACGGACATTTAATTGGTATCTGGTATAGCCAAATATCTTTTTTATACTATTCTGTACCTCTATACACTTTTCACCCCACAATGTATCATCCGGGAAACAAAATGCAAAAATCCTCTTACCAGAACCAACTTCCGATTCTGATAAGAGGATTTCCTATCCGTACATCCTTATTTTCTTGAAAAGAAATGCTTGATAAACACATACATTACAATGACAAACGCCACCAAATACCCAAATGCCCCGATTGCCGGAATCCCCCAGACCTTCGGTTTCATATCTGTCGTGCAGATGATACTGGAACTGATTAACAGCGCCATCACCCAGAGTCCCATGACGATATTCCTTATCATGTGTCTCAGCAGGGCAGCCAAGTCCTCTGACACATGCAGGTCCAGCTTCACTCTTGTCTGCCCCTTCATATATCCCTGTAGTGCATCTGCGATAAGTCCCGGAATGTCAACCGCCTTGTGAGCGGCTCTGTACAGACTCTTTCCACCGGATTTCAATTCCTTTTTCCAGTCGATATCCCGGAGGAACTCGTCTTTCATGCGGACCGCCGCAATCTCGACCATATTAATCTCCGGGCAGATATCTACAAGTACACCTTCCATCTGCGCAAGCCCGCGCGCCAGCATCGTCAGACCATGCGGCATGGAGATTCGGTTTGTTTTCATGACCTCCATCAAATCCTGCATCGCCTCTGCAATGTCAATCTGCCCCATTTCCAATTTGCCATATTTTATCATCAGATTGCTGATATCCTGATACAGTTTGCTCTGATCCGGTTTTCCCCTGAACTCACCAAGTGCCAGAACGGCATCCTGAATCATTCCGATATCATTTGCCGCGATTCCTTTGATTGCATTGCTGATTAGTTCCCTGTCACGCTCCGACAGCCGCCCCATCATGCCCATATCAATCCAGACAATCTTCCCGTCCCCGACACAGACATTTCCCGGGTGCGGATCTGCATGGAAGAATCCGTCTTCCATCACCTGTTTGATATAGTTATCCACAAGTTTGCTGCCAATCTCCCGCAAGTCGTATCCATTTTCCCGAAGCGCCTTTTTGTCATCAATCGCATAGCCATCAATGTATTCCATAACCAGCACGTGATGTGTCGTATACTCCTTGTACAGGATTGGGGTACGCACGAATGCAACCTCTTTGTTCCTGCGGGAGAATTCTTCCATGTTGGCAGCCTCTGTCAGGAAATTCATTTCCTCCTGTGTGACCACCCACAGCTCATCCAGAATCATGCTCAGGTCCACCGTCTCCTTCATGCTCACCGGAGGAACCAGCTTCACTGCCTTATGAAGCAGACCGATGTCCCTCGCCATCGTATCGTAGATGCCTTTGCGCTGCACCTTTACGACAACTTGCTCACCACTTTTGAGCACAGCCCGGTGAACCTGTGCAATGGATGCAGAGCCAAGCGTAGTCTCTTCAATGGAAGAAAAAACCTCCGTCCACGGGTACCCATACGAATCTTCAATTGCCTCCTCCACCTCGGAAAACGGCATCGGAGCCGCATCGGATCGCAGTTTCATCAATTCATCACAATACCGTTTCGGAAGGATATCTGAACGCAGTGACATAATCTGTCCTATTTTAATAAAAGTCGGTCCCAAATCCTCAAGAATCAGCCTTAATTTTTCCGGGGAAATCCCCCGCGTAATCTCATGCTTACGCAAAATCGCCGTAATCTCCCTCAGTCTGGAACCCGTTTTCTTATCACTCATTCAATTCTCCGCTGTCTGCCTCTGCCGGCTCTTCTGCAGGCGCTTTCGTCTCTGCCGCATCCGCGCGTTCCATCTTCTCAAGCTGTTCCCTCAGCCCTGCAAGCTGCTCCGGGGTCATCTTATTCAGGAGTTCACTCAATTCTTCCGGCGTCGATGCCTTTACAGAAACATTTACATTATCCTTCACGGTTTTCTTAATGTTATGTTTCAGTTCCTGATTCAGGACTTTTCCCTGCTCTACCGTAAGCTCACCCTTTTTCACCATCTCCTCAAGAATATCTTTGGATTTTTCCGCTGTGACCGCCACAGTTCCAATACCTGCAAGTAATATTTTTTTGAGGTTGTCTGTCAGTTTTTCCATAATCTTAATCCCCTTTCTTCTGTCAAATCTCCTACTGTATTGTATCATTCATTTTCAGCTAAACGATACAGTACACTACCTTTGTTATACACTGTTTCATGTATCTTGTAAACCACCACACAGCGAAATCCACACTTACAGTTAACTAGCGCGGAATGCATTTTCAGTCCGCAAGGCAAAGGAATGAGGCGATGCGGTGGCATCGTCGATTGACGACAACGCAGCAGATGGAAATCCAGGCAAGTTACTCAGCGAAATATGAACGTGTCCGTACCCCTGAACAGGCGGGTCGCAAATACCGCAACTTTCGGCAGGAAAATAATACATCCGATAACCGCCGCCGCAACCGCTGCAATCAATACCGCCCCCGCCGCCGTATCTTTCGCAATTTTCGCCAATGGCCTGTGTTCCTCTGTCACCAGATCCACCACCGCCTCAACCGAAGTGTTGACTAACTCAAGTGCCATAATCAGCCCGCACAATAAGAGGCATATGCACCACTCTGTTTTAGAAATCCGAAACACAGCGCCTGCAATAATGACAAAAACTGTCATCAGGCAGTGTATTTTCATATTCTGCTCCTGCCGAATCCCTGTGAGTATTCCCGCAAACGCATACCGGAATCCGCCGTACAGCTTAGATTTCCTCTTCTTTTTCCCAGACATCCCCTATCATCCTCTCTCACTTATCATCATTTGTTTCCCGCAATTACGCCCGCAGCCAATTCAATTGTTTCTGCCTTTGCATGATTTTTATTTCTTATATTTTATCATATTGAGATACATAGGGAAACAAAAATAAGCAAATTTAACTGTGATTTTCTTCCTGATATTTCATTTTTCAGATCCTGTCTTTAACATCTCCTTTTAATCCAGAATCTTACGCTTCGCTTCCAGTGCACTGCACGTTCAGTTAAATAACGCAGAATAAATTTTCAGTCCGCAAGGCGAAGGAATGAGGCGATGCGGTGGCATCGTCGATTGACGGCAACGCAGGGGATGGACATTCAGGCACGCTATTTGGCGAAATGTGAATGAGACAGTACACTAGGGGCACATACCCATGCCATGAACTTTGCCCGTCAGATAAGCGTACCATCGGTTGCGATTGTGACAACCTGCCATGGAATAAATTTACCGCTTGCTTTCAGAGCATTTCTTGCTGCATTCTCCAAGCCGCCGCAGCAAGGGACCTCCATCCGCACAATCACTACACTTTTGATATCATTATTTGCAATAATCTCTGTCAGCTTCTCCGAATAGTCCGTCGAATCCAGTTTCGGACAGCCAATTACCGTAATATGCCCTTTGATGAATCTGTCATGGAATGCCGCATAGGCATATGCGGTACAGTCTGCAGCAATTAACAGCTTTGCCCCTTCATAATATGGAGCCTTCACCGGCATCAGTTTCATCTGGCACGGCCATTGTCTCAGCCATGATTGTTGATTTCGGTTGCCCGACATCTCTTCCGGCTGGTTTTCAGGTCTTTGGAACTGCTTCATACGCATTCCCGGACATCCATGCGGCTCTGCATTCCGCTGCATCTTCTTTTGTTTGTTTTCCATAACTGCCTGCTCATTGTAGGCAGGAGCCTCACGCTCCTCGAACGAAATCGCACCGGTAGGACAGTTCGGAAGACAATCTCCAAGTCCATCACAGAAATCCTCACGCGTCAGTTTTGCTTTTCCGTCAATAATCTCAATTGCACCTTCGTGACAGGCATCGGCACACAGACCACATCCATTACATTTATCCTCATCAATGCAAATAATTTTTCTTTTCATATTGTATTATTTTCCTCCTTAAGTTGATTTTATGCCATAACGATATGATGCCAAGGTTCAAAAGTCATGTGTTTCATACTTGGATGAAAATACATAGCTTTGGGACCTGTATTAGTGTACTGGCATCAATGGGGCAAAATACCTTTTGACATCAACATCATGATATTATAATATAGAAAATAAGTCTGTTGGATTTCCAACAAATATGATGACTATAAATAAGTTTGAGGAAAATATGAAACCAGACACAGAGATACTTACCGGCAATCCGCTTTTTGAAGGAATCCGCCCCGAAGAAATTCCCGATATGCTGGACTGCCTTCAGGTGCGAACAATGAAATATGAGAAAAACCAGATTATTTTCAGCGAAGGGGATTTGGCAGAATATGTCGGCATCCTCCTCACTGGAAGTATTTTTATCATGCGGGAAGATTATTTCGGCAACCGGCATATCACGACAACATTGCAGGCGCCGGAGTTGTTCGGTGAAGTTTTTGCCTGTGCAGAAACAGTTTTGCTCCCTGTCAGTGTGATTGCATGTGAAGATAGCATGGTTATGCTGTTGAATTGCAAAAAAATTCTTACTGTCTGTGGGAATTCCTGCAAATTCCATAATACCCTGATCCATAACCTGTTGAAGGTGATTGCCCGGAAGAATCTGATGCTCAATAAGAAACTGAATATCATCACCAAACGCACAACCCGTGAAAAGCTGATGGCTTTTCTCATGTCAGAAGCGAAAAAAAATGCCGCCCCTGCATTCACGATTCCTTATAACCGGCAGGAGCTGGCAGACTACCTGGGTGTAGAAAGGTCTGCTTTGTCCGCTGAAATCAGCAGGCTTTGCAGGGAAGGCGTGTTAGAGACAAAAAGAAGCTGGTTTCATATCGGATAATTTTCCATCTATTTTTGTCCTCTATTATTCCGTATATAGTAATGGCGGACTGTCTTTCTGCATGACAGCCCGCTCAAGTAGCTTATAAAATTTTCTAACTATACATTCTGAATAACGGATCCAAAGTATTCATCTAACGCCTCAATGATTACTTGATGATCCTCTGTATGCATCAGACCTGACACGCAAATGGAGCCAACCACCCCACTGCCTTTTAGTTTCAAAGGAAACCCTCCACCAAACCTGGCATAATCCTCTTCCTTCATCCTGTGCTCTCTTAGAGATTCGCCGCTTCGCTCAAGTTCTACATAAAGATGAAGAGTGCTGATACCCAACATATCTACCGTATTTGCTTTTGCCTGTAGCCACAGTTCATTATTCTTATTTGTTCCATCCGGAAAAAAGCGATAAACTATAAGGTGATTAAAACGAATTTCAATCGCTGCCGGCTTATTATACTTTAAACTTTTTTGAAACAGTAATTCCCCTAATATTTTTGCATCTGTCTGAGTAAATGACGTAAATTGATATTTTTCTTCTTCTTCAATACTCTTATTTAAAAGTTGAATTGACAATCCCTTCCACATCCTTTTCCACTCTGTGATTTAAATAATTTTTATGACATGTTGACACACTCCGGTTAAACTTTATATGACTCTTTCAGTGCTTTAAGCATCACTTCAACCGGAGCCTTACGTCCCGTCCATAGCTCAAAGGCTATTGCTCCCTGATTGACTAGCATCTGCATACCATGAAATGTTCTGCATCCTTTTTTCTTTGCTTCCGCAAGAAAGAGCGTATTCTCCTTATTCGGTATTACATCACACACCACTACATTCGCATTTAAGCTTTCATAGTTAATATCCGGTTTTTCTGTTTCTTTCACAAATCCTATAGAAGTAGCATTTACCAGAATGTCCGTATTCTCCGGAATGCTGTATGTCCCGTTCCAAAGTTCAAACTCCGCACAGGCCGGTGTACTATGATTTAATAGCCCTGTTAGGGCTTCCCCCTGTTCTTCAAAAATATTAACAACAGTTATCTTTCGGATACCTGCATTGGCGAGCTCCACAGCAATTGCTCTCGCAACGCCTCCTGCACCTAAAATAACAGCATTTTTGTTTATAATTGGGATATTTCCGTTTTTTAGATTCATAACAAAACCTTTACCGTCTGTATTTTCTCCATACAGTTTACCATTTCGCTGATATATGGTATTGACGGCTCCCATGACTCTTGCATCTTCAGCAACTACATCCAAATACTTCAGCACTTCCATTTTATGGGGCATCGTAATATTGATGCCTAAAAAGTTCATGGCCTTCATTCCGTCGATAGCCTTCTGTAAATCCCCCTTTTTCACCTGAATAGTAAGATATTGCATCGGAAGATTCTCTGCGTCAAAAGCAGCCTGTTCTATTACCACAGATGGATTATCGTCAACAGGATCCCCAAAGACGCCAAGCAACTGTTTTTGATATACTCTTTTCATGCCTATTCCTCTTTATCTAGTAGTTATAATTATCTACATCATCAGAACTAAAAATAAGAACATCTCCCAGAATTACCTCTCCACCTTCTGCAATCACACTTGTCCCAAGACGATTTGTTGTAATTTCTGTTGAATCACCTGTAATGTCACCTTTTACTAACTGATACGCCGTCATCGTCGCCAAATACCCTAAATCTGAACAGTTCCACAACACCCCTTTATTCAAAGGATTTTTTTCATCTTTAATATACGAATTCAGCGCATTTGGCGTTGCAAGACCTGTCAGGACTATTTTACCTGCATCAGGCTTATTGGCGGCTGCATCATAAGATGAAGCCAGCGCTGGCGTTCCCATGGATGTAAAGGAAAATGCACACTGAATTTTATCCTCACCTTCTCCCATACGGCTAATCAAAGTTGCGCACTGGCTCTGGCACTGTGTCTCATCAGAGCCCGGATAATATACATCTGTATCTTCATTTTTTATATGCATAAAACTATATTTATCTGTTTTTAACAATTCCTTGACTTCCGCCAGCCACGCCTGATGATTCTTTTCTGTCTTTGTAGCCGCCACAATTGCTAGATTAGCCTGTTTGCCATCCCCATATCCTTTTTCTTTCAAATCTTCTGCCGCCGCATCTAGCAATCCCTTTGCTACACTATTAACAGAACATTGATTCACAAAAAAATCTCTCGCATCCGGCATCGTATCTGAATCATACGTTACGACTTTGATTCCCTTATCTTTTGCTTTTTTCAATGTCGGCGCAATTGCCGTAGTATCCACTACACCTATTACAATTGCATCCACACCTTGTGCAATCCAACCTTCAAGCAGATCTACCTGTTTCTGATTCGTAGACTGGTCCTGTGGTGGTCCATCATACAAAAGAGTTACTTTCTCCCCCTCATTTAACTCTGCAACAGCATCTTCCGCCCCCTCCTTGCAGGCATCCCAATAGTTTTCCCCTTTCATCTTCGGCAACACGGCAATTTTGATTTCTCCCTCACCCCCGCTGTTGTCTTTCACTCCTGAAGAACACCCTGTTAACATCCCGACCAGCATAATACCAGCCAACAGTTGCGCGCCAAACTTTCTTGTAAATTTTTTCATCCTTGATTCCTCCTGACTAATTTTTAACTTATTCTAATGTAACGGCTGCATTTTTTCTCCCCCGCTTTCCTGCAATTTTGGCCGTTTTTTTCTCTTTCCCTGCATATTGATTAATGCATAGACTGTTAAACTTATTAATAAGACGGTTCCTTGGACAATGGTTTGAGCATCAACAGGCATACCCATCACCGTCAATCCACTATTTAAAACAGCAATAATAAGCGTAGCAATAATTGTCCCTTTCATATCTCCATAGCCGCCAAGTATGCTTGTTCCTCCCAGCACGACTACAGTAATCACTTTCATATGCAAATTTGTTCCCGCATCATACTTCAGACTTGTAAAACGTCCAATCCATGTTAACGCCGCAAAACCAGCCATAACACCTTCCAATACATATGCCTTGATAACAGCTATTTCCGTGTTTACTCCGGAATACCGCGCTGCACCCTCATTTCTGCCAATCGCAAAGATAATCCTTCCATATACTGACTTCTGTAGTATAGTAACAAAAATAACAGCCCAAATAATGTATATGTATACCTGAATCGGTATTCCAAACACCAAAGCATTCCCGAGAAAGTCTGTGACCGGATATGAGTAAATGCTAACCCCTTTTGAAATTCCCCTTGCTATCCCTAAAAACAAATACATTGTTGCCAAAGTTGTAACCATCGCCGGAACCTTTATTTTTGCAATAATGACTCCATTTAGCAGGCCACAGGCACAGCCAACCAGGAATGTAACCGCTATTCCCAACAGGGAGCCTCCTTTCGCTGCAGCAATCCCACCAAGCATAGATGCGAGAACCATCATATTCCCGCAGGAAAGGTCTATTCCACCAGTCACGATGATAATTGTCATAGGTAGGGCTAAAAAACCAATTTCAATCGCATTTTTTAACACCACACTAATAATATATTCACCTGATAGGAATGCCGGGTTTTGATTTGCAATCAAGAAAAATGAAATAATTAAAATAAAGACTAATGCAGCATTAAAATCTATCCTTAATTTATTCTCTACCCTCATTGTTCCGCCCCCTCAATTACTCGTTTCTTTTTCTTTTTATATGTAGTAGTCACAACAGATGCCAGAATAATAAATCCCATAACTGCGTCAGACCAATCGGAACTGATTCCCAGATAATTAATTGCCGAGCTTATCATTGACAGAATTAAAGCCCCTATTACCGTGCCCTCGATTTTTCCCTTCCCCCCGGTTGTACTGGTTCCACCCAATACAGCAGACGCAATAAACAACATTTCCATGCCGTTTGCCATCGTCGGAGTAACGCGTTGACTTCCGGTAGCAATAATAACAGAAGTAACTCCATATAAACCACCCGCAATCATATAAGAAATAATAACGACTCGATTTACATTTATCCCTGCCAATCTTGCCCCCGTCATATTATTTCCGATTGCATATAGCTGTCTGGAATATCTTGAGTATTTCATAAACACGATTGCAATGACGGCAAACACAATTGCAATGACAACGCTCCCCGGAATCAATCCGAAAATCTTTGCCTTTACTGCCAGCCAGGTGAAACTCACCGGCAAATCATATATAGAGCCATTTACTGATAAGGGTAAAATTCCCTGAAGTATCTGTGTCGTCGCAAGAGTAGCTACAATTGCCGGGATTCTTAGCCTTGTAATAATTAATCCGTTCACCATACTAATGAGAATACCAGTCGCAATAGCAGAAATTAATAAGACTCCCGTATTCAGTCCCTTTTTTCCAATGAGAGCCACAATAATACAAAGAGCGGATATTAATGCACCTGCCGATACATCGATATTAGAAGTAATGATAATCAAATTCATTCCAATGGCAGAAATTAAAATATAACTGAATCTATTCAAAATGCTCATTACATTATTTATGTCGTAAAACCCCGCTGCAAATATCTTCAAGAAAACTAAAATTGCAATTAAAAATACGAACAAATAAAACTCCGTTGTTCTGAACCGGGAAAATTTTTTCGTCGTTGTCATCTTGCTTTCCTCCTTAATCAGTCCAAATTCATGGCGATTTTCAGAATTTTTTCCTGTGTGGCTTCCTCTCTGCTAAAGCAACCTGCCAGTTCTCCTTCTTTCATAACATAAATCCTGTCACACATTCCAAGAAGTTCCGGCAATTCGCTCGATACCATCAAGATAGTTAACCCTGTCTTGGTTAAATCACTTATAATTTTATAAATTTCTGCCTTTGCATTTACGTCTACCCCTCTGGTAGGTTCATCCAGAATCAATATTTTCGGATTTAATGCCAAAGCTTTCGAAAGCGATACTTTCTGCTGATTCCCTCCTGATAGATTATTTACAATAAAATCACTATCTGGGGTCTTAATTCCAAGGTTGTTAATATAACGCCCTGCAAGTTTCTTCTCCTTTTTACTTGAAATAATCCAATTCCTTGCTACAGATTCTAACTGTGGCATAGAAATATTATTTCTTATACTCATAGCTGTCACCAGCCCAAGCTTGCCCCTATCCTCCGAAACATATACGATGCCCTGAGCCTTTGCATCCTTATAATCCGAAATAGCTATCGGCTCACCCTCAAGGATGATCCTTCCAGAAACCTTATCGGAAAACCCACAGACAGTTTCCATCAATTCCGTCCGACCTGCACCTGCCAAGCCCGCAAACCCTAAGATTTCTCCCCTATTCACCTGAAAACTAATGTCTGTAAGAAAACCATTATCGTACAAATGCTCTACAGAAAGTATTTCCTCACCTATCTGTGTTTCACATTTCGGGTAATAGTTCTCCATACGCCTTCCAACCATATCCGCCACAAGCTCATCTTTTGTCGTATACTTTACTCTCCTCGTAGATATATAGGAACCGTCTCGTATTACAGTTACCTTATCGCAAATTTCAAATATCTCCTCCAGCCTATGACTGATATAAACAAGCCCCAGACCGTCCTTCTTTAAATTTCTGATAACCTCAAACAACGCATTCACCTCCCTTTGCGTCAGGGAAGCTGAGGGTTCATCCAAAATCAGCACCTTCGCATCGTAGGTTAGCGCTTTTGCAATTTCCACCATCTGTTTCTGTGCCATTCCAAGATTTTTTATATTTTCGTTTAAATCAATTTTTATATTCAGTTTCTTTAATATATCTTCGGCCTGTTTTCTCATAGCACTATAATCAAGAACCTTCACACAACCTGCAATTTTCTTTTGTTTCTCGTGTCCCAAAAACATATTTTCCAAAACTGTCATTTCCTCAAACAGACTTGTTTCCTGAAAGATAATTGCAACTCCTTTCTCATATGCCTCCTTAGGGTTTGAAAAACAAACTTCCTCACCGCCTAAAATCATTTTTCCCCCATCTGCTTTATACACCCCGCAGACAACTTTCATAAGTGTAGATTTTCCGGCTCCATTTTCACCGCAAATAGCATGAACCTCGCCATACTGCAAACAAAAGCTCACATCCTCTAACGCCTTAACACCAGGAAACTCCTTAACAATATGCTCTAGCCTTAATGCCTCTTTTAATTGCAACTTCTCATCCCCTTTTTAATTTAATTTAACTAATATATTGTTTAATTTAACTATATATTCATTTATTTAAATTGTCAACATTTTTTTATTTTGTTTATAATTAATTTATTTTATGTATTTTTTTCTTTATTTTCATAGTTTT
>DCKD01000083.1 GCA_002320245.1 Lachnospiraceae bacterium UBA1683
ATGTTCTAAATAGCGGGATTTTCAGCGCCTGTCTCATTTGTCGTTTAACTCATTTTATTAAGTAAGAAGGGAACGCTCATGAACTATAAAAATATTATTTTTGATTTTGGAAATGTCATCGGAACATTTGACGAAACTTACATATTAAAACAATTCTGAACACAGGATTCGGATGTTCCAATTATATCGCATGCTATCTTTGAAAACTGGCAGGCACTGGACGAGGGAACAAAATGCATCAGTCAACTTTGCGGAAAATGCCGGCTTTTATGAAATTACAAAAGAATTTGACGGCATCGTATTTTCCGGTGTCATTCGGGCAGCAAAACCAGAGCCAAAGATTTACCACTACCTGTTCGATACCTATCATCTGAACCCGGCAGAATGTTTCTTCATCGACGACAGGGCAGACAACATTGCCGCCGCAAAAGCACTTGGCATGGACGGCATTGTGTTTACCGGAGACGTTTCCGCCGTAAAAGATATGATTTTCTAAGTATTTTTGAATACATCCCGTACAGCCCGGTTTAATACGTGGAATGATGTACTGATTATAAACTTTCATGCAGGATTTCCAGCACACTCCGCAGTTTATCCACCGCAATCTGTCCCGGAGCAGAAGTTTTCCCCACTGCTCCGAATGTCAGCGCAGAGCCAAACACTTCCCCTGACAGCCTGCTGATGACTCCGTCGCTTTTCATGGACATCGTGATAATCGGACGGTCTGCATGTTTGGAATACATCTCTTCGGTCGCTGCAAGCAGTGTCAGCACATCCTTTTTATTCTGCGGCATAACAGCAATTTTGGGAATATCCGCACCCAGCTCCTGCATCTTACACAGCCGGGAGACAATTGTTTCCCGCCCCGGGGTTTTCTGAAAATCATGGTTTGAAACAATGACTTTCACCCCATATTCATGTGCCGTATCAATCATCCGGAGCACGTACTCATCCCCGGTAAACAACTCCACATCAAGCAAATCTACGCATCTGGTCCGGGCGATGTTCTGGTTCAGCTCCACGTATGCCTTTTCCTCCATCGCCTTTTCTCCGCCTTCCTCTGATGTGCGAAATGTGAAAAGCAACGGAACCTCTCCCAATACTGCGCGCAGCCTGCGGACACACTGCTCCGTTTCTTTCCAGTTGAAAATGCCCTCATACCAGTCTGCCCGCCACTCTGCCACATCTGGTTTTACGGCTTGAATTTTTTCTGCCATTTCCAGAATTTCATCCTTTGTAACGCCGACAATCGGTACGCAAATTTTCGGAACTCCCGCTCCTATTTCCGTATTCCTTACCCTCACCGTACTCATACGCCCTCTCCTTTTATCCAAGATTCCGAACTTTAAAGTCTCTCTGTGCTACGCGTCTCTGGTCTTTCTTTGCAATATCATCCCGCTTATCATAGAGCTTTTTACCTTTCGCAAGACCAATCTCCATTTTCACGAGACTGCCGCTGAAATACACACGCAACGGAACGACTGTAATTCCTTTCTCTTTCATCTTTCCGAAAATTTTGTCAATCTCTTTCTTATGAAGAAGAAGTTTTCTTACACGAAGCGGGTCTTTATTGAAGATATTCCCCTTTTCATACGGAGAGATATGCATGCCGTAGATAAACATCTCTCCATTCTCAATTCGGATAAATGCCTCTTTGATACTGCATTTTCCCATACGAAGAGATTTTACCTCCGTTCCGTGCAGCACAATTCCTGCCTCGTATTTCTCAAGAATAAAATAATCATGATATGCCTTTTTATTATTTGCAATCAGTTTTCCCTCTGCCATAACGCCCTTACCTCTCTCCTGTCCAAATTCTGTTTTCATTATGCCATCATGCAACACCGTTACACCATTATATCGCTTCGTAATCATCCTCACAAAATTCAAAATCTATCGTGCGGTTGAGTCTGTCCACATCCAGAACACGTACACGCACCGTCTGTCCGAGCTTATACACATTTCTTGTGCGCTCGCCAATCAGCTCATATTGTTCCTCCCAGTACTCATAGTGGTCGTCATACATATTGGTTACATGCACAAGGCCTTCTATCGTGTTTGGCAGTTCCACATAGGCGCCCCACTTCGTAATTCCGGAAATCACGCCTTCGAACTCGTCCCCGATTCGCTGCTGCATGTACTCCACTTTCTTCAGCTTAATTGTCTCGCGCTCCGCCTCTTCTGCGCGACGCTCCATCATACTTGCCTGCGCCGCCACCTCCGGCAAAATCTTCTCGTAATGCTCAATCCGCTCCTCATTCATACGCCCGCGGATACTTTCCTTAATAATCCGGTGAATCTGCAAATCCGGATACCGGCGAATCGGCGATGTGAAATGCGTATAATATTTCGCAGCCAACCCAAAATGTCCCGTATTCTCCGGAGTATACTTCGCCTGTTTCATAGAGCGCAATGCCAGACGGCTGATTAACGCCTCCTCAGGCGTGCCCTCCACCTTTCCAAGCAGTTTCTGCACCTCTTTCGGACGCACCTCGCTGCCAACATGGATATGGTATCCGAAATTATTGATAAATGTGCTCAGTTTCTTAATTTTATCCTCGTCCGGCGTCTCATGCGTCCGATATAAAAACGGCAGTTCGCGCCAGTAATATTCCTCGGCAACCGTCTCATTTGCCAGCAGCATAAAATCCTCAATCATCTTCGTGGCAACATTGCGGTCATAGGGTTTGATATCAACCGGTTTCCCATGTTCATCCAGAACCATTTTTGTTTCCGGAAAATCAAAATCAATAGAGCCTCTCTGTTTCCGGCGGTCCCTCAAAATATGCGACAGTTCCTCCATCCGTTCAAACATCGGCACCAGTTCTCCATACTCGGCGATTTCCCGCCCGTCATGGTCCGTCAGAATCTTCGCCACACTTGTATAACTCATCCGGCGGTCCACACAGATGACAGTCTCCGCAATCTCATGGTCAATGACTTCTCCCTTCGGATTCACCAGCATGATACAACTCAGCGCCAACCGGTTTTCCCCTGCATTCAGAGAACAGATTCCATTGGACAGCCTATGTGGCAGCATCGGGATTACGCGGTCAACAAGATATACGCTTGTCCCACGTTTCAACGCCTCACGGTCCAATGCACTGCGCTCCTGCACATAATTGGTAACATCCGCAATATGGACTCCAAGCCGGTAATTCCCTCCTTCCTTTGTCAGGGATACCGCGTCATCCAAATCTTTTGCATCCTCTCCGTCAATGGTCACCATCTGCCAGCCGCGCAAATCCCTGCGCCCTGCCATGTCCGCCTCACTTACTTCCTTTCCGACACGCTCTGCCTGGTTCATTACCTTTTCCGGAAATTCTACCGGGAGATCAAATCCCCTCACAATCGACATGATATCGGTCCCCGGGTCATTGATGTGCCCGATAATCTCCACAACAAAACCTTCCGGTTTCATATTTTCCCCGCCGTAAGAGGTCAGTTCCACCACAACCTTATGTCCGGACATGGCGCCTTTTTCCTTACCCTCCGGTATATAAACATCTTTCAGTAAACGCTGGTTATCCGGCCGTACGAATCCGAAACTTTTGCATTTCTCATACAGGCCGACTACTCTGGTTGTGCCATGCGAGAGAATACGGACAATCTTTCCCTCCCTGCGTCTTCCACTGCTTCCATCCTTTTCCTTCGTGAGGATAAATTCCACTTCATCTCCCTGAAACGCACCATTCATATTATCCTCGGAAATAAAGACATCCTCATCCTCCCCTTCCTGCATGACAAAGCCAAACCCGCGTGCGTTTGCCTGAAATGTCCCGGTCAGACGCTTTGTCTGTCCCTTCGCATACTTCCCTTTCTTCGATACAAATATCTTCCCTTCCTGTACCAATGCATCCAACACTTCCCTGAGTTCTTCCCGCTGTTCTTTCGGAACCTGAAGAATCATCGCAATCTCTTTTAGCTTCATTGGTACATAGAAATCGTCACAAATAAAATCGTAGATTACTTTTTTTCTTTTTTCAAATGTATTATTCATACTTATTCCTCTCATATACCCCCAATACATCGCCTTCCACGTCCCCCCTCCTTCATACACAGGATGAATGTTCCATATGCAGAGAGGAAGAAGAAGGCTCAACGGTGGCTGCGCCGGTTGATGACAACACTACAGATGAAAATTCAGCCTGGCAGAAAGCCACGTTAATCCGAAGACGAAGTACCGGAAAATTTTTTCCTATATAACGAAAAAACACTCTATATTTGCCTATAGAGTGTTTTATCATCTTCTCTTCTTAGTTAAATACGCTGAGGTTCAAAACAACAGCAAGAACCATGAACAAAATTGCAAGAAACTTTGTTGACTTCACAAGTGCGCCTTCCATAGAACGTCCTTTATTCTGTCCCCAGTAAGTATCTGCTGCACCGCTGATTGTCCCAAGTCCCGCAGACTTTCCTTCCTGAAGAAGAATAATCGCTGATAATGCGATACAATCTATTACAAATATAATTGTTAATACTGTTTTTAAAATCTCCATCTATCCACACCTCCTGTGATAAACCAGAATTATTCTACCACAGTTTCCCTTGAATGGCAAGCGTTTTCCAGAAAATGTACCTTATCTTTAGCTTATCTTTAAATACCGCCGTATCCCTTTTACACTCAGGCAATGTACCTTATCTGTATCTTATCCCTCTCTGTTACCGTTCCAACTGTTCTTCAATCCGCAGCAACTGATTGTATTTTGCCACCCGTTCTGTCCGGCATGGTGCTCCGGTCTTAATCTGTCCGGTGTTGAATGCCACCGCGAGGTCTGCAATGGTTGTGTCTTCCGTCTCTCCGGAGCGATGCGATACAATTGCCTGATATCCTGATTTCTGCGCCAGCTCAATTGCTTCCACCGCCTCCGTCAGAGTTCCAATCTGGTTTACTTTCACAAGGATTGCATTTGCGACACCTTTCTCAATCCCTTTTTTCAACCGTTCAACATTGGTAACAAACAGGTCGTCTCCGACCAACTGTACCTCCCGCCCAAGCCGGGTTGTCAGCAGCTCCCATCCATCCCAGTCTTCCTCATCCAATGGATCTTCAATGGAGCAGATTGGAAATTCATTCATCAGTTCTTCATAATAATCAATCAGCTCTTCTGCCGAACGAATGACTTTTTCCCCCCGCATCCTGCTTTCTCCCGGAAATTCATATGTCTTAAAATCCGTATTGTATAATTCCGACGCCGCCACATCCAGCGCTACCGCGATATCCGTCCCCATCCGGTATCCCGCTTTCTCCACTGCCCGTTTCAGGAATTGCAGCGCCGCCCTTGCATCTGGCAAATCCGGCGCAAATCCCCCCTCATCGCCAACTGCCGTATTTAGTTTTTCTTCTTTCAGCAATCCCTTCAATGCCTGATAGATTTCCGCACACATCCGCAGCCCTTCCCTGAAGTTCTCGGCCCCTACCGGCATAATCATGAATTCCTGAATATCCAGTGTATTATCCGCATGTGCCCCGCCGTTCAGGATGTTCATCATCGGCACCGGCATTTTCTTCGCATTCACGCCTCCAAGATATTTGTACAATGGAATCCGCAAAGCATTTGCCGCCGCATGCGCCGCTGCCAGAGACACGCCTAACAGGGCATTGGCACCCATTTTCTGCTTGTTCTGAGTCCCGTCCGTCTCAATCAGCACACGGTCAATCTCTGCCTGTTCAAATACGTTGATTCCAATGACCGCGCCTGCAAGCTGGTCATTCACATGGCTCACCGCATACTGCACGCCTTTTCCTCCAAACCGCACCCCGCCGTCTCTCAGTTCTACCGCTTCATATTTCCCGGTAGAAGCGCCGGAAGGAACCGATGCCCTACCGACTGTATTCTCTCCGACAAGCACCTCTACTTCAATAGTCGGATTTCCTCTGGAGTCCAGGATTTCCCTTGCAAATACGTCCCGTATCGGTAAATATTGATACATGATTTTACTCCTCCTATGATATAAAATGATATCTCAGAAGTATAGTATTCCAAAAAGACCAATTGTCATACATTCCCCTCAGTGAACAAAGTGCAGCACGGCTCCTTGTCCACGGAGGGGAACGTTGCAGATAAACGCGGCCGGGATTGTTTCCGCCAAACACCCCACGGGAGTCAAAGCCCCCGTGGCAAGCTGACGTGGCAGCAACCTTGCAGCGCAGCAAGCTACGGGGCATCTGACCCTCACGGCAGCCGCCAAATGCAAGCAAGCTTGCATCTGGCCCGTTGCCCGCGGGAATAAATGAATCAGAATTATTCCGAAACTGCCCTGCGGACCAGCGCATATTCCACCGTATGTTTTTTTACATTCATAACTTCTATCACCAGACCGCAGGTTTCACAGGTAAAATGCTCTCCTTCAGCCGGTATCCTGCCAATCGTTCCACAGATTAGCCCGTTGAACGTATCATAAACATCAACCGGAAAATCTACATGGAAAGTCTCTGCCACTTCCTGCAGATCGGCATCGCCCTGTACCCGCCACGTCTCTTCATCCAATTTTTCAATATCGTCTGGTTTCGGCGGCGCTTCCTCTTCTTCTATCTCACCTACCAGCAGCTCCAACAGGTCATGCATGGTAACAATTCCCGTTATTCCTCCATACTCGGCCAAAACCACGGCAAAATAGTTCTTCGCCTGCTTCATTTTATTAAATAAAGCGTTGGCGCGCATTCCCTCCGGTACAAACACTGGTTTATCCACCGCGTGCTCCATCAAATAGTCAATTGTACGGTTCTCAGAGCGGAAATAGTCTTTGGTATCCAAAATGCCAATTATATTGTCGGCAGATTCCTCACAGACAGGATAGTATGTATGGCGGCTTTCCTGAATCGTTTTCGCCCATACTTCCTCGCCGTCTTCCACATCAAGGAAAACGACATCCCTCCTGTGAGTGCTGACCTGTTCCGCCGAAGTATCATCAAATTCAAAGACATTCTGGATGAGCCTGCGTTCTTCTTCCTGAATGGTTCCCTGCTCCTTTCCTTCCGCAAGCATCATGCGAATCTCCTCTTCCGTCACAACTTCGTCTTCTTCGTCAGGATTGATTCCCAATACCCTTAGCACCCCGTTAGTGGAGGCAGTTAAAAGCCACACAAGCGGCGCAAACAGTTTTGATACGAAATAGAGCATATTTGACATCCCAAGAGCCATGAATTCTGCCTTTTTCATGGCAATTCTTTTCGGCACCAGCTCGCCAAATACAAGACTGAAAGATGTCAGGACGAGTGTAATCACAACCAGTACCGCGGAATGCAGGACACTCTCCGGAACAGGAACACCTGCCCGGACCAGCAGCGACACCAGTGGTCCGGCAAAATTGTCTGCCGCAAACGCACCGCCCAACAATCCCGCCAAAGTGATTGCAACCTGTATCGTTGCCAGGAACTTCGCCGGCTGTTCTGTCAGAAACGCAAGTCTTCTCGCCCTCTTATCTCCCTCCTGCGCCATATGTCTTAATTTCGCATCACTCATAGAAATAACTGCGATCTCTGCACTTGCAAAAACCGCATTCATAAAAATCAAAATAACCTGTAATATAATTGCTCCAACCATATTTTGTATCCTTTCATTTTTTACACATTAAAAATAACTTCAAAAAGGGTATAGCCTGCAAAACCGCAGAATATACCCCTATCTATTCATAATGCTACATGAAACTATTCTGTTTTCCGTATGATTATCACAATCCCCCTCGGAACTGTCGTCCATGTATTCTCACGCTCCCTCTTGAAAATTGAAATTATGGTAACATCTTTCTATGCCAAAATCAAGACCTTATCTCAACTCTTTTCATTTTCTTAACTCTTTTCTTCAAAGAAAACTTCTGTGGATAATCCATTTTGTTTTTCGAATTCAGTCGCACATAAAAATGAGGGAACTCACCAACAGCAGCATCGGGTAAAACAGGTTTGGTATTATCTGAAACGCCGACACCTGATATCCCAGTTCATTTGCCGCAGAAATTGCTACTAACATCTGTGCACCATATGGAATCACCCCCTGAGCGATACAAGAAAACGTGTCCAGAAGAGAAGCTGTTTTACGCGGTGTAATTCCATACTCTTCTGCCATTTCCTTTGCAATTGGATTTGCCATAACAATCGCAACCGTGTTATTTGCCGTCGCAATATCCATCGCTCCGACAAGCAACCCCACACCAAGCTGACCGCCTTTTTTCCCTTTAAATACACGCCGGATTGCGGACAACAATGTATCAAGGCCGCCGTACTCCCGAATCAAAGCGCACATCGCCGCAACGAGAATTGCCACCATACAGGTTTCAAACATATTAGAAGCGCCCGAACCCATGTTTGCAAGCAATTCTGTTGGCGCAATATGACCGCCGAGCAGCATAATTACCGCACCGGATACAATACCAATCAGCAGGACTATGAATACATTTACGCCTATGATGCCGCCAGCAAGCACGAGAATGTACGGCACAATCTGCAGCAGATGATAAGACTGTGTCACCTCACCATGAACCGCCGTGCGGAAAGAAAGAATCAAAATCAGAACTACCGTTGCCACTGCCGCAGGAAATGCGATGCCAAAGTTTTCCCTGAACTTGTCCTTCATCGCACAGCCCTGACCGTTACATGCCGCAATCGTTGTGTCCGAAATAAAGGAAAGATTATCCCCAAACATCGCGCCACCCATCACTGCCCCGATACACAGCGGCAGTCTGAATCCGGACGCATCGGCAACTGCTACGGCTATCGGGGTAAGCAGCGTAATCGTACCCACAGACGTTCCCATTGCCGTAGATACAAAACATGCCACCACAAACAGTACTGCCACCGAAAACCTTGCCGGTATTAATGACAACATAAAATAAGCGACACTTTCCGCACTGCTGCGGCCAACTACTCCGACGAACGCTCCCGCAGTCAGGAAAATCAACAGCATTGTGATGATATTTTTATCCGCCAGCCCCTGTGCCATATATCCTAATTTTTGTTCAAAGCTCACACTTCGGTTTTGTAAACACGCCACAAGAATCGCCGCCAGAAACGCAATAACAATCGGAACATTATAAAATCCCATCGGAATTTTCAACACGTATTCAAATAAAACTCCAAGACCTAGATACAGAACCAAAAATACACCTATCGGTAATAAAGCAATCGGATTCCCTTTCTTCATATTCCCTTCCTCCTAATTCCGTTTTCCTCCACTTTACCATGCGTAAAAACAGCGGTCAAGAATAAAGAGCTGGATAAACGGGGACGATGATAAAATCTATAAGGGGACAGTCCCTTCTCACAGGGGACTGTCCCCAATGAGAAGGGACTGTCCCCTGTGCTCTCCGTTTTCAGAATATTCTGTTAATGGAAGAAATGATCTCCAAGTTGATATCCAACTCCACCGCAGTCGAAATACAGGAAATCCCCTATTGGATTACTTCCTGCTATTGCATCTGCCGCCGCCTGCCTTGCGGAATCTGTATATCCACCGCTGGCAAGTACGCTGTCCAGCCATCCGCTCATTGCCGGGCTGAACTGCCCGGACTGATAAATGACTTCTGAGATGCTGTTCGGGTATGTGCTGCTTCTCACGCGGTTCATGACAACTGCCCCGACCGCAACCTGTCCTTCATATGGCTGGTTTCCGGCTTCGCAGAAAATCAACGCCGCCAAAAGTGCCTGTTCCTCCACATTCACCTGCATCGCATTCTGTGCTGCCGCTTGTTCTGCCGCCGCCTGTTCTGCTGCTGCCTGTTCCGCAGCGGCTCGTTCCGCCGCTGCTTTCTCAGCCGCTTCTTCGGCCTTTCTTGCCTCTTCGGCAGCTTGTATCTCTTCCTGTTGTCTTTTGTACTTTTCCTGTGCCATCTCGGCAGATTTTGCTGTTTCGTCCACCGCTGCCTCCGGTGCACTTTCAAACCATTCCGCCAAAGACGATACCGGCATCTGGTGTGCCGCATACATCACATCCGATGTATTGTCCGCCGCATAACTATTGAATCCAACGGTCATAACCATCGCAGTGGTCGCCGCAGTCACCATAGACACAAATTTTTTATATTGAATCATATACTCCATCCTCCTACAATTTTGTAACATTTTGCAATAATTTTTCACATTTGTGAATCCATCAGATTATTGGTTTTATCAAGTTTTTCAAACCTTTTCTCTATCGGACATATTAAATTATATTCACCGTTTTTCGATTTTATTACATTTGTTACAATTTTGTTACGAATCGACATTCTAATATAAAAAAAACGTTTTGTCAACCGCTGCTTCGTTATATAACGCTTGGTTCAACTCGTTTATTTTGTTATGTTATTATATTTTTCACTTGTAAGAAACTTAAAAATTACTTTAGCAACTGTGTTTCCTCTATTGACTTTCCATTGGTAAACAACTAAGCCAATTATTCCCTGTCCGCATCTAATGCCACTGTGCTGCTTTTTCTAACTGTATTACTTTTTTAATAGGAAAAAACAGTTTCAGAAACGATGTCCGTATCTGTTATCTCATTTTGAAAACCGGGCTGATTTTTTTATAAATCAGCAGTACAATCAATGAAACCAACACGCCCTTGAGCAGGTTAAACGGCGCTACGGCAAAGATTACGAATGTACTCAGGCTTGTAATATGAGAATTTACCGCACTTCCCATTCCAACAAGCGCCTCCATCGGCATTCCGAATGCTTTCGCATAAACCGGCAACAGTACAAATGCATTCATCACACACCCCGCTGCAACCATCAAAACTGTCCCTGATGCCATTCCAATCAACGCACCTTTTCTTGTACGGTTCTTCTTATAAATAATTCCTGCCGGAACGCAAAGTGCGCATCCAATAATAAAGTTTGCAATTTCTCCCACTCCTGCCGTCATTGTCCCGTTGATTACAAAATTCAGAAGTATTTTAATCAACTCGATAGCTGCCCCCGCAAGCGGTCCCATCACAAAACACCCGACCAGTACCGGCACTTCACTAAAGTCAATCTCATAAAACGACGGTGCAAATGGGAGTGGCACTTCAAACAGCATCAACACAACTGCGATTGCAGAAAGCATACCAATCTGCACAATGATCCGCACCCCTACTTTTGAATTTCCTCCTGCTGTGGCTACATTACTTCCTGTGTTCATGTTCATTCTCTCCTTTAATATAAATGATAATTTTGAAAAGAAAGAAACTCTTCCCGGAACTGCTGTCACTTTGAAACAATCTCCCCGATTGTTTCACACTTGAATGGAAAGAAAAAAACCCCGGATATAACTATCCGGGGCCAAATCCACTCACTCTTTATGGCATCAATTTCTTCTCTCATCCAGACTTTACTGTCGGTACTGGAATCCCCTTATATAAGAGTCACCAATTCAACTGCTTAACGCAGGTCGCGGACTATACCGCCGGTTGGGAATTACACCCTACCCCGAAGAATTCATTCTTTTTACAAAAACCAGTATATACCTGTATGCTTCCTTTTTCAAGAACTTTTTCAAAACTTCTCTGATGGCAGTAATTTGTATGATTCTTCATGTTTCGTGATAAAATGTCTTCCATTTTCCGCTGAAGTACCTTCTGACGAAGAATGAGATTCTCACAACCCAGTCCAATACCATAGCAATCCAGATTCCGATTGCTCCCCATCCGAATATTACTGCCATAATATAGCCTGCACCAAGCCGGGCAATCACCATAGAACCAATGGAAACACACATCGGGAAACACACGTCATTTGCCGCACGCAGCACACCGGTCAATGTAAACGCCGCCGGCCATAGCAGAATTGCACATCCATTATGAATTAGGACCAAAATTGCCGCCAGCGTCAGTGTCTCTGTAGAAAGTCCATATAGCTTTAACGTAAGCGGCATCGTCACTATCACGGCAAAGCATGTGAGACTGTTAATTAAATATGTCAGTTTCATCATCTTTTTGGTATAATATTCTGCCTGCTCATAGTCTGATGCACCTACGCATTGACCGATGACCGTAATCATTGCCAGACTCATTGCCTGTCCCGGCAGGACACCCAGACCGTCCAGATTATTCGCGACTGCATTCGCTGCAATCTGCGTCGTACCGAATAATGCAATCATGCTCACGACAAGCACACGGCCAAGCTGGAACACACTGTTTTCAACTCCGCTCGGAATTCCGATATTTAGGATATTCTGAATCAGTCTTCCGTTCCAGTGAAATGAATGTCTTTCAATATGTATCGCAAGTTTTTTATTTGTCAATCTACATACAAGAATGACACAGGCTGTCACTCTGGAAATCAGGGACGCATAGGCTGCACCTGCCACCCCCATATGGAAATAGAATATCAAAACCGCATCGCCGACAATGTTCATTACATTCATTACAATAGATACCTGCATGGAAATCTTTGAATTTCCCATCGAGCGGAATAATGCGGCGCAGGAATTATAGATTGCAAGAAACGGGTATGATACCGCCGAAATCACAAGATATACCAGCGCATTTTTCATAACATCTGCCTCAATATCCCCGTAGAGCAACCGCAGCATTCCATGTCGGAACAGAATAGCCAATACCATGACCGCAACTGAAATCAATCCCGTTACAACCAGTAACTGTCCTGCTGTATCACACGCCTTCCTTTTGTTCTTTTGTCCGAGAAACTGGGACGCAACTACCGCACCCCCGGTTGCAACTGCTGCAAATATATTGATAAGCAGCACATTAATCATATCAACAAGCGAGACACCGGATGTAGCCGCCTCCCCGACACTGGATACCATCACCGTATCCACCATACCGACCGTGACCGCCAGAATCTGTTCCACAATAAGCGGTCCAATCAGCCGTTTTAAATCCTGATTTGTAAATAAATATCCCGGCGGAAGGAAAGCTTGTTTCTTTTCTTTCGTCTGACTGCCGGATAACTGTAACATTGTTTATTCCCTCCTGTGATAAATTTACTCATCCCATTAGTCATAACTTTTATTATAACTATCTTCTCATCTTTCAACAAGCCTTATTTTCAGGAACAAAACGACCATATTTTTGTGCAAAACAACATATTTACTCAGGAGCACGCAAAAATAGGGGGAAAGTCTTAATGACTTTTCCCCCGGAACTCTTTCGCGAACAGGAATCCACCGAATATCAATCCATTTAGAACCAATGCCGGAATCAGACTCCCCCACGTCATAACCTGATTCTGCAGCACATCCGCACTGTAATTTCCCGACAGAACCGGAACAAGGTTATTGTTCAGCATGTGCATAATCACCGGAACCCAGATATTTTCTGTCTTCATATATGCATACGCAAAGAAAATACTAATGGTAATGCAGGTAATCTGCTGGGCTGCAACTGCAATCAACCCGGAATCTGGTGTTGTATAGTAAAAGAAATCTACCGGCAGATGCCACAATCCCCAAACTACGCCAAGAATCAACACCCCGAGGCGCTTTCCATATCGTTTCTGCAAAAGCGGCTGTAAATAATATCTCCAGCCATACTCTTCTCCGAAAAATGCCGGAAAGATAAAGAAAAAGTTAATAGCGATATTGACAAGCATAATCCACGTCATCGGGTTTACCGCAACATCCTTCAGCGTTCCAAGCTGACCGGAGACTCCACATGCAATTGCTACACGAAGGACGTACAATCCAACAAACAGCAAAATACAGAATACAGAAACTTTCCAGTTCTTGCCTTTCAGTCCATATGCATCCCGCACCTCTTTTTTCTCCGTCAGCAAGAAAATACCACACACGATGCCGCCGCCCATCATAACAGCCTGCATGATTCCTACTGCCAACCTCTGATTAGCAAGCAAATTTCCAATCGCGCATGCAACCATAAGACCGGTTACAATCAAATATGAAATAAAGAAACGTTTTGGTATCTGCTCCTCCCTTTTCTTTGTAAGCAACAGTGCCACTATCACACCTGCCGCCGGATAGAACATCTGCGCATTTGGGAATACACTCAGTTCTTTCTCCGCGGTGTATCCATACCACATAAGCGCCCCCATCAAAAAGGTGACTCCATATGCAATCAGCAAATATATTCGTAATCGTTTTTTCTCAATAACTGATAATTTCATAATTCTCTCATTCCCTTCTGCCCTCATTTTATAGTAAACTGCACCAGTTTCATATCTTCATCAAACATAATGGTAAACTGGATTTTTCCATCCTCATATTTTCCAACCATCACCACTCCACCGTACTGCGCTCCCGTCTTTTTGTCTTCACTCCCAAGTGTCACGGTCTTCTCAATTTCCTGAAATGAACCGCATTTGTCCAGATATGGGTCGCTTTGTTTTGCAAACTCTTCCGCTGTAATGGAATCCTTCATCTCCTGAACGCCCATATCAATGATAGTTTGATAATCCCGCTCATTGAAATATTCGACAGCCTTTGCCGACTCACTTTTTACTGTCTCTTCATCAAATTTATCCGATAATTCAGTTGTTGTAGCTGCACAGCCGGACAACACCAGCATAAGCGCACAAACAACACTAATGAATCCCCGCTTTCTTCCCACCTTTTTCATACTTCCACTTCCTTCCTCTTATTGAAAAGATTCGTTCTCTCCAAACACAATTGTCACGGAAAATATATTCTGCTCTGTTCTAATCTCCATCTCTCCGTGGTATTTTTTCACCGTAGCTTTTACATTTTGCAGACCGATTCCCTCATGTCCCGGTTTGGACGACTTCCCATTCTGATATGGAAGATACAGTGGGTTACTAATTTTTACCACTGTAAAATCCTGAATCTCATCCGCACGGATTTTCAGCCAAAAGTCTTCCCTGACCTTCTGGGATTCATCGGAAATACGCCCCGCATCCACTGCATTCTCAAGAAGATTCGCAAAAATTGTAGTAATATCCATATCACTGATAAATTCCAGACTGACTCCATTCAGATTACAGTCCACCTGCTTTTCCGGAATTCCTCTCAGCTTATCATTCATTACAATGTTCAGGATTCTGTTTTCTGTGTAAAATTTCATTCCAAGAGAATTCAGCATAACATGGACATCTTCCATATATCCACTTCGCTCTATCTGATATTTCTGTTCCATCGCATGCAAATGATTCCGTATATCATGGATAAGCTTCCTAGATTTATTATAATTACTTTCCATCTCCTCATAATACTGCGCCGTCAGTTCCTTTTGCTGCTGCATCAGTTCCAGGCGATGTTTCAGCTCACCGTTTTTTTCCACATCATACCAAAAATACAGGCAATACAGATTCACCACAATCAGTAACATACAAAAAATCAAAATCCAGTAATCACCATAACGAATCAGAAATATCTCGCTTGATACCGTATAAATAAATAACATTCCTATACTAAATATCGGAACAATGACCATTCCCCTCACTCTCACATAGGGACTATCCTTAAATCTTCTCCGAATAATCTCTCTCATTATAACGGTTACAATGAGCAGTAAAAAAGTTTTAAATATCATACCCAGAACACTAAGGAAACACTGATTAAAAATCAGCGTAGCACGCTTAATTGCTATTATCTGCATTTTTTTCGGTTTAATGGTATCAATGGCCCTTCGATACCCTCCTTGCATGCTTGATTCCGTGTATGCCCTCCCCAAAGGGCATACTTATGCCATACAAAAATCCCTGCTT